>CAJYQL010000021.1 GCA_913776965.1 uncultured Xylophilus sp.
CAAGTACCTCAACACCGTCGTGGGGACCATCGTGCGTATCAACCAGCGCACCGCCAGCATCGACCCCGGCGATGGCACTACGTGGCGCGTCGGCTTCCCGCTGCTGCGCCATGTCGTGGATATCTGACCGCCATAGCCCTGCCCAGAGGGCCTTGGGGATACGCTTACCGATAACCGGCACGCATGCACTGCTCAAAGAAGCCGACCACATCGAACTGTCCCTGCCCAGGAAAGTTGTGGTGGTGCCACGCCCAGTCGATCACGTTCAGCCCCATCAGTGGTGCATCGGCCATCTGCACGAAGAACAGCTTGGCGCCAACCTCGGCGATGCCCTCGGGACTGTCACCCAACGAAGCCGTGTGGAAGCTGTCGACGAACAGACCCAGATATGGATGGATTGGCGCGCTGCACGATGTCCCAGGCTTGGCGCCATTTGTTCACATGCCGGCCCCAAGCGAGTGCCTCTAACCCGATGCGCAGGCCCCTGCGCGCAGCGCGCTCGGCCAGCACCCGCAACTGCTCGGCCGCGCGCTGCGGCTCGGGCAAGGCCAGCGGTGAGGTGTTGGAGCACACGACCAAGGGGCAGTCCAACGCCTGCATGAAGTCGTCTTGCGTTCGACCCGCACCAGGCTGCGCGCGAAGCTGTCCGCCGGCATGCCCTCGAAGTCGCGCAAGGGCTGGAACAGTTCGATCTTGAGACCGTGGTCGGCGCAGCGCGAGCTAAGCCCGGCCGCCGACATGCGTGCATTGGTGGAGTCCGGCTCGAACAATTCGATGCCGCCGAGGCAGCCGCCGCGATGGCATCGAGCTTGTTGGCCAGCGTGCCGGACAGCGAGACAGTGCCAATGGAGCGGCGCATGGCTTCTTGCTTCGGTGCCTCAGTAGACGGCGCGCCCGCCCGACACGTCGAAGGTGAACCCCGTCGTGAAGCTGCAATCCGGGCCGACGATGAAGGCCACCGTCGCGGCGACATCGTCCACCTGGACGAAGCGCCCCATCGGGATGCGGCTCTTCATGTTGGCGATGTGCTCGGGCGTCATCTGCCTGAACAGGTCGGTCTCGGTCATGGCGGGCGCGACGGCGTTGACCATCACGCCGCTGTCGCACAGTTCGCGCGCGACGGTCTTGGTGAACGAGATGACACCGCCCTTGGCTGCGGCGTAGGCCGCGATGCCCGGTGCGCCTTCCTTGCCCGCCATTGACGAAATGTTGACGATGCGACCCTGCTTGCGTTCGCGCATGGCTGGGACCATCACGCGCGTGCAGTAAAAGACCCCGGCCAGGTTCACCCCCATGACCTTGTCCCATGTCTCGACGGGGTAGTCCCACATGTTGACCACGGGACCGTTGATGCCCGCGTTGTTGACGAGGATGTCGACCTGGCCTAGGGCCTGCACGGTGTCGGCGTAGGCCTGCTCCACGCTGGCGAAGTTGGAGACGTCGACCGACTGAGTCAGCGCCGGCACGAAGCCTGCAGGCTCGCTGCTGAAGCCGTCGAAGCCAAGGTCCCATAGCGCCACGCGTGCGCCGTCTTGCGTCAGTCGCCGGGCGATGCCCAGGCCGATGCCGCGAGCGCCGCCGGTGACGACGGCGACCTTTCCAGAAAGAGCGTTCGTCATGATGTTTCCTCTGAGGATGGTGAAGTGACGGATCGGAGGCGGTGGGCCGCTCAACGCGCGGGTTGGCGCGCCGCAAGCACGGCGCGCGCGGCGGCACTGGCGCGCTGGGCGCGTTCGTGCGCGTCCCAGGCCGGATGGGTCGCAGCCGTCGGGACTTCCACGCCCATCGGGATGTCCAGGGGCAAGGCGTTCAGGTAGTCCAGCAGCGGCAGCTCGCCCTCGCCAGGAAGAAGCCGCCCCTCTCTGGCCTCGGCCACGATCGCCGCATCGCCCGGGTCGGCGAGCCGGGCATCGCACAGCTGCACCGAGCCGAACAGCTCGCCGGGTGTGGCGGCCAGTTGCTCGGCCGTGCCGCCAGAACGGTGGAAGTGCAGCAGGTCCAGCAGCACCTTGCCGTTGGCACGCCCCGCCTTGGTCACGAGCGCGACTGCTTGGCCCAGATTGGCGAGGACCCGAAAGCGCATGAACTCCAGGTCGACGACCAGGCCGAACTGGCCTGCCAGGTCGCAGATGACACCGAACCGGTCCACCAGGCGCGCGAAGTCGGCGTCATCGCCCGAGACATTCAAGCGTTGGGCACCGAGTTCTGCCGCCAGGGCCAGCGTCGGCGCATAGGCTTCGACCTGCACGTCCGGCGTCAGCGGAATGAATTCCACGTCGTAGACGCCCACGCCCGCGTCTCGGGCACGTGCGCGCCACGTGGCCAGCGTTGCCGGCGTGAGCGCGTAGGCGACGGCGCCTGGCGCGGCCGGCAGGATGCGGATGCCCACGCTCTGGTAGCCGGTAGCGGCGGCCAGGTCGAACAAGGCCGGCGGGGCGACATCTAGCGCGGTGAGATGGGCGAGAGAAAGTGCGGTCATCGTGTCTACCCGGAGGGCATGTCACCGCAGATCAACAGACAAGGCTGCGCCATCCCGGCAATCGATGTGCATCGATAGCGTGGCTGCTCTGTGCTGGCCGAAGCGGTGTCGCCGTGCGGCGTTGGTTACTTGTGGAGGATCTGTCCGAGGAAGTCGCGCAGGCGTTCATGGCGGGGCGCCGTGAAGAACTCCTCGGGCGGCGCCTGCTCGACGATCTCGCCGCGGTCCATGAACAGCACGCGGTCGGCCACGCTGCGGGCAAAGCCCATCTCGTGCGTGACGCACAGCATGGTCATGCCCTCGTCGGCCAAGCCGATCATGGTGTCCAGGACCTCCTTGACCATCTCCGGATCCAGGGCCGAGGTGGGCTCGTCGAACAGCATGATCTTGGGCGTCATGCACAAGGCCCGCGCGATCGCCACGCGCTGCTGCTGGCCGCCCGAGAGTTGTGCAGGGTACTTGCGGGCGTGGTCTGGAATGCGCACGCGGGTCAGGTACTTCATGGCGATGGCTTCGGCGTCGCCCTTGCTCGTGCCGCGCACCTTCATCGGCGCCAACATGCAGTTCTCCAGCACCGTCAGGTGCGGAAACAGGTTGAACTGCTGAAACACCATGCCGACTTCGGCGCGCACGGCCTGCACGCTCTTCGTGCTGGCGCCGAGGTCGATCCCATCGACGACGATCCGGCCCTTCTGGAAGGGCTCCAGCCTGTTGATGCAGCGGATCGTCGTCGACTTTCCAGAGCCCGATGGCCCGCAGATCACGATGCGTTCGCCCTTGCGCACCTTCAGGTTGACGTCAGTGAGCACGCGCATGCTGCCGTACCACTTGCTAACGTCCTCCATGGAGATGATCGTCTCGTCGCTGGCAACATGGGCGACCGCATGGTCTGCCGTGATACCTGAATCTGTGGGAAGCATCTGGAGTCTCGCTCGGGATCGTTGCGGCGCTTACTTGGCCAGCATGACAGCCAGCGCCGCTTCGCCTTCGCCGGTGGTGGGCATATCCTTGGCCATCTCCTGGCCCATCCACTTCTTGTACAGGGCATCGAGTTCGCCGCTGGCGATCTTGCGGCCGATGAAGTCGTTGATGTAGGTCATCCACTCACGCTCGCCCGGGCGCACGGCTGCGCCCTGGTAGTTGCGCGAGATGGGGAACTTGATGGCGTACTTGCCGGCGCCGGCGACCTGGTCGATCGGCGCGATCTGGGTGTTGGAAGCCCCCACCAGATCCACCTGGCCAGACAGCAGTGCCTGCACGGCGGCTGCGTCGTCGTCGAAGCGCTGGATGGTCGCGCCCGTCTTGGCCTGGGTCACAGCGGAGTCCTGCACGCTGCCGCGCGGCACACCGATGCGGTAGCTCTTGAGGGAATCCCAGTTGCCAAGCGCCGGCATGCTGGCCTTGCCGATGAGCACGACCTCGTTGTAGGAGTACGGACGCGAGAACAGCACGACCTTCTGACGGTCCGGGAATATCGACACCACCGCGGCCAGCACGTCGACCTGACCCGTCAGCAGGGCCGCGGTGCGGTTGGCCACCGTCACGGGTGTGAAGTCGGCCCTCACGCCCAGGTCCTTGGCCAGCATCTCGGCGAACTCGATGTCGTAGCCCGTGAGCTTGTTGTTCTTGTCCGTGAAGCCGAACGGCACCTGGGCCACCTGGGCGCCGACCTTGAGCACGCCCGACTTCTTGATGTCGGCAACCTTCTGGGCATGGGCCGTGCCGGTCAGTGCCGCCATGACGGCCAGGGCAACGGCTGCGCGCCGCGTGATCTTGTGAAGCATTCTCAGGTCTCCTGAAGTGGGTGCGGATGTGCCGCGGTTGGGGTGAAGGGGTCAGTTGTTGACGGCGAAGCGTCGTTCCAGGCGCGCGCTGTAGCGCGACAGCGGGAAGCAGATGGCGAAGTAGCACAGGCCGACCAGGCCAAACGCCAGCAGCGGCTTGTAGGTGATGCTGGAGACCAACTGGCCCGAACGCGACAGCTCGACGAATCCGATGATGGCGGCCAGAGAGGTGCCCTTGATCAGTTGCACCAGAAAGCCGACCGTGGGCGCGAACGACATGCGCAGTGCCTGCGGCAGCACGACATAGCGCATGCGGTCGTAGTACCCCAGGCCCAGCGCATCGGCCGCTTCGGACTGGCCGCGCGCAACCGCCTGGATGCCGCCACGCCAGATCTCGCCCAGGAAGCCGCCCGCGTGCAAGGCCAGGCCCAGGCCGGCGGCGACCCACAGGTTCACCTTCACGCCCAGCACCGGCAGGCCATAGAACACCAGGAAGAGCTGGAGCAGCAGCGGCGTTCCCTGGAAGAAGTCGATGAAGGTCGCGGCCGCGATGCGCAGGCTCTTGATCGGCGCGGTGCGTGCCAGGGCCACGCCCAGGCCGGTCAGCCCGCCCAGACCGAACGCGATCAGCGACAGGGCCAGCGTGGCCCAGATGCCGCTGACGATGACCCAGACTTCGGTCAGTGAGAATTCTCGAATCATGGCCGGCTCACTTGGTCGGGTAGGAGAAGTACACGCGGTCGATCAGGCGGAACACCGTCGAGAAGATGGTCGACATCGCCAGGTAGAGCAGCGCGGCGACGATGTAAACCTCGAAGCTGCGGAAGGTCAGTGAGTCAATGTTCTGGGCCACCGAGGTCAGCTCCTCCGCCGAGATCGAGGACACGATGCTGGTAGTGAGCAGCAGCATCACGAACTGACCGGACAACGCCGGATAGATGGTGCGCAGGGCAGGCTTGAGCACGATGGAGACGAAGGTCTGGAATGGGCTCAGGCCGAGCGCTGCACCCGCCTCGAACTGCCCGCGTGGCACCGATTCGATGCCGGTGCGAATGATCTCCGCCGAGAACGCGCCAAGGTTCAGGCTCAATGCCAGGACGGCAGCAACCATGGGCGTAAGACTGACACCAGCGGTCGGCAAGCCGAAGAAGATGAACAGCACCTGCACCAGAAATGGCGTGTTCCGGATCACCTCGATGTAGGTCTGCGCCGCCAGGCTGACGGGTTTAAACCCACTGCGCTTGCACACTACAGCGGCCAGCCCGATGCCCAGTCCGATCAGCACCGAAATGGCGGACAGACGCAGGGTCAGCCAGCACCCCTCGGCGAATTGCTCCCAGTACGGCAGCAAGGCTCCGAAATCGAACTTGTATGTCACCCGTCTCTCCTGAACTGCGGCCGCTCGACTGCACCAAAAACCTGTCCCGACGACAGCGCCTTGGCGCCCACAATACTGTTACCCTCACGCCTGAAGTACGGTACCTCAGTCGATCTGGGGCACTGTACCTCAGTCAAATCACCTCCCCATAGGTGGTAACCCGGGAGCAAATCGAGCCCGCATGAATTAGTGAGGTACTGAACCTCAGAGTGCTACAGTGGGCTTCAGTCTCGGAAAAGATCTATGGAACCGACCAGTGACAAGACGGTCCGTCGCCCCCTGCGCCACCAACCCATGGCGCGCGCGCCCACGCTCGTGGCGCGCGTCACGGAACATGTGCGCCGCTGCATCGTGGAAGGTGAGTGGAAGCTCGGCGAGTACATCTCGGAGGAACGCATCGCGTCGTCCATTGAGGTCAGCCGCACGCCGGTGCGCGAAGCGCTGACCGCCCTGCAGATGCAGGGGCTGGTGACCATTCAGCCCCAGCGCGGCACCTTCGTATTCCTGCCGACGCAGGAAGAGGTGGTCGTCCTGTGCGAGTTCCGCAAGATCATGGAATGCCAGGCCATGTCGCTGTGCATGGAGAAGAGCGCAGCGGCCACGCTGGCGGCGCTGCGGGCGGCCAATGTGGAGATGCAGGCCGCTGCCGCGCGCGGAGACAGACTCACCTATGGCAAGTCGGATGCGGACTTCCACAACGTCTTCTTCGACAACTGCGGCAACCGCTTCTTCGCCGAGGCCTACTACCTGATGTCCGGGCGCTTCGATGCGCTGCGCAACTTTTTGTCAGGCAACCTGAGCCGGGCCAACCCCAGCCCAGCCGACGAGCACGAAGACATCATCGACGCGTTCGCCAGCGGCAAACTCGAGGACACGCAAGCGTTGCTGAGTTCCCATGTCCTCGCCATGAGCGGTCGGTTTGCGACAGCCATGGCCAGTGGCGCTTCCCCGCCTCAAACCTAGCTGTACGCCACCTCGGACCAGCGCTACCGCCAACTGTCTGTTCAATCACATCGCACGACTTTCAGACGCCTTGCCATTGCGGCTGCCACTTTGGGCCGAGGCCATGTGGAAACACAGGCGATCAAAGCCTGCAGGCGCGGCGGAAGGTCCGTCAGGCAATTTGCGTTTTTCCCCGGATCTCAGGCCGGCTTGAGTTGGCATGGGCCTTTCTAGTCCCATGTGAAGCGCGTCACGCAAGGTTTGAAGCGCATAAGGCCGCTCAGAGGTTGATGCGGTGCTCCTTGGCCAGCAATCGATCCAGGATGGTATCGGCTATGGTCGGGTCGCCCAGCCAGGCATGCCAGTGCTCCACCTGCAACTGCAACTGCAACTGCAACTGCGTGGTGAGGATCGTGGCGCGAGCCACAGTACCGGCACGGTCGTCAATGACCCGGCTCGCCGGCTCCAGCGGGGCCCGGGCCCAGTCGTCGAGCACCAGCATCTCGGTGCGCGCCAGATTCGCCAGCCACGCCGCGAAGCCGCCCTTGCCGTGCAGGATGCGCAGTTGCTCGGCCAGACGCAGCACGCGCAGAAGCCCGGCACGTGTGGATTGGCAATCCTTCAGGCTTTCGCCCGCTGACGAACTGCGAAGTTCAGCAGAGCACGTTGGTCGTCCGAGTTAGACGCGTCGCCGACCCTTGACACCAGGCATGACAACATCGCTACGAACACGAGCACCGCCTCGGCTCCCTCGCGCACCGGCAGGCACGACCAAGCAAGCGCCCCGACAAAGCAGTCGGTCAAGCGATACCCGCGGCGGTCGCCCGCAGCAGCGCCGGTGCCAACCCGCAGCGCAGCAGCGCAACGACCTCTGCCAGTGGTCGCGGGGCCATTTCGTTCTTTCGGAGAAACGCCAGCCACAGCGCTTGGCGCGACGGGTCGTTCGCAAACTCATCACTAAGCCCCGAAGGCGGTGAACGCGGCACTTCGGTACCGCGTCGCGTAAAGGTCGCTGAGATGGCCTTTGCCAGCATGTCGGCGTCCAGGGACTCACGGCTCATCAGCACCGACAGATCCAAATAGTCCTTGAGCCCGGTGTTGGTCATGCCCAGGACGGCGATGGCGTGCAGCTTTTCCGCGACGACGGTGTACACCGGATAGGTACGTAGGCGCGGTGCCGGCAGGTCAGCGATCAACACCGGGTACACCGCGTCCAAAGGACCGGGCGTAACAGCGTCTCCGAAGCCGACATCGATCTGCGTCTTGCACCGGGCCTTGGCCAGGTCCGCCGCGATCAGGATGCGTGCCCCGGCATAGCCTGCATCCTTGCGGATCTCCTCCACCTTGACTGACGCCGGATCGAAATGGATGCCATCGTCCGCCGCCATGGCGGCGATGTCTCGAAAGATCTCAGCTACCGATCCCAAGTCACTCGCACCGGACCCGAGCAGGTCGGCATCGCGCGTCGCGCGGTGCGGCATGTCGTACCAGAGCGTGAAGAGCAAGGCGCCCTTGAGCAGGAAGCGATCGGCGTGCGCGGACTGCCCGCGCCGGTACAGCATGCGCTCCAAGGCAAAGCGCACGAGCACTTGGTTGAAGTCCACGCCCTGCGCCTTGGCGATGTTCAGCAGACGGGCTCGTACCGACGCCGCAAGGTCCTTGCTCACACGATGGCCTCTAGGTAGGGGCGCATCACGTTAGCGACGCGGCAGATCCCGGCGTAGTGCCAAAGCTCGTCTGCCGTGGCCTTCTTCTGTGTCCAGGCATCCCTCAGCGCCTCCAGGGCCACGTCGAGTCCGATCTTGTGGCGATGCTTAAAGCAGTCTGCCACCGTCTTGGCCACGCCATAGACGCGCAGCGGGACCTGATCGCGTTCCACAATCTCGATGCCGGCTGAATAGGCCTCGCCCGAGAACTGGACCATCGTGACGGGGGGATAGTCGATCCGCGGCACATGGCTGCCGCGCGGCATGGCGATCCAGACCTGACGCGGCAGTTGCGTGGTCAGCTCGTGGAGCTGCAGCGCCGTGAGCAGACAGAACACGGCCCGAGGAACCCGGGCAGCGACGGTTGCCAGGCTCTCGTGCTCGGAACCCGGAGAGTCAGGCAGGCGATACAGGCCTCGCCCGACCCGCTCCAGTTGACCCGCAGCGGTCATGCGCGATAGCACCACCCGGGGAGCATCGACGGCATCCAAGTCGCTAGAACGCAGCATCCCCTTCCGAGCCAGCAGGTCGAGAACGCGCTGAGCGTGACTATTCGGCAGCATGGCCCAGAGTATGTTCCAATTTATCGTCAAATTAAATTTTGCGACGTAATTAAGGAACAACTTGCCAGCGACTTGACAGCAAGTCACCCACCTCTTTCCATGCTAAACGGACAAGTTTCAGCATGACGCCGGAGCATTCACTGCCCGAGGCGTTCGGATTCAGCGTGATGAACCGGCCGCGCCGGTGGCCGCACGAACTGCTGCACGTTGTCGCGCAGCAGCAACCCCTTCCCAGCTTCCAAGTCGTCCAGGAAATCGGCCCACTGCTGCACCATCGTCTTGCGCTGCACCAGAAAGGTCGTGCGGTCGTAACTGCCGCCTAGTTCCTCGTCCGACACATGCGCCAGCTGGCGCTCGATAACGTCGGGCGCCCATCCGAGGTATTCGCGGATCATGGTCCGGGCAGTGGCTCGGAAACCATGACCTGTGATCTGCTCCTTGGTGTCGTAGCCCATGCTGCGCAGCGCGGCATTGATGGTGTTGTCGCTGATGTAGCGGGTCTTCTCGGAACGACGCGACATACTGCGAAAGACCGGCCCGATCGGACCAGTCAACGGAAACAGATCC
>CAJYQL010000022.1 GCA_913776965.1 uncultured Xylophilus sp.
GCGATGAATGGAGTTACCCGGCCCGCACTGCGATACCACGGCGGCAAGTGGAAGCTGGCACCCTGGCTGATGTTGCTGTTTCCGCCGCACCGCATCTACGTCGAACCCTTCGGCGGCGGCGCCTCGGTGCTGTTGCGCAAGACCCGCGCCTACGGGGAGGTCTACAACGACCTCGATGGCGAAATCGTCAACCTTTTCCGCGTGCTGCGCGACCAAGGCCCGGACCTGCAGCGACTGCTGGAGCTGACGCCGTTCGCCCGCACTGAGTTCGACCTCGCTTACTCGCGCAGCGACGACCCGCTGGAGCAGGCGCGGCGCACGGTCGCGCGGTCCTTCATGGGCTTCGGTTCCGCCGCCGCCACCGGCGAGCGCAGCGGCTTCCGCGCGAACTCGAATCGCTCGGGCACGACGCCGGCGCACGACTGGGCCACTCATGCCGCCGCTCTTCCCGCACTGGTCGAGCGGCTGCGCGGCGTGGTGATCGAGAACCGTGATGCGATGGCGGTTGCAGCCCACCACGACGGCGCCAACACGCTGCACTACTTCGACCCGCCCTACGTCCATAGCACCTGGTCCGGCAAGGTGCGCGGAACGCAGGAGGCAGGACGGGCCAGCGGCAAAGCCTATCGCCACGAAATGGACGACGCAGCTCATCGCACCTTCGCTGCAACGGCTGCCGGCCTACGCGGCATGGTCGTGGTGTCAGGCTACGCTTGCCCGCTTTATGACGAGCTGTTCGGGCACTGGGAGCGCTTCGACCGGCATACCTTCGCCGACGGCGCACGTCCGCGCATCGAAGCGGCATGGATAAACCCCGCATGCTCGGCCGCGCTGAAGCGTGCGCGCGGCGGCCTGTTCGCGGAGGCCGCATGAAGCGGGACGACTATATCCTCTGCCTCGAGGCGTTGGTATGAACGACCTCCGCGAACGCAGTCCAAATTTACGAAAGGTCTTTCTGGTGATGTTGTCAACACCTTCAGATGGACTAATTCTGCGATTTCCTGTTGAGCAAGGCTTTGTTCAAAGTGGCGACCGCATTGGACACTGGATCGATTACTTTGGCGACTGCACGCTGGACCTCAACTTCCGCCTCAGACGGATTGGCAGATCGATCTGGAACCTCTTTCCGCATATAGGTCGCAGCAGCGCGCAACGAGAGAAGCGCTTCGAGTTCATCTACACCCATGCCATTTGCGTCAATTCCGGCAAGAACGCTATCTCGCGCCTGGAGGTCCGCGTCCATTTGGGGAAACTTATCGCGCAAACGGTTCTGGCAGGCATAAACCAGAATTATTTGAAGCGTGGACAACAAGGCCTGTCCGGTGTTCAGCGCTGCTTCGACGCGAGCATTTGCTGCGCTTTGCTCCGCAAGACGGTGCCGCCGCGCTTCCTCACGTATTTGCCATCCAACGACCGATGCAGAAACGAAGATTGCAACTGCGCCGAAGATACCTTGAGCCCACCCCGCCAAATGTTGATTGTCGTCTGCCCACGCATTAACGCTTGGCCAAGCTATTGCGAGTACAGCCACCGTGAGAGTAAAGAGCCAAATCCATCCCAGGATTCGCAGAGTTATTTGCATGTGAATGTTGGTGGGGTTTTTGGAGACAACCGCATTATGCCAATAACCCATGCCCGAAAATCAGTCTTTGGATGGCATCCACCAACAACTTTCGCCACCACACCAGGGAAGTCATTAGGGGAAAAACTGTGACTCGACTAATCGACACAGCTGACATCGCTCAGCTATTGGGGGTATGTCGTGCGCACGTCACCAATCGCATCGTCAAACGTGCCGACTTTCCAGCTCCAGTGATCAATCTTAGCCAGCGCCTAAAAAAGTGGTCCGCTGACGACGTCGCCCGATACGTCAAAGGCGGGCAGCGATCTCCTCGGGCGTCTCGCGGTAATACGCATCCAGCAGCTGGCGCAGATCCTTGTGCCCGCTGATTTTCGCCAGTGTCATCACGTCGACCTTACGCGCCATGCGTGTCAGAGCGTCGGCTCGCGAGTCATGGAAGTGCAGGTTCTCCAGCAGCAACCTGTCGCGAATCTTCCGGAATAGCACGTCGAGGCTGGCGCTGCTGATCGTGAAGTAGCGATCGCGCCTTGCCGCCGCAGCGGCATCGTCCAGCACACGCAGGACACGGGCGGCCTTCCGAAAGAGTGGAACGTGCCGCACGCCCACCACCTCCACCGTTTTATGCACGCCGAGCGTTGCGACACGCCGCTGCAGATCCACGGTCGACCGGGCCAAGCCCATCACCTCGCCGGCACGCATCGCGGTGTGATTCGCGACCAGGTAAGCCCAGGCGACCTCCTGTTGCGGCGTTGCCGGCGGCACACCAGGGCGATAGCCCAGGTGACGCAGCACCAGCCGCAGCTCCGCCCATGCGGTGCGCCGCGTACGGGCGTGAGCCTTGCGGGGCAGCTTTAGGGCCTTCCACGGCGTCGGCTCACCGGTCCACTTCCACTCCTGGGCGGCCACGCTCCAGACGTTGCGCAGCTGGGCGGCTTCCCGCACTACCGACGAATCCGATACCTCCGCGCGTCGAGCATCCCGCCACACCCCCAGGTCGGCAGTGGTGATGGTGTGCAACACCTTGCCGGCCAAGTCGGGGAACATTCGCTCGAATGCCGCGAAACGGAGCATCTCTGCGCGGGCGCCGCGCTTATGCTTCGATATCTCTTTTTCGTAGCGGCGGAAGGCGTCGGAGAGGGTCTTTGCAGGGTACTGAGCCCGGACGCCGGCAGCCAGTGCTGCCTCTTCCGCGGTAGCCCACGCCAGTGCCGCGGCCTTCGTCTCGCGCGTCGCGGACGTGCGCACGCCCGCCCGCTCGACCTCGGCTCGCCACCCGTTTTTGACTTTCCTCAGGTACGCCATCACCCTCTCCGCCCGCCGCGCGGGATTCCGCGCGGGAATCACGCGGGATGGCAGTGTAAGACTCGATGATTTGCGGTCGTAGCCGGTCAGCATGCCGCCCAAGAAAAAAGCCCTGATCTCGCTGGAGAACAGAGCTTTTGAAGGACTAGGTAAGACTCGATGATTTCGAGCAATTTTCGTCCGTGGTGCGCGGGGGGGGACTCGAACCCCCACACCATTGCTGGCGTCAGGACCTAAACCTGGTGCGTCTACCAATTTCGCCACCCGCGCGGGCCTTGTCTGCAAACGCAGTGCTGCGACACGAGGTCGACCGGCACTGCGCGAAATCGGCAACCCGCGAGTTTAGCCTGCCGCGGGCGCCTTTTCCGCCTCCGGCCGCCGGACGCGGAACCAGGCCGCGTACATCGCCGGCAGCGCCAGCAGTGTCAGCACCGTCGCCACCACCAGGCCGCCCATGATCGCCACCGCCATCGGCCCCCAGAACACGCTGCGCGACAGCGGGATCATGGCCAGTACCGCTGCGGCTGCGGTCAGCACGATCGGCCGCAGCCGGCGCACCGCCGACTCGACGATCGCGTCCCAGGCCGGCACGCCGGCGGCGCGGTCCTGCTCGATCTGGTCGATCAGGATCACCGAATTGCGCTGGATCATGCCCATCAGCGCGATCACGCCCAGCAGCGCGACGAAGCCGAATGGTCGGCCGAGCAACAGCAACGCCGCCGCCACGCCTGCGATGCCGAGCGGCCCGGTGAGGAACACCAGCAGCGCCCGGCTGAAGCTCTGCAGCTGCAGCATCAACAGCGTGAAGACGAGGAACAACATGATCGGCACGCCCGCGGCGATCGAGGCCGAGCCCTTGCTGCTCTCCTCCACCGCGCCGGCGACCTCGATGCGGTAGGCGGTGCGGCCCTCGGCGTGCCAGCGCGCCTCCAGCTCCCGCAGCGCGGGTAGCAACTCGTCGGTGACGGTGGCGCCCTGCAGGCCTTCGGCGATGTCGGCCTGGACGGTGATCGCGTAGTCGCGGTTCTCGCGCCACATCACGCCCGGCTCCCAGGTGAAAACCGGCTTGGCGACCTGCAGCAGCGGGATCGCCTTGCCGGACGCGGTGGCGACATAGGCATTGTCCAGGTCGGAGATGGTGTCGCGCTCGGCCAGCGGCTGGCGCAGCACGATCTCGATCAGCCGGTCGCCCTCGCGGTACTGGCCGACCGTCGTGCCGCTGAACAGCAGCCGCGTCGCCTGGGCGATGGACTGGCTGCTCACGCCCAGCGCGCGGGCCTTGTCCTGGTCGACCTCCAGCCGCATCGCCTTGACCGACTCGTTCCAGTTGTCGTTCACGCCCAGTGTGTGCGGGTTCTGCCGCATCAGCGCCGCGACCTCGTCGGCCCGTGCGCGCAGCGCCGCCGGGTCGGTGCCGACGACGCGGAACTGCACCGGATACGGCACCGGCGGGCCGCTCGGCAGCAGCTTGACCCGGCCGCGCACTTCGGGAAATTCCTGTGCGAGCAGCGCCGGCAGCCGCAGCCGCAGCGCCTCGCGGGTCGGCAGGTCGTCGGGCATGACGATCAGCTGCGACACGTTGCTCTGCGGGAACACCTGGTCGAGCGGCAGGTAGAAGCGCGGCGTGCCGGTGCCGATCCACGTGCTGACGGAGACCACCCCGGCCTCCTGCCGCAGCCGGGCCTCGACCCGGCGCGCCACCTGCTCGTTGGCGGCGAACGGCGTGCCTTCGGCGGACCACAGGTCCACGATGATCTCGGGCCGGCTGGAATCGGGGAAGAACTGCTGCTGCACCCGGCCCATGCCGAGGATGCCGAGGCCGAACACCGCGACGGTCGCGCCGATGGTGATCCAGCGGTGTGCGACGCACCAGTGCACTGCCCGCCGGAAGGCGTTGTAGAAGCGGCTGTCGAACACTTCGTGCGGCTGGCCGGCAGCGCCGGCGTGCGGCGGCGGGCGCAGCAGCCAGGTGCCGAGGTAGGGCACGAAATAGACCGAGGCGACCCAGCTGGCCAGCAGCGCGATGACGGTGACCGCGAAGATCGCGAAGGTGTATTCGCCGGTCACCGACCGGGCGATGCCGATCGGCAGGAAGCCGGCCGCGGTGATCAGCGTGCCGGTCAGCATCGGCATCGCGGTGATTTCGTAGGCAAAGGTGGCGGCGCGGGCCTTGTCGTAGCCCTCCTCCATCTTCCGCACCATCATCTCGACCGCGATGATCGCGTCGTCCACCAGCAGGCCGAGCGCGATGATCAGCGAGCCGAGCGAGATCTTGTGGACCCCGATGCCCCAGTAGTCCATCGCGAGGAATGTCACCGCCAGCACCAGCGGGATCGTGATGCCGACCACCAGCCCGGGCCGCACGTCGATCGTCCAGCCTTGCCACCAGCGGCGCGCCCCCGGCCGGCGGTGCAGGCCCAGGCTCACGAAGCTGACCGCCAGCACGATGATCACCGCCTCAGCCAGCACCCGCAGGAATTCGTCGACCGACGCGGTCACCGCGGCCGGTTGGTTCTGCACCTGCACCAGCCGGGCGCCGGCCGGCAGCGTGGCGCCGAGCTGCGCGACATGCTTCTGCAGCGCCTCGCCGAGCGCGACGATGTCGCCGCCCTTGGCCATCGACACGCCGAGCGCGATCACGTCGCGGCCCTGGTGCAGGACCTTGACGCTCGGCGGGTCGAGCGTACCGCGGCGGATCGTCGCGATGTCGCCGAGCCGCAGCTGCGCGGCACCGGCCGGGCCGCGCACCGGCATCGCCTGCAGCTGAGCGACCGCCTCGAAAGCGCCCTCCACCCGCAGCTGGACCACGTCGTGGGCGGACTGGATCGCGCCGGCGCTCTCGACCGCGTTCTGCTGGCCGAGCTGGTCCACCACGCTCGACAGGCTGATGCCGAGCTGCGCGAGCCGCTGGCGCGGGATCTCGACATAAATCTTCTCGTCCTGCACGCCGAAGAGTTCGACCTTGGCCACATCCTTGACCCGCAGCAGGCCCTGGCGCACGTCGTCGGCCAGCACCCGCTGCTCGGCCGGGCCGAAGCCGTCGGTCTCCATCGCGTAGATGACGCCGAAGACATCGCCGAACTCGTCGTTGAAGAACGGCCCCTGCACGCCCTGCGGCAGCGTGGCGCGGATGTCGCCGAGCTTCTTGCGCACCGTGTACCAGACGTTGGGCACCTCCGCGGCGCGGGAGTTGTCCTTGATCTGGAAGATGATCTGCGACTCGCCCGGCTTGGAATAGCTGCGGATCTTGTCGGCGTACGGCACCTCCTGCAGCGTGCGCTCCAGCTTGCTCGTGACCTGCTCGGCCACCTGCTGGGCGGTGGCGCCGGGCCAGTAGGTGCGGACCACCATCGCGCGGAAGGTGAAGGGCGGGTCCTCGTCCTGGCCGAGCTGGAAGTACGCGGCGAAGCCGAGCACCATCAGGGCGACGAGCAGGTAGCGGGTGAGCGCCGCATGTTCCAGCGCCCAGCGGGAGAGGTTGAAGCCGGGGCCAGGCTCGCGGTCGTGGTGGACGGGGGTGGTCATGGCGCGATCACCGGCCGGTCGCGGGGGGCCGGCGCGGCGGCCGATGCGGGAGCCGTCGCTGCGGACGCCAAACCATCTGCTACGCTTTTCGTAGCACTCTGCGCAGGCAGGTCCTGCGCAAATGGGTACTTTCCTTCGTAGATCGACACTTTCTGCCCCGGCGCCAGCACATGCACGCCGGCCGCGACCACCCGCTGGCCGGGCTGCACGCCGTGGGTCACGACCACGTCGCTGCCGTCGATGCCGCCGACGGCGACCGGCTGGGCGCGGACGGTCATCGTCGGCTCGTCGAGCAGCCAGACGGTGGTCGTGTCGCCGTCGCGCCGGAGGGCGCTGGTCGGCAGGCGCACCCCGGCGGCCGGCGCCGTGCCGACCGCCTGTGGCTGCACCGACACGGTGGCGCCGAGCGGCGGCGCCGCGCCCTCGAGCGCGACTTTCACGGTGAAGGTGCGGGTCGCGGGATCGGCCGCTGCGCCGACCTCGCGTACCCGGCCCTGCAGCGCGGCCTCAGTGCTCCACGTACGCACCGCGACCGGCTGGCCGGCCGTGAAGCGGCGGACCTGGTCCTCGGGCACCGCGAAGACGGCATCGCGCACGCCGTCGACAGCCACCCGCACCACTGGCGTGCCGGCCGCAACGACCTGGCCGGCCTCGGCCTCGATGGCGGTGACGATGCCGGGGGCGTCGGCCACCAGGCTCGCATAGGCCGCCTGGTTGCCCTGCGCGGCCAGCTGGGCCTGCGCCTGGTCCAGCGCCGCCTGAGCGGAGCGGACCTGCGCCTCGCGCCGCTCCAGTTCGGCGGCGCTGATGAAGTTCTGGGCCTTGAG
Organism: uncultured Xylophilus sp.; assembly: GCA_913776965.1. Lineage (GTDB taxonomy): Bacteria > Pseudomonadota > Gammaproteobacteria > Burkholderiales > Burkholderiaceae_C > Xylophilus. The sequence continues at coordinate 7,237 of CAJYQL010000022.1, forward strand.
GGCGGCGTAGCGCTGGAAATCCGCCGCCGCCAGGTCGCGCGAGGTGCGGGCCGACGCGACCTGCGCCCGCGCCGCATCGGTGGCCAGCCACAGGTCCTGCGGATCGAGCTGCGCCAGTACCTGGCCGGCCGCGACCCGCTGGCCGACCTCAGCATGCCGCTTCAGGATCTTGCCGCCGACCCGGAAGCCGAGCCGCGACTCCACCCGCGCCCGCACGTCGCCGGCGAATACGGGCGCCTCGCCGGCACCGGCAGGCACTGCCGTCACCAGCTTGACCGCGCGGACCGGCTCGGGCGGCGGGGCCGGCCGCGAACAGCCGACGAGCGACAAGGCCAGCAGCAAAGACGCGGACGGCACCGACCAGCGGGCGGTAAAAGACCGGAGCGACCGGCATGACCAGAACAGAGGGGCCATGGCGGCGTTTCCCGTTTAATGACTGACGGGTTAGTAATTTAGGCGACGGCCTGGCGGACTGTCAATGCGGCCGCACCCGGTCGCGGCTCGCCAGCGCCCCGCATTGCCCGACGCGACGCCAGCCCCTCGCCGACAATGCCGGGCGTGACCGCCGCCCCCGACCATTACGAGAATTTCCCCGTCGCCTCCTGGCTCTGCCCGCCACGGCTGCGGCCGCCCATCGCAGCGCTGTACCACTTCGCCCGCACCGCCGACGACATCGCCGACGAAGGCGACGCGCCGACCGCCGTCCGGCTCGACGACCTCGCCGCCTACCGCGCCGATCTGGACGCCGCCGCGACCGGCGCCCCGATCTCGCCGCGCTGGGCGCCGGTCTTCGGCCCGCTGGCGCGGACGATCGCCGACTGGCGGCTGCCGCTGCCGCTGTTGCGTGCGCTGCTCGACGCCTTCGTGCAGGACGTGATCTTCACCCGCGACCGCCGCACCTATGCGGACCGCGCCGAACTGGTCGACTACTGCCGCCGGTCCGCCGACCCGGTCGGGCGGCTGCTGCTGCATCTCTACGGCATCGCAGACCCGGCGGCGCAGGCGCGCAGCGATGCGGTCTGCACCGCGCTGCAGCTCGCCAACTTCTGGCAGGACCTGTCGGTGGACATTCCCCGCGGCCGTCACTACCTGACCGACGCCGACTGCGCCGCGCACGGGGTCGGCCGGGCGGAACTCGCCGCCCTGCTTTCCACGCCCGCCACTATCGAATTGATAGCTGATTGCACAGCCTGGACGCGCGCCACTATGCAAACAGGTTCCGATATCGTGCACGACGTGCCGGGCCGGGCCGGCTGGGAACTGCGGCTGGTCGTGCAGGGCGGGCTGCGCATCCTCGACCGCATCGCCGCGGGCGGCCACCGCAGCCTGGAGCACCGGCCCACCGTCGGCGCGGCCGACCTGCCGACGATGCTGTGGCGTGCATTGCGCATGTGAGGCGCCGGCGAGGCATCCGGACCCGACGAGCCCGGATGGGTCGGGGTGGGACAATCGCCCGACTTCCGAACGCGCCATGAATCCCGAAGACTACGTCCAGCAGAAAGCCGCCGCCTCGGGCAGCAGTTTCTATTACGCCTTCCTGTTCTTGCCGCGCGAACGCCGTGCGGCGATCACCGCCTTCTACGCCTTCTGCCGGGAAGTCGACGACGTGGTGGACGACATGGTCGATCCGAGCGTGGCCGCCACCAAGCTGGCCTGGTGGCAGGGCGAGGTGGCGCAGGCCTTCGCCGGCAAGCCCAGCCATCCGGTGATGAAGGCGCTGATGCCGCACACCGCCGCCTACGGCATCGAGGCGCGCCAGCTGCAGGCGGTGGTCCAGGGCTGCCAGATGGATCTGGAGCAGACCCGCTATCTCGATTTTCCCGCGCTGGAGCGCTACTGCTACCTGGTGGCCGGCGTGGTCGGCGAGGTGGCGGCGCGCATCTTCGGCCAGACCGACCCGCGCACCACCGACTACGCCCACAAGCTGGGCCTCGCCTTCCAGCTGACCAACATCGTGCGCGACGTCGGCGAGGACGCGCTGCGCGGCCGCATCTACCTGCCGGTCAACGAGCTGCAGCAGTTCGATGTGAAGGCGCACGAAATCCTGAAGCGGGTGCATTCCGACCGGTTCGTCGCGCTGATGCGCTTCCAGACCGAGCGGGCCGAGCGGCTGTATGCCGAGGCGCTGGCCCTGCTGCCGCCCGCCGACCGGCACAGCCAGAAGCCGGGGCTGATGATGGCGAGCATCTACCGCACCCTGCTGCGCGAGATCGCCCGCGACGACTTCCAGGTGCTGCACCAGCGGGTCAGCCTGACGCCGCTGCGCAAATTCTGGCTGGCGTGGAAGGTCCAGGCGCTCGGGTGGGTCTGATGCGCCGCCGCGTCCGAGCCGCATGAAGGTCGCCGTCGTCGGCGCCGGCTGGGCCGGACTCGCCTGCGCGGTCGCGGCGGTCTCGGCCGGCCATGCGGTCACGGTGTTCGAGGCCGGCCGGACCGCGGGCGGCCGGGCCCGCACGGTGAACGGCACCCCGCCGCTCGACAACGGCCAGCACATCCTGATCGGGGCCTACACCGACACGCTCGCGCTGATGCGCACCGTCGGCGCCGACCCGGACGCGCTGCTGCTGCGCCTGCCGCTCACGCTGCGGTTTCCCGATGGCGGCGGCATCGCCTTGCCCCGCTGGCCGGCGCCGCTCGACCTGCTGGCCGGCATCGCGACGGCGCGCGGCTGGTCGTGGGCCGACCGCTGGTCGCTGCTGCGTGCGGCCCTGCGCTGGCGGTGGGCGGGCTTCCGCTGCGCGCCGGAGGCCACCGTCGCCGACCTGTGCGCCGGCATCGCCCGCCGGCCGATGGAAGATCTGATCGATCCGCTGTGCGTCTCGGCGCTCAACACGCCGGCGGACGAGGCGAGCGGCGCGGTGTTCCTGCGGGTGCTGCACGACGCCCTTTTCGCCGCGCCGCGCGGCGGCGACCTGCTGCTGCCGCGCGCCGACCTGGGCGCCCTGCTGCCGGAACCTGCGCAGCGCTGGCTGGCCGCGCGGAGGGCGGCGGTGCTTACAGGCCACCGCGTGCAGACGGTCGTCGCCGACGGCGCCGGCTGGCAGGTGGACGGCGTGGCCTTCGCCCGCGTGGTGCTGGCGTGCCCGCCGGGCGAGGCCGCACGGCTCGCGCGCGCCACCGGCGATCCGGCCGCGGCCGCCTGGGCCGACCGGGCCGACGCGCTGCGCTTCGAAGCCATCGCGACGGTCTACGCCACCGCCCTCCGCGGGCTGGCGGAGCCGATGCTCGCGCTGCGCAGCACCGACGCCACCCAGGCGCCGGCGCAGTTCGTCTTCGACCGGGGCCGCCTCGGCGGGCCGGCCGGGCTGCTCGCCTTCGTGGTCAGCGCCAGTCGCCTGCCCCGCGCCGACATCGAAGCCGGCGTGGTCCGGCAGGCGGCCGACGCCCTCGGGACAGAGATCCGCGTGGTGCAGACCATCGTGGAAAAACGCGCCACCTTCGCCTGCACGCCCGGGCTGGCGCGGCCCGGACTGCACATCGCGCCGGGCCTGCTCGCCTGCGGCGACTACCTAGACGGCCCCTACCCTGCAACGCTGGAAGGCGCGGTCCGCAGCGGCCGGCAGGCAGCGGCTGCCATTTGCTCCTGATTCGATAGCTACCTGCGCAGGTAGGACGGGCGCAAACACCCGATTTCCGTCGAAACTACAGGCCGAGCAGCCCGCAGAGCGCGCCCAGTTCCGTCACCTCGGCCTGCGGCCGGCAGGGATGCTCCCAGACCAGCCCCGCCCGATTGACCCAGGCCGCCTGCATGCCGGCATCGAGCGCGCCGACCACGTCGGCGGCCACATCGTCGCCGACGTGCAGCACCGCCTCCATCGGCACGCCGACCGCGTCCGCTGCGGCGGCGAAGATGCGCCGGTCGGGCTTGGCGACGCCGCAGCCGCGGGCGCTCACCTTGGCGCGGAACAGGTGGCCGATGCCGACCACGTGCACGTCGGCATTGCCGTTCGACAGCGCCACCAGCGGCCAGCGCGCCGCCAGCCGCTCCAGGGCCTCCAGCGCGTCGGCATAGAAATCGACCCGCTGGCGCTCGGCGAAGAACAGGTCGAAGGCCGGATCGGCGAGCGCCGGGTCGTCGCCCGCCTGCACCAGCGCCCGCCGGATCGACTCGCGGCGCAGCGCGCTCATGTCCTGCGCCAGGTGCGGCAGGTCGGCGCCGACCTGCATGCGGATGGCCCGCAGCGCCGGCGCGTCGGCGAACAGGCGCGCGGTGGCCGGCGCGTTGTCGGTCAGCCAGCGGTGCAGCACCTGCTCGGCCCGCTCGATGGCCGGCCAGACCGGCCACAGCGTGTCGTCGAGGTCGAGGCTGATCGCGCGGATGCGCGAAACATCCAGAGGTGGGGGCGTGGACATGGGTCGGGGAGAATAGCGCATGCCCCTGTCTCCCTCCCGATTCGCCCCCGAGCCGGCCTACGTGCACGGCACGCCGCAGCGCACGGCCATCCTGTTCTGCAACCTCGGCACGCCCGACGAACCCACGCCCGCGGCAGTGCGCCGCTACCTCGCCGAATTCCTGTCCGACCCGCGGGTGGTCGAGATCCCCGCCATCGCCTGGAAGCCGATCCTGCACGGAATCATCCTGCGCACCCGGCCCGCCAAGTCGGCCGCGAAATACCGTACCGTCTGGACCGACGAGGGCTCGCCGCTGCAGGTCTGGACGCAGAAGCAGGCGGCGATGCTGCGCGGCTGGCTCGGCGAGGCGGGCCACGACGTGCTGGTGCGCGGCGCGATGCGCTACGGCAACCCGTCCATCGCGTCGCAGCTCGACGCGCTGAAGGCCGAAGGCGCGACCCGCATCCTGGTGCTGCCGGCCTATCCGCAGTATTCGGGCACCACCACCGCGAGCGTGGTCGATGCGGTCAATGCCTGGAGCGCCCGGCAACGCCATATGCCGGAATTCCGCTTCGTCGTCCGCTACCACGACCATCCCGGCTACATCGCGGCGCTCGCCGCACGGGTCGAGGCGCACTGGCGCACCGAGGGCCGCGGCGAGCAGCTGGTGCTAAGCTTCCACGGCGTGCCGGCCCGCACGCTCGCGCTGGGCGACCCGTACCACTGCGAATGCCACAAGACTGCACGGCTGCTGGCGGCGGAGCTCGGCCTGCATCCGCACGAGGTGACCGTGACCTTCCAGTCGCGCTTCGGCCGCGCGAAATGGCTGGAGCCCTACACCGAGCCGACGGTGGTCGGGCTGGCGAAGGCCGGCACCAGGCGCATCGACGTGCTCTGCCCCGGCTTCACCAGCGACTGCCTGGAGACGCTCGAGGAGATCAACATGGAAGTGCGCCACGCCTTCACCGAGGCCGGCGGCGAGACCTTCCACTACATCCCGGCGCTCAACGACAGCAGCCCGTGGATCGCTGCCCTCTCGGCAATCGCACAGCACCACCTCGCCGGCTGGCCGACACGCCGGCCGGACCCACGCGAGGGCGAGGCATCGAAGGAGCGCGCACGGGCGATGGGCGCGCCGGCCTGACGACGCTCCAGGACCGCCCGGGGGCGCCGGGGACGCAGTACACGGGCAGGCACAGGACGGAGCCAGGTACCGGTGGCGTGCACGGACAGGGTCCGTCCTGCCAGGGCATGCGTCGCCATCGCCAACCGCGATGGTGCAGTCGCCGAACGGTGCTTGGCAGCCACCGCCGACGCGTGGATGATGCGCGCCGGCCTGTCGCACCCGCCGGCACGGCCCGACCCAGGAGACAACCCGCCATGCACATCCACCTTCCCTGCCGCCGCTCGCTGCTGGCCGCCGTTGCCGCCAGCGCCTGCTCCTTCGCCGGCCTCGCCACCGCCGACACGGCCTATCCCAGCCGCCCGGTCACCGTCGTCGTGCCGCAGGGCGCGGGCGGCGCCAACGACGCGATCGCGCGCATCGTGCTGCAGCGGGTGTCGGAATTGCTCGGCCAGAGCTTCGTCGTGGACAACCGCGTCGGGGCCGGCGGTAACATCGGCACCGCCTACGCGGCCAAGGCCAAGCCCGACGGCTACACGCTGATGCTGACCAGCGACAGCGCCCAGGTCGTCGCACCGGCCCTGTACAAGTCGCCGGGCTTCGACCCGATCAAGGACTTCGAGCCGGTGGCCGCCGTGGCGACCGCGGGCTACGTGCTGGTGGCCAACCCGTCGTTCCCGGCGAATTCGGTGCGCGAGCTGATCGCACTGGCGAAGGCCAAGCCGGGCAGCATCTCCTATGCGTCCGCCGGCAACGGCACCCTCAACCACCTGATCGCCGAGGTGCTGCGCAAGCAGGCAGGCATCGATATCCAGCACGTGCCCTACAAGTCGTCGGCTGCGGCCGCGACCGACGTGGTGAGCGGCCAGGTACCGATCTCGGTGCAGAGCCTGCCGTCGTCGATCGGCTTCATCCAGGGCGGCAAGCTGAAGGTGCTCGGCGTGGTGAACCCGAAGCGGGTGCCCGCGCTGCCGGACGCGCCCACCATCGGCGAGACGCTGCCCGGCTTCGGCTTCACGCCCTGGTACGGCATGTTCGCGCCGGCCGGCACGCCGCCCGAGGTGGTCGCCAAGCTGCATGGCGCGGTCGAGAAGGCGCTGGCCGCCAAGGACGTGCAGGACCGGCTCGCCCAGCAGGGCGCGGAACCGTGGCGGCTGGGTTCGGCCCAGTTCGGCGCATCGGTGAAGACCGAACTCGGCCGCTGGGCGACGATCGTCCGGGATTCGGGCGCGCGGGTCGACTGAACGCGCTGCCCAGAGCGGCCCCCCCGGGCCGTTCGAGACTCAATCCTGCCCGGCTTAGCCGTTTGCGTTTGCAGGCCGAGCAGCACCTTGCTCGACCCGCGCCAGAAAAGCGTCCACCAGCGCGTACTGATCCGGCACATTGAGCGCCGGCGCATGTCCGCAACCGGGCACCTCGACCACCTTCAGCAGCCCGGCCGTGCCCGGTCCGCGCCCGCGCATCGCCTGGATCGTCTCCGGCAGCACCAGGTCCGAGGCGGCACCGCGCAGGCACAGCACCGGAATGCGCAGGCGGTCGTAGTGGTCCCACAGCCGGTAGTCGTCGGCATGGTCGGTGAACTGCCGCACCATCTCCGGATCGTAGTGCGGCGTCACCCGGCCATCGGGCAGGCGGCGGGTGCTGGTCTCGGTCAGGTGGCGCCACTGGGCGTCGCCGAGCCAGCCGTAGGGCCGGTACACCTCGCGGAAGAACGCCTCCAGTTCGCTCACCGTATCGAAGGCCGGCGGCCGGCCGGCGTATGTCTTGATCCGCTCCAGCGCCGGCGTGGCCAGTTCGGGCGCGTTGTCGTTGAGCAGCAGGCTGCGGATGCGGCCGGCCAGCGCCGGCTCGACCAGGCCCGCCGCGGCGACGGTGCCGATCGCGCCGCCCATCGATGTGCCGATCCAGTGCGCCTGGGCGATGTCCAGCGCGTCGAACAGATCGGCCGCGATCCGCGCATAGAAGCGCAGGCAGTACTCCTCCGACGGTGCCGGGCTCCACTGGCTCAGGCCGCGGCCCAGCATGTCGGGACAGACGACGCGCCAGCGGTCGGCCAGGTACCGCGCGAGCGGGTCCATGTCGCGGCCGGTGCGGGCCAGCCCGTGCCAGGCGACGACGACCGGCGCATCCGGCTCGCCCCATTCGGTGACATGGATCTCGCGGCCGGCGCAGCGGACGTAGCGCGAGCGCGGAATGGCGGCGGCACTCATCGCGCGGCCCTCTCGCGCAGCCGGCCGACGACGCCGGTCGGGAAGTAGTACACCGACAGCACGAACAGCAGCCCCAGCCACAGCAGCCAGCGGTCGGGCGACAGCAGCGCCGCGAGCGCCGGCACGCCGGCCGTCGCCTCGCTGCCGAGCCGCAGCAGGTCCTGCAGGTAGCTCTGCGCCACCACGAACAGCACCGAGCCGATGGCCGCGCCGTACACCGTGCCCATGCCGCCGATCACGACGATCAGCAGCACGTCCAGCATGATCTCAAACGACAGCGAGGTGTCCGGTCCGTTGTAGCGCAGCCAGAGCGCCAGCATCGCACCGGCGACGCAGGCGAACAGCGCCGACAGCACGCTCGCGGTGGTGCGGTAGACCACCACCCGGTAGCCGATCGCCTCGGCGCGGAACTCGTTTTCGCGGATCGCCTGCAGCACCCGGCCGAAGGGCGAATTGACGATGCGCAGCAGCGCCAGCACCAGCGCCACTGCCAGCACGAACAGCAGGTAGTAGCAGAGCAGCCGGCCGTCGAGCGACACGCCGAGGAAGGGCTCCTCCGCGAACTCGAAGGCCGGCGACAGGATGGCCGGCACCTTGAAGGTCAGCCCGTCCTCGCCGCCGGTGAAGTCCGACAGCTGCGAAGCCAGCGTCTGGAAGGCCGCGGCCACCGCGAGCGTGATCATCGCGAAGAAGATGGCCCGCACCCGCAGCGAAAAGAGCCCGATCGCCAGCGCGAGCAGCAGCGACACCACCAGCGCCGCCGCCAGCCCGACGGCCAGCGCCCCCCAGGTGGCCCCCAGCCGGGTGCTGGCGATCGCGATGCCATAGGCGCCGATGCCGAAGAACATCGTGTGCGCGAAGCTCACGATGCCGGTGTAGCCGAGCAGCAGGTCGAAACCCACCACCAGCACCACGAACACCAGGATCTTGGCCGCCACGTTGAGCGCCTTGACGCCCGCGAACACGAACGGCGCCAGCGCCAGCCCGAGGAAGATCGCGACCAGCAGCACCGCCAGCACGCGGCTGCGCGGCAGGTCGCCCGAAAGGAGTCGGTTCAGCATGATATGGGTGCCTCCGGGGATCAGCGCGACGCGGCCACGGGATACACGCCCTGCGGCCGCCAGAGCAGCACCGCCGCCATCAGCGCGATATTGGAGAACAGCGCCACCTTCGGCGCCAGGAAGCCGGTGTAGTTGGCCATCAGGCCGACCAGCAGTGCGCCGATCAGCGCCCCGCCGGTGGAGCCCAAGCCGCCGATGATGATGACGATGAAGATCAGCACGTTGACCTGCGCGCCCATCTGCGGCACCACGTTCTGCTGGTACAGGCCCCACATCACGCCGCCCAGGCCGGCCAGCGCGCTGCCCGCGACGAACACGCCGACGAACAGCCGCCGGATGCGGTAGCCGAGCGACTCGACCATCTCGCGGTCCTGCACGCCGGCGCGGATCAGCAGGCCGACCTTGGTACGGCCGAGCGTCCAGGCCAGCAGCGCGAATACCGCCAGGCCGACGACCACCGCGATCAGCCGGTACTTCTCGACCGCCGCGTCGCCGATCAGCACCGCGCCGCGCATCGCCTGCGGCAGCGGCAGCGGGATCTGCTGCGGGCCCCAGATGACCTTGATCAGCTCCTCGCCGATGATCATCCCGCCCATGGTGATCAGGATCTGCTTCAGGTGCTGGCCGTACACCGGCCGGACGATGAATCGCTCGAACGCCAGCCCGACCGCGCCGGCCACCAGCATCGCGACCACCATCGCCGGCAGCACCGCCAGCAGGTTGCGCCACAGCTGGTCGGAGCCGGTCCAGTCGGCCATGCCGCCGAGCACGCTGGTCGCGACGAAGGCGCCGAGCGCGATGAACACGCCGTGGCCGAAATTCAGCACGTCCATCAGCCCGAAGACCAGCGTCAGGCCCGAGGCGATGATGAAGACGATCATGCCCATCGCGAGGCCGGCGACGGTCAGTGTGAGCCAGGTGGCGGGCGAGCCGACCAGCGGCAGCGCGACCAGCGCGAGCACCGGCACCAGCGCCAGCGGCTTCCAGTCGATGTCGGGGGATTTCATGGACGGATCGCTCCTTTGTCGATAGCTGGTGGCGCAGGCGGGACGGGCGCAATAGGCACTTTTCGGCACGAAACGCGGTTCATAGCGCCAGCCCCAGCAGCGTGCGCTGCAGTGCCTCGTCCTCGGCCAGCGCCTGCATCGCGCCGGCATGCACCACCCGGCCGTCGTCCATCACCGCCACGCTGTCGCCGAGCCGCTGGGCGAAGCTGAGGTTCTGCTCGACCAGCAGGATCGTCACGCCCTGCGCCTTCAGCTGGGCGAAGGCGTCGATCATGTTGTTGATGATCGAGGGCGCCAGGCCCTTGCTCGGCTCGTCGACGATCAGCAGTTCGCGCGGCTCGACGATCGCGCGGGAGACGGCGAGCATCTGCTTCTGCCCGCCCGACAACTTGCCGGCCGGGTGGTTCCAGAACTTCTCCACCGCTGGGAAGAGCGAGAAGATCCACTGCAGCCGCGCGCCGTCGATCTGCTGCGCATTGCGGGCGCCGCGGGCGGCGAGGACCATGTTTTCCTTGACCGTCAGGTCGGCGAAGATGCCCATGTTCTCCGGCACGTAGGCGATGCCCCGGCCGGCGATCTGCGGCGTGGCGAGGCGGGTGATGTCGTCGCCTGCGAAATGGACCGTGCCCTGCGAGGCATGCCACAGGCCCATGATGGTCCGTAGCGTGGTGGTCTTGCCGGCGCCGTTGCGGCCGAGCAGCATGGTGACCTGGGCGCGGGGCACGACGAGGTCCACGCCGTGCAGGATGTGGTACGCGCCGATGTGGGTGTGGACGCCGTCGAGGGTCAGCAGCGGCGCGCCGCCGGCGGCGCCGGCGGCGCCGGCGGGGCCGGCGGGCCTGGTGGGGATGGTGTTCATGCGGCCTCCTTGCTCACGCCCAGATAGGCTTCCTGCACCACCGGCGACGCGATCACCTCCGCGGGCGCGCCGTCGGCTACCAGGGTCCCGTTGTGCAGCACGATGATCCGGTCCGCCAGTTCCCGCACCACGTCCATCTTGTGCTCCACCAGCAGGATCGTCTTGGTCTTGTCCTGCTTCAGCCGCCGGATCAGGTCGAGGATCACCGGCGCCTCGGCGGCGTTCATGCCGGCCGTCGGTTCGTCGAACAGGAAGACCTTGGCCTCCAGCGCCATCAGCAGCGCGACTTCCAGCTTGCGCTGGTCGCCGTGCGGCAGGCTGGCCACCGCGGCGCCGGCCTTCGGCAGCATCGCCACGTCGGCGAGGATCGCCTCGGCCCGCGCGGTCAGACCGCGGTGGTCGCTCCAGATGCTCCACAGGTTCAGCCCGCGCCGGTGCGGCCCGGGCTGCGCCGCCTGCACCGCGAGGCGCACGTTCTCCAGCACCGTCAGGTGCGGGAACAGGTTGGTCAGCTGGAAGGCCCGGCCCAGCCCGGCCCGGGTGCGGGCCGAGACCGGCAGCCGCGACAGGTCCTGCCCGTCGAGCCAGACCTCGCCCTCGGTCGCGGGCAGCTGGCCCGACACGAGGTTGAAGTAGGTGGTCTTGCCGGCGCCGTTGGGGCCGACGATCGCGGTCAGCGTGCCGGGCGCGAAGCGGCAGCTCACGCGGTTGACGGCCACGTGCCCGCCAAAGCGGATGGTCAGGTTACGGGTTTCCAGCAAGGCCATGTTCTTGTGTTCCCTGGGGTCCGGTGACGCGCGCTGCGGTCAGCAGGTGCCGATCACGTAGGTGCCGGGCGCGGTGCGCTTCAGCGTCGTGGTCGTGTAGATGTTCCACAGCCCCATGTACTGGTTGGAGCCATAGGCGTAGGTCGCGCCGTAGAGCGCATAGGCGCGCGCCGCCATCGTGTGGTCGTAGTTGCTGGCGGTGAAGCAGGCGACCGCGGTGTCGGCCGTGGTGGTGCCGCTGGCCGGCGACGAGGCGGCGCCCTCCCCGCCCGAACTGTTGGTGGCGCGGACGGTCCAGCTGTAGTTCGTCGAGGGCGCGAGGCCGGTGTCGGTGAACGCAGTGCCGCCGACCGGCGTCGCGTTCGCCTTGGTGCCGCCGCGGTAGACGTTGTAGCCGGCCGCGCCGCTCACCGCGCTCCACTGGATCTGCATGCTGTTGGCGGTCGCGCCGCTCGTGGTCACACCGGCGGGTGCCGGCAGGCTGGCCGGCGGCGGGGTGGTGCCGCCGCCGCTGCCGACCACGCGGTCCACCATCGCCTTGACCGCGACCATCTGCGGGCCGGACTTCTTCGCGTAGTTGGCGCTGTCGTAGCCCCACCAGTCCCAGCAGCTGTTGGTGGCGGCGGTGCTGGTCTGCGGATACAGCAGCACGATGCGGTTGGTGTCGGCCCAGCGGTTGTAGCCGGTGTTGCGCACGTACTGCTGGCCGACGTCCGAGGTGTTCTGCTTGCAGCCGTGCATCACCACATGCAGCCGGCAACTCGCTGCTGTGCCGCTGCCGGCAGCGCAGGCCTGGGGCACATAGGCCCAGCCGGTCGACGCCATGCCGTGGCCGCTGATGAAGGCGCCTTGGTCGTATTCGACGAAGCTGCCGCCGAGCGTGCCGTTGTTGCGGGCGTTCAGCGTGCCGTAGAGCTGCTGCAGGATCGCGCCGGCCAGGTCGAAATTGCAGTCGTTGATGTAGGGCGCGCCCTTGGTCGAGCAGGCGCTGCCGTAGTCGTCGGTCACCATCGCGTGCTCGGCCGCCAGGTCCTTCTTGTAGACCACGTTGGCGTTCGGCACGTAGCTCTGGTAGTAGGTCTTCAGCGCATCCATCACGCCGGGCTTGACCACGCTGTCGAGCGAGCCGGAGAACAGGTAGACCTTCGATGCGGTGAGGTTCGACGTCGGGTCGATCAGCCCCTGGTTCGCCCAGCTGTTGGTGGTGCTGACCAGGCTCGCGGTCGGGATGCCCGACGGGCTCGCCATGCAGCGGCCGGTCGCGTTCACGATCGAGCCTTCCGCGCAGTAGAAAGGCCCGCCCGCCACGACGCCGGCGCCGGTCTTGAAGGTCGCCGAATACGCGACGTGCAGCTGCACCGCCATGAAGCCGCCGGCCGACAGGCCCGAGACGGTGGTCTGCGTCGCATCGAGCCCGAGCTGCGGCAACGGAACGGCCGCCCGGGTGCAGGCCGCCGCCAGCGTCAGCAGGCCGAGCGTCGCGGCACGGGCGACCGGCCCGCGCACGGCGCAGAGCGCCGCACCGGGCGGAAACGAGCGCAGGGACCCGACCGGCGGGCGCGAAGGACGTGAACGGAAATGCATGGCGTATGTCTCCTGGTGGATGGCGTGACGAGGCGAAAGCCCTCCCCGCCCCCCGTGTGCCCGGGGGTTCGGAACCTGCAGTGGCGTGGCCGGATAGTCGAACGACGGTGCCGGCCGGGAACCGATCAGCGCTGGTTGCGGATCGGGATGTTCATCTCCGACGGCTTGATCTCGCGCACCAGCTCCGGCACGCCCCAGGCGAAGGCCGGGTCGTTCTTGATCTTGAAGTGGTACATGCTCTGCATCGCCTGGTGGTCTTCCTTGCGGAAGGTCATGGTGCCCTTCGGCGTCTCGAAGCTCATGCCTTCCATCGCGGCGATCAGCTTGTTGGTGCCGGTGTCGCCGCCGGTCTTCTTCAGCGCGGTGACGATCGCCATCGCCGACGAGAAGCCGCCGGCGGTGAAGAAGTCTGGCGGTGCCTTGAACTGCTTGTAGTGCGCCGACACCAGCGCCTCGTTGACCGGGTTCTTCGGGATGCCGAAGTAGTAGTAGGTTGCGCCTTCCATGCCCGGCAGGTTCTTGTAGGCGGCCATCGCGGGCAGGATGTTGCCGCCGGTGGCGATCTCGATGCCGTAGCGCTTCAGGTCCATGTCGGCGATCTTGAACGGGTTGCCGGCGCCGGCCCAGACGATCCAGATGATCTTGCGGCCAGGCTGGTCCTTCAGCTTGTCGATCAGCCGCTGAGCTCCCGCGGTGAAGTCGGTCGTCGCGGCGGGCAGGTATTCCTCGTGCGCCAGCTTGGCGGACTTGAGCGCCTCCTTGAACGCCTTCACGCCGTCGCGGCCGAAGGCGTTGTCCTGGCCGAGCGTGGCGACGGTGACACCCGGCTTGTCGATCGCGACCGCGTTGGAGATCGCGTCCTGGCTGGAATTGCGGCCGGTGCGGAAGATGTATTTGTTCCACTTGTCGCCGGTGATCGAGTCGGCCACGGCCGGCTCGACCAGCAGGATCTTCTTGTATTCCTCGGCCACCGGCAGCATCGCCAGCGCCACGCCCGACGAGGTAGGTCCGACCGCGAGGTCCGCCTTGTCGTCCGAATAGGCGGCCGCCAGCAGCGACTTGCCCAGGTCGGGCTTGCCCTGGTCGTCCTTCTCGATCACGACGATCTTGCGGCCGTTGACCGTCATCGTGCCGCCGGTGGCGTAGTCCAGGCCCATCATCAGGCCGGTCTGCGTCTGCTTGCCGTAGGCCTCCAGCGGCCCGGTCTTGCTGTAGATGTGGGCGATCTTGATGTCCTTGCCTTGCGCGAAGGCGGGCGCTGCGGCAGCGGCGGCGAGCGTGGCGGCGAGGGCGATCAGATGGCGGCGGTGCATGCGGGTCTCCTTGGTGTGATGCCTGGAGATTGCACAGACCGTGCCAGCGTGGCGCCAAGGTACCTTCCCCGCGGCGCGGCCGTATGCAGTGCCAGACTGTTCAAATTTCAGACATTGGTACTGTCTGAAATGCGATCAACTGCCTGAAGTGCCGTCAGGGTTTTCCAGACGTTCGTACAGCGTGGCGCGCGAGATCTTCAGCATCCGGGCCGCCGCCAGCTTGTTGCCGCCGGTCGCCCGCATCGCGGCCGCGATCGCACGGCGCTCCAGGGCGGCGATCTGCTCCGGCAGCGCACGGCACAGGTCTTCGTCGCCGGGCGCCGGGCCAGTCGAGGCCGGCGCTGCCGCGAGCGGCTCCACGCCTGCTTCGGCCAGCAGCGGCCGCAGCGCCGCGGCGTCGATGCGCTGGCCTTCGCTGCGCATCGCGGCCTGCTCCAGCACATTGCGCAGTTCGCGGATGTTGCCGCGCCAGTGCTGCGCGGCCAGCAGCGCGAGCGCGTCGGGCATCAGGTCGGGCGGGCCGTCGCCGCTGCGCAGCGCCATGTCCTCGCCCAGGGCTTCGACCAGTGCCGGGATGTCGCCGGTGCGTTCGCGCAGCGGCGGCACCCGCAGCGGCAGCACTGCCAGGCGGTAATAGAGGTCTTCCCGAAAGCGGCCGTCGCGCATCAGCGCCTGCAGGTCGCGCGAGGTCGCGGCGATCACCCGTGCATCGAACGGTTGCAGTTGGTTGGAGCCGAGCGGCTCGATCTCGCCTTCCTGCAGCGCCCGCAGCAGCTTGGCTTGCAACGCCAGCGGCATGTCGCCGATCTCGTCGAGGAACAGCGTGCCGCCGTCGGCCAGCCGGAACTTGCCGTCGCGCGCCTTGCGGTCGGCGCCGGTGTAGGCGCCGGGCGCTACGCCGAAGAACTCGGCTTCCAGCAGCGTGTCCGGAACCGCCGCGATATTGACCGTGACGAACGGCCCCGCCGCTCGGGCCGAGGTGGCATGGATCGCATGCGCCAGCAGTTCCTTGCCAGTGCCGGTCTCGCCGAGCAGCAGCACCGGGCTGGACGACTGCGCCGCGCGCCGGGCCTGCCGCTTGATCTCCACCGCCGCCGCGCTGGTGCCGATGAAGCTCGCGAAGGTGTGCTTGGCGCGACGCGGGCCGTGCGACGACTGCACCGCCGCTGCCTGGCGCCGCTGCATCGCGAGCTCGCGCCGGGCATCGTCGAGGTCGCGCTGCAGCAGGGCGAACTTGCTGATCAGCGGCTGCAGCGTGGTTTCGGGGTGGTCGAACAGCACGATGCCGATCGCGCCGATCACCGCGCCGCCGTCGCCGTCCCGCAGCGGCAGCCGGCTCACGACGAAGGTGCCGGCGCGGTTGGTGAGCAGATCGACCAGGATCGCCTCGCCGGTCTCCAGCACCCGGCGCATCTGGGTGTTGGGGATGACCTCGTCGACCATGTGCCCCAGGAACTGGTCGATCGACGAGAAGCCGAGCGCTGGCAGGAAGCGCCGGTAGCCTTCGTTGACCCAGACGATGCGGCCGCTCCGGTCCACCAGGAACATGCCCTGGCTGATGCTGGAGAACAGGTGGAACATCGACCGGGCCGCCAGCGCGAGGATGCCCTCGGCATCCAGCGGGAGAGCGGGCGGCGCGGAGGGAGCAGTGGGCGATGCGGACGCGGCAGGCATTGGGCGATGGTAGCGGCGGCCCTGCGGCGACCCCCGCAGCCGATCCGCAGGGACAGGCAGGGCTAACGTCTGGTTGCGGCGGGCCGGTCCACGCGGCGTACCGTGGCGTCATAGCTGACGACCGGAGCCCGCCATGCGTCGATTTGCCCCTTACCTTCTGCCCTGCCGCATCGCAGCCGCGTGCTGCGTTGTCGTCTCGGCACTGTCAGCCGCCGCGCAGACCCCGGCGCAGGCCCAGTGGCAGTACGAACGCCAGATCGCCGCCTGCGACCCGAGCCAGCCCCGGCCGCAGTACAACGCCTGCATTCGCGCAGCCGGCTATGCCCTCGACCGGATGGGTGCTGCCGCATCTTCGGGCACGTACACCAGCGAGTCGGCGGACGGCCGCGCGACGATCCTCCAGCCGGCGGGAGCCGCTCCGAATGCATTGCCCCCTTCCACTGCCTTGCCGGAAACCGCCACCTCCAGCGACGGCCGCGCGACGATCCTGGTGCCGTCGGACAGCACGCTGCGCGGCGGGTTCACGCGGTAAACATTGCGCTTGCAGCGCGAGCGCTTCATCGGACAGGTCCCACAGTCGTATGGGCCGATTCGCACAGCCTGCGTCGTAGGCGGCACGCAGTCTGAAGGTTTCCACACAACATCCGGAGAACCTATGAAATTCGCTTTGTCAAGCCTCGCCCTTGCCGCCGCTTTCGCAACTCCCGCGTTCGCAGCACCGGACGCCGTCCAGAAGTCCGACACGCCGGCGGTGGCCCCCGCCGCGACCGGTACGGTGAGCGGCAACGAACTGAGCCCGGTGGACCGGACGTTCGTCACCAAGGCTTCGGGCGCCGGCCTGTACGAGGTCGAGATTTCCAAGATCGCGGTCGAACGCGCACAGGACCCGGCGCTGAAATCGTTTGCGCAGCAGATGGTCAAGGACCACACCGCCGCGAACGAGGAACTGAAGAAGTTCGCCGCATCCAAGGGCGTGCCGGTCGCGACCGAAATTCCAGCGGAGAAGCAGGCGGTCGTCAAGAAGCTGTCGGGCCTGAGCGGCGCAGATTTCGACAAGGCCTATCGCGAGCAGGTCGGCCTGCGCGAACACAAGGAAGACATCGCTCTGTTCGAGCGGCAGACCAGGAACGGCCATTCGCCGGACCTCAAGGCCTGGGCCGCCAAGACGCTGCCGACGCTGAAGTCGCACTACGAGCACGCCCAGCAGATGAAGCCGAAGGCCTGACACGGCCGCCACGACAGGAGCCCCCATGGACCGACAACAACCGAAGAAGGACGATCGCGACAATCGCCGCGCGTTCCGCTGGGGCATCGGCGGCGTGATCGCCGTCGTGGCCGCCGTGCTCGTCTACAACGTCGCGACGTTCAGCCGCGGCGACCCGCGAGTGCCGGACAACGCCGCAGGCATGTCCACGCCGGCCGCCGGTACGGCGACGGGCAGCCGCTGACGATGGCCCGCACCGTCGTGCCCCCGGTGCCGCGCTGGTGGGTGGCCAGCCTGCTGTTTGCGCTGGCTGCGGGGGCTGTTCACGCCGCTCCGCCGCCGGACAACGCGAGCCGCACCCCGTCGGGGCCGGAGCGCGCCCAGCGCAACATGGACGCACCGCGCAACAGCGATCCCGAGGGCGAAAAGTTCGAGAAATCGGCGCCCGCGCGGCTCAGCAAGCCGGACCGGGCCTTCATCACCAAGGCTGCCGGCGGCCTGCTGTTCCAGCAGGAGGCGGCGAAGCTGGGCGTCGAACGGGCGCAGGACCCGCAGCTCGCGGCGTTGGCCCGAACCCTGCAGACCGATGCGGCGTCGGGCCTGTCCGGCCTGCAGCGCGTGGCGCGCGACCACAACTATCCGCTGCCGGATGCGGTGCCCGAAGGCCGACGGCCGCTGCTCGGGCGGCTAGGCGCACTGTCGGGCGAGGCGTTCGATTCGGCCTTCCGCCTGCAGGTCGGCATTCAGGACCGGCGAGATGACGTGCGGTTGTACGAGCGGGCGCTGCGGACCACCGTCGTGCCGGACTTCCGGGCCTGGCTGGAATCGCGCCTGCCGGCCGAGCGGGCCCGGCTCGATGCGGCACGGCGGCTGGAGCAGCAATCGATGCAGCGCTGAGTCGGCGTCGGAGCAAGACGCGCCTCAGCGCCGCCGCGCCCAGCGCACCCCCGGCACCTCCGCCACGACGCCCAGCACCTTGCGCAGCCGTCCGGAATCGGCCACCTGCACTGTGAAGGTCATCCAGGCGGTACCCTTGACCGACTGCGTCTGCACGCCGATCACATTGGTCTTCTCGCGGGTGAACACGTCCGAGATGTCGCGCAGCAGCCCCTGGCGGTCGGCCGCCTCCACCGTCACGTCGACCGGGTAGACGTCGGACACGCCGCTCTTCGGCACGCCCCACTCCACCTCGATCACCCGTTCCGGGCTGCGGGCGGCCATCTCCCGGAAATTGCTGCAGTCGCCCCGGTGGATGCTGACGCCCTTGCCGCGGGTGACGAATCCGCGGATCGCGTCCGGCGGCGCCGGCTTGCAGCATTTGGCCAGCTGGGTCATCAGCGAGTCGAGGCCGACTACCAGCACCCCACCCTTCGGCGTGCGGTCGGGATGCCGGGCGCTGCGCAGCAGCACCAGGTCGTCGGGCTCGGGCACCGGCTCCGGCGGGCGCAGCAGCGTCTCGATGTTGCGCAGCGAATATTCGTCCTTGCCGACCACCTCGAACAGGTCGTCCGCCGTCTTGAAGCCGAGCTGCGACGCCAGGTCGTCGAGCTTCATCGCGGTGCGGCCTTCGCGCTGCAGCAGCTTCTCGACCGCCTCCCGTCCGCGGGCGATGTTCTCGTGGTTGGCCTGGGCGTTGAACCAGGCCCGCACCTTCGCCTTGGCGCGGTTGCTGGTCAGGTAGCCCAGGTCGGCGTTGAGCCAGTCGCGCGACGGGCCGCCTTCCTTGGCAACCGTGATCTCCACCGTCTGCCCGTTCTGCAGCGGCGTGTTGAGGGCGACCATTGCGCCGTCGACCCGCGCGCCCCGGCAGCGGTGGCCGACGCTGGTGTGCACGGTGTAGGCGAAATCGACCGGCGTCGCGCCCTGCGGCAGCTCGACCACCGCGGCATCGGGCGTCAGCACGTAGATGCGGTCCTCGAACAGGCCCTTGTGCTCCTGGGTGCCCGACAGGTCGCGCTCCCAGGCGAGCAGCTGGCGCAGCACCGCGATCTTGGCGTCGTACTCGCTCGCCGCACTGACGCCGGCATAGCCCTTCTGCCCGGCCTCCTTGTAGGCCCAGTGGGCGGCCACGCCATGCTCGGCATGGTCGTGCATCGATTCGGTCCGGATCTGGATCTCGATCGGCTTGCCGGCCGCATCGCGGACCACCGCATGCAGCGACTGGTAGCCGTTGGGCTTCGGCCGGGCGATGTAGTCGTCGAATTCCTCGACGAGCGGCTCGAAGCGCTCGTTGACCCAGCTGAGCGCCTCGTAGCAGGCCTTGACGCTCGGCACGATGACCCGCAGAGCGCGGATGTCGAACACCTGGTCGAAGTCCAGCGACTTGCCGCGCATCTTCTTCACGATGCTGTAGATGTGCTTGGGCCGGCCCTGCACCGTCGCCGGGATGCCACGGGCGCGCAGCTGCGCCTCCAGTCCGGCGCGCAGTTGTTCCATCGCCTGCTCGCGGCCGGCGCGCTTCTCGTCCAGCAGCCGGGCGATCTCGCGGTAGGTGTCGGGCTCCAGGAAGCGGAAGGCCAGGTCCTCCATTTCCCACTTGATCTGCCAGATGCCGAGCCGGTTGGCCAGCGGCGCGAACACGTGCAGCGATTCGTGCGCCAGGCTCGGCGGCACCGCGCGCCTGGACGCCGCGGCATGGCGCAGCGTCTCGAGCCGCGAGGCGAGCCGCAGCATCACTACCCGGATATCGCGCGAGAACGCGAGCAGCATCTTGCGCACGTTCTCGGTCTGCACCGCGGGATCGTCGACCAGCTGGGCGGCGGAATCCGCGCCGCGCGCCTGCCGCTGGACGTGCACCAGCCGGTTGGTCTCGACGGCCAGGGCTGCGTATTCGCTGCCGAAGGCCTTGCCGATGGTGTCGGCCGGCCGCGCCAAGTATTCGCAGGCATGGACCAGGTAGTTGGCCGCGCGCATCGCGTCGGAGCCGCCGATGGTCGCGAGGATGCCGGATACAGCGTCCGCGTGGGCCAGGGTGTTCTGGCCGGAATCGAGCGTCTCGTGCGCGATGAACGGCTCGGCGAAGGCGCGGGCACGGGCCAGCGCGTTCTCCTGCTCCGGCAGGGCGTGGGCGGTGGCCAGCGCCAGTTCGGAGACGGCCTCGGCCGGCGGCGCGGTCGCGCCCATGACGCCCGCCCCGTTCATCCGGCCACCGGTTCGCGGGCGTCGGTCTCGGCGAACAGGAAGTCGCGCACCACCGCGACCTGGTCGGCCGCCACCAGCGTGGGTGCGTGGCCGACACCTGCGAATTCGACGACGCGGGCGCGCGGGCCGCGTTCGGCCATCGCCTGGGCGGTCGCGGGCGACAGCAGGTCGGAGTCCGCACCGCGCAGCAGCAGCGTCTGCGCGTTCAGGTGGTCATAGAGCGACCACAGCACCTGTTCGGACTGCGCGGCCGCCTGTTCGGTGAACGCCCGGAACGGCACGGCGATGGCAGGGTCGTAGTGCAGGACCCAGCGGTCGCCGCGGGGCCGCAGCATCGGCGCGGTGAGCGCCATCCACTCGGCGGCAGTGTGCGGACCGAAGCCCTGCGACACCAGCCGCAGACCCTGCGCCGCTTCCTCGACCGACAGGAACTCCACCGGACGGCCCAGATAGGTGCCGATGCGCTGCAGCGCCTCCCACTGCAGCGATGGGCCGACGTCGTTGAGCACCATGCGGCGGATCGGCTGCGCCAGCGGCAGACCGGGCTGGCCGCCGACGGCCAGGCCGATCAGTCCGCCCATGCTGGTGCCGACCCAGTCCAGCGTGCCGATCGGTCCTTCGGCCTGCAATTGGGCGAGCAGCGCCAGCATGTCGGCCGCGTATTGCGGCACGCCGTAGCCGTTCGGGTCCTGCAGCCAGTCGCTGCGGCCACGGCCGACCACGTCGGGGCACACCACCCGCGCGTGGCGCGACAGCGTGCGGGCCAGCACGTCGAAATCCCGCCCCTGCCGCGACAGCCCGTGCACGCAGACGACGACGTGCGGATGATGCGCATCGCCGGTCGCGTTCCATTCCCACCAGGCCATGCGGTGGGTGCCGTCGGTCGGCTCGGCACCGGGCGGCGCGCCGGCGGCACCGGGGCAGACGACGGTCTTCAGGAGGGGTTGTTGGGGCTGCATGCAGGAAGCGGACAAGGCGTCACGGAGGCCGCAGAGGGCCATTCGATAATCACCGGCTCATCCTAATTCATCGCGGAGAAACACCCCATGCTCAAAGGAAAAACGGCCCTGGTCACCGGCTCGACGAGCGGCATCGGCCTCGGCGTCGCCGAGGCGCTGGCCCGCCAGGGCGCGAACATCGTGCTCAACGGTTTCGGCGACACGGACGAGCCGAAGCGGCTGGTCGCCGAGGCCGGCCGCGCGCACGGCGTCACGGTGATCCACCACGGCGCCGACATGTCGCGCCCGGCCGATATCGCCGACATGATGGACACGGCTGCGAAGGTGAGCGGGCGGGTGGACGTGCTGGTCAACAACGCCGGCATCCAGCATGTCGCGCTGGTAGAGGATTTCCCGGTCGAGAAGTGGGACGCGATCATCGCGATCAACCTGACCAGCGCTTTCCACACCACCCGGCTGGCACTGCCCGCGATGAAGGCCGCCAACTGGGGCCGGGTGATCAACATCGCCAGCACGCACGGCCTGGTGGCGTCGGCGCAGAAGTCGGCCTACGTGGCCGCCAAGCACGGCATCGTCGGCTTCACCAAGGCCGCGGCGCTGGAAGCCGCGACCACCGGCGTCACGGTCAACGCGATCTGCCCGGGCTGGGTGCTGACCCCGCTGGTCCAGAAGCAGATCGACGCGCGGGCCGAGAAGGACGGCAAGTCGCAGGACGAGGCGAAGCGCGACCTTCTGGGCGAGAAGCAGCCGTCGCTGCAATTCACCACGCCGGAAGAACTCGGCGGGCTGGCGGTGTTCCTGTGCAGCCCGGCCGCGAACAACGTGCGGGGCGTGGCCTGGCAGGTCGACGGCGGCTGGACCGCGCAGTAACCGCAGCGCGCAAAGAGGCGGGGCTTGTGCAGCCCCGCCCGCCCGCTCAGGGCGCCATCTGCACCGAGCCGGAGACGTTGACGTTCACCGTGCTCTTGCCGGCTTCGACCGGCACCGGCGCATCGGCGCCCTCCATCTTCGCGGCCATCGCCATCATCCGCGGCGCCTGCGGCATCGGCGCGCCCACATCGGAATTCACCGACACCTCGCGCAGCGTGTAGCGCTGGAAGCCGAAGCTGCGGGTGAGTTCGGCCGCCTTGGTCTTGAACTGTTCGATCGCCTGGGCCTGGGCCTGTGTTTCCACCTTGGCGCGCTGCTCCGGGCTCAGGCCGAAGCCGACACGCCGCATCGCGAGCGTGGAGATCTTGCCGGCGGTGGTGGTGATGCGCGGGAAGTCGCGGCCTTCCAGCACCAGTTCGGCGGTGCCCTGCCAGCTGGCGATGCGACCTTCCTTCGAGTAGCGCGGATACAGGCTGAAGTTGCCGGTGCGCACATCGAGCTGGCCCGGCACCGCCGCGCGGCGGGCCTCGGTCAGGGCTCCGTCGAGCGCGGACTTGAGCTGCGCCTGGACCACCGCCGGGTCGATGCCCTCCTTGGTGGTGGCGAGCGTCAGGCTGAGCATGTCCTGCGTCACCTCGACCTGTCCGTTGGCCGACAGCTGCACCACGTTCTGCGGCGGCGCCACGACAACATTCTGAGAAAAAGCGGCGCCAGCGCCCAGTAGTGCTGCGGATGCAGCTATGGTTTTAATAGCAAACTTCATGCGTCTTCCGAGGTTTCGTGAGTCAGAGAGCCGGTCCAACGCCAGCTGCGGCCGCCATGTTGACGGCCGCTGCGCAACAGGCTGGGAGCGCGGGCAAGACTTGTAACAGTTGGTCAGGTTCGGGCGGGGTGGGCGTCGCCAGGGCTACAAAATCCCCCGCTGTTACAAATAACCGGAAGCCTCAATGACCCAACCCGCAGCCCGCACCGACAAGATCCTGGTAGTGGACGACGACGCACGGATCCGCGATCTGCTCCGCCGCTACCTGACGCAGGAAGGCTTCGAGGTGATGGTGGCCGAGGACGGCAAGGCGCTCAACCGTATCCTGCTGCGCGACACGGTGGACCTGATCGTGCTGGACCTGATGATGCCCGGCGAAGACGGCCTCTCGATCTGCCGCCGCCTGCGCGCGGCCAACGACCGCACCCCGATCATCATGCTGACCGCCAAGGGAGAGGACGTGGACCGCATCGTCGGTCTGGAGGTGGGCGCCGACGACTACCTGGGCAAGCCCTTCAACCCGCGCGAACTACTGGCCCGCATCCATGCGGTGCTGCGCCGCCGTCCGCCGCAGGAGGCGCCCGGCGCGCCGTCCGGCGAGAACGAGGTGGTGCACTTCGGCCCCTTCGCCTTCGACCTGGGCACCCGTGCCTTGCAGAAGAACGGCGAGGAGTTGCCGCTCACCACCGGCGAATTCGCGATGCTGAAGGCCCTGGTGCGCCACCCGCGCCAGCCGCTGTCGCGCGAAAAGCTGGCGCTGCTGGCCCGCGGCCGCGAATTCGAGCCCTTCGACCGCAGCCTGGACGTGCAGGTCTCGCGCCTGCGCAAGCTGGTCGAGGTTGATGCGGCCGCACCGCGCTACATCCAGACGGTCTGGGGCGTGGGCTACGTGTTCGTGCCGGACGGAGCGGGCTGACCGGAGCCGTGCCGATGCACTGCGCCCGGCAGGAGGCCGCATGTCGGCGGTGACGGTGCCGCCCGGCAGCGAACGCCCGGCCGCGGACGGCGAGGAGCACCGTCCGCGCGTCGGGCTGAACCTGTTCTGGCGCACCTTTTTCCTGCTGGCGATACTGCTGATCGGCAGCATCATGGCGTGGCTGCACACGCTGCTGTCGCTGGAATACGAACCCCGCGCGCTCCACACCGCGCAGCAGATCGCCTCCCTCGTCAACCTGAGCCGGGCCGCGCTGATCCACGCCGATGCGATCGCGCGGGTGTCGCTGATCAAGACCATGGCCGACCAGGAAGGCGTGCGCATCCTGCCGCGCGAGCCCGGAGACAGCTACACCCCGCTGGACGACGACCGCTTCGGCCGGCGCATGACCGACGAACTGGTGCGCCGGCTCGGCCAGGGCACGGTGGTCGCACAGGTGGTCAACGGCGAGCGCGGGCTGTGGATCGGCTTCGCGATCAACGGCGACTCCAACTGGCTGCTGCTCGACCAGTCCCGCTTCTCGCCTGCCAGCGGCATGACCTGGCTGATCTGGCTGGCGACCGCCGGTGCGCTGTCGTTTGCGGGCGCCGCAGCGATTGCGCGGCTGATCAACCGACCGCTCAAGCAGCTGTCGCGCGCGGCCAACCGGGTGCGCGAAGGCGACTTCGCCGGCAGCACGCTGGACGAGCACGCCCTCACCACCGAGATCCGCGAGGTGAACCTCGGCTTCAACCGCATGGCGCGGCGGCTGGCGCAGCTGGAGCAGGACCGGGTGGTGATGCTCGCCGGCATCTCGCACGACCTGCGCACCCCGCTCGCCCGGCTGCGGCTGGAGACCGAGATGAGCGTCGCCGATGCCGACGCGCGCGACCACATGATTTCCGACATGGCGCAGCTCGACGCGATCATCGACAAGTTCCTCGACTACGCCCGGCCGGACCATGTGGACGTGGGCCCGGTGGCGCTGGGCGACGTGGTCGCCTCCTGCGTCTATGCGGTGGAAGAGCACGACGAGCTGCAGATCCGGGTGGACATTCCCGAAGGCCTGGGCGTGATCGCCGAGAGCACCGAGCTGGCGCGGGTGGTGTCGAACTTGATCGAGAACGCCCGGCGCTACGGCAAGTCGCCGGGCACCGACGTGGCCGAGGTCGAGATCGCCGCGACGCCGACCCGCGACGGCCAGCAGGTGGTGCTGACGGTGCGCGACCACGGCGTCGGCGTGTCGCCGGATGTGCTGCCCGACCTGACCAAGCCCTTCTTCCGCGGCGATACGGCGCGCACGTCGGCGACCGGTGCCGGCCTCGGCCTGTCGATCGTGGACAAGACGGTGCGGCGCATGGGCGGCACCTTCGCCCTGTCCAACGCGTCGAACGGCGGCCTGAGCGCCCGCATCCAGCTGCGCCGTGCCGAAGGCAAGCCGCCGGCGCCGTCGGCACAGAATGGGTCGGAAAAACGCCTCTGGCGCCCGTCCGTCAAGCGCCGACAGCTATCGAAACAGTAGCACGACCGCGCGGGCTTCCATGCTGCGGCCCTCGCCCACCGGGCCAAGCTTCTCGGCCGTCTTGGCCTTCACGTTGATCTGGTCCACCGCGATGCCGAGCACCTCGGCGATCCGGGCGCGGATCGCCGGCATGTGCGGCATCAACTTGGGCGCCTGGGCGATCACCGTGCTGTCGACGTTGCCGATCTCCAGCCCGGTGGCCCGCACCCGGCGCGCGGCCTCGGCCAGCAGCACCGCGGAATCGGCCCCACGGAACTGCGGATCAGTGTCGGGGAAGTGGGTGCCGATGTCGCCGAGCGCCGCGCCGCCCAGCAGCGCATCGGTGATCGCGTGCAGCAGCACGTCGGCATCGGAATGGCCGAGCAGGCCCTTCTCGTAGGGGATCTCCACGCCGCCGAGCACCAGCCGGCGGCCCTCGGCCAGCGCGTGCACGTCCCAGCCTTCGCCGATACGGATGTGGGTCATGGGTCGGGTCCTTCGATCGTGAAAGGTGAATCGGAATCTGCGGCGCGCCGCCGCTCAGTACAGGACGCGCGGCGGCAGCGGCGAGGCCTCGCACCGGCCGTCGCCGTAGCGGGCGACGGTCGCCGGCTGCGACCGGGCCGCGAGGACGGCTTCGGCGAGCGCGAAGTCCTCCGGCCAGGTGACCTTGAAATTCTGGGCGCTGCCGACCACCAGCCGCGGCTGCAGGCCGAGCGCCTCGACCGCCGAGGCTTCGTCGGTCACCGCGCCGCCGGCGGCACCGAGCGCTTCGGTCAGCAGGCCGAGCCGGAACATCTGCGGCGTCTGCGCCAGCCACTTGCCGGCGCGGTCCACCGTGGCCGCGACCCGGCCGTCGGCCGATGCGGTCTTGAGCGTGTCGGCCAGCGGCAGCGCGAGCAGGCCGCCGACCGGATCGGCGAGGCAGGCGTCGATCAGCGCATCGACCTGTGCCGGCGAGACCAGGCAGCGCGCCGCGTCGTGCACCAGCACCCAGTCCTGCGGAGCGGCGCCGCGCGCGGCCAGTGCCCGCAGGCCCGCCTGCACCGTGTCGGCCCGGGTCGTACCGCCCTCGGGCTGCAGCATGCAGCCGGGCGGAAGGATGGCCGTGGCCAGCACCGCGTCGCCCGGCGCCACCACCAGCTGCATGCCGGCAATCCGTGGCACGGCGCCCAGTGCGGCCAGCGTGTGCATCACCAGCGGCTGGCCGCCGAGCGGACGGTACTGCTTCGGCCCGCCGGCGCCGGCACGCGACCCGGTCCCGCCGCAGGGCACGACGGCCCAGCACCTGACGGCCGGCGCGACGGCCGCAGGCGCGGACGGGGCCAGTGCCGGCGGTACGAGGGAGGATGGGAGGGAGGCAGGCGGCATGGCAGCGTCGGCGCAGCGCACCTTGCAGGACGGGAAAAAGGCGCCATTCTAGAATCGCGCAGCACCGTTTCCCGCACCCCCCGGCCGCCCGCCGGGGGGTGCTTTCCATTTGTCGCGGCACCTCGCTGCGCCGCCCCGCACCATGGATCTTCCGCGCCTCGTCCCCGGTAAACGCTTTTCCCTGCCGCGCCCGCCCGGCTCGGCCGACGCCCTGCTGCTCGGCCGGCTCGGCCTGCGCGAGCAAGCCGCCGGCCGGCGCACCGCGATCGTCACCGCCGACGCGACCGACGCCCAGCGCCTGATCGACGAGATCGGCTTCTTCGCGCCCGGCCTGCGCTGCGCCCTGTTCCCGGACTGGGAAACCCTGCCCTACGACACCTTCTCCCCGCACCAGGACCTGATCAGCGAGCGGCTGGCCACGCTCTGGCGCATCTCGCAGAACGACCGGGAGCACGGCGCGGACCTGGTGCTGGTCCCGGCCACCACCGCGCTCTACCGGCTCGCGCCGCCCTCGTTCCTGGCGGGCTACACCTTCCAGTTCAAGACCGGCCAGAAGCTCGACGAGGCGAAGCTGAAGGCGCAGCTCACCCTCGCCGGCTACAGCCACGTGACACAGGTGGTGAGCCCGGGCGAATACGCGGTGCGCGGCGGGCTGATCGACCTGTTCCCGATGGGCTCGCCGCAGCCCTACCGGGTCGACCTGTTCGACGACGAGATCGACTCGATCCGCACCTTCGACCCCGACACCCAGCGCAGCCTGTATCCGGTGCCGGAAGTGCGGCTGTTGCCCGGCCGCGAATTCCCGATGGACGACGACGCCCGGGCCAAGTTCCGCAGCCGCTGGCGCGAACTGCTCGACGGCGACCCGACCAAGAGCCGCATCTACAAGGACATGGGCGCCGGCGTCGCGACCGCCGGCATCGAGTACTACCTGCCGCTTTTCTTCGACGACACCGCCACCGTCTTCGACTATCTGGGCGCCGACGCCACCGTGGTGCTGCACGGCGACCTGGAGCCGGCCTTCCAGCATTTCTGGCAGGACACCCGCGAGCGCTACCGGCTGGTGCAGGGCGACCCGGAGCGGCCGGTGCTGACGCCCGATGCGCTGTTCCTGAGCATGGAGCAGTTCTACGCCCGGGCCAACGCGCATGCGCAGCTGGCGATCCGCGCGGGCGTGGAAGATATTGCCGACAGTGCCCACTTCCAGAAGCTCGGCGAGATGTCGGTAGTGCGCGGCGCCGAAGACCCGCTCGCGCGGCTGAAGACCCACATCCGCAACACCCAGCACCGGGTGCTGCTGCTGGCCGAGAGCGACGGCCGGCGCGAGAGCCTGCTCGACTTCCTGCGGGCCAGCGGCGTGCAGCCGCCCGCTTTCGATTCGCTCGCCGAATTCGAGGCCGCCGGCGACGACGAGAAGATCGGCATCGCCACCGCGCCGCTCGCCACCGGCTTCGCCTGGCTGGACGAGGGCATCGACTTCGTCACCGAGACCGAGCTCTTCGCCGCCGGCCCGACCACCCGCCGGCGCCGCCGGCAGGAGCAGGTGAGCGATGTCGAGGCGCTGATCAAGGACCTGTCGGAGCTGAACGTCGGCGACCCGGTGGTGCACGTGCAGCACGGCATCGGCCGCTACCTCGGCCTGATCAACATGGACCTCGGCCAGGGCGACAGCGAGTTCCTGCACCTGGAATACGCCGACAAGGCCGCGCTCTACGTGCCGGTGAGCCAGTTGCACCAGATCAGCCGCTACACCGGCGTCAGCGCCGACGAGGCGCCGCTGCACAGGCTCGGCTCCGGTCAGTGGGACAAGGCCAAGCGCAAGGCCGCCGAGCAGGTGCGCGACTCCGCAGCCGAGCTGCTCAACATCTACGCCCGCCGCGCCGCGCGCGAGGGCTATGCCTTCCGCTACGCCGCGTCCGACTACGAGATCTTCGCCAACGACTTCGGCTTCGACGAGACGGCCGACCAGCGCGCCGCGATCCATGCGGTGATCCAGGACATGATCTCCCCGCAGCCGATGGACCGCCTGGTCTGCGGCGACGTCGGCTTCGGCAAGACCGAGGTCGCGCTGCGCGCCGCCTTCATCGCGGTCACCGGCGGCAAGCAGGTCGCTTTCCTCGCGCCGACCACCCTGCTCGCCGAGCAGCACTACCAGACGCTGGTGGACCGTTTTTCCAAATGGCCAGTGAAGGTCGCCGAGATGAGCCGCTTCCGCTCCGCCAAGGAAATTTCCGCCGCCGCCAAGGGCCTCGCCGACGGCAGCGTGGACATCGTCGTCGGCACCCACAAGCTGCTCAGCGAGAGCGTCAAGTTCAAGAATCTCGGCCTCTTGATCATCGACGAGGAGCACCGCTTCGGCGTGCGCCACAAGGAGGCGATGAAGGCGATGCGCGCCGAGGTCGACGTGCTGACCCTCACCGCCACGCCGATCCCGCGCACGCTCGGCATGGCGCTGGAGGGCCTGCGCGACCTGAGCGTGATCGCCACCGCGCCGCAGCGGCGGCTGGCGATCAAGACCTTCGTGCGCAACGAGGGCAACGGCGTGATCCGCGAGGCGGTGCTGCGCGAACTGAAGCGCGGCGGGCAGGTCTACTTCCTGCACAACGAGGTCGAGACGATCGAGAACCGCCGCCAGAAGCTGGAGGAAATCCTGCCCGAGGCGCGCATCGCCGTCGCCCACGGCCAGATGCCTGAGCGCGAGCTGGAGCGGGTGATGCGCGACTTCGTGGCCCAGCGCTTCAACCTGCTGCTCTGCTCCACCATCATCGAGACCGGCATCGACGTGCCGAGCGCCAACACCATCGTGATCAGCCGCGCCGACAAGTTCGGCCTGGCGCAGCTCCACCAGCTGCGCGGCCGCGTCGGCCGCAGCCACCACCAAGCCTATGCCTACCTGATGGTGCCCGACACCGAGGGCCTGACCAAGCAGGCCGGCCAGCGGCTGGAGGCGATCCAGCAGATGGAGGAGCTCGGCTCCGGCTTCTACCTGGCGATGCACGACCTGGAGATCCGGGGCACCGGCGAGGTATTGGGCGAGAGCCAGTCGGGCAACATGATGGAGATCGGCTTCCAGCTCTACAACGAGATGCTGTCGGAGGCCGTGAAAGCGCTGAAGGCCGGCCAGGAGCCCGACCTGCTGGCGCCGCTGTCGGCGACCACCGAGATCAACCTGCACGCCCCCGCCCTGCTGCCGGACGACTACTGCGGCGACGTGCACCTGCGGCTGTCGTTCTACAAGAAGCTCGCGACCGCGAAGACCGCCGACCAAATCGACCAGCTGCTGGAGGAAATCGTCGACCGCTTCGGCAAGCTGCCGCCCCAGGCGCAGACGCTGATCGACGTGCACCGGCTGCGGGTGCTGGCCAAGCCCTACGGCGTGGTGAAGGTCGATGCGGCGCCGGGCGTAACGAACATCACCTTCCGCGCGAATCCGCCGGTCGAGTCGATGCGCATCATCGAGCTGATCCAGAAGAACAAGCACATCAAGCTCGCCGGCAACGAGAAGCTGCGGATCGAGCGCGAACTGCAGGAACCGAAAGACCGGGCGCAGATGGTGCGCGACGTGCTGCGCTCACTGGGCCAGCCGAAGGCGGCGGCGGCGGAATCGGCCTGACGGGGCTGGCTCACTCCTGATTTCATAGCGTGCTGCGCAGGTCCCATCTGCGCCAGGCACGGTTTTTCATCCGATTATTTCCATGAACGACATCTCTGCGCCCTTCCCCGCCCCCGGCCTGGTGCTGCGTGGCATCGCCGCACCGCTGCGGCTCGCCGACTTCCGCCTGATCGCGTTCGACATGGACTCGACACTGATCAACATCGAATGCATCGACGAGATCGCCGATGCGGTCGGCAAGAAGGCCGAGGTCGCGGCGATCACCGAGGCGACGATGCGCGGCGAGATCAAGGACTTCAAGGAAAGCCTGCGCCGCCGGGTCGCGCTGCTGGAAGGCGTGCTGGTCGGGTCGCTGCAGCAGGTCTACGACCAACGCCTGCGGCTGAACCCGGGCGCCGACACGCTGGTCGCGGCCTGCCGGGCGGCGGGGCTGAAGGTGCTGCTGGTGTCGGGCGGCTTCACCTTCTTCGCCGACCGGGTGAAGGCGCGGCTGGGCATCGACTTCGCGCGCTCCAACCTGCTGGAGGAAGCGGACGGGCACCTGACCGGCCGCGTCGTGCCGCAGGCCTGGGGCGACATCTGCGATGGCGCGGAGAAGCGCCGCACGTTGCTGGAAGTCGCCTCGCTGCTGGGTGCTGCGCCCGCGCAGTGCATCGCGGTCGGCGACGGCGCGAACGACCTGCCGATGATGGGCGAGGCCGGCGTGTCGGTCGCCTATCACGCGAAGCCGAAGGTCCGCGAGCAGGCGATGGTGTCGATCGAGGACGGCGGGTTGGACCGCTTACTGGAAGTGCTGCGCTAGCCGCAGCGGGAGCGGGGCCGCGACGGCATAACGCCACTGCTCCCGCCGCCGCGGGACTCAGCCAGCGTGCTGCCGCGCCCAGCGCACGATGTCGGAGGCGCCCATCGCGCCGGCCTGCCGCGCGACCTCGCGGCCGCCCTTGAACAGCGCCAGGGTCGGGATGCTGCGGATGCCGTACCGCGCACCCAGCGTCGGCACCGCCTGGGTATCGACCTTCGCCAGCCGCATCGCCGGCTCCAGCACCTCCGCTGCCTGCGCATAGGCGGGCGCCATCTGCCGGCAGGGTCCGCACCACGGCGCCCAGAAATCGAACAGCAGCGGGATCTGGCTGCGCGTCAGGTGCCGGTCGAAATTGGCCTCGTCCAACGCCACCGGCTGGCCGGTGAAGAGCGGCTGGTGGCACTTGCCGCAGTCGGGGGCGCGGGCCGTGTCGGCCAACTGCACCCGGTTGGTGGTGTGGCAGTGCGGGCAGACGATGTGCAGCGCGGCGGCAGGTGCGGGCATCGTCGGGCCTTTACTGCGGCGACGCGGTGGTGCGCATCGCGCGGGCGATCGCCTCGCGGGCCTGCTGCTCGGCGGCGAGCGAAGTGTCCAGCAGCGAACGGCACAGGCCGGCATGCTGGTAGTTCAGGTTCTCGTAGACCTCGGCTGCCGCGGTCGAGGCCGACAGCAGCGCCTCCAGGCCGTCGTCGTGGTCGACCACGGCGAGTTCCTGGGCGAGCCGGTGCGCGACCTGGCGGAATTGCGACGGGTCGGGATGGCCGCCCTGCTCCAGCCGTTCCAGCAAACCGGCGAGCAGTGCAGCGTTCTGGGGAAGCGTAGGGGTGGTTTTCATACCAAGAAGCTGGGACCGCCGGGGCCGCTTGCAAGAGGTGCCTGCCGGCCACACACCACGCGCTGGGCGAATGCTATCGAAAATGTAGCTTCCTACGCAGTCCCGACGGGCGCTGAAGGCCCGTTTGCCTACAAAACCCGCGATCACAGCGGCGTAGGCTCCGCCGGCACCGGCGGACGCGCGGTGGCTGCCGTCCCAGCCGAGGCGACGATCACGCAGCCGATCGCGATCCACTGCACCACGCTCAGCCGTTCGTGCAGGAACACCAGCCCCGCCAGCGCCCCGAGCACCGGCTCCAAGCTGAGCAGGATGCCGAAGCTCTGCGCCGGCAGCCGGCGCAGGGCGAACATCTCCAGCGAATACGGCACCGCGCTCGACAGCACCGCCAGCGCCAACCCGGCCAGCAGCAGCGGCGGCGCCAGCAACGCGGCGCCCGCGGCCGCGACGCCGAACGGCAAGGCCAGAACCGCCGACGTCGCCATCGCCCACGCGAGCGCCGGCCCCGGATGCACCCGCGCTGCCCGCTGGCCCAGCACGATGTAGGCGGCCCAGAGCACGCCCGCGGCGACCGCGTAGCCGATGCCGGCGGGATCGAGCGGCGTCGAGAACTGCCACAGCGGCAGCAGCAGCCCGACGCCGATCACCGCAAAGCCGATCCAGACGAAGTCCAACACGCGGCGCGAAGCCGCCACCGCGACCGCCAGCGGCCCGACAAACTCCAGCGCGATCGCCACACCCAGCGGAATGGTCCGCAGCGCCAGGTAGAAGCACAGGTTCATGCCGCCGAGCGACAGGCCGAACAGCAGCACGCCGCGCAGCTGCCGGCGCTCCCAGCGAAAACGCCAGGGCCGCCAGAACGCGAGCAGCATCAGCGCCGAGAAACCCACCCGCAGCAGCGTCGTGCCCTCGGCCCCGAGCGCTGGGAACAGCTGCTTGGCGAACGACGCGCCCGAGGTGAGTGAGGCCATCGATCCCACCAGCGCCAGAACGGTCGGCAGGGTCGCGAAACGGGGCGATCGGTGCATAGGCGGCCGATCATGCACCGGCCCGAGGGCCGGTGCTGTCCTGGTTCAGGGGTACAGCCCACGCTCCTGCCGCGCCGCCAGGATGCGTTCGCAGGCCACCGCGAAGGTCGCGGTGCGCAGGGTGATCTTGTGGTGATCGGCGGTGTCCCAGATGTGGTTCAGCGCGTTCACCATGATCTTGTCGAGCCGCTGGTTGATCTGGTCCTCGTCCCAGAAGAAGGACGAGAAGTCCTGCACCCATTCGAAATAGCTGACGGTCACGCCGCCTGCGTTGCAGATCACGTCGGGCACGACCAACACGCCGCGCTCGGCCAGGATGTCGTCGGCATCGGTCGTAGTCGGGCCGTTGGCGCCTTCAAGCACCAGCCGCGCCATCGTCTTCTGCGCACGCTCGGCGGTGATCTGGCCTTCGAGCGCCGCGGGGATCAGGATGTCGGTCTTCACCTCCCAGAACGCATCGTTGCCGATGCGCTCGCCGCCGGGGAAGCTGGCGACGCCCTCGCGCTGGGCGTGCAGCACCAGCGCCGCCATGTCGAGGCCGGCCTCGTTGTAGATCGTGCCGGTGTGGTCCTGCACCGCAACGACGGAGGCACCGGCTTCCGCGAACAGCTCGGCCGCGACCGAACCCACGTTGCCGAAGCCCTGCACCGCCACCCGCGCGCTGCGCAGGTCCAGCCCGATGCGGCGCGCCGCCTCGCGGCCGGTCACGAACACGCCGCGGCCGGTAGCCTTCACCCGGCCGAGCGAGCCGCCCAGGTGCAGCGGCTTGCCGGTCACCACGCCGGTCGAGGTGGCACCGACGTTCATCGAGTAGGTGTCCATCATCCAGGCCATGATCTGGCCGTTGGTGTTCACGTCCGGCGCCGGAATGTCCTGCTGCGGGCCGATGATCAGCCCGATCTCGCTGGTGTAGCGGCGGGTGATCTTCTCCAGCTCGTTCTGCGACAGCTTTTTCGGATCGACGCGGATGCCGCCCTTGGCGCCGCCGAACGGCAGGTTCACCGCCGCGGTCTTCACGGTCATCCAGGCCGAGAGCGCCATCACCTCTTCCAGTGTGACGTCCGGGTGGAACCGCACGCCGCCCTTGCCCGGGCCGCGCGACATGTTGTGCTGCACCCGGTAGCCCTCGTAGTGGGCGATGGTGCCGTCGTCCAGTTCGACCGGCACGTCGACGATCAGCGCACGCTTGGGGCGCTTGAGCGTCTCCGACCAGCGCGCCAGCGGCCCGAGGTACGGAACTACCCGGTCCACCTGCGACAGGTAGGTGCCCCACGGGCTGTCGGACGTCGGGTGGACATAGGAGAGAGGTGCGCTCATGCTGCCGGTCTTCGCTGGTAGTGGAGGAATGGGTGGACGATAGTGCGGCCCCCATCCTCCGGCCAGCGGCCATGCCGACGGTGACGGAGCGTTATGCGCGGCAGGCCATGCAGGGCGCCGGTGCGCGCCATGCGCCGCCGGCATGGCACCATCGGCGCCCCGCCGCGTTCCCGCGTTTTTCCGTTTCCGCCACCGCAAGGACTGCCCGCCATGGCCAAGACCTCCGACTGGGCCCGCAAGGTGCTCGCCCTCCTCCAGGCCGGCAACAGAGCCGCCGCCATCGCGCAGATCAAGGTCGCGCCGACCGTCAAGGATTTGCGCGCCCTGCAGGCCGACATCGCCGCGCGCACGCTGGCCGGCCGCTGGCGCGACGTGGACGCGGCGATCGAGGACAACCTGGCGCTGCTGGCCGCGCCGCGGCTGCACCGGTCGCCCTGATCGGGCAGGTCGAGCCGGATGGCCGGGATCACGTCCAGTTCGGCGTCGATGCTTGAATCGCGCGTGCTGACCGGATGGGCGGGGCCAGCGGCGGGCCGGTCGGCCCCGGCGCTTGGCCGCAAGGCAGACCCTGCCCGTTCCCGGTTCTAGCAGGCGATGTCCGCCGTTGAGGGATTTCGCATACAAATCGGCACTTTGCGCGGGTTCTGCCTACGCAGTGCGCTATCGAATCAGTAGTGATCCATCAGTATCCGGACGGAACGGCCTGCGCGGGCCGGACAGCCGCGGAACTGGTCGGCCGCGCAGACACCTCCGGCTTTATACAGGCCGCATCGCCGAGCCATCTCGGGGCATCCTCGGCGTGCGGCGTGTCGGCTCACGCACAGTGCAATGGCGGCAGGCTTGCACGGCATCGTCACCGCATCCGCTGTGCCCGCCGCGCGCCCGTCAAAATCCCTGCCTGTCTTCTCGTGACCATTCCATGACCTTCGCCGACCTCGGCCTCGTACCCGACATCGAACGTGCCGCCCAGCGGCGCGGCTTCTCCACGCCCATGCCGATCCAGTCGGCCGCCATCCCGGCCATCCTCGACGGTGCCGACGTGCTGGCCACCGCCCATACTGGCTCGGGCAAGACGGTCGCCTATGCGCTGCCGCTGCTGCAGCGCCTGCGCAACCTGCCGCTGGTGGAACGCGGACCGGCGGCGGTCGTGCTGGTGCCAACCCGCGAGCTCGCCGCCCAGGTCGGCGCGGTACTGCGCGGCCTCGCGCAGGCGCTGCCCTGGAGAACCCGGATCGTCGCGGCCTTCGGCGGCGTGTCGATCCAGCCGCAGATGATGGCCCTGCGCGGCGGCGCCGACATCGTCGTCGCGACACCGGGCCGGCTGCTCGATCTTGTCGAGCACCGCGCGCTGGGCCTGAGTGCCGTGCGCCTGCTGGTGCTCGACGAGGCCGACCGCCTGCTCGACGCCGGCTTCGCCGACGAATGGAACCGGCTGCAGGCTCTGGTGCCGGCGGCGCGGCAGAACCTGCTGTTCTCCGCCACCTTTCCGCCTGCTGCCGAGGCGCTTGCCGACAGCGTGCTGCAGACCCCCCGCCGCATCGCGGTCGATACAGGCGACGCCCCGCAGCCGGCCATCGTGCAGCGGGCGATCCGCGTCGATACCGGCCGCCGCACCGCGCTGCTGCGCCACCTGATCGCCACCGAAGGCTGGCAGCGCGTGCTGGTGTTCGTCGCGACCAAGCACAGCGCAGAGCACGTCGCCGAAAAGCTCTACCGCGCCGGCATCTTCGCCACCGCCTTCCACGGCGACCTGAGCCAGGGCACCCGTACCCAGGTGCTGGAGGAACTGCGCGCCGAACGCTGGGAAGTCGTCGTGACGACCGACCTGGCCGCCCGCGGCATCGACGTGGCGCAGCTGCCGGTGGTGGTGAACTACGATCTGCCGCGGTCGCCGGTGGACCATGTACACCGCATCGGCCGCACCGGCCGGGCGGGTGCCGCCGGCGTGGCGGTCAGCTTCGTGACGCCGGAAATGGAGGCGCATTTCCGGCTGATCGAAAAGCGGCAGGGGCTGCAGCTGGAGCGGGAAGTCGTCGAAGGGTTCGCGCCGCGGCAGGTTGCGGTGGATGCGGGCGGTGGCGCTCTCCATACGGCGCCGGGAGCGGTCGGGTCGAGAGGGACCGGAGGGGTCAAGGGTCAGCGGCCGAGCAAGAAGGACAAGCTGCGGGCTGCTGCTGCTTTGGCGGCAACAGCCGGCATAGCGCCTGCGACGCCTTCTACAGGCGACGAAGGAAACTCCTGATTCGATAGCAAGTAGCGCAGGCGGGATGGACGCTGCAGCACGATTTCGCGATGAAATCTCGGTGGCCGTGATCATGCGCGTAATTCAACGGATAGCCTCGAAACCCATAGCTCGGCGATGGCAGCTCGGGGCGTGCTGCATCCAAAGTTTCGGGCTCGCGACGCGGAGGTTACGACCAGCGTCGCGTCGTGCGGACCTCATCGCGATCGCAAGTCTGCTGCCCGGAGACTCGACTTAAAGGACCGGACTTCTCGCGATCCGCAGCATCGCTGCGGTCGAATGCGGTGTTCTCAGGCTCATACGGTCGGAGCGTCCGTCCCCGTCCAGCCATCGAGGTTATGGCGCTGCGACAACCACGTTCGTATCGGACGCCTACCGAGTCGACAACAAGCGCGCCACGTCAGCAGCCGGCATCCGCCTCAACTCCACCGCATCGCTCCCTGCTGCGGCGGCCGACACGCCCGCCGGGCTGGCCGGCGGCGATAGGGCCTGCACCAGCTCGGCCGGTGGCACTGGCGCTTGGGGCGGCATCGTCTCGACCACATACGGCGCGAAAGGTGCGGTCCCGCCACCGTCGGCGCGCACCTCGGGAAACGCGGCCGAGGGCGGCGTGCCCGCGGGCGCCGCACCGCCAGCCTCGGAGCCGCCGAACCCGCCGTAACCGCCCGGATCGCTCCCATACGCGCCCGGATACGCGTCCAACGGCTGCTGGGCCGGAGCTACCGGCACCTGCTTCGGCGCGGCGAAGACCGCGTCGGCATCGATCGTCTTGGCACGCAGTGCCGCCTGCATGAAATCGCCCACCATCGGCAGCGCACTGCGCGCGCCCTGCCCCCAACTGTCACCCATCGTCAGTCGGCTGTCGTTGAAGCCCACCCAGGCGCCTGCCACGAGCTGCGGGTGCATCAGGATGAACCAGCCGTCGGTGTTGTTCTGCGTCGTCCCTGTCTTGCCTGCCACGTCGCCGTTGATGCCATAGCGGTTCCGGATCGCCGTGCCGGTGCCCCGGTCCACAGCTCCGCGCAGGCTGTCGAGCAGTGTGAACGCCGCGGCCTCGGCCAGGGCCGGCTCCGGCGACGCCGGCCGGAAGTTGGCCAGCACCCGGCCGTCGCGGTCCTCGATCCGCGTCACCAACGTCGGTTCGATGAACGAGCCGCCGTTGGCGATCGTTCCATACGCACTCACCATTTCTTTCAGCGTCACCGGACTCGTGCCGAGCGCCAGCGCGAGAACTTCTTCGAGCTTGCTCTGCCGCACCCCCATCCGGCGCGCCAGATGGGCGACATTGGCCGGCCCCACCCGCTCCATCAGTTGCGCCGTGATCGTGTTTTTGGAGTAAGCGAGGCCATTGCGCAGGCTCATCGGCTGGTAGCTCGGACCACCGCCGTCCGACGGACGCCAGACCTGGCCGCCCCCGAGTGCGATTTCCACCGGCTGGTCCATCAGCAGGTCGTCCGCCGACATGCCCTGCGCGAAGGCCGCGCCGTACACGAACGGCTTGAAGGTCGAACCCGGCTGACGCCGCGCCTGCGCGACATGGTCGAACTGGTCTTCCGCATAGCCGCGGCTACCCACCCAGGCGCGCAGCTCGCCAGTGCGCGGATCCATCGCCAGAAAGCCCGCCTGAAGACGGGACTTGTCCTCCCGCAGCTTCGCCATCGCTGCGGCGTCGCCGAGAACCTCCTTCAAGGCACCTGCGTCGTCCTGCCCTGCCGCGCGGGCCGCCTTGTAGCCACCGGTGTCGCGCACCATCGCCTGCACTTCGGGCCGGTTCGCAGACCAGCTGCGCGGCCCGCCCCACATCGCCGTAGCCGCACGTTGTAGTTGGTCAGCCTGGCGCTGCACCGCACCATTCGCCAAGTCCTGCAGGCGCGAATCGATCGTCGTCACCACCCGCAGGCCATCCGTGTAGATGTCGTAGTCGTAGCGGTCTGCCCACTCCAGCATCCAGTTGCGCAGATGCCGTGCCAGGTGCGGCGCGGGACCGACCGCTTCGCCCTGACGCTCGAAATCGATCTTCAAAGGCGTTTTTTTCAGCGCTGCGAACTGCACGTCCGTCAACGCGCCCTGGCGCGCCATCTGCGACAGCACGATGTTGCGGCGCTCCACCGCACGCTCGGGATTGCCGACCGGGTTGTAGTAGCTGGTGCCCTTGAGCATCCCGATCAGCGTTGCGCTCTGCAGCGCATCCAGCTTGGCCGCCGACGTATCGAAGTACGTCCGCGCCGCCATTTCGATGCCGTATGCGTTGTAGAGGAAGGGAACGGTGTTGAGGTACGTCTCGAGGATCTCGTCCTTCGAATAGACGCGCTCGATCTTCATCGCTGTGATTGCTTCCTTGAGCTTGCGGTGAATACTCACCGAGCGGCCGATCTCCTCGGGATAGAGATTGCGAGCGAGCTGTTGCGTGATCGTCGAGCCGCCCTGACGTTCGCCTTTCAGCGTGTTCACGAACGCGGCGCCGGTGCGGCGCAAGTCGATACCTTGATGGTCGTAGAAGCGCCGGTCTTCCGTCGAAATCAGCGCAGCCTTGACCCACGGCGAAATCTTGTCGAGCCCCACCCATTCCCGGTTCGCCCGTCGGAATTCGGCCAGCACCTTGCCATCGCTCGACATCAGCACCGTTGGACGCTCGTTGCCCGCCTTCCGGATGTCGCCCACGCTCGGCGTGGCCGGGATCAATAGCAAAACATATCCGATCAAAACAGTGATCGGAAAAAGAAGCCAGATCAATGGATGTGCCCGCATGCTGCGGCCGACCGACCACAGCCCATCGGTCAAACCGTAGCGCAGACGAAGAAGGTGCGATGAGATTGCCACCGCGCGATGCTAAACAAAAGCGGTCGCTAGACCTGTAAGTGAGAGAGTCTAGGCGCTGTTTTAGAGCCTTATCACTCTTCGATCAGCGCATCCTTGCCCAATCGGAATACCTGTTCCCCAAAGCCGAAGCCCCCAGTTAGATTTCTCTAACTGGGGGCTTCGGTGGCTGGATGTAAGAGCCTGACGATGACCTACTTTCACACGGGAACCCGCACTATCATCGGCGCGGAGGCGTTTCACTG
>CAJYQL010000023.1 GCA_913776965.1 uncultured Xylophilus sp.
GGCAGCGGCGGTGCGCTCACCGGGTATGCGGGCGGGCTGCACCGCAAGGAAGCGCTGCTCGGGCTGGAAGCGGGCCCGCGCGCAGGGGTCGCGTCGGCCCCTCGCACCTGACCGGCGCAGGGCCACCGCCCATGTCCGCCGCGCCGCCTCCCGCCCCACCCCGCACTTGGGTGCTGCCGTTCCTGCTGCTCGCCGCCCTGTGGGGCAGCTCCTTCCTCTTCATGCGGCTCGGTGCCTCGGCGTTCGGCCCGCTGGCAACGGCCGGGCTGCGGGTCGGCATCGCCGCGCTGGCGCTCGCGCCGGTGCTCGCGATGCGCCGGCACCGGGATGCGCTGCGCGGCCGGTGGGCCCGCGTCGTCGTGCTGGGAACCTTCAACTCCGCATTGCCGTTCGCGCTGTATGCGTATGCGGTGGTGCATGTGCCGACCGGCATCGCGGCGATCCTCAACGCCACGGTGCCGTTGTTCGGTGCGCTGATCGCCTGGGCTTGGCTGCAGGAGCGACCCGGGCCCGCGCGCTGTGCGGGATTGGCCATCGGCTTCGCCGGTGTCGCATTGCTGGTCGGCCGCGGGCTGCCCACGGATGTCGGTGTGGCAGTGTTGCCGGTGCTCGCGTGCCTGGGCGCCGCATGCAGCTACGGCATCGGCGCCAGTTATGCGCGCCGGATGCTGCCCGGACTGCCGCCGACCGCGTCGGCCGCCGGCAGCATGGTCGGCGCGACGCTGGTGCTCGCCCTGCCGACGGCGGTCGCCTGGCCCGCGCGCATTCCAGGCCTCGGCGCCTGGGCGGCGGTCGTGGCGCTGGCGGTCCCGTGCACCGCCCTCGCGTATCTGCTGTTCTTCCGGATCATTGCGCGTGCCGGTGCCAGCCGGGCGCTCACTGTGACCTACCTGATCCCGGTGTTCGCCCTCGGCTACGGCGTACCGCTGCTGGGCGAACCCCTCACCGGCTGGATGCTCGGTTGCGGCGCCGTGGTGCTGGTGGGCACCCTGCTGGCGAGCGGCATGGCGGGCGACGCATGGTCGCGGCGGCGCACCGTGCGCTGACCCCGCGCCGCCATACCCCGTCAGGCGAAGGCGCTGGACATCACCAGATTGCCGTTCACGCCCGCCGGGAAGAAGCCGCCCTGGCGCACGGCACCCGGGTTCAGGTAGACGATGTTCAGCACATCGTCCGGCGTGCGGCTGTAGCAGATGCCGTTCGCATCGGCCGGCACGATGTTCGACGCGGTCGCGGTGCCGGTGATGCCCTGGTCCTGGTCCTTGGCGTTGTCGAGCGAATCGCGCGCGTTGGAGATCGCGTCCGCCGAGGTCCGCAGCGACGGGGTGGTCAGGCCCTTCGAGTACAGCACCGTGCGCACCAGGCCGGCGTGATACGCCTCGGCCGCCAGGATGCCGGCGGCGGCCTCCAGGTAGGTCTTGTTGGTGATCAGCGGCGAGGCGCCCTTGTACGCGGTCACGCCCACGTCCTCGAAGATGAAGGCGCCGAGCAGGAAGTTCTCGTCGTTCAGGTACGGATCGAAGGTCTGGCCGGCGGTGATCAGGCCCGCGGCCCGCGCGGCGACCGAGAACGCACTGTTCGGGCCGACGCCGATGTCGATCGCCGGCTGGGCGACCGCTGCGCTGCCGAGTGCGGTGCGCAGGAAGGCGACGTGGGCAGCTTCGTCCTCGGCGATCTCGCGGGCGTACTGCGCCACCACCGGATCGCGGAACGCCACCTGACGGCCACCCTGCACCACACCCTGGGTGCCGGTGCCGCCGAGCTGGTTCTGGCCGAGGCCGGTACCGAAGACGGCGTACTGGTAGAACTGCGCTTCCAGGTATTCCAGGTTCAGCGCGAAGTTGAGGATGTCCGCGTCCGACGGAGCGCTCTGCGCGACCGAGTCACCGGAACCGCCGCCGCAGGCGGTGAGGATCGCGCCGCCGGCCATGCCGGCCGCGAAGCCGCCGGTCTTTCGGAAGAATTGGCGGCGTTCTGCCTGCTTGGCGGATCGTTGTTGCAGCGCGTTCAGCAGGGTCGGTTCCTGGATCATGGAGAACTCCTCGGTAATGGAAGGCGGGGCGAAAGTGCCCGGTCGGACCGCATGCACCGCGTCGCGCTCCGTACTTCGGAACACGACCTGGGTGCCGCACGATCTTCATGGGCCATTACGCAAGCCCCCGTCGCCTGGATGCGTCCCCGATGTAGGACGGAATGCCGTCCTTTATTTCGCGGGCCTCGCTACTGCAACGACCCGGCCAGCGCGTTGATGCCGAGCGCGAGCACCACCACGTTGAACACGAAGGCCAGAAGGCCATGCCCCATCGCGAGCCGGCGCATGGCGCGGCTCGTGCAGGACACATCGGACACCTGCGAGGTCATGCCGATCACCAGAGAGAAATAGAGGAAGTCGTAATAGTCCGGATCGGCGGTCCCCGGGAAGTCCAGGCCGCCGCCGTCGCGCTCCGCTGCTGGCGGCTGCGGCTGCAATGGGCCATCCTCCCCGGCCTGGTGGTAGTACCGGTGCGCGTAGTGAAAGGCGAACAGCGAGTGGATCCAGAGCCAGGAGGCGGCGAGCGCCGCGGCCGACAGTGCCACTCGCAGCGCACGCTCGTCGGCCGGCAGGCCGCGCGACTGTTGCAGCAGGAGCACGATTGCCGCGACGCTGGCGGTGACCGCGGCCACCATCAGCAGGAACAGCACCGCGGCCGATTCGTCCTGCGCCCGGGCCCGCGCCCGGATCTGCGCCACGTCGAAGCGGGCTGCCAGCCAAGCCGACAGGCCCAGATGCACCGCCGCGGCGACGGTCCAGCCGAACAGGGCGCTGCCCTCGTGGCCGACCGGCCAGGGCAGCAGGTAGGCTGCGGCGCCGGCGGCAGCCGCCCAGGCGAGCCGCTGCGGCCCGGTGGTACGTGAGAGAGCGTCGAGCATCCGCGGATTGTCGGCCCGCGGGATCGGCCTGCGGTTCGCGGCGTGTCAGCCCGGTCCGCCGGCGAGTCGGGCCGACGACACCGCTTGGCGGACCTGCTCCAGCGCGGCCGGGTCCTCCAGCGTGGTCAGGTCGCCGGTATCGCGGCCTTCGCAGACTGCCTGGATGGCGCGGCGCAGCAGCTTGCCGCTGCGCGTCTTCGGCAGCATGCCGACGAACAGCACCCGCGCCGGCCGGGCCACCGCACCGAGCCGGTCCGTCACCCGCTGCCGAATGTCGGCCTCCAGCGCCTCCGCCGCCTCGGGGCCGGCCGCCTGCCGGCGCGGCACCACCAGCGCCACCGCTTCCTGGCCTTTCAGCGCATCGGCGACGCCGACCACCGCGACCTCGGCCACCTGCGGGTGGCCCGAGACGATCTCCTCGATCTCGCGGGTGCCGAGCCGGTGGCCGGCGACGTTGATCACGTCGTCGGTGCGGCCGAGGATGAAATAGAAGCCGTCCGCGTCGCGCGTCGCGTAGTCGAAGGTGCTGTAGACGAAACGGCCCGGCACGCTGTTCCAGTAGGTCGCAACGAAGCGTGCGTCGTCGCGCCACACTGTCTGCATGCAGCCGGGCGGCAGCGGCCCCTCGATCGCGAGCACGCCCTTCTCGCCGGCACCGTGCAGTTCCTCGCCGGTGGTCTCGTCGAGCAGCTTCACGTCGTAGCCGGCCATCGCCCGGCCCGGGCTGCCGATGCGGCCGTCGGCCCGCTCG
This sequence comes from uncultured Xylophilus sp., assembly GCA_913776965.1. Classification (GTDB taxonomy): domain Bacteria; phylum Pseudomonadota; class Gammaproteobacteria; order Burkholderiales; family Burkholderiaceae_C; genus Xylophilus. The sequence goes on from CAJYQL010000023.1 coordinate 3,662, forward strand.
ACGCCGTTGGCGACCGTGAGGATCGGCCAGCCGGTCTCGGTCTGCCAGTAGTTGTCCACCACCGGTACCTGCAGCGCGCCAGCGATCCATTCGGCGGTCGGGCCATCCAGCGGCTCGCCGGCCAGCCACAGCATGCGCAGGCTGGAGTTGTCGTGCCGCGCCAGGTACGACGGGTCCTGCTTGCGCAGCACCCGGATCGCGGTCGGCGAGGAAAACATGTGCGTGACCCGGTACTGCTCGACGATCCGCCACCACACCGCCGGGTCGGGCCGGATCGGCAGGCCTTCGTACAGCACGGTCGCCATGCCGGCGATCAGCGGGCCGTAGACGATGTAGCTGTGGCCGACCACCCAGCCGATGTCGCTGGTGCAGAAAAAGGTCTGGCCGGGCTGCGCATCGAAGATGTGTTCCATGCTCGCGGCCAGCGCCACCGCATAGCCGCCGGTGTCGCGCTGCACGCCCTTGGGCCGGCCGGTGGTGCCGCTGGTGTAGAGCGTGTAGCTCGGGTGGGTGGCGTCCACCCACACGCAGGCGACCGGTGCATCGGCCATCTGTTCGCGCAAGTCGTGCCACAGCCGGTCGCGTTCCGGCACCAGGTCCATGCGGGCCAGGCCGCGGTCGACCAGCAGCAGGTGCGCCGGCGCGTGCCGGGCGAGCCGCAGCGCTTCGTCGAGCAGCGGCTTGTACGGGATCACGCGCCCTCCGCGCGAACCCGCGTCGGCGCTGACGATGACGGTCGGCTGCGCGTCGTCGATCCGGCTGGCGAGCGAGGCCGCGGCGAAGCCGCCGAACACCACCGAATGCAGCGCGCCGATCCGCACCGCGGCGAGCATCGCGAACACCGCCTCGGCCACCATCGGCATGTAGATCAGCACCCGGTCGCCCTGCTGCACGCCCAGGGCCTGCAGGGCGGCCGCCATGCGCTGGACCTCGGCATGCAGCTGGGCGAAGGTGTAGGTCGCCTCGGTGCCGGTCTCGGTCGAGACCGCAATCAGCGCAGGCTGGTCGGCGCGTGTGGGCAGGTGGCGGTCCACCGCGTTGTGGCACAGGTTGAGCGTGCCGCCGGCGAACCAGCGCGCGAACGGGGCCTGGTGGTAGTCGCAGACCTGCTCGGGCGGCGTGTGCCAATCGATCCTTGCGGCCTGTTCGGACCAGAAGCCGTCGCGGTCCTCGAGCGAACGGCGGTGGAACGCGGCGTAACCGCCGGGGAAGTCGGCGGAACGGGCGGAATCGGAGGGATGGGCGGCAGCGGTCAAGCGGGTCTCCTGCAGCGCCGTGCCGCTCCAAGCATGCTGCAGGGCCGGGCCTGTATTCGGTCGGGAATCGGTCCGCTGCCGATTATTCGGCGGGCGCTTGCGCCAGCCTGACGCGCAGGCCGCGCGCGTCTACTTGATCAGCGCCTGCACGTCGCGGAATGCCGGGTGCTCCGCACTGCGCAGCCACTCGAACAGCACCATCTCGGTCGTCACCAGTTCGGCGCCGGCGCCGGCCAGGCGGTCGAACGCGGCATCGCGGTTGCGCTCGGTGCGCGAACCGCAGGCGTCGGTGACCACCCAGACCTCGAAGTCGTCGTCCAGCAGATCGAGCGCCGTCTGCAGCAAGCAGACATGGGCCTCGCAGCCGGCCAGCACCACCGAGGTGGGCGTCGGCTCGGCCGCCGGGGGCGGCGCCTTCTGCAGGTGGCGCGGCAGGCTGCGGGCGTTGCCCTGCGGCGGACGCGCCGGCGGGCGCAGCCATTCGCCGAGGCCCTCCTCGCAGGCGCTGAAATGCATCTTTGCGAGCGTCCGTCGGCACAGGCCGCGCAGCGCGGGTGCGAGCGGCCCAAGCTTCGACGGGTTCTGCTCGGTGCCCCACACCGGCACCTCCAGCTGCCGTGCCGCCGTGGCGAGCCGGACCGCGTTGGCCAGCACGGCCGGCCCGTCGGCGATGGCAGGCATCAGGCGGTCCTGGTAGTCGATGAGGACGAGCTGGGATTCGGAAGCGTCGAGGAGCATGGCAACAGCGAAACAGAGTGAGCCCGCAGGCGGGGCGATGCGCCGATTACACCCCAGCCGGTGACCGGGTCAGGGCTTGCCGGCCGGATCGAGCCGCAGCAGCCGGCCCTTGGCGCCGTCGGTCAGCACGTACAGCAGGCCGTCCGGTCCCTGGCGCACGTCGCGGATGCGCTCGCGCAGATCGCCGAGCAGCTTTTCTTCCGACACGACCCGGGTGCCGTCGAGCACGATCCGGTCCAGGAATTGCGACTTCAATGCACCGACGAACAGGTTGCCCTTCCACGCCGGCCCGTAGCGGTCGCTGGTCAAGAAAGCCATGCCGGAAGGCGCGATCGACGGCACCCAGTAGTGCAGCGGCTGCTCCATGCCGTCCTTCCTGGTGATGCCGTCGCCGATCTTGCCGCCGCCGTAGTTCACGCCGTAGGTGATCACCGGCCAGCCGTAGTTGCGTCCGGCCTGCGGCGTGTTGATCTCGTCACCGCCCTGCGGGCCGTGCTCGTGGGTCCAGAGCCGGCCGTCGGGGGCCAGCGTCGCGCCCTGCACATTCCGATGACCGTAGCTCCAGATCTCCGGCAGCGCACCCGGACGGTTCACGAACGGGTTGTCCCGCGGCACCTTGCCGTCCTTGCCGATCCGCACGATCTTCCCGAGGTGGTTGTCGAGTTTCTGTGCCGAGTCCCTGTAGGCAAAGCGGTCGCCGAGTGTGAGCCACAGCAGCCCATCCCTCCCCTCGACGATTCGGCAGCCGAAGTGGTTGCCGCCCGCTACCTTGGGCTGCTGGCGGAAGAGCACTTTCACGTCTTCGAGGCGATCCTGCGCGGTCGACAACCGGGCGCTCGCCAAGGCCGTGCCGGCTCCGCCCTCGCCGGCTTCGGCGTAGCAGAAGTAGATCTGGCGATTGCGGACGAAGTCCGTATCCGCCACCACGTCGAGCAGGCCGCCCTGCCCCGACGATTCGACATCCGGCACGCTGTCCAGGGTAGATCCCACCTTGCCGTCCGGCGCGACGATGCGCATGTCGCCGTCACGTTCGGTGACCAGAAAACGGCCGCCCGGCAGGAAGGCCACGGCCCACGGAGTGTCGAGCCCGGTCGCCAGCGTGACGACCTGGACCCGCATCTGGGCGATCGCAGGTGCCGAAGCAACCGAAAGAGCGATCGTCAGGGTGGAAAACAGCGACCGGAAACAGATCGACACGGGGGCTTTCAGGGCAAAAACTCGCATGATGAAAAATTACACGATTACGCGGTTGTCCTCAATGTAACCATGCTTGACGTAGGATAGGTCCGACGATAGTCTCGCGTTCCATGTCCAGATTGCTCTGCGCCCTGCTGCTCGCCGTGAGTCCCCTCATCGCCACCGCAGCCCCCTCTCCCGCCACTGCAAACCAAGACGATCTGGACCGGCTTCTGGCCGACAAGGGCCTGATGTCGCAGTTGAACCATGTCCGCCAATCGGTGACCGAGCGGGCGTCCACCCTGGTGGTGAACGCGATGGGCTTCATCGGCGTGCCCTACCGGCGCGGCGGCAACTCGGCAGCCTCCGGCTTCGACTGCAGCGGATTTGTCCGCGCCATCTACGGCGAAACCGTGGGCCATCTGCTGCCACGCCGCGCCAACGAGCAGGCGGCCGCCACCGAGAAGATCGACAAGACCGACCTCCAGCCCGGCGACCTGGTGTTCTTCAACACCATGCGCCGCGCCTTCAGCCACGTGGGCATCTACGTCGGCGACGGCAAGTTCATCCACGCGCCCAAACCGGGTGCGCAGGTGCGGGTGGAAGACATGCGCATCGGCTACTGGAACAGCCGCTTCGACGGTGCCCGCCGTGTGCAGGCCGACAGCGAGGCCGCCGCCGGTCTGTCGAACACACGCTGACCGTTTTTCTGGACACACGACAAAAGCCCGGCATGCCGGGCTTTTTTGCATCCGCGCCCTACGGTAGCAAGGCCGTCGCCGAAGAACGCGGGGCCGGCCTGTGCCGGCCCCGCGCGAGACCTCAGCGCTTGCGCGCCGGCGGCACGTCGGTGCAGCTGCCGTGGGCGACCTCGGCCGCGAGGCCGACGCTTTCGCCGAGCGTCGGATGCGGGTGGATCGTCTTGCCGATGTCCACCGAATCGGCACCCATCTCGATCGCCAGCGCGATCTCGCCGATCATGTCGCCCGCATGGGTGCCGACGATGCCGCCCCCGACGATGCGATGCGTCTCGGCGTCGAACAGCAGCTTGGTGAAGCCTTCGTCGCGTCCGTTAGCGATCGCGCGGCCCGAGGCATTCCAGGGGAACAGGCCCTTCTCGACCTTGATGCCCTCGGCCTTGGCCTGGTCCTCGGTCAGGCCGACCCACGCCACTTCCGGATCGGTGTAGGCCACGCTCGGGATCACCCGGGCGTTGAAGGCGGCGCTTGCCAGCTTCTCGTTGCCCTGCAGTTCGCCGGCGATGACTTCCGCTGCCACATGCCCTTCGTGCACTGCCTTGTGGGCGAGCATCGGCTGGCCGACCAGGTCGCCGATCGCGAAGATGTGCGGCACGTTGGTGCGCATCTGAATGTCGACAGGGATGAAGCCGCGGTCGGTCACCGTCACGCCGGCCTTGTCGGCGCCGACCTTGCCGCCGTTGGGCGTACGGCCGACCGCCTGCAGCACCAGGTCGTAGACCTGCGGCGCCGACGGTGCGCCTTCGCCCTCGAACGTCACCTCGATGCCCGCGTCGGTGGCCTTGGCGCCGACCGTCTTGGTCTTGAGCATGATGTTGTCGAAGCGCGGGGCATTCATCTTCTGCCAGACCTTGACCAGGTCGCGGTCGGCGCCCTGCATCAGGCCGTCGAGCATCTCGACCACGTCGAGCCGCGCGCCGAGCGTGGAATACACCGTGCCCATCTCCAGGCCGATGATCCCGCCGCCGACGATCAGCATGCGCTTCGGACGGTCGGCCAGCGCCAGGGCACCGGTCGAGTCGACGACGCGCGGGTCGTTCGGCAGGAACGGCAGGCGCACCGCCTGCGAGCCCGCCGCGATGATCGCGCGGCGGAAGCTCACGCTCTGCGTCTGGCCGGTCTTTTCCTGCGCGTTGCCGGAGGTCTCGGCGACCTCGAGCGTATGGGCGCCGGTGAAGCTGCCCAGGCCGCGCAGGATCGTGACCTTGCGCATCTTGGCCATCGCCGCTAGGCCGCCGGTCAGCTTGCCGATGACCTTTTCCTTGTGGGTGCGCAGCTTGCCGATGTCCACCTCGGGCTCGGCGTAGGACACACCCAGGTCGGCGAAATGCTTGACCTCGTCCATCACGGCGGCCACGTGCAGCAGCGCCTTCGAGGGGATGCAGCCCACGTTCAGGCAGACGCCGCCGAGGGTCTGGTACCGCTCCACGATCGCGACCTTCAGGCCCAGGTCCGCTGCGCGGAAGGCCGCCGAATAGCCGCCGGGGCCACCACCGATCACGACCACGTCGTAGTCGGCATCGGCCGGGCCGGACGATGCTACGGTTTTAGTAGCTGCCTGCGCAGGTGCGACGGGCGCCGGAGCCGCTTTTGCATCCGAAACTGCCGGTGCAGGGGCCGGTGCCGCTGCAGCGGGAGCCGGTGCCGCCGCAGGTGCAGATGCCGCCGCATCGGACGACTCCAGGCTCAGCAGCACCGAGCCTTCGGAGATCTTATCGCCGAGCTGGACCTTGACTTCCTTGACCACGCCGGCGTGCGACGACGGAATTTCCATCGACGCCTTGTCCGACTCGACCGTGACCAGCGACTGCTCGGCCTTGACCGTGTCGCCGGCCTTGACCAGCACTTCGATGACCGCCACTTCGGCGAAGTCGCCGATGTCGGGAACCTTGATGTCTACGAGGCTCATCGCGAACCTTTCATTTTGAGAGTGAAGATGTCGACCGGACCTTCGGAGTTGCGGTCGAACGTGCAGCCGGCGTTCACGCCCGCCTGGGCCACTTCCCGGGCGGTCTTAACGCGGCCGTAGACGGCGTGCATCGCGCCGAGCGCGAAGCTGCGGCCCGAGCCGATGCCCCAGAACTCCTTGAACTCGAACACTTCCCGGTAGCTGTAGAGCCCGAAGATGCCGGCCGCGTTGGCGATCAGCACGCTGAACTGGCTCGACTCGTACGGGTCGTTGTCGTCTTCCTTCGTCTGCAGGAAGAAGTGGTCCTTCAGCATCGGGTGCAGGCGCGAGAAGGTGTCGAAGATCTCGTCGCGGGTGGCGAGCAGCCGCTGCTCCGGGGGCATCGCGGCGAGCGACTTGCGCAGCACCGGAAAGTGCGCCACCGTGCCGGCCATGCCGATGTACGTCGGCCCGACCGGCGCGTCGAGCTTGAACACCTTGGTGTTGTCCTCGAAGCGATGCAGCAGCCGCGTATCGCCGAAGGTCACCAGGGTGTCCGCGGCGATCGCGACTTGGCCGTTCTTGCGAACGGCGACGACGGTCGTCACAGGATGATCCGGCGGTAGTCGGTCAGGACCTGTCCCAGGTAGGCGTTGAAGCGCGCGGCGGCGGCGCCGTCGATCACCCGGTGGTCGTAGCTCAGGCTGAGCGGCAGCAACAGGCGCGGCACGAAGGCCTTGCCGTCCCAGACCGGCTTGGTCTGGCCCTTCGACAGGCCGAGGATCGCGACTTCCGGCGCGTTGATGATCGGCGTGAAGTGGGTGCCGCCGATGCCGCCGAGCGAGCTGATCGAGAAGCAGCCGCCCTGCATGTCGCCGCCGCCCAGCTTGCCGTCGCGCGCCTTCTTGGCGAGCTCCGACATCTCCTGGCTGATCTGCAGGATGCCCTTCTTGTCGGCATCCTTCAGCACCGGCACCACCAGCCCGTTGGGCGTATCGGCCGCGAAGCCGATGTGGAAGTACTGCTTGTAGACCAGGGTGTCGCCGTCGAGGCTGGCGTTGAACTCGGGAAACTTCTTGAGCGCCGCGACCACCGCCTTGATGACGAAGGCGAGCATCGTCACCTTCACGCCGGACTTCTCGTTCTCCTTGTTGGTGGAGACGCGGAAGGCTTCCAGGTCGGTGATGTCGCACTCGTCGTTGTTAGTGACGTGCGGAATCATCACCCAATTGCGATGCAGGTTCGCGCCGCTGATCTTCTTGATCCGCGACAGGTCCTTGCGTTCGACCGGGCCGAACTTGGCGAAGTCCACCTTCGGCCAGGGGATCAGGCCCAGTGCGGCGCCGTCGGCGCCGCCGCCGCCGGACGCGGCCGACTTGGCGGCCGATGCCTTCGTGCTCGCCTGACCGCCCATCACCGCCTTGGTGAAGTTCTGCACGTCTTCCTGGGTGATGCGGCCCTTGGCGCCGCTGCCCTTGACTTCGTCGAGCGGCACGCCGAGTTCGCGGGCAAACTTGCGCACCGACGGCGAGGCATGCGGCAGCTTCGCCGTCGTCGTGGTGGCGGTCGGCTGGTGCTGCGGCAGCGCCGCGGCGGGCGCAGCAGACGCGGCAGGTGCCGCTGCCGGTGCGGTGGCGGGCGCAGCGGCGGGAGCCGGTGCGGGTGCCTGGCTCTCGCCAGCCGTCGGCTGGGAGGCCGTGCCTTCCAGCAGCGCGATCAGGTCACCGATGTTGACCGTGTCGCCGACCTTGACCTTCAGTTCCTTGACGGTGCCGGCGGCCGACGACGGGATCTCCATCGACGCCTTGTCGGATTCGACGGTGATCAGCGACTGCTCGGCCTTGACCGTGTCGCCCGGCTTGACCAGCACCTCGATCACCGCGACGTCCTTGAAGTCGCCGATGTCGGGTACCTTGACCTCGACCGGGCCCGATGCCGCAGCGGGCGCTGCCGCCGGTGCGGGAGCCGGTGCCGGTGCCGCCGGTGCCGCCGGGGCTGCGGCAGGCGCAGCCGCCGGGGCCGGTGCCGCCGCGGCGCCTTCGCCGGCGGCCTCCAGGATCAGCACGACCGAGCCTTCCTTGACCTTGTCGCCGACGTTGACCTTCAGCTCCTTGACGGTGCCGGCAGCCGAAGACGGGATCTCCATCGACGCCTTGTCGGACTCGACGGTGATCAGCGACTGCTCGGCCTTGACCGTGTCGCCCGGCTTGACCAGCACCTCGATCACCGCGACTTCGTCGAAGTCGCCGATGTCGGGAACCTTGATTTCCACCTGTGCCATGTGTGTGTCTCCGAAAGCGCTTATGCGTACAGCGGGTTGGTCTTGTCGGCGTCGATGCCGTACTTCTTGATCGCCTCGGCGACCTGCGCCGGCTTCATCTTGCCTTCGTCGGCCAGCGCCTTCAGCGCGGCCACCACGATGTAGTGGCGGTTGATCTCGAAGTGCTCGCGCAGCTTGCTGCGGAAGTCGCTGCGGCCGTAGCCGTCGGTGCCCAGCACGCGGTAGGTCCGGCCGGCCGGGATGAACGGGCGGATCTGCTCGGCGTACGCCTTCATGTAGTCGGTCGAGGCGACCACCGGGCCGGTGCTGCCGGCGAGCTGCTGCGCGACGAACGGCACGCGCGGCGTCTCGGTCGGGTGCAGCAGATTCCAGCGGTCGGCGTCCTGGCCGTCGCGGGTCAGTTCGTTGAAGCTCGGGCAGCTCCACACGCCGGCCGACACGCCCCAGTCCTTCTCCAGCAGTTCCTGAGCGAAGAACGATTCGCGCAGGATGGTGCCGCTGCCCAGCAGCTGCACGCTCGGCACGTCCTTGCCCTTGATGGCCGGCGCCTGCTTGCACAGGTACATGCCCTTGATGATCTGCTCTTCGGTGCCGGGCTGCAGGCCGGGCATCGGGTAGTTCTCGTTGAGCAGCGTCAGGTAGTAGTAGACGTTGTCCTGCTTCTCGACCATGCGCTTCAGGCCGTGGTGCAGGATCACACCGACTTCGTGGGCGAAGGTCGGGTCGTAGCTCACGCAGTTCGGGATGGTGTTGGCCAGGATGTGGCTGTGGCCGTCCTCGTGCTGCAGGCCTTCACCGTTCAGCGTGGTGCGGCCCGAGGTGCCGCCCAGCAGGAAGCCCCGTGCCTGCATGTCGCCGGCCGCCCAGGCCAGGTCGCCGATGCGCTGGAAGCCGAACATCGAGTAGTACACGTAGAACGGCACCATGATGCGGTTGTTGGTGCTGTACGACGTGGCCGCCGCGATCCAGCTCGACATGCCGCCGGCTTCATTGATGCCTTCCTGCAGGATCTGGCCGCCCTTGTCTTCCTTGTAGTACATGACCTGGTCCTTGTCGACCGGGGTGTACTGCTGGCCTGCGGGGTTGTAGATACCCACTTGGCGGAACAGGCCTTCCATGCCGAAGGTGCGGGCCTCGTCCACCAGGATCGGCACCACGCGCGGGCCGAGGGCCTGGTCGCGCAGCAGCTGGGTCAGGAACCGCACGTAGGCCTGGGTCGTGCTGATCTCGCGGCCTTCGGCGGTCGGCTCCAGCACGGCCTTGAAGGTTTCGAGCGACGGCACGGTGAAGCTCTCTTCGGCCTTGGTGCGGCGGTGCGGCAGGTAGCCGCCGAGGGCCTTGCGGCGCTCGTGCAGGTACTTCATCTCCGGGGTATCGTCCGCCGGCTTGTAGAACGGCAGGTCGGCCAGCTGGCTGTCCGGGATCGGAATGTTGAAACGGTCGCGGAAGGCCTTGATGTCCTCGTCGCTCAGCTTCTTGGTCTGGTGGACGGTGTTCTTGCCTTCGCCGATCTTGCCCATGCCGAAGCCCTTGACGGTCTTCACGAGCAGGACGGTCGGCTGGCCCTGGTGGTTCTGGGCCGCATGGAATGCGGCGTACACCTTCTGCGAGTCGTGGCCGCCGCGCTGCAGGTTCCAGATCTCGTCGTCGCTCAGGTGCTCGACCATCTTCAACGTGCGCGGATCGCGGCCGAAGAAGTTCTTGCGGACGTAGGCGCCGTCGTTGGCCTTGAACGACTGGTAGTCGCCGTCGTTGCACTCCATCATGATCTTGCGCAGGGCGCCGTCATGGTCCTTGGCGAGCAGTTCGTCCCAGCCCTTGCCCCAGATCAGCTTGACCACGTTCCAGCCGGAACCGCGGAACTCGCCTTCGAGCTCCTGGATGATCTTCCCGTTGCCGCGCACCGGGCCGTCCAGGCGCTGCAGGTTGCAGTTGATGACGAAGATCAGGTTGTCGAGCTTCTCGCGGGCGGCCAGGCCGATCGCGCCGAGCGATTCCACCTCGTCCATTTCGCCGTCGCCGCAGAACACCCACACTTTGCGGCCGGTGGTGTCGGCGATGCCGCGGGCGTGCAGGTACTTCAGGAAGCGTGCCTGGTAGATCGCCATCAGCGGGCCGAGGCCCATCGAGACGGTCGGGAACTGCCAGAACTCCGGCATCAGCTTCGGATGCGGGTAGCTGGAGAGGCCCTTGCCGTCGACTTCCTGGCGGAAGTTGAGCAGCTGTTCTTCGGACAGACGGCCTTCCAGATAGGCGCGGGCGTAGATGCCGGGCGACACGTGACCCTGGATGTACAGCAGGTCGCCGCCGTGCTTCTCGTTCTCGGCTTTCCAGAAATGGTTGAAGCCCGCGCCGAACATGCTGGCGAGCGAGGCGAACGAACCGATGTGGCCGCCCAGGTCGCCGCCTTCCGGCGGATGGTGGCGGTTGGCCTTGACCACCATGGCCATGGCGTTCCAGCGCATGTAGGCCCGCAGCCGCTGCTCGATCTCGAGGTTGCCCGGGCTGCGCGCTTCGGAGCCGGGTTCGATCGTATTGACGTAGCCGGTATTGGCGGAGAACGGCAGGTCGACGCTGTTCTGGCGCGCCGTCTCGAGCAGCTGCTCGAGCAGGAAGTGGGCCCGCTCGGGACCTTCGGAGGCGATCACCGCTGCCAGCGCATCCGTCCACTCACGGGTTTCCTGCTGATCGATGTCCTGGGTGGCGGCGCGCGCGAATGCGCCAGACTGGTCGTCGGGTTGGGCTGACATGCTTGTCTCCGGGTTGATATACCGATCCATGGTACGTGGGCGGCGCGCAGTTTCGCACAAAGTTATGACTTTTCAAATAGTGCCTATAAATTTCACAATATGGTTAATTAGCCCTCGATTGTGAGTGGCCTGACCACCCACCTACACTCCCGCCGATGCGACCGACCCCCTCCGTCCGGCCCCGAAGCGGGGGTTTCACCCGACTGGCTGCGCTGTGGCGCCTCTGGTGGCAGCGCCAGTCGCCGCAACGCCAGGACCGGTTCGCGATGCTGGCGCCTCTCGCAGCCGTGCTGCTGTTTCTGGCGGCGATCGTGTCGGCCTTCTGGTATCTGCGTACCGAGGAACTGGAACGCGAGCACGAAGCGGTGCGGCGCGATGTCGAATATGCGCAACAACGATTGCGGTTGCGGCTGCTGGAGCGCCAGGAGCAGCTGATGCGGATCGGCCGCGACATCTCCAACGGCGAAGTCGATGCCGAGGAGTTCACGAGCCGCGCCGAATCGCTCATCAGCCAGTTCCCCGAAGTCCAGGGCCTGAGCTGGATCGACGAGCGCCGGCGGGTGTTGGCCACGCATGCGGCGCCCTCCTTCGCGCATAGCCAGCTGCGAATCGTCGGCGACACGCTGCGGCCGGGCGAGACCGAGGGCGTCTTCAGCCTGGCGCGTGACCTGCAGCAGCCGGTGTATTCGCAGCCGACCGGCGGGCCGGAGGCGTCGACGCTGCTGCAACTGCAGATCCCGCTGACCACCCAGGGCCACTTCGCGGGCGTCGTCCTCGGCGAATATTCGATCGACGGATTGCTGCGTTACGGCGTGCCCAGCGAAGTGCTGGCCCGCTATGCCGTCACCCTGCAGGACGGCAACGACCGGGTGCTCGCCGGCACGCCCCTGCCGCCCCGAAACGGCGCCAAGCGCCTGATGCCCTGGGCCGCACGGCCGAACACCTACGAAGTGCCGGTGTCGCCCGTCGGCAACGCACTGGTGCTGCACGCGCAGGCCTACCGCACGTCGCTCGGCATGGTGGGCAGCGGATTCTTCTGGCTGGTCGGGATGCTGAGCGCCATGACCGCGTGGATGCTGATCGCGACCTGGCGGCACACCCGGCGCCGGGTGCAGGCACAGCAGGCGCTCGTCGCCGAAACCAACTTCCGCCGCGCGATGGAAAACTCCGTGCTGACCGGCATGCGCGCCCTCGACATGGACAGCCGGATCACCTACGTCAACGCGGCGTTCTGCCAGATGACCGGCTGGACCGAGAGCGAACTGGTCGGCCAGACGCCACCCTACTCCTACTGGCCCGAGGACGATCACGCGGTGCTAGCGGCACGGCTGCAGGAGGAACTCTCCGGCAACCACGCGCCGGGCGGCTTCCAGGTCCGGGTCAAGCACAAGCGCGGTCATATCTTCGACGCGCGGCTCTACGTGTCGCCGCTGATCGACCCAAAGGGCACGCAGACCGGCTGGATGACCTCGATGACGGACATCACCGAGCCGAACCGCATCCGCGCCCAGCTGTCGGCTTCGCACGAACGTTTCACCATCGTGCTGGAGGCGCTCGACGCCTCGGTCTCGGTCGCGCCCCTGGGCAGCCAGGAATTGCTGTTCGCCAACAAGCTCTACCGCCAATGGTTCGGCTCCGAGACCGACGGTCATCTGCGCATGGTGGCCCAGGCCGGCATGCCGTCCGCGGGCGCGCCCGATGCTGCCGGGCCCGAGGGCGAGGACACGCTCGACGACGTCGACGGTCTGGCCGGCCTGCCGACAACCTCGCTCACCATGGCGCAGTCGGAGAACGCCGAGATCTTCGTGCCCTCGCTCAACAAATGGCTGGAAGTCCGCTCCCGTTACCTGAACTGGGTGGACGGTCGCCTGGCGCAGATGGTGATCGCCACCGACATCACGCCGCGCCGCCATGCCGAAGAACAGGCGGCGCTGCAGGCCGAACGCGCCCAGTCGGCCAGCCGCCTGATCACGATGGGCGAAATGGCGTCGTCGGTCGCGCACGAACTCAACCAGCCGCTGACCGCGATCAGCAACTACTGCAGCGGCATGGTCACGCGCATCCAGGGCGGCCAGATCAGCACCGAAGCGCTGCTCGGCGCGCTGGAAAAGACCGCGCACCAGGCCCAGCGGGCCGGTCAGATCATCCAGCGCATCCGCTCCTTCGTGAAGCGCAGCGAGCCCAACCGCACGCCGTCGGAAGTCGGGCCGATCGTGGCGGAATCGGTGGAGCTCGCCGGCATCGAACTGCGGCGCCGCAAGGTCCGCCTGTCGCACTACGTCGCCGCCCGCCTGCCCACCCTCATGGTGGACCCGATCCTGATCGAGCAGGTTTTGGTCAACCTGATGAAGAACGCAGCGGAATCCATCGACCATGCCGAGCGTCCGCATGGCCGCCGCAGCGTCGAGCTGCGGGTCGTGCCGAAGCAGGTGGACCAGCAGCCCGTCGTCGAGTTCACCGTGATCGATACCGGCGGCGGCCTGGCGCCGGAGGTGCTCGAGCGGCTGTTCGAAGCCTTCTTCTCCACCAAGTCTGAAGGCATGGGCATCGGCCTCAATCTGTGCCGCAGCATCGTCGAGTCCCACCAGGGCAGGATGCAGGCGGAGAACCTCTACAATGGTCCGGACGTTGTCGGCTGCCGCTTCTCCTTCTGGATCCCGCTGTCACACCCCGGCGACGTTTCCGCATCCAACGCCGCCATTACGAAGAACCCCGGGGTAACGACTGCATGAGCTTGATTCCGAAAAAAGGCACGGTGTATGTGGTCGACGACGACGAAGCGGTACGCGATTCCCTGCAGTGGCTGCTCGAAGGCAAGGACTACCGGGTGCGCTGCTTCGAATCGGCGGAATCATTCCTGTCCCGCTACGACCCGCGTGAAGTTGCCTGCCTGATCGTCGACATCCGCATGGGCGGCATGACCGGCCTCGAACTGCAGGACCGTTTGCTCGAACGCAAATCGCCGCTTCCCATCGTCTTCATCACCGGCCACGGCGACGTGCCGATGGCAGTCAACACGATGAAGAAAGGCGCTCTCGATTTCATCCAGAAGCCCTTCAAGGAAGACGAACTGCTCGCGCTGGTCGAGCGCATGCTCGACCATGCCAAAAGCGTGTTCGCCGACTCCCAGCAGGCGGCCAGCCGCGATGCGCTGCTGGGCAAGCTCACCTCGCGCGAGGCGCAGGTGCTGGAGCGGATCGTGGCGGGCCGCCTCAACAAGCAGATCGCCGACGACCTCGGGATCAGCATCAAGACGGTAGAGGCCCACCGGGCCAACATCATGGAAAAGCTCAATGCCAACACCGTCGCCGATCTGCTGAAGATCGCCCTCGGCCAGAACGCGCCCAAGACCTGACGCTACTTTTTCCATAGCACCCTGCGCCCGTCTGACCTGCTCAAACGGGCGTTTTCATTTCCAAAGACCGCTCCCATGACCGCCCAGACCATCGACGGCAACGCCCTCTCCCGCCAACTCCGCGCCGAAGTGGCGCAACGCGCTGCGGCGCTGTCTGCCCGCGGTACCACCCCAGGACTGGCCGTCGTGCTGGTCGGCGACAACCCGGCCAGCCAGGTCTACGTACGCAACAAGGTCAAGGCCTGCGAAGACAGCGGGCTGCATTCGGTGCTGGAGAAGTACGACGCCACGATGAGCGAAGCCGACCTGCTGGCCCGGGTGGACGCCCTCAACCGCGACCCGGCGATCCACGGCATCCTGGTGCAGCTGCCGCTGCCGCCGCACATCGACGCGCAGAAGGTGATCGAGGCGATCTCACCGGACAAGGACGTCGACGGCTTCCATGTCGCCTCTGCCGGCGCGCTCATGACCGGTACGCCGGGCTTCTGGCCCTGCACACCCTACGGCTGCATGAAGATGCTCGATTCGATCGGCTACGACCTGCGCGGCAAGCATGCGGTCGTCATCGGCCGCAGCAACATCGTCGGCAAGCCGATGGCGCTGATGCTGCTGGCGCGCAGCGCAACGGTCACCGTCTGCCACAGCGCGACCGCCGACCTGGGTGCGATCACACGGCAGGCGGACGTGGTGGTGGCCGCGGTCGGCAAGCGCAATGTGCTGACCGCCGACATGGTCAAACCTGGCGCCGTGGTGATCGACGTCGGCATGAACCGCAACGACGAAGGCAAACTTTGCGGCGACGTCGACTTCGCAGGCGTGTCGCAGGTCGCCAGCTGGATCACGCCGGTGCCGGGCGGCGTCGGCCCGATGACGATCACCATGCTGCTGGTCAACACGATCGAGGCGGCGGAACGCACGGCCGGCACCATGGCCGCATAGCCCCTGCCTATCGTCGCCATCCGAACAAGCCTTCACTTGAAGCGCCGCCGTGCGGCACAAAATCGGTTCCATGACCAATCCCCTGCTCGACATCACCGATCTTCCGCTTTTCGACCAGATCCGCCCGGAGCACGTGGCGCCCGCCGTGGACCAGTTGCTGGCCGAGGCGGAGCGTGCCCTGGAAACGGTGACCGCACCGGACTTCCCCGCCGACTGGACCGCCATCGCGCGGGTGCTGGACGTCGCCACCGAGAAGCTCGGCCGTGCCTGGGGGGCCGTCGGGCACCTGAACAGCGTTGCGGACACACCTGAACTGCGGGCGGCCTACAACGCGGCGCTGCCGCGCACCACCGAGTTCTGGACGCGCCTGGGCGCGGACGAGCGCCTCTATGCGAAGTACAAGGCCATCGAGGTGTCGACGCTGACGCCCGAGCAGCGCCGCGCACACCACAATGCGATGCGCAACTTCGTGCTGTCCGGCGCCGAACTCCAGGGGGCGGATCGCGAACGATTCGCCGAGATTCAGGAGCGCCAGGCCGAGGTCAGCCAGAAGTTCAGCGAACATGCGCTCGACGCCACCGATGCCTTCGCGTACTACGCCCGCGAGGACGAACTGTCGGGCCTGCCCGAGGATGTAAAACAGGCAGCCCGGGCTGCCGCCGAGGCGGAAGGCAAGGACGGCTGGAAGCTCACGCTCAAGATGCCGAGCTACCTGCCGGTGATGCAGTTCGCCGACAGCGCGGACCTGCGCCGCACGCTGTACACCGCCTATGCCACCCGGGCCAGCGAACAGGGCGACGCCAAGCTCGACAACGGCCCGCTGATCCGCGAGACGCTAGCTCTTCGTCAGGAGGAGTCGCGCCTGCTCGGCTACCGCAACTTCGGCGAAGTGTCGGTCGTTCCGAAGATGGCGGACACCCCGCAGGAGGTGATCGACTTCCTGCGCGACCTCGCCGGCCGCGCCCGCCCCTATGCCGAATGCGACGTGGCGGACATGCGGGCGTTCGCACGCGAGACGCTGGGGCTGTCCGATCCGCAACCTTGGGACTGGGCCTACATCGGCGAGAAGCTCAAGGAAGACCGGTATGCCTTCAGCGAACAGGAAGTCAAGCAATACCTACCGGAGCCGAAGGTGCTGGCCGGGCTGTTCAAGATCGTCGAGACGCTGTTCGATGTCGCGATCCGGCGGGATTCAGCCCCCGTCTGGCATCCGTCGGTCGAGTTCTACCGGATCGAGCGCGGGGGCGCGCTGGTCGGCCAGTTTTACCTCGATCCTTCTGCCCGTACCGGCAAACGCGGCGGCGCATGGATGGACGATGTCCGTGCCCGGTGGTTGCGTCCCGACACCGGCGTACTGCAGACACCGGTCGCCCATCTCGTCTGCAATTTCGCCGAAGGCGTGGATGGCAAGCCGCCGCTGCTCACCCATGACGACGTGACCACCCTGTTCCACGAATTCGGCCATGGCCTGCACCACATGCTGACCCAGGTGAACGAGCATGACGTCTCGGGCATCAACGGCGTCGAGTGGGATGCAGTCGAGCTGCCCAGCCAGTTCATGGAGAACTTCTGCTGGGAATGGGACGTGCTGCGCCACATGACGGCGCATGTCGACACGGGCGAGCCGCTGCCCCGCGCACTGTTCGACAAGATGCTGCGGGCGAAGAACTTCCAGAGCGGACTGGCGACGCTGCGGCAGATCGAGTTCGCGCTGTTCGACATGCTGCTGCACACGCAGCACGATCCGGCCGCCGACTTCATGCCGCTGCTGGCCGAGGTTCGGGCCGAGGTGGCCGTGCTGCAGGCGCCCGCTTTCTCGCGTCCGGTGCATACCTTCAGCCACATCTTCGCGGGCGGCTATGCGGCCGGCTATTACAGCTACAAGTGGGCGGAGGTGCTGAGCGCGGATGCCTACGCTGCATTCGAGGAAACCGTGCGGGACGATGGGACGCCCAATCCGGCGACCGGTCGTCGCTACCGCGAGGCGATCCTTGAGGCGGGTGGCAGCCGCCCGGCGATGGAGTCGTTCAAGGCGTTCCGTGGGCGGGCGCCCACCATCGACGCCCTGCTGCGCCATCAAGGCATGGCGTCCTGAGTTTCCCGGCAGGACCGCAGGAGACCCTCACCATGGCACTCGCCGTTCGCGCTACCGCCCTGACGCTCCTGCTGGCCGGTGTGGCCAGCGGCGCAGCCGCACAGGTCTACCGGATCATTGGTCCTGACGGGCGGGTCACCTTTTCCGACCGGCCCCCGGCCGCTGCAGCGGCCGTACCTGCTCTCGCGGAGCCCATGGCGGCCGGCGCCGCCGGCCCGTCGCTCCCGTTCGAACTGCGATCCATCTCCCAGCGGTATCCCGTCGTCCTGTACACCTCGAGCGACTGCGGCCCGTGTGCGAGCGCACGTCAGCTCCTGCGCAGCCGCGGGGTTCCGTTCACGGAAAAGACGATCGCGACGGCAGAAGATTCGGAAGCCCTCAAGCGCATCAGTGGCGATAGCGCGCTCCCGTTTGCGACCGTGGGTGGCCAGCACCTGCAGGGGTTTTCCGACGCGGAATGGACGCAGTACCTCGACGCGGCGGGGTACCCTAAGCAGTCGCAGTTGCCGCCCGCCTACCAGTTTCCCGCGGCCACGCCGCTGGTTGCCGTTCAACGCCCGGCAGCGGCGGGCAGTGCGCGGCCCAACACGGCAGCCCCGGGGCCGGCACCGTCAGCGGCCGGCGATCGACCGGCACCGCGCGCCCCCGCCAGTCGGCCGTCGAATCCTGCAGGTCTGCAGTTCTGACACTGCAGCGATCCGCAGGACGGATCAGTACCGGAGTGTCTCGACACCGCCGGCACCGGCCAGCAGGCAGACATGCGCCTTCTGGTGCGCGAACACACCGACGGTCACCACACCGGGCCAACGGCTCACCTCGTTTTCGAAGGCCAGCGGATCGGTGATGCGCAGGCCGGTCACATCCAGAATGTGCTGCCCGTTGTCGGTCACCAGCGGCTGGCCGTCCCGCATGCGGAGCGTCGCCGTCCCGCCCTGTGCGGCGAAATCGCGCACGATGCGCGTCTCGGCCATCGGAATGACTTCGACCGGCAGCGGGAAGCCGCCCAGGACTTCCACGCGTTTGGACACGTCGGCGATGCAGACGAACTGCCGCGCAAGCGCTGCGACGATCTTCTCGCGCGTCAGGGCCGCACCACCACCCTTGACCATGAACCCGCGGCCATCGATCTCGTCCGCGCCGTCGATGTAGACCGCGAGCGACTCGACTTTCTCCGCATCGAACACGGTGATGCCCGCTGCGCGCAGACGCTCGGTGCTCGCCAGGGAGCTGGACACTGCGCCCGGAATGCGGTCGCGCATCGTCGCCAGGGCATCGATGAACTTATTGACGGTGGAGCCGGTGCCGACGCCCACGATTTCGCCGGGAACCACGTAGTCGAGCGCCGCGCGGCCGACCAGGGTCTTGAGGGCGTCCTGGGACAGCGGTGCGGAAGAGGGGGCGTCTGCGTGCTTCATTGGCAATCGGTGAAGGAAAATGCGCGGTTCGACCCGAACCGGGAACTGGAAATTATCCGATGCCGCTGCTGCCCTACGCTCTCGCCCGCCCTCTTCTGTTCCGTCTCGATGCCGAAGCGGCGCACGACTTCACGCTCGACTGGCTGGCCCGAGGCCAGAACACGCCGCTCGCGTGCGCATGGAAGCAGCCGACCGTCGACGACCCGATCACGCTCGCGGGGTTGACGTTTCCGAACCGGGTCGGCCTGGCGGCCGGGCTCGACAAGAACGCGCGCGCGATCGATGCCTTTGGTGCGATGGGTTTCGGCTTCGTGGAGGTCGGCACCGTCACGCCTCGCGGTCAGGCCGGCAATCCGAAGCCGCGCATGTTCCGCCTGCCGGATGCCGATGCACTGATCAACCGGCTGGGTTTCAACAATCAGGGTCTCGACGCCTTCCTGGCGAACGTGCGCCGGTCGCGACTGCGCCAGCGCGGTGCGGCGCTGCGCCTCGGGCTGAACATCGGCAAGAATGCCGACACCCCGATCGACCGTGCCACGGACGACTATCTGGCCTGCCTGGACGGCGTTTATCCGCATGCCGACTACATCACCGTCAACATCAGTTCGCCCAATACGAAGAACCTGCGCGCGCTCCAGGCGGACGACGCCCTCGACCCGCTGCTGGGCGCGATCACCGCGCGGCGCGGCGAACTGGCGGCCCGACACGGTCGCCAGGTGCCGGTATTCGTGAAGATCGCGCCGGACCTGGACGAGGCACAGGTCGATGCGGTCGCCGCGACGTTGCTGCGCAACGGGATGGACGGCGTGATCGCGACCAATACGACCATCGCGCGCGACCAGGTGCAGGGCCTGCCGCATGCGGACGAGACAGGCGGGCTGTCGGGCGCGCCGGTACGCGAGGCGAGCAACCAGGTGGTCGCCCGGCTGCGCGCCCGGTTGGGCGCCGGTTTTCCGATCATCGGCGTGGGCGGCATTCTCTCGGCCGACGATGCGGTCGCGAAAGTGCAGGCGGGCGCCGACGTGGTGCAGATCTACACCGGCCTCATCTACCGCGGGCCCGCACTGGTGCACGACGTCGCGCGTGCGCTCAGTGCCCTACGGAGATAGGCCGCAGATTGCTCAGCATCACCTGCATCGGTGCCGGGCGTCCGAAGAGATAACCCTGGAAGGCACGGCAGCCGCTTTCGGTCAGGAAGTCGAGCTGACCGATGGTTTCGACGCCCTCCGCAACGACGGCCAGATCCAGGCTTTCCGCGAGGGCGAGAATGGTCCTGACGATGGCGGCATCGTTGGGATCGGTCAGCACGTCGCGCACGAAAGACTGATCGATCTTCAGCTGGTCCAGCGGCAGCCGCTTCAGATAGCTGAGCGACGAATAGCCGGTGCCGAAATCGTCGAGCGAAAAACCGACTCCTCGCGCGCGGAGGGCGCCCATCTTGGCGATGATGTCCTCCACGTCGTTCAACAGCAGGCTTTCGGTCAGTTCGATCTTGAGCCGGTCGCCGCGGGCACCGGTGCGCTCGAGGATCGACACCACCTGCGGTGCGAAGTCCAGCTGCCGGAACTGGCGCGCACTCACGTTCACCGCGATGGTCAGGTCGCGGGTCTCGGGTTCGGCGGCCCACTGGACCAGTTGCGCGCAGGCCGTTTCGATCACCCACTGGCCGATGCCGAGGATCAGGCCGGTCTGTTCGGCCAGCGGAATGAACTCGCCGGGAGACACCATCCCGCGCTGCGGGTGGCGCCAGCGCAGCAACGCCTCCGCACCGGTGAGCTGCGCCTGGTGGTCGACCACCGGCTGGTAGTACAGGACCAGTTCCGCATTGTCGAGCGCAGTCCGCAGATCGGCTTCCAGCGCCGACCGGCGGATCACGGCCTGCTGCATCTCGGGATGGAAAAAGCACAGCGTATTGCGGCCCGCAGCCTTGGCCTGGTACATCGCGAGATCGGCCCGCTTCAGCAACTCGTCCACGCTGCGGATCTGTCCGTCGAACACCGCAATGCCCAGACTCGGCGTGCTGTGGTGCTGGTAGCCATCCAACAAGTAGGGGTGATTCAGTACCGACAGAACCCGCTCGCCGACGATCCGGGCATCGCGGACGGCCGTGGCTTCATCGCCGGGCAAAGACTCCAGCATCACCACGAACTCGTCGCCGCCGAGACGGGCGACCGTATCTCCGGACTTCACGCAGGTGACGAGCCGGTTGGCGACGCGCTCCAGGAGCGAATCCCCTACATCGTGTCCCATCGTGTCGTTCAGGTCCTTGAAATTGTCGAGATCGATGAACAGCAAGGCGCCGCGCTGCCCGCGATCGCGACAGCGTGCGAGCGCGGCGGTCAGGCGATCCAGCAGCAGACGTCGGTTGGGCAATCCGGTCAGTGCGTCGTAGAACGCGAGTCGCTCAATCTCGTCTTCCACCCGCTTGCGGTCGGTGATGCTGCG
This sequence comes from uncultured Xylophilus sp., assembly GCA_913776965.1. Taxonomy (GTDB): domain Bacteria; phylum Pseudomonadota; class Gammaproteobacteria; order Burkholderiales; family Burkholderiaceae_C; genus Xylophilus. The sequence continues at coordinate 24,758 of CAJYQL010000023.1, forward strand.
CCCGATGCCGCGGTAACCCCGGAAACGGCCGCTGGCGTCGAAGATCGGCGCTCCGCTGATCGAGACCCAATAGACCACGCCAGCCGTGTCGAGCCGCTGCAATTCGAGATCGTGGAATACCTCGTGCGCGTCAAGCACTGCGCGGTGGGCATCCCAGTCGTCGTCGGTCATGTTGAGCGCGCCGAGGTCCCATCGGGTGAGCCCGATGTTGTCCTCCTTGGGCATGCCGATCTGTGTATCGGAATACCCCTCGAACCGCACGAAGCGGTGCATCTCGTCGAGTTCCCAATACCAGTCGGACGACAGCTCGGTCAGGGCACGGAAACGGGCTTCGCTCAGACGCAACGCTTCGTCGGCGCGCTTGTGCTGGGTAACGTCCATGTGCGCGATCACCATGCGCACCGGCGCGCCGGCTGCGTCGCGCTGCATCACTTTGCCGCGGTCGAGCACCCAGATCCAGCGGCCGCTGTGGTGCCGCATCCGGTATTCCGCTTCGTGGACGGCGGTCAACCCTTCCCAGTGGTCGGCGATCGATGCGCGGACCCGCGCGGTATCTTCCGGGTGGACGCGCGAGAACCAGTGGTCGGGTCCATGGACGGCTCCACCCGTCGGCAGCCCGAGCAGCACGCACCAGCGCGCGTTGAACTCGATGCGATGCTCGGGAATATTCCAGTCGAGCAGGCCGACATCGGCGCCCGACAGCATGAAATCCAGCCGTTCCGCATACGCCTTCTCGTCGATCGTGCGCTGACGATCACGCGCGTCGCGCGCCGCACGGCGGCGTTGCAGGGTCCAGAGGCCGATGGCACCGCACGCCGCCAGCAGAGCGGCGAGTAGAAGCTGGACCTGGAGCCGCTCGGCCCAGGGTGCGTACACGGCGTCCAGCGAACGTGCCATGCGGATCTCCAGAGCCCGCTCCAGCATGCGCCCTTCGCCGCGCAGCGGCTGCCACACCGTCAGCTGGTCCGGCTCTGTGGACTGCGGTGCGATCTGCTCCGGCACGCCTGAAACGGGCGCCGCGCCGAGCACCGTACCATCCGCATCGACAAGCGCGACCTGCATGTCCGGCGCGTAGAGCGACGAGGTGAGCACGCCGGTGACGTAACGTCGGTCCATCACCGCGTAGACGAGTCCGTCGAACTCCCCATCCGGCCGGCTGATGGTGCGGAACAGCGTCAGACTGGGGCGCGCCGGCGATCCCAACCGGATGGCCGGCGTCGCACCGGTCACCCGTGCCGAGGTGCGCGCCGCCGCAAAAAGAGGTTCGTCCGCGACACTCGCCCCGACGGCGGCGAGGTCGTTGGATGCGCGCACCATCCCCTTGGCATCGACGATGCGCAACTGTTCGATGCCGGGCACCAGATCCTGCACCGCCTGCAGTGCTTGCGAGGTCCGATGCAGCGGATCCTGCCGATCGAAGACCACCGTCGAGATCCGCACGCGCTCGACCGCCGATGCCACCGCCGCCACCTCTTGTCCGAGACGATTGGCGATCTGGGCGGCCTGACCTGTCAGACGCTCTTTTTCTGCATCCTCGATGCGTTCGCGCTCCTCCAGCTGCAGATGCGCGCCGACCGTCAGGACGATGGCGAAGACCATCGACAGACCAACCCATTCCCACCAGGTCCGCGACTGCCGCCCGACAGCACCGCTATCGATGGCGCGCGCGGCCTCTCCGGGCGCTGGCTTATCCATGGAAGCCCGACGGACCGCACGACAGTGGCGAAAGCATGGGTCCTCCTCGTACGGGTGGGCACACAAAAAAGCCCGACCGCAGGGTGCCGGGCTTCCACGGGGGCAGCAGGTCAATTCGGAGAAAGGGCATGGACGGCCCTCTGCGGATCTCACCGTGCGATCGACTCAGTTTACACGTGATACCTGCCTGTCCCGGCCAAGCACGTCCCTACTGACACCGGCCGTGGCAAAAAGAAAACCCCGCAGTCCGAAAGACTGCGGGGTTCGATATTGGTGGGTGATGCAGGGTTTGAACCTGCGACCCCTGCCGTGTGAAGGCAGTGCTCTACCGCTGAGCTAATCACCCGTGTCGTTGTTCACAACAGCCCGCGATTATGGCACAGTTTTTCAGGCTTTTCGCCAAAGCGCACCGCCGGACGATTTGTCGAGCTGCAACAGTACTTTCTCGTGCGCTTCCAGTTCGTGCTCGCCCGCCAGGATGACCGGCAGCGTGAACTGGCGCAGATCTACCTGCACTACTTCGACATGCCCGACCTCTGGTTCGTCCGTGTCGATCATCAGGGCGTTCTGACCACGCGTCAGATTGATGTACACGTCTGCCAGCAACTCGGCATCCAGCAAGGCTCCGTGCAGCGTCCGTCCGGAGTTGTCCACGCCGAGCCGGTCGCACAACGCATCCAGCGAGTTGCGTTTGCCCGGAAACATCTCCTTGGCCATCACCAGCGTATCGGTCACGCTGCCGACGTACCGCTTCAACGGCGGCCGACCGGTGAGTTCGAGTTCCTTGTTCAGGAAGCCGACGTCGAAGGCGGCGTTATGGATGATCACCTCGGCGCCGGTCAGGTAGTCGAGCAGTTCCTCGGCGACCGCCTCGAACTTCGGCTTGTCCCGCAGGAACTCGTTGCTGATACCGTGCACCTTCAGCGCATCCTCGTGGCTGTCGCGGCCCGGATTCAGGTAGTAGTGCTTGTTGCGGCCGGTCAGCTTGCGGCCGACCAGTTCCACGCAGCCGATCTCGATGATGCGGTCGCCCCCTTCGGCTGAGAGTCCGGTGGTTTCCGTATCGAGCACGATCTGGCGCGCCATGTCAGTGGTTCTCCTTGGCATGGTTGATCGAGTATTTCGGGATCTCGACCGTCACGTCGGCCTGCGCCAGTATCGCCTGGCAGGACAGGCGCGACTGCGGCTCCAGGCCCCATGCACGGTCCAGCAGGTCTTCCTCGACCTCGTCGGGTTCGCCGAGCGATGCGAAGCCCTCGCGCACCACCACGTGGCAGGTGGTGCAGGCCGCGCTCATGTCACATGCATGCTCGATCGCGATGTCGTGGTCGAGCAAGGCCTCGCAGATCGAGGTCCCGGCAGGTGCCGTGACCTGTGCGCCCTCCGGGCAGTATTCGGGATGGGGAAGAATCTTGATGACCGGCATGGCTCGAAACTGTCGTGGGAAGGACGGAGGCGCTCAGAGCGCCTGGACGTTGCGGCCCGCCAAAGCTTGGCGGATGCCGCGGTTCATGCGCTCAGCGGCGAAGGCTTCGGTGCCGTCGGCGAGCGCCTTGGTGGCGGCGACCAGCGTCGGTGCATCGGTGCTGTCGGCGTGGGCGCGCTCCAGTGCCGACACCAGCGCCTCGATCCCAGACCGCGCGTCCGCATCCAAGAGGTCGCCATCGGCGGCGAGCGCGCTGCGGGTGGCCATCAGCATGCGTTCGGCATCGACCCGGGCCTCGGCGATCGCCCGTGCGGCCATGTCCTGGCCGGCGGTGGCGAAACTCTCCTGCAGCATGCGGGCGATGTCGCCGTCGGCCAGGCCGTACGAGGGTTTGACGTCGATCCACGCCTCGACGCCGCTGGTCTGCTCGCGGGCGGCGACGCTCAGCAGGCCGTCCGCATCGATCGTGAAGGTCACGCGGATGCGTGCCGCGCCGGCAGGCATGGGCGGAATGCCGCGCAATTCGAATCGCGCCAGACTGCGGCAGTCGGCGACGAGGTCCCGCTCGCCCTGCACCACGTGCAGCGCGAGCGCGGTCTGGCCGTCCTGGTAGGTGGTGAAGTCCTGGGCCTTCGCCGTGGGGATCGTCTCGTTGCGCGACACGATGCGCTCCACCAGCCCACCCATGGTCTCGATGCCGAGCGACAGGGGAATCACGTCGAGCAGCAGCAGGTCGCCACTGCCCTGCCCTGCCAGTTGCTGCGCCTGGATCGCCGCACCGAGTGCGACTACCTGGTCCGGATCGAGATCGACCAGCGGTTCGCGCCCGAAGCATCGGCCCACCGCCGCACGGACCTGCGGCATGCGCGTCGCACCGCCCACCAGAACGACACCCTGTACGTCGTCGGGACCTATGTCGGCATCACGGAGGGCACGTCGCACGGCGGCTATGGTGCGGGCGGTCAGTGCCGCCGTCGCCTCCTCGAACTCGGCGCGTTTGACCTCGAAATGCACCACAGCGCCCGCCAGCTCCGCGGAGAACGCTACCCAATCCATAGCAGACAGCGCTTCCTTGCAGGCCCGGGCAGCCTGCCGCAGCGCCGCCTTGTCGGATGCGCTGTCGGCACGCGCACCGGTGCGCTCCAGGACCCAGTCGGCCAGCGTAGCGTCGTAATCGTCGCCGCCGAGCGCCGAGTCGCCGCCGGTGGCGATCACCTCGAACACACCCCGCGTCAGGCGCAGGATCGAAATGTCGAACGTACCACCCCCGAGGTCGTAGACCGCGTAGATGCCCTCGCTGGCGTTGTCGAGCCCGTAGGCGATCGCCGCTGCGGTCGGCTCGTTGATGAGCCGCAGGACTTCCAGCCCTGCCAGGCGGGCGGCATCCTTGGTTGCCTGTCGCTGCGCATCGTCGAAATAGGCGGGGACCGTGATGACCGCACCGCGGATATCGTCGTCGAAGGTGTCTTCCGCCCGCTGCCGCAGCGTGGCGAGGATCTCTGCACTGACTTCCACCGGTGACTTCACACCGGCAACCGTCTCAATGCCGAGCATGCCTCCCTCCGCACCAGCGTCCTGCACGAAGCGGTACGGCAGCCGATCCGGACGGTCGAGGTCGCTCACCGACCGGCCCATGAAGCGTTTTGCCGACACGATGGTGTTCTCGGGGTCCTCCACCGCCGACGCGCGGGCGTCCCAGCCGATCTGCCGGCCCTGCGCCGACAGATAGCGCACCACCGACGGCAACAGAATGCGGCCCTGCTCGTCGGGCAGGCATTCGGCGACACCGTTGCGCACGGCAGCGACCAGCGAATGCGTCGTGCCCAGGTCGATGCCGACGACGATATGGCGCTGATGCGGGTCGGGGGACTGGTGGGGCTCGGAGATCTGGAGAAGTGCCATGCGGTAGAGGGGACAGGTCGGGGCAACCGTCTATTGTCCGTGCTGATCCGCGCGTGCCGCGACATCCTGTGCGAAACGCGTGATGAACATGAGGGCTCTGACTTCGCGTGCCGCGGCGGCGGCGTCGTCGTCCCTGTCGAGTGCTGCCTCGCAACGCTCCAGTGCGGCACGGCGGGCGGCGCGGACTTCGGCCTCGAGCGCAGCCAGGGCCTCCGCGTCGTCCGCATCGTCGAGCGCCTCGCGCCATTCCATCTGCTGCATCAAGAAGGCCGGCGGCATGGCGGTGTTGTCCTCCGCGGCGATCGGCGCACCGCGCAATTCGCACAGATAGGCAGCGCGCTTCAGCGGATCCTTCAGACGGCGGTAGGCCTCGTTGATCCGCACCGACCACTGCATCGCGATCCGCTGCGCCACCGCACCGTCGGCCGCGAAACGGTCCGGATGCGCCTCGCGCTGCAGTTCCTTCCAGCGGGTGTCGATGGCAGCGGCATCCTGGCCGAAGCGCTTCGGCAAACCGAAAAGCTCGAAATCATCAGACTGCAGATTCATCGTTCGGACGTTCAAAGCCAAGAAAAAGACCGCCGGCACCGTGATGCAGGCGGTCGATGGGTTGAGGCCAGTGCCGGCTCAGATCCGGAAACTCTCGCCGCAGCCGCAGCGGTCGCGTTCGTTCGGATTGTTGAACTTGAAACCTTCGTTCAAGCCCTCCCGCACGAAGTCGAGCTCGGTGCCATCGAGGTAGGCCAGACTTTTCGGATCGACCATCACCTTGACGCCGTGGTTCTCGAAGGTCACGTCGCCTTCGGTCAGGTCGTCGACGTACTCGAGCTTGTAGGCCATGCCCGAGCAGCCGGTCGTCTTCACGCCGAGGCGCACGCCCAGCCCCCTGCCCCGCTTGGTCAGGTAGCGGCTGACGTGCCGCGCAGCCTTTTCGGTCAGGGTGACGGCCATGTCAGTGCGCTGCCTCCGCGACCGCCGGGATGTCGGCCGAAGCGCGCTTCTTGCGGTAATCATCCACCGCAGCCTTGATCGCGTCTTCGGCCAGGATCGAGCAGTGCACCTTCACCGGCGGCAGTGCCAGCTCTTCGGCGATGACGCTGTTCTTCAGCGCGGCGGCTTCGTCGAGCGTCTTGCCCTTGACCCATTCGGTCACCAGCGACGACGACGCGATCGCCGAACCGCAGCCGTAGGTCTTGAAGCGCGCATCTTCGATCACGCCGGTATCCGGGTTGACCTTGATCTGCAGCTTCATCACGTCGCCGCAGGCGGGCGCGCCCACCATCCCGGTGCCGACCGAATCGTCGCCCTTCGCGAAGGAGCCGACGTTGCGGGGGTTTTCATAGTGGTCGATGACCTTGTCGGAATAAGCCATGGCAGTTCCTTGTTCTGATACGAAATCGTGGGGCGGGCCGGCGCGTCAGTGCGCGGCCCACTGGATGGTGCTGATGTCGATGCCGTCCTGGTGCATCTCCCACAGCGGGCTCAGTTCGCGCAGCTTCGCGACGTTGTGCCGGATGGTCGAGATCGCATAGTCGATCTCTTCCTCGGTGGTGAAACGGCCGATGGTCATGCGCAGGCTGCTGTGCGCGAGTTCGTCGCTGCGGCCGAGGGCGCGCAGCACGTAGCTCGGCTCCAGGCTGGCGGACGTGCAGGCCGAGCCCGACGACACCGCCAGACCCTTGATGCCCATGATCAGCGACTCGCCTTCGACGAAGTTGAAGCTCATGTTCAGGTTCTGCGGCACTCGGCGCTCCATGCTGCCGTTGATGAATACCTGTTCGATGTCCTTCAGGCCATCGAGCAGGCGCTGCTGCAGCACGCGCGCCTTCGCATTCACCTCGTCCATTTCCAGGCGGATGATGCGGAAGGCCTCGCCCATGCCGACGATCTGGTGGGTCGGCAAGGTGCCCGAGCGCATGCCGCGCTCGTGACCGCCGCCGTGGATCTGCGCTTCCAGCCGGACCCGCGGCTTGCGGCGCACGTACAGCGCGCCGACCCCTTTCGGGCCATAGGTCTTGTGGGCCGTCATGCTCATCAGGTCGACCGGCAGCGTCTTCATGTCGATCGCGACGCGGCCGGTAGCCTGCGCAGCATCCACATGAAACAGCACACCCTTCTCGCGGCACAGCGCGCCGATGGCCGGGATGTCCTGGATGACGCCGATCTCGTTGTTGACGAACAGCACACTGACGATGATCGTGTCGGGCCGGATCGCCGCCTTCAGCTTGTCGAAGTCGACCAGGCCATCTTCCTCGACGTCGAGGTAGGTCACCTCGAAGCCCTGGCGCTCCAGTTCGCGCATCGTGTCGAGCACGGCCTTGTGCTCGGTCTTCAGCGTGATCAAGTGCTTGCCTTTCGACTTGTAGAAGTGGGCGGCGCCCTTCAAGGCGAGGTTGATCGACTCGGTCGCACCGCTGGTCCAGACGATCTCCCGCGGGTCGGCACCAATCAGCTCGGCCACTTGGCCACGGGCCTTCTCGATGGCTTCTTCGGCTTCCCAGCCCCACGCGTGGCTGCGAGAGGCCGCATTGCCGAAATGCTCGCGCAGCCAGGGAATCATCGCGTCGACAACGCGCGGGTCCACCGGCGTCGTTGCGCCGTAGTCAAGATAGATCGGAAAGTGCGGGGTCATGTCCATAGCAAACTTGGTGGGCTGGCGGAAGCGCGAAGCTCCGGCTGGCGATCAAACGGACAGGCAATGCCGCATGGCATCGACCGTCTCCGGAAGCGGCCGTGGCCGCCTCCCTCAGGACTTGGCGAAGGCGTTGCCGAGGGCGAACACCGAGTTCGGTGCGTTCACCCGGATCGGCTTGACGACCGGCGTGCTGGAGATGGCACGGCGCACGGCCGGCTTGTCCTCCACCTGCACGCCCTTGGCGATCTGCTCGTCCACCAGCTTCTGCAGCGTGACCGAATCGAGGAACTCCACCATGCGCTGGTTCAGCGACGCCCACAGTTCGTGCGTCATGCAGCGGCCGGCTTCGCCAAGGCAGTTTTCCTTGCCGCCGCAGTGCGTGGCATCGATCGGTTCGTCGACCGACACGATGATGTCGGCCACCGTGATGTCGGCAGCCTTGCGGCCGAGCGTGTAACCGCCGCCGGGGCCGCGGGTGGACTCGACCAGTTCGTGGCGGCGCAGCTTGCCGAATAGCTGTTCCAGATAGGACAGCGAGATCTGCTGGCGCTGGCTGATGGCAGCCAATGTGACCGGGCCATTGTTCTGGCGCAGGGCCAGATCGATCATGGCAGTCACGGCAAAACGACCTTTGGTTGTGAGACGCATGGCAACTCCTTGTGGCTGATGCTCGTGTGTAAAACCTCCGGCGTGTGGCCGGTGGCACCGTCTCCGCCCTGTTTCCCCTCGTGGCCGGCATCCGCAGCGCACGACGAGGCCCTTCATCGCAGGTTCTTTGTTGAGTATTTACGTCAAGTATATCACAAGACCCGTCATTTCTGTCGGATATCCCCTGCGCGCCGCTGTGCGCTGCCGCCTACGCCGCACCACCTGCGGACGGGAACAGCACGACGTTGTCCGAACCCGGCGCACCGAAGGCCCGCTCCTTGAGCAAGGACAGCTGGTCGCGCAGACGGGCCGCCTTCTCGAATTCGAGGTTGCGGGCGTGCTCCAGCATCTGCTTTTCCAACCGCTTGATCTCGCGCGACACATCCTTCTCCGACATGTCTTCGACCTGCGCCTGTAGCAGTCCCTGCTCCAACCGCGCCGCTTCCTTGCCCGACTTCTCGCTGTACACACCGTCGATCAGATCCCGCACCTGCTTCACGATGCTCCGCGGCGTGATGCCCTGCGATTCGTTCCAGGCGATCTGCTTGGCCCGGCGGCGCTCGGTCTCGCTGATCGCCTTCTGCATCGAATCGGTGATCTTGTCGGCATAGAGGATCGCGCGGCCGTTCAGATTCCGCGCAGCGCGGCCGATCGTCTGGATCAGCGAGCGCTCGGCGCGCAGGAAGCCTTCCTTGTCCGCGTCGAGGATGGCGACCAGCGACACCTCCGGAATGTCCAGGCCCTCCCGCAGCAGGTTGATCCCGACCAGCACGTCGAACGCGCCGAGCCGCAAATCGCGCAGGATTTCCACCCGCTCGACCGTGTCGATGTCGCTGTGCATGTAGCGCACTTTGACGCCGTTGTCCGACAGGTAGTCCGTCAACTGCTCGGCCATGCGTTTGGTCAGCGTCGTGATCAGCACCCGCTCGTTCTTCTCGACACGGATGCGGATTTCCTGCAGCACGTCGTCCACCTGGTGGGTGGCCGGGCGCACCTCCACCACCGGATCGACCAGCCCGGTCGGGCGCACCACCTGCTCGACGACCTGGCCCGCGTTGTCCTGCTCGTACTGCGCCGGCGTGGCGGACACGAAGACGACCTGGTGCATCCGCGTCTCGAACTCGTCGAATTTGAGCGGACGGTTGTCGAGCGCCGACGGCAGCCGGAAGCCGTACTCGACGAGCGTCGTCTTGCGGGCCCGGTCGCCGTTGTACATGCCGCCCAGCTGACCGATCATGACGTGGCTCTCGTCCAGGAACATCAGCGCGTCCTTGGGCAGATAGTCGGTCAGGGTGGCCGGCGGCGCACCGGGTGGTGCGCCGCTCAGGTGGCGGGAATAGTTCTCGATGCCCTTGCAATGGCCGATCTCGGCGAGCATTTCCAGGTCGAAGCGGGTGCGCTGCTCCAGCCGCTGCGCCTCCACCAGCTTGCCCTGCGAGACGAAATAGTCGAGCCGCTGGGCCAGTTCAAGCTTGATCGCCTCGACCGCCGACAGCACCTTGTCGCGCGGCGTGACGTAGTGGCTGGAGGGGTAGACGACAAAACGCGGCACCTTCTGGCGGACGCGGCCGGTCAGCGGGTCGAACAGTTGCAGGCTCTCGATCTCGTCATCGAACAGCTCGATGCGGATCGCCAGCTCGGAGTGCTCGGCCGGAAAGATGTCGATCGTGTCGCCCCGGACCCGGAACGAGCCGCGCGAGAAATCCTGCTCGTTGCGGGTGTACTGCATGCGGATGAGCTGCGATATCGCGTCGCGCTGGCTCTGCTTGCCGCCCACCTTCAGGATGAACCGCATCTGGGTGTAGTCCTCGGGGGCGCCGATGCCGTAGATCGCGCTTACCGTCGCCACGATCACCACGTCCCGCCGCTCCAGCACGCTCTTGGTGGCCGACAGACGCATCTGCTCGATGTGCTCGTTGATCGCGCTGTCCTTCTCGATGAACAGGTCGCGCTGGGGCACGTAGGCCTCGGGCTGGTAGTAGTCGTAGTAGCTGACGAAGTACTCGACCGCGTTCTTCGGGAAGAACTCCCGGAATTCGCTGTAGAGCTGCGCCGCCAGCGTCTTGTTCGGCGCGAAGACGATCGCCGGCCGGCCCAGCCGGGCGATCACGTTGGCCATCGTGAAGGTCTTGCCGGAACCGGTCACGCCCAGCAGCGTCTGGAACACCTCGCCGTCCTGCACACCTTCGACCAGCTTGGCGATCGCCGCCGGCTGGTCGCCGGCCGGCGGATACGGCTGGAACAGCTCGAACGGCGAGTCGGGGAAGGTGACGAACTCGCCTGCGCGTTCGGCGGGCGGGTCCTGGGGAACGAGGGCGGGAGCGTGGTCGGGCATGGTGCGATGACGATCGGGCATGGTGGGAGGGCGGCAGGGGCAGGCACGACAGCCAGCGCTGATTAAAATCCCATGTGGTCCCGCGTGCCGCCGATTCAAGCCGCGCCCCTGCCCGGACCCCGCTTTTACCTCCCCCTTCTCCCGCTACCAAGGACACTTTTCCCATGTCTCTGTTCACCGCCGTCGAGATGGCACCGCGCGACCCGATCCTGGGCCTCAACGAGCAGTTCGCCGCCGACACCAACCCGAACAAGGTCAACCTCGGCGTGGGCGTGTACTACGACGACAACGGCAAGCTGCCGCTGCTGAACTGCGTCCAGGCCGCGGAAAAGGCGATGATGGAAGCGCCCAAGGCACGCGGCTACCTGCCGATCGACGGTATCGCCGCCTACGATGAAGCGGTGAAGACCCTGGTCTTCGGCGCCGGCAGCGAGCCGGTCACGTCCGGCCGCGTGGCCACGGTGCAGTGCATCGGCGGCACCGGCGGACTGAAGGTCGGCGCCGACTTCCTGAAGCAGCTGAACCCGGAGGCTAAGGTCCTGATCAGCGACCCGAGCTGGGAGAACCACCGTGCGCTGTTCACCCGCGCCGGTTTCGAGGTCGGCACCTACCCGTACTACGACGCCGACAAGCGCGGCGTGGACTTCGACGGCATGCTGGCCGCCCTGAACGCCGCCGCGGCCGGGACCATCGTGGTGCTGCACGCGTGCTGCCACAACCCGACCGGCTACGACATCACGCCCGCGCAGTGGGACCAGGTGGTCGCCGCGGTGAAGGCGAAGAACCTGGTCGCCTTCCTCGACATGGCGTACCAGGGCTTCGGCCACGGCATCGCCGAGGACGGCGCAGTGATCGGCAAGTTCGTCGACGCTGGCCTGACCTTCTTCGTCTCGACCTCGTTCTCGAAGAGCTTCAGCCTGTACGGCGAGCGCGTCGGCGCGCTGTCGGTCCTGGCGGCGTCGAAGGAGGAAGCGGCCCGCGTGCTGAGCCAGCTGAAGATCGTGATCCGCACCAACTACTCCAACCCGCCGACCCACGGCGGTGCGGTCGTTGCCGCCGTGCTGGGCACGCCGGCCCTGCGTGCGCAGTGGGAAGAAGAACTGGCCGGCATGCGGGTCCGCATCAAGGAGATGCGCCAGAAGCTGGTGGACGGCCTCAGGGCCGCGGGCGTGCAGAAGGACATGTCGTTCATCACCGAGCAGATCGGCATGTTCAGCTACTCCGGCCTGACCAAAGACCAGATGGTCCGCCTGCGCAGCGAGTTCGGCGTGTATGGCACCGATACCGGCCGCATGTGCGTGGCCGCCCTGAACAGCCGCAACATCGACCACGTCTGCGCCTCGATCGCGAAGGTGGTCTGACACCTCGGCGACCCCGTCCCGTCCATCGCAATGGGCTGCTTCGGCAGCCCTTTTTCATGCGGCATCGGCAACGAACCAAGCGTTTGCGCTCACCCTATCTGCGCATTCAGCTATGAAATTTATAGCTGAATTCGATTGCATCGACCGGATCGCCGACGCCGAATAGGGCGGTCTCCGGACGCTTTGTATCGGTCGAACTACCGATGCGTCAGAAATTGCCTGCTGCTATATTGCACTGCAACATTACCCCAGGAGAGTCCCATGCTCTACCAGTTCTACGAAGCGCAACGCGCCTTGATGGAGCCGTTTGCCGATTTCGCGCATGCGGCCTCGAAGATGTACAGCAACCCGCTGACGCCGATGGGCCAGGCCCCGTTCGCGCAGCGGCTGTCGGCGGGCTTCGATCTGCTGCACCGGCTCGGCAAGGACTACGAAAAGCCGGTGTTCGGCATCCAGACCGTGCCGACCGAGAGCGGCGAGGTGGTCGTCCACGAGACGATCGAGCTGGACAAGCCGTTCTGTGAGCTGCGTCGTTTCAAGCGCTTCACCGACGACCCGGATACGCTGGCCCGCCTGAAGGCCGATCCGGTCGTGCTGGTAGTCGCGCCGCTGTCCGGCCACTACGCCACGCTGCTGCGCGATACGGTCAAGACCCTGTTGCGCGACCACAAGGTCTACATCACCGACTGGAAGAACGCCCGGCTGGTACCGCTGGCCGAGGGCGAATTCCACCTCGACGACTACGTCAACTACATCGAGGATTTCATCCGCCACCTGCAGGCCAACTACGGCAACTGCCACGTCATCAGCGTCTGCCAGCCGACCGTGCCGGTGCTGGCCGCCATCTCGCTGATGGCCTCGCGCGGCGAGACCACGCCGCTGTCGATGACGATGATGGGTGGCCCCATCGACGCGCGCAAGTCGCCGACGGCGGTGAACAACTTGGCGACCAACAAGAGCCACGAGTGGTTCGAGAACAACGTGATCTACCGCGTGCCGCCGGGCTTCCCGGGCGAGGGGCGCCGCGTGTACCCGGGCTTTTTGCAGCACACCGGCTTCGTGGCGATGAACCCGGACCGGCACGCGAAGAGCCACTTCGACTACTTCAAGGACCTGATGAAAGGCGACGACGCGAGCGCCGAGGCCCACCGCAAGTTCTACGACGAGTACAACGCGGTCCTCGATATGGATGCGGACTACTACCTCGAGACGATCCGCACCGTGTTCCAGGACTTCTCGCTGGTGCACGGCACCTGGGATGTCCGCGCGCCGGACGGCACGCTCGAACGGGTCCGGCCGCAGGACATCAAGACCACCGCGATGCTGACGGTCGAAGGCGAGCTGGACGACATTTCCGGCTCCGGCCAGACCGCCGCGGCCAACGACCTGTGCGAAGGGATTCCGGCCGACCGCAAGCGCCACCTGGAAGCCAAGGGCGCCGGCCACTATGGCATCTTCAGCGGCCGGCGCTGGCGCGACGTGGTGTATCCGCAGGTGCGGAAGTTCATCCGGACCTTCGACCGCGGCGTCGCGGAAGCCACCTCCCGCACGCTCGAAGATGTGCCGGCCGACGGCCACCGCCCCGGCTCGCCGGCGGCGCCCAAGCCGCGCACGGTGAAGGCCGCCGCCAACGCCGCCACCCGGACGGCCGAGGAAAGCGCGCACCCGGCTGCCGCCAGCCGGCCTGCCCCGCCCGCCAAGCGCCGTGCCGCCCGCCCGCGCTGACGGAAACGCACCGACCGCCGGCCCGACCGGGTCGGCGGTCGCGCTTCTCGCGGCACGGCTCGACGCCGCCTTGCCGCAGACGCAGTGCACCCGCTGCGGCTATCCCGATTGCGCGGCCTACGCCACGGCCATGGCCACGGGCGAGGCGGAGATCAATCGCTGCCCGCCCGGCGGCCGCGAGGGCGTCGAGCGGCTCGCCGCCATCGTCGGGCGCTCGCCGCTGCCGCTCGACGCGGCCTCTGGCGCCGAAGGTCCGCGGCGGCTGGCGGTGATCGACGAAGCCTGGTGCATCGGCTGCACCCTGTGCCTGGACGCTTGCCCGACCGACGCGATCCTCGGGCGCAGCAAGCGGATGCACACCGTGATCGAGGCGCACTGCACCGGCTGCGAGCGTTGCATTCCCGTCTGTCCGGTGGACTGCATCGCACTGGTGCCGTCGGACAGCGGAGAGCGGACCGGCTGGGGCGCCTGGTCGCAGGTCCAGGCGAACGAGGCCCTCGGTCGCTACCGCTTGCACCGGGCTCGCGCCATCACCATGCCGACGGCGATCGACGAGGAACCGGCGCCCGAATACGTTTCTGCCCCTCCCCTCGCGCCGAACCCTCCGCAGACGCCGCCGTCTGAAGACAGCGCCGCCGACCGTCGTAAGGCCGCCATCGCCGCGGCGCTCGCCCGCGCACGCGAACGGCGCGGCTGATCCGCCGCGCGCGTCCCTCAGTTTCGCACCGCGCCCAGCGCCGCCACCACCTCCGGCGGCGCCTGGACCAGCTCGATCAGCACGCCCTCGCCTGCGATCGGAAACGCCTCGTTGGCCTTCGGATGCAGGAAACAGATGTCGTGGCCCGCCGCACCCGGCCGGATGCCGCCGGGCGCGAAGCGCACGCCCTGCCCTTCGAGCCAGGCGACCGCGGCCCGCAGGTCGTCGATCCAGAGGCCGACATGGTTCAGCGGAGTCGTGTGCACCTCCGGTTTGCCCGCCGGGTCGATCGGCTGCATCAAATCCACCTCGACCGCATGCGGGCCGCTGCCGATGGCGCAGATGTCCTCGTCGACGTTCTCGCGCTCGCTGCGGAAGTTGCCGGTCACCTGCAGGCCGAGCATGTCCACCCACAGCGTGCGCAGCCGCGCCTTGTCCGGCCCGCCGATGGCGATCTGCTGGATGCCGAGCACGCGGAACGGCCGCTGCACCGCTGCCGCCGCCGTCATGCGCCGGCCCCCGATGCCCGGCGCGCCGAGAGGTAGTGCACGCCGCCTTCGTTCGGCACCGTCTCCAGGTGCGGCGTGTCGGGCGGCAGGTCGAAGATGTCGCCCGGCCGGTAGGTGCGCTGGATGCCGTCGACCTCCAGCACAATGGCGCCCGACAGGATCAGCGCGCGGGCGTGGAACGGGTGGGCATGCGATTCGAGGTGCCAGCCCTGCGGGCGCTGCACATCCACCGGGGCGTCGAAGCCCTGGGCCTGCATGTCGGTGGCGAATGTCTGGGGAGTCATGGAGGGTCCTGGTAAATAAGAACGGTCGCCGCTCAGGCGAATTCGAGGATGACCTGGTCGACCGCGAGCGACTCGCCCTTGCGGGCCACCACCGTGCCGACCACGCCGTCCTGCGCGGCGAACAGGATGTTCTCCATCTTCATCGCCTCGATCACCGCCAGCTTCTCGCCGGCCTGCACCGTCTGGCCGGGCTGCACTGCCACGTCCACCAGCAGGCCGGGCATCGGCGACAGCAGGAACTTGCTCAGGTCGGGCGGCGCCTTGTAGGGCCTGAGCGCGTGCAGGCGGGCGCCGAGCGGCGACAGCACCATCGCGTCGATCTGCGTGCCGTCGTGCTGCACCCGCAACGCCAGCGGATTCTTCGGGGTGCCGCGCTCGATCTGCGCGGTGAACGGCCGGCCGTTGACCGTGCCCTGCACCCGCAGGCTGCCGAGCGGTGCGTTGCTATCGATCTTGTAGCTGCTCGCGCCCACCTGGACGGCGCTGGAGCCGGTTTTGCCCTGGAAGTCGGTGACGGTGACCGGCGTGTGCACGTTCTGGCCGTCGGCCTTCAGCGTGACGACGACGAAGGCCTCGCCGATCTTCACCCCGTGGCCGGCCAGCTGGCCGCTGATGCCCGAGGCCCGCGCCCGCTGGCGGCGGTGCAGGTAGGCCGCCAGCGCCACCAGGAAATCCGGATCGGCATGCGGCACGTCCTCGGCGCGGAAGCCGTGGGCGTAGTGCTCGGCGATGAAACCGGTGTTGAAGTCGCCCGCTACGAACTTCGGATGCGCGAGTAGCGCCGCCTGGAACGGGATGTTGCTGCTGACGCCGCGGATCACGAAGCCGTTGAGCGCCTCGCGCATCTTGGCGATCGCATGGTCGCGGTCGGTGCCGTGGACGATCAACTTGGCGATCATCGAATCGTAGTACATCGGGATCTCGCCGCCCTCGTACACGCCGGTATCCACCCGCACGCCCTGCAGGTGCTCGGTGTCGGCCGCGAACATCGTCGCCTCCGGCGGCTGGAAGCGCACCAGCCGGCCGGTGGACGGAAGGAAGTTGCGGAACGGGTCCTCGGCGTTGATCCGACATTCGATCGCCCAGCCGTCGCGCTTCACGTCTTCCTGGCGCAACGGCAGCGGTTCGCCGGCGGCCACGCGGATCATCAGCTCGACAAGGTCCAGGCCGGTGATGCACTCGGTCACCGGGTGCTCCACCTGCAGCCGGGTGTTCATCTCCAGGAAGTAGAAGTCCTGGTCTTTGCCGACCACGAATTCCACCGTGCCGGCCGACTGGTACTTCACCGCCTTGGCGAGCGCGACGGCCTGCTCGCCCATGGCCTTGCGCGTCGCCTCGCTGATGAAGGGCGACGGCGCCTCCTCGATCACCTTCTGGTGGCGGCGCTGGATCGAGCATTCGCGCTCGTTGAGGTAGATCACGTTGCCGTGCGCGTCGCCGAGCACCTGGATCTCGATGTGGCGCGGCTCCTGCACGAACTTCTCGATGAAGATGCGGTCGTCGCCGAAGCTGTTGCGGGCCTCGTTCTGGCAGGCGGTGAAGCCGGCCAGCGCTTCCTGGTCGTCGAAGGCGACCCGCAGGCCCTTGCCGCCGCCGCCGGCCGACGCCTTGATCATCACCGGGTAGCCGATGTCGCGGGCGATCTCTACCGCGCGCTCGGGCGACGGGATCGCGTCGTTCCAGCCCGGGATGGTGTTGACCTGTGCCTCGCCCGCGAGCTTCTTCGAGGCGATCTTGTCGCCCATCGCGGCGATGGAATAGTGCTTCGGCCCGATGAAGGCGATGCCCTCCTCCTCCACCCGGCGGGCGAAGGCCTCGTTCTCCGACAGGAAGCCGTAGCCGGGGTGTACGGCTTCAGCGCCGGTCTGTCGGCAAGCGGCGATGATGCGGTCGGCCTGCAGGTAGGACTCGCGCGAGGGCGCCGCGCCGATGTGCACCGCCTCGTCGGCCAGCTCGACATGGCGGGCATCCTTGTCAGCGTCGGAATAGACGGCGACCGTCTTGATGCCCATCTTGCGGGCGGTGGCGATGACGCGGCAGGCGATCTCGCCGCGGTTGGCGATCAGGATCTTTTGGAACATGGCGGTGTCTCCGTCGAGGGATGTGTTTGGGTGAAGGTTCAGAACTCGCGCAGCACCCAGCTCGACAGGCACGCGAAATATTCGCGCAGCCAGGCGTTGTAGCGCATGTAGAGCGGCGTCTCGGCGCCGGCGGTCGCCACCTGCGACCAGCCGGTCTTGCGGGCGATGGCGGCCGCCCGCAGGGTGTGGAAATCGCTGGTGACCAGCAGCATCGGAACCTCGCCGTTGTCGCCGTCGCGGCCGGCGGCCTGCAGCAGCTGCCGCGAAAACGCCAGGTTCTCCTGCGTGCTGGTGCTGCGGTCTTCCACCAGGATGCGGTCCGGTGCGAGCCCGCGTTCGCGCAGGTAGGCGGCCATGACCGCGCCCTCGGCGACCGTCTCGCGGAAATCCACGCCGCCGCTGGTGACGACCACGGCCGCGGGATGGCGCTGCGCCAGAGCCAGCGCCAGGTCCAGCCGCCGGGCGAGCGTCGGCGACGGCACGCCGCGCGGCGTGCTCGACCCCAGCACCACGATGGCCTGGGGCGGCACCCGCAGTTGCGTCTGCCGGCCCGCCTTCTGCAGCGCCACGAAGAACACCGCTAGCGAGACGAGCCAGAGCGCACCGACCATCAGCCCGGCGCGCCAGGCCAGCACCCGCCACGGCACCGCATGCAGGAACTGCTGCCACCGGTCGCCCGCCATCGCCAGGCCGACCAGTGCCACGCCGGCCGTGGCCGGCAGCAGGGTGCCGAGGTGCGTCACATTGGCAGCGACTAGATAGGCGCTATGCAACAGCAGCAGCGCGCCGGCCGACAGCATCAGCCATGGGAGGGGACCAGACCGCATGGTCGTGGGAATGCTGGCGCTCAGAGCGGAATGTTCCCGTGCTTGCGCCACGGGTTCTCGAGCTTCTTCTCGCGCAGCATCACCAGCGAGCGGCAGATGCGCTTGCGGGTCTCGTGCGGCAGGATCACGTCGTCGATGAAGCCGCGGGCGCCGGCGACGAACGGGTTGGCGAAGCGCGCCTTGTATTCGGCCTCGCGGGCGGCGAGTTTGGCGGGGTCCTTGCGGTCCTCGCGGAAGATGATCTCGACCGCGCCCTTGGCGCCCATCACCGCGATCTCGGCATGCGGCCAGGCGAGGTTCACGTCGCCGCGCAGGTGCTTGCTGCTCATCACGTCGTAGGCACCGCCGTACGCCTTGCGGGTGATGACCGTGATCTTGGGCACCGTGCATTCGGCATACGCATAGAGCAGCTTGGCGCCGTGCTTGATGATGCCGCCGTATTCCTGGCTGGTGCCGGGCATGAAGCCGGGCACGTCCACGAAGGTGACCACCGGGATGTTGAAGGCGTCGCAGAAGCGCACGAAACGCGCGGCCTTGATGCTCGACTTGATGTCCAGGCAGCCGGCCAGCACCAGCGGCTGGTTGGCGACGATGCCGACTGTCTGGCCTTCCATGCGGGCCAGGCCGATCACGATGTTCTTCGCGTAATCAGGCTGCAGCTCGAAGAAGTCGCCGTCGTCCACTACCTTGGCGATCAGCTCCTTCATGTCGTAGGGCTTGTTGGGGTTGTCCGGCACCAGGGTGTCGAGCGACCGGTCGGCCCGGTCAGCCGGGTCGCCGCTCGGGCGTACCGGCGGCTTCTCGCGGTTGTTGAGCGGCAGGTAGTTGTAGAGGCGGCGCAGCATCATCAGCGCCTCCACATCGTTCTCGAAGGCCATGTCGGCGACGCCGCTGCGGGTGGTGTGGGTAGTCGCGCCGCCCAGCTCCTCGGCGGTGACTTCCTCGTGCGTCACCGTCTTCACCACCTCGGGGCCGGTGACGAACATGTAGCTCGAATCCTTCACCATGAAGATGAAGTCGGTCATGGCAGGCGAATACACCGCGCCGCCGGCGCAGGGGCCCATGATCATGCTGATCTGCGGGATGACACCCGAGGCCAGCACGTTCTTCTGGAACACGTCGGCATAGCCACCGAGCGAGGCCACGCCCTCCTGGATGCGGGCACCGCCCGAATCGTTGATGCCGATCACCGGCGCGCCGACCTTCATCGCCTGGTCCATCACCTTGCAGATCTTCTCGGCATGCGTCTCGCTGAGCGCGCCGCCGAAGACGGTGAAATCCTGGCTGAAGACGAACACCAGCCGGCCGTTGATCATCCCGTAGCCGGTGACCACGCCGTCGCCCGGTATCTTGTTGTCGGCCATGCCGAAGTCGGTGCAGCGGTGCTCGACGAACATGTCCCATTCCTCGAACGTGCCGTCGTCCAGCAGCAGTTCGATCCGCTCGCGGGCGGTGAGCTTGCCCTTGGCGTGCTGCGCGTCGATGCGCTTCTGGCCGCCGCCCTGGCGCGCCTGTTCGCGCTTCTTCTCGAGTCGTTCGAGGATGTCTTGCATGGGGTCTCCGTGAATGTCCGTCGTGGATCGTCGGGGGTCGTTTACTATTTAATCGATAGCACCTTGCGCAGGCCCCGCCTGCGCAGAGAGCAGATTTCTTGCCGCAGTCGAGGCCGCCAGCGTGCCGGCCCGCACCTCCGCGGCCAATTGCGGCAGCAGCGCCCGGACCTGCGGATGGCGGCGGAACGCTTCCTTCAGCCCGGCGTCGATGCGCTCCCACATCCAGGCGAGCGACTGCCGCTGCCGGCGGTGCGACAGCCGGCCGCTGGCGTCCTGCTGGCGGCGGAATTCCGAGACCGTGTCCCAGAACGTATCGACGCCGCGGCCGAGCAGCGCGCTCAGCTGCACCACCCGCGGCTGCCAGGCGGTGCCCGGCCCGGCGTCGGACGCCCCGGCGTGCATGCCCAGCAGCCGCAGCGAGGAGGTGATCTGCGCCTGCGCCCGCATCGCGGCATCGGCGTCGATGTCGGCCTTGTTGATCACCACCAGGTCGGCGATCTCCATCACGCCCTTCTTGATCGCCTGCAGGTCGTCGCCGGCGTTGGGCAGCTGCATCAGCACGAACATGTCGGTCATGCCGGCGACCGCCGTCTCGCTCTGGCCGACGCCGACCGTCTCGACGATCACGATGTCGTAGCCGGCGGCTTCGCAGACCAGCATCGCCTCGCGCGTTTTCTCGGCCACGCCGCCGAGCGTGCCGGACGAGGGGCTGGGGCGGATGTAGGCGCTCTCGTGCACCGAGAGCTGCTCCATCCGCGTCTTGTCGCCCAGGATCGAGCCGCCGGACACGGTGGACGACGGGTCGATGGTGAGCACCGCCACCCGGTGGCCCTGAGCGATCAGGTGCAGCCCGAGCGCCTCGATGAAGGTGGATTTGCCGACGCCCGGCACACCGCTGATGCCGAGCCGGAACGAGCGGCCGGTGTACGGCAGCAGCGCGGTCAGCAGCGCATCGGCCTGCGCGCGGTGGTCGGCGCGGGTCGATTCGAGCAGCGTGATCGCCTTGGCGATCGCGCGGCGGCGCTGCGGGCCTTCGGCGCCGGTAACGGCGTCGGCCGACACGGGTGGCTTCACGCGGCCACGGCCTTGCGGATCTGCTCCAGCACGTCCTTCGCGCTGGCCGGGATCGGCGTGCCGGGGCCGTAAATGCCCTTCACTCCGGCGTCGTACAGGAAGTCGTAGTCCACTCGCGGGATCACGCCGCCGACGAACACGATGATGTCGTCGGCGCCCTGGTCCTTCAGCGACTGGATGATCGCCGGCACCAGCGTCTTGTGGCCGGCAGCGAGCGTGCTGACGCCGACGGCGTGCACGTCGTTCTCGATCGCCTGGCGGGCGCATTCCTCGGCGGTCTGGAACAGCGGGCCCATGTCCACGTCGAAGCCCAGGTCGGCGAAGGCGGTGGCGACCACCTTGGCGCCGCGGTCGTGGCCGTCCTGGCCGAGCTTGGCGATCATCACCCGCGGGCGGCGGCCCTCTTCTTCGGCGAAGGCGGCGATCTCTTCCTTCAGCTTGTCCCAGCCCTCGGCGGAGTCGTAGGCGGAGGCATAGACGCCCGTCACCTTCTGCGTGTCGGCGCGGTGGCGGCCGAAGACTTTTTCCAGCGCGTCGGACACCTCGCCTACGGTGGCGCGCAGCCGGATCGCGTCGATGCTCAGCGCCAGCAGGTTGCCCTGCCCGCTTGCGGCCGCCGCGGTCAGTGCGTCGAGCGCAGCCTGCACGCTTGTCGCGTCGCGCGTTTCGCGAATCTTCTTCAGCCGCGCGATCTGGCCGTCGCGCACCTTCACGTTGTCGATCGACAGGCTGTCGATCGCGTCCTCGGCGGCGAGCTTGTACTTGTTGACGCCGACGATCACGTCCTGGCCGGAGTCGATGCGGGCCTGCTTCTCGGCGGCGGCGGCCTCGATCTTCAGCTTGGCCCAGCCGCTGTCCACGGCCTTGGTCATGCCGCCCATCGCCTCGACCTCCTCGATGATCTCCCAGGCCTTGTCGGCCATATCCTGGGTCAGCTTCTCCATCATGTAGCTGCCGGCCCAGGGGTCGATCACGCTGGTGATGTGGGTCTCTTCCTGGATGATCAGCTGGGTGTTGCGGGCGATGCGAGCCGAGAACTCGGTCGGCAGCGCGATCGCCTCGTCGAGCGCGTTGGTGTGCAGGCTCTGGGTGCCGCCGAAGACCGCGGCCATCGCCTCGATCGTGGTGCGCACCACGTTGTTGTACGGGTCCTGCTCGGTGAGCGACCAGCCGGAGGTCTGGCAGTGGGTGCGCAGCATCAGGCTCTTGGGGTTCTTCGGCCCGAACTCCTTCATGATCCGGCACCAGAGCAGACGCGCCGCGCGCATCTTGGCGACCTCCAGGTAGAAGTTCATGCCGATCGCCCAGAAGAAGCTCAGCCGGCCGGCGAAGCCGTCCACGTCGAGGCCCTTGGCGAGCGCGGTCTTCACGTACTCCTTGCCGTCGGCCAGCGTGAAGGCGAGCTCCAGCGCCTGGTTGGCACCCGCTTCCTGCATGTGGTAGCCGGAGATGCTGATCGAGTTGAACTTCGGCATGTGCTGCGCCGTGTACTCGATGATGTCCCCGATGATCCGGATGCTCGGCTGCGGCGGGTAGATGTACGTGTTGCGGACCATGAACTCCTTGAGGATGTCGTTCTGGATGGTCCCGCTCAGCTGGGCCTGCGCCACGCCCTGCTCCTCCGCCGCCACCACGTAGCCGGCCAGGACCGGCAGCACCGCGCCGTTCATCGTCATGGACACGCTCACCTTGTCGAGCGGGATCTGGTCGAACAGGATCTTCATGTCCTCGACCGAGTCGATCGCCACGCCCGCCTTGCCGACGTCCCCGGTCACCCGCGGGTGGTCGCTGTCGTAGCCGCGGTGCGTCGCCAGGTCGAACGCCACCGACACGCCCTGCCCGCCGGCCGCCAGCGCCTTGCGGTAGAAGGCATTCGATTCCTCGGCGGTGGAGAAGCCCGCGTACTGCCGGATCGTCCAGGGCCGCACCGCATACATCGTCGCCTGCGGCCCCCGCAGGAACGGCTCGAAGCCGGGGAGCGTGTCGGTGTTCGGCAGGCCTTCCAGGTCCTGGGCGGTGTAGAGCGGCTTGACGACGATCCCGTCCGGCGTGACCCAGTTGAGCGCATCCACGTCGCCGCCCGGCGCAGACTTGGCCGCGGCTTTCTTCCAGGATTCGAGATCGGGTGTCTGGGTCATGGTGGATCGCTTCGCGCCTTCGTAGTAACCTCGCAATCTTCGCAAATGTCCCCGCGGTTTTCAATGGTGTATCGACAGTCCGACCCCCTTCCAGCCTTGCAAATTTGCGAGGTTTGCGAAGATGACTAAGGCCTACATGGGCGTGCGGCTGAAGACGCTGCGTGAGCAGCAGGGCCTGACACAGGCGGCCTTGGCCGCCTCGCTGCAGATATCGCCGAGCTACCTCAACCAGATCGAGAACGACCAGCGGCCGCTCACCGTGCCAGTGCTGCTGCGGCTGCAGGCCTCGCACGGCATCGACCTGCAGCTGTTCTCCGACGATGAGAACGCTAGGCGCCTGAGCGCCCTGCAGCCGGTCTTCTCCGGCGGCCCGCAGGCCGACGGAGTACCGCTGGCCGAGGCGAAGGTGGTGGCGAACCAGCTGCCGTCGGTGGCCCGGCTGCTGCTGGACCTGCACAAGCGCAGCCGCGCGGCGGAGGAACGGCTCGCCTCCATCGTCGAAGGCGCGGACACCGACCGCGAGGACGCAGGTCGCACCGCCCGGCTGCAGCCGCAGGAAGAGGTGCGCGAGTTCTTCTACGCGCGTCACCATCACTTGGCGGTGCTCGACGGGCTGGCGGAAGAACTGCATGCCGAACTGCTGCCCGACCTGCCGGCCGATGCGCCGCACGCGGCAGTGCTCGCGCAGCAGCTGCAGGCGCGGC
Organism: uncultured Xylophilus sp.; assembly: GCA_913776965.1. Taxonomy (GTDB): domain Bacteria; phylum Pseudomonadota; class Gammaproteobacteria; order Burkholderiales; family Burkholderiaceae_C; genus Xylophilus. The sequence goes on from CAJYQL010000023.1 coordinate 48,352, forward strand.
TGGAGGCGCGCCACGGCATCCATGTCCGCACGCATGCCGCCGGCCGCACCGCCGACGCGGCGCTGCGCAACTACGACGCCGGCAGCCGAACGCTGCTGCTCGCCGCCGACATGGCGCCCGGGCAGCAGGCGTTCCAGCTCGGCGTGCAACTCGCCTTCCTGGAGATGGGCGACCGGATCGACGCCTTCACCACAGCCGAATCCTTCGCCACCACGCAGGCCCGCAGTCTGGCGCGGTTGGGCTTCGCCAACCATTTCGCCGGCGCGCTGGTGCTGCCCAACCGCCGCTTCCAGGAATCGGCCGAGGCGCTGCGCTACGACATCGAACTGCTGAGCGACCGCTTCGGCGTCGGCTTCGAGACCATCGGCCACCGGCTGTCGACGATGCACCATGCGCCGGGTCGCGGCATTCTGTTCTTCTTCGTGCGGGTGGACCGGGCAGGCAACATTTCCAAGCGGCAGTCCACCGCGGACTTCCACTTCTCCCGTCATGGCGGCAGCTGCCCGCTGTGGAACGTGTACGAGGCGTTCTCGCGGCCGGGGGCGATCCTGACGCAGCTCTCGCGCATGCCCGACGGTCGCACTTACCTGTGGATCGCGCGCACCGTCGAGCACCGCCGCGGCGGCTACGGCACACCGAAGCGCATGTTCGCCGTCGCCCTTGGCTGCGACGCGCGGTATGCCGACCGGCTGGTCTATGCCAAGGGCGTGAACCTGATCGACCCCGATGCCGCCACCCGCATCGGCGCCGGCTGCAAGGTCTGCGACCGGGCCGACTGCGCGCAGCGCGCCTTTCCGCCGATGGGCCGCACCCTGCAGATCGACGAGAACCTGCGCGGCTTCGCCCCGTACGCGCCGGGCATGTAGGGAGCCTCGGCATGCGCGACATCGATCCGGTCTCCCTGCGCCTTTTCCTGGCCACGCTGGAGGAAGGCAGCATCGCGCGGGCCGCGGCGCGCGAGAGCATCGTCCCGTCGGCGATCAGCAAGCGGCTGTCCGACCTGGAGGACGACCTGCGGGTCACGCTGCTGGAGCGCGGCGTGAAGGGTGTGCACCCGACACCTGCCGGCGACGCACTGGCCCAGCATGCGCGCCAGCTGCTGCAGGGCATGGACCGGATGCAGCGCGAAATGGCGGGCTACGTGGACGGCTTGCGCGGCCTGATCCGCCTCGCGGCGAGCGTGACCGCGCTGTCGGGCGAACTGGCCTCGGACATCCTGCGCTTCCGGGGCCTGCAGCCGCAGATCGCCATCGACGTCGAGGAGCGCACCACGCCGGCGGTCTACCGCAGCGTGCGCGACGGGCTGGCCGACGTCGGTGTCGCCTCGGAGTTCGCGAGCCACGACGGGCTGCAGATGTTCCCGTACCGCCGCTACGCGCTCGCGGCGGTGCTGCCGGCCGCGCATCCGCTGGCGGCACGGCCGCATCTGGCGTATGCCGAGCTGCTCGCCCACGACCAGGTCGAGCTCGGCCGCGACAGCGGCATCAGCCGCGTTTTCGACGACGCGGCGCACGAGGCGCGCACCACCCGCACCGTGCGGGCCCGCGTCGGGTCGTTCGAGACGGTCTGCACCCTGGTGGCCCGCGGTCTGGGTGTCGGCGTGGCGCCGCTCTACCTGCAGGCCGCCAAGGAAAGCGCGCTCGGCCTGCGCTTCGTGCCGCTCGCCGACGGATGGGCGCGGCCGCGCACCTTCGTCGCGGTGCGCGACCTCGACGCGCTGCCGCCGGCGGCGCGGGCTTTCGTAGCCCACCTGCGCGCCAGCGCACCGGCGGACGCGGACAACGCCGCGGCCGGTGCGCCGGCGGCGGCGCCCTGAGCGGCGGGTTTTCCCGAACGTCTCCGATCGCGAAAGCGGCGGTGCCGAGCGATCACTGTCGCGATCGATGGGCGGCGGTGATCATGGCGCGATGACCGATCAGCAGCCTGACGCCCCGACCCCGTACCTGCCCGCCGACCAACTGCCGCTGCGCGGCATCCGGGTGCTGGAGCTGTCGCACATGATCATGGGCCCCGCCGGCGGGCTGGTGCTGGCCGACCTGGGCGCCGAGGTGATCAAGGTCGAGCCGCTCGACGGCGACCGTACCCGGCGGCTCAAGGGCACCGGCATCGGCTACTTCCCGGTGTTCAGCCGCAACAAGCAGAGCCTGGCGGTGGACCTGAAATCGGCCGACGGCCAGGCGCTGGTGCGCCGGCTGGCGCTCGGCTGCGACATGCTGATCGAGAACTTCCGCGACGACAGCCTGGCGCAGTACGGCCTGGACTACGACACGCTCGCGGCCGAGAACCCGGGGCTGATCTACATCTCGCTCAAGGGCTTCCTGTCAGGCCCCTACAAGCAGCGCACCGCCCTCGACGAGGTGGTGCAGATGATGGGCGGCATGGCCCACATCAACGGCGCGACCGGCGCTCCGCAGCGGGTGGCGCCGTCGGTCAACGACATCCTGGGCGGCACCTTCGGCGTGGTGGGCGCCCTGGCCGCGCTGCACGACCGCCAGCGCACCGGCCGCGGCCGGCACGTGCGGGCGGGCCTGTTCGAGAACAACCTGCTGCTGGTGGCGCAGTTCATCGCCCAGCAGCAGCTGAGCGGCGCCGCGCCGGTGCCGATGGGCGACAAGCGCACGCCGCCCTGGGGCGTGTACGACATCTTCGACACGGCGGACGGCGGCCGCGTCTTCGTGGCGGTGGTGAGCGACGCCAACTGGCAGACCTTCTGCCGCGACTTCCTGCCGCCGCCCTGGAAGGACGACGCCCGTCTGCACAGCGCGATCGACCGCGAGGCCGCCCGCCCCTGGCTGGTCCCGGCGGTAGCCGAGGTGCTGCGGACCTGGAAGACCGCGGACCTGTGCGCCGCGCTGGAAGCATCCGGCCTGTCCTACGGTCCGATCCGCCAGCCGCACGACCTGGTCGCCGATCCGCACCTGAACGCCGGCGGCGCACTGATCCCGACCACCATGCCCGGCGGCGAGCAGATCGCGACCGCGGCCCTGCCGATCGAGTTCGACGGACTGAAGGCCGGCAAGCGGCTGGACCCGCAGCCGACCGGCGCCCAGACCCGCAGCATCTTGGAAGACCTGGGGCTGACCGAGGCGCAGATCGCAGGACTCATCGCGGCCCGGGTGGTCGCGGTGTAGCCCCATGCCGCCCCGCTGCTGACCTGCTCACCGGCTCACTACAACGAAGGAGACACGCCATGCCCATCCGCCGACACATCCTCGCCGCCGCCGCGCTTGCCGTGGCCGGCGGCCTGCCGCTCGCCGCCGCGGCGCAGGCGGCCGCCTGGCCGGCCAAGCCGATCCGGATGATCATCCCGTCCACCCCCGGCGGCGGCACCGATTTCATCGGCCGGCTGATGAGCACCAAGCTCGCAGAGGTCAACGGCTGGACGCTGGTGCCCGAGAACCGCCCCGGCGCCGGCACCGCGCTCGGCCTGGCCGAGGCGGCCCGGTCGCATCCCACCGGCTACGACCTGGTGATCGCCCAGACCGACAACGTCTCGCTGATCCCGCTGCTGATGAAGGTCGCCTACGACCCGGTGAAGGACCTGCAGCCGGTCGCGCTGGTGGCGACCACGCCGATGGTGCTGATCGTGCCGGACGGCTCGCCCTACCGGACGCTGGCCGACATCATCAAGGCCGCCAAGGCGGAGCCGAACAGGATCAGCTACGGGACCTCCGGCACCGGCGGCGGCGTGCACATCGCGATGGAAATGCTGCAGCACGCGGCCGGCTTCAGGATGCAGCACATCCCGTACAAGGGCTCCGCGCCGGCGCTGGCCGACCTGATGGGCGGTCACCTGCAGTTCGCGGGCTCGTCGATCTCGTCGGCGGCATCGCTGATGAAGGCCGGCAAGGTGCGCGCCCTGGCTGTCACCTCGCCGAAGCGCAACCCCGCCCTGCCGGACGTGCCGACCGTGGCGGAGTCGGGCTACAAGGATTTCAGCGTGGTCTCGTACTACGGCGTGATGGCGCCTGCCGGCACGCCCGCACCGGTCGTCGCGCGGCTCAACACCGACCTGAACCGCATCCTGCAGATGCCCGACGTGCGCAGCGCGCTGCTGGCGCAGGGGCTGGAGCCGCAGCCGGTGTCGCCCGACGACTTCGCCGGCCTGATCCGCACCGACATCGCCAAGTCGCGGGACATCATCGCCCAGGCGGGCATCAAGGTGGAATGAGGCCGGCCATGCAGTACGCTCCCGCCTCCGACCGCACCGTCACCGTCTGCGAGGTCGGGCCGCGCGACGGCCTGCAGATGGCCCGCCGCACCCTGCCGCCGGCGACGCGGCTGGCCTGGATCCACCAGCTCGCGGCCGCCGGCCTGCGCGAGATCGAGGTCGGCAGCTTCGTGTCGCCGCGCCTCGTGCCGCAGATGGCCGACACTGCCGACGTGGTGCGCGGCGCGCTGCGGATCGACGGCCTGACGGTCTGCGCGCTGGCCGCCAACCTGAAGGGCGCGATCGCCGCGCACGAGGCCGGCGCCCACGTGCTGGCGATCCCGATTTCGGCCAGCGACACGCACAGCCGCGCCAACGTCAACAAGGGCACCGACGCGCAGGTCGCGATGGTGGCGGACATCGTCGACTGGGTCCGGGCGCAATCGCGGCCGATGCGGATCGACGCGGCGGTCGCCACGGCCTTCGGCTGCTCGATGGAAGGCGAGGTGTCCACGGTGCGGGTCGCCGCCGTCGCGCGGGCACTGGCCGACACCGGCGTGGACGAGATCGCGCTGGCCGACACCGTCGGCTACGCGCACCCGGCCGGCATCCGCGCGGCGGTGCGCGCCACGCAGGACGCCGTCGGGACGCGGCTGCGCAAGCTGCACCTGCACGACACGATGGGACTGGGCCTCGCCAACGTGCTGGCAGGACTGGACGAGGGCATCCGCAGCTTCGACAGCTGCCTGGCGGGACTGGGCGGCTGCCCGTTCGCGCCGGGCGCCTCGGGCAACGTGGTGACGGAGGACCTCGTCTTCATGCTGCACGGCATGGGCTACGCCACCGGCATCGACCTGCCGCAGTTGCTGGCCGCCCGTGCGCTGCTGGCCGAAGCCCTGCCGGAAGAGACCTTGCGCAGCGGCGTCGCCGCGGCCGGCATTCCGAAGACCTACCGGCCTCCGCGGGCGGCGGTACCGGCCTGAGACGCGCGCGGGCTCAGGCCACGCCTGCGGCCACGGAATCGGAAGCGGTTGCGGCCTCGTCGCGACGGTCGTGCGCGTGCGCCAGCGCCAGCACCTCGCGGGCCGGCCGGTGCTTCAGCCGGTGGTCGCTCCAGACCTGCCGCCAGCGGCGCGCACCCGGCAGGCCGTGGCGCAGGCCGAGCATGTGCCGCGCGATCGCGTACCAGCCGGTGCCGTGGGCCGCGGCCTCGCGTTCCATGTAGTCGACCATCAGCGCCTCGACCTCTTCCCGCGTCCGTGCACAGGGTGCGTCGCCGAAGAAGGCGGCATCCCACTCCGACAGGCTCCAGGGGTTGTGGTACGCCTCGCGGCCGACCATCACCCCATCGACATGCGCCAGCTGTGCGGCGATCTGCTCGCGGGTCGCAATGCCGCCGTTGATCGCGATCGACAGCGACGGAAATTCGCACTTCAGCCGGTGCACCAGTTCGTAGCGTAGCGGTGGGATGTCGCGGTTCTCCTTCGGGCTCAGGCCCTGCAGCCAGGCGTTGCGGGCATGCACGATGAAGGTGCTGCAGCCGGCCGCGGCCACGGTTCCGACGAAATCGCGCACGAAGTCGTAGCTCTCGACCTTGTCGATGCCGATGCGGTGCTTGACCGTGACCGGGATGTCGACCGCATCGACCATCGCCTTCACCCCGTCGGCGACCAGCGCCGGCTCCGCCATCAGGCAGGCGCCGAAGGCACCGCGCTGCACCCGGTCGGACGGGCAGCCGCAGTTCAGGTTGATCTCGTCGTAGCCCCACTGCGCGCCGAGCCGTGCGGCCTGCGCGAGCGCCGCCGGCTCGCTGCCGCCGAGCTGCAGCGCGACCGGGTGTTCGGCCGCGTCGAAGTCGAGGTGCCGCGCCACGTCGCCGTGCAGCAGCGCGCCGGTGGTCACCATCTCGGTGTAGAGCCGGGCGCGGCGCGACAGCAGCCGGTGGAAGTAGCGGCAGTGGCGGTCGGTCCAGTCGAGCATCGGCGCGACCGACAGGCGCGACGGGTCGAAGGTCGAAGCAGTGGTGGCGTCGGTCGGCATCGCGTCAGCTCCCGGCGCGGCGCGGCGCAGCGCAGCGCCACAGGCAGATGCCGGCGCACAGCCATTGCAGCAGGTACATGCCGCTGCCGACCGCATGCCAGAGCTTGAGGTTCTCGCGCGCGACGATCCGCGGCGCGACGGCGAATTCGGCCAGCAGCGCGAGCAGCAGGCCCGCCACTACGAAAACGATAGCTGCATGCGCAGGCGGGACGGGCGCTTCCGGGTCTTTTGGCCGTGAAACGATCAGCAGCAGCATGCCGCAGGCGACCGAGATCCAGGTCTGTCCGGTGAACAGCCGGGCCGCCATCGTGCCCGCCACCGCCGCCGGCTGCAGGTACGCGAACAGCATCGGCACGACGAAGAAGCCGACCGCGCTCAGGCTGCCCCACCAAAGGGCCGCGGCCAGGACGGAGATACGCTGCTGCATGGCAGGAAATCCGTGACGGCGATCAGATGTAGCGGACGCCGACGATCTCGTAGCGGCGGATGCCGCCCGGCGCCTGCACTTCGGCGCTATCGCCCTCTTCCTTGCCGATCAGCGCGCGGGCGATCGGGCTGGATACGTTGATGCGGCCCTGCTTCAGGTCGGCTTCGTCCTCGCCGACGATCTGGTAGGTGACCGCGTCGCCGGAGTCCTCGTCCTCCAGGTCGACCGTGGCGCCGAAGACCACCTTGCCGCCGGCGTCGAGCGCGGCCGGGTCGATGATCTGTGCAGCCGACAGCTTGCCTTCGACTTCCTGGATGCGGCCTTCGATGAAGCCCTGGCGGTCCTTGGCAGCTTCGTATTCGGCGTTCTCGCTCAGGTCGCCCTGCGCCCGCGCATCGGCGATCGCGGTGATCACCCAGGGACGGTCCACCGTCTTCAGGCGGTGCAGTTCTTCCTTCAGTTTTTCCGCACCGCGCTTGGTGATCGGGATGGTGGCCATGGGATCGTCGCTCCAGAAAAGAAAAACGCCGGACGGTCGGTCCGGCGGGTGATAAGGGGTGGGGCTCGGCCGCGTGCGTGGCACCTTCGGCGGCCCGGCCTGCCGGTCGAATCGCCGGCGGGCGTGCCCTGCAATTGTAAGGGCCCGCCTGCCACGCCGCCCGTTTGCCCCTATCGGACAACGGCCCGCACAGGGCGGGCCGTCACGGAGTGGGCGCGCAGTTCGCCGGTCAGGCGCCGGCCAGCTGCGCGTGCAGTTCCTGGACCGAATACACGTCCAGGTCGTCCACGTAGCGCATGCCCTCGACCGCGGCTTCCGCGCCGGCGATGGTGGTGAAGGTGGTCACGCGGGCCAGCAGCGACGAGGTGCGGATCGCGCGCGAATCGGAAATCGCGTTGCGGCGCTCTTCCACCGTGTTCACCACCATCACGATCTCGTCGTTCTTGATCATGTCCACTACATGCGGGCGGCCTTCGGCCACCTTGTTCACCACGTCCACTGCGATCCCTTCGGCCGCGATGGCCGCTGCCGTGCCCTTGGTCGCGACCAGCGTGAAACCCTGCGCCACCAGCTGGCGGGCGATCTCCACGGCGCGCGACTTGTCGCCATTCTTGACCGTGAGGAACACCTTGCCCGCGCGCGGCAGCCGGGTGCCGGCGCCGAGCTGCGACTTCACGAACGCTTCGCCGAAGGTCTTGCCCACGCCCATCACCTCGCCGGTCGACTTCATCTCGGGGCCGAGGATCGTGTCCACGCCCGGGAACTTGACGAACGGGAACACCGCTTCCTTCACGCTGAAGTACGGCGGCGTCACTTCCTCGGTGATGCCCTGCGACGCCAGCGTCTGGCCGGCCATGCAGCGTGCGGCCACCTTGGCCAGCTGGATGCCGGTCGCCTTGCTGACGAACGGCACGGTGCGCGAGGCGCGCGGATTGACTTCCAGCACGTAGATCACGTCCTGGCCGTCCTTCTCCTGGATCGCGAACTGCACGTTCATCAGGCCGACCACGTTCAGCGCGCCGGCCATCGCGGCGGACTGGCGCTTCAGCTCGTCGACCGTTTCCTTCTTCAGGTAGTACGGCGGCAGCGAGCAGGCCGAGTCGCCCGAATGCACGCCGGCCTGCTCGATGTGCTCCATCACGCCGCCGATGAAGGTCTTGCCGTCGGGGTCGCGCAGACAGTCCACGTCGCATTCGATCGCATCGTTCAGGAAGCGGTCGAGCAGCACCGGCGAGTCGTTGCTCACCTTTACCGCTTCGCGCATGTAGCGCTCCAGGTCGCGCTGCTCGTGCACGATCTCCATCGCGCGGCCGCCGAGCACGTAGCTCGGGCGCACCACCAGCGGATAGCCGAGCGAGGCAGCCTTCTCCAGCGCTTCCGGCTCGGTGCGTGCGGTCGCATTCGGCGGCTGGCGCAGGCCCAGGTCCTGCAGCAGCTTCTGGAAGCGCTCGCGGTCTTCCGCCGCGTCGATCATGTCGGGCGAGGTGCCGATGATCGGCACGCCGTTGGCCTCCAGGTCGAGCGCGAGCTTCAGCGGCGTCTGGCCGCCGTACTGCACGATCACGCCGAGCGGCTTCTCCTTGTCGACGATCTCCAGCACGTCTTCCAGCGTCAGCGGCTCGAAGTACAGGCGGTCGGAGGTGTCGTAGTCGGTCGAAACCGTCTCGGGGTTGCAGTTGACCATGATGGTCTCGTAGCCGTCCTCGCGCATCGCCAGCGCGGCATGCACGCAGCAGTAGTCGAACTCGATGCCCTGGCCGATCCGGTTCGGGCCGCCGCCCAGCACCATGATCTTCTTGTTGGTCGTCGGCTCGGCCTCGCACTCGTCCTCGTAGGTCGAATACAGGTAGGCGGTATCGGTCGCGAACTCGGCCGCACAGGTATCGACCCGCTTGTAGACCGGGCGCACGCCGAGGGCGCGGCGCTTCTCGCGAATCGCCGTGTCGGTGGTCTTCAACTGGCGCGCCAGGCGGCGGTCGGAGAAGCCCTTCTTCTTCAGCGCGAGCAGCGTGTCCTTGTCGATCTGGTCGAGCGACAGGGTTTCCAGTTCGAGCTCGATCTTCACGATCTCCTCGATCTGCACAAGGAACCACGGATCGATCTTGGTCAGCGCATGCACCTCGTCGATCGACAGGCCCATCGCGAACGCATCGCCCACGTACCAGATGCGCTCCGGGCCGGGCTCGCCGAGCTCCTTCTCCAGCACCTCGCGATCCTGGGTCTTCTCGTTCAGGCCGTCCACGCCGACCTCGAGTCCGCGCAGCGCCTTCTGGAACGATTCCTGGAAGGTGCGGCCCATCGCCATCACCTCGCCCACCGACTTCATCTGCGTCGTCAGGCGGCTGTCGGCGGTCGGGAATTTCTCGAATGCGAAGCGCGGGATCTTGGTGACCACGTAGTCGATCGACGGCTCGAACGAGGCCGGCGTGGCGCCGCCGGTGATCTCGTTGCGCAGCTCGTCGAGCGTGTAGCCGACGGCCAGCTTGGCCGCGACCTTGGCGATCGGGAAGCCGGTGGCCTTGGAGGCCAGCGCCGACGAGCGCGAGACCCGCGGGTTCATCTCGATGACGACCATGCGGCCGTCCTTCGGGTTGATCGAGAACTGCACGTTGGAGCCGCCGGTGTCCACGCCGATCTCGCGCAGCACCGCGAGCGACGCGTTGCGCAGGATCTGGTATTCCTTGTCGGTCAGCGTCTGCGCCGGGGCGACGGTGATCGAGTCGCCGGTGTGCACGCCCATCGGGTCCAGGTTCTCGATCGAGCAGACGATGATGCAGTTGTCCGCCTTGTCGCGGACCACTTCCATCTCGTACTCCTTCCAGCCGAGCAGCGATTCCTCGATCAGCAGCTCGTTGGTGGGCGAGGCCTCCAGGCCGCGCTTGCAGATGGTCTCGAATTCCTCGGCGTTGTAGGCGATGCCGCCGCCGGTGCCGCCGAGCGTGAAGCTCGGGCGGATCACGGTCGGGAAGCCGACCGCCTTCTGCACGGCCCAGGCCTCGTCCATGCTGTGCGCGATGCCGGAGCGTGCCGAGCCCAGGCCGATCTTGGTCATCGCGTCCTTGAACTTGAGCCGGTCCTCGGCCTTGTCGATCGCCTCGGGCGTCGCACCGATCAGCTCGACCTCGTACTTGTCGAGCACGCCGTTGCGCCACAGGTCGAGCGCGCAGTTCAGCGCGGTCTGGCCGCCCATCGTCGGCAGGATCGCGTCGGGGCGCTCCTTGGCGATGATCTTCTCGACCGTCTGCCAGGTGATCGGCTCGATGTAGGTGACGTCGGCCGTGGCCGGGTCGGTCATGATCGTCGCGGGGTTGCTGTTGATCAGGATGACCTTGTAGCCCTCTTCCCGCAGCGCCTTGCAGGCCTGCACGCCGGAATAGTCGAACTCGCAGGCCTGGCCGATGATGATCGGGCCGGCGCCGATGATGAGGATGCTTTTCAGATCGGTGCGCTTAGGCATTCTGGGCCCCTTGCTTGTGGTTCTGCATCAGCGCGGCGAAGCGGTCGAACAGGTAGGCGATGTCGTGCGGGCCGGGCGAGGCTTCCGGGTGGCCCTGGAAACAGAACGCCGGTTTCTCGGTATGGGCCAGGCCCTGCAGCGTGTTGTCGAACAGACTGATGTGGGTCGCGCGCAGCGTGGCGGGCAGCGACTTCTCGTCCACCGCGAAGCCGTGGTTCTGGCTGGTGATGCTGACCCGGCCGTTGTCCAGGTCCTTCACCGGATGGTTCGCGCCGTGGTGGCCGAACTTCATCTTGTAGGTCTTGGCCCCCATGGCGAGCGCCATGATCTGGTGGCCCAGGCAGATGCCGAAGGTCGGGATACCCTTGTCGATCAGCTCGCGTGCGGCGGCGATCGCGTAGTCGCACGGCTCCGGGTCGCCCGGGCCGTTGGCCAGAAAGATGCCGTCGGGTGCGAGCTTCAGCACGTCGGCGGCCGAGGTCTGTGCCGGCACCACCGTGATCTGCGCGCCGCGCTCGGCGACCATGCGCAGGATGTTCTTCTTCACGCCGTAGTCGAAGGCGACGACGTGGAACTTGGGCGCGATCTGCAGGCCGTAGCCTTCGCCGAGTTTCCATTCGGTCTGCGTCCATTCGTACGGTGCCTTCACCGACACGACCTTCGCCAGATCCAGGCCGGCCATGCTCGGCGCGCCCTTGGCCTGCGCGATGGCGCGGTCGATCTGCTGCTGCGTCGGCTGTTCGCCGGCTTCCAGGCCGACGATGCAGCCGTTCTGCGCGCCCTTGGTGCGCAGATGGCGGGTCAGCTTGCGGGTGTCGATGCCGGCGATGGCGACCGTCTTCTCGCGGACCAGGTACTGGTCGAGCGTGAGCGTCTGGCGGAAGTTGGAGGCAACGAGCGGCAGATCCTTCACGATCAGCCCGGCGGCATGGACCTTGTCGGCTTCGACGTCCTCGTCGTTGACGCCGTAGTTGCCGATGTGCGGATACGTGAGCGTCACGATCTGCTGGGCATAGCTCGGGTCGGTGAGGATTTCCTGGTAGCCGGTCATGGCGGTGTTGAACACCACCTCGCCGACGGTGGAGCCGGCGGCTCCGATCGAATGGCCGAGAAAGACCGTGCCGTCTGCAAGCGCCAGGATGGCGGAAGGGAATTTCCCCTGTAGAGACAAGAGCACTGGGTTCTCCGGATGGTTACGGTCGCCCGGAGCCCGCCGGCAGGGACTGCCGGAGGCTGCTGTGATGGAGGAATTGCTTTGGGGCGCGGCCGGGCGACGCTATTACGGGAAAGCCCTCGATTGTAGCGCGCGGGCAGGGACTCCCCGGCCGAGCGGCTTGTAAAACACCCGCAGCGGTAAGCGGGTGAAGCGCTTGTCGGCCGAGCAACCCTGCGTATCAGTCCACCCGCGCCGCAGCACTGGCATGCAGGCATATCGCTGCCGCCGCCGCCACGTTCAGCGACTCCTCGCCGCCCGGCTGGGCGATGCGGATCCGCTGGGCCGCACGGGCTTCCAGCACCGGCGACACGCCCTGCCCTTCGTGGCCCATCAGCCAGGCGCACGGCCACGGCAGCGCGGCACGGTGCAGCAGGTCGCCCTGGTGCGAACTGGTTGCGAGCCACGGCACCTGCAGTGACTGCAGGTCGTCGTGCGACAGCCCCTCGACCAGCCGCAGCCCGAAATGCGCGCCCATGCCCGCACGCAGCACCTTGGGCGACCAGAGCGCCGCCGTGCCTTTGACGGCCAGTACTTGGGCGAAACCGAAAGCCGCCGCGCTGCGCAGGATCGAGCCGACGTTGCCGGCATCCTGCAGCCGGTCGAGCACCACCGCCGCCGCGCCCGGCGCCAGCGCCGCATCGGCCGGCAGGTCCAGCACGAAACCGAACGGCGCCGGCGATTCCAGCCCGCTCACCTCCGCCAGCACTGCATCGGGGACCACTACGTTTTTGATAGCTGCGTGCGCAAGCGCAGCGGGCGCGGAAGGCCAATAAGATGCCGAAAACACGCCGATCGCCGGCCGCCAGCCGCGCGCCAGCGCTGCGCGGCAGAGGTGGTCACCCTCGACCCAGACACGGCCCTGCCGCCGGTAGGCGCCGTTGTCCTGCGCCAGCCGGCGCAGGTCTTTCACCAGCGGGTTGTCGCGCGACTGGATCTGCACCGGTGCTGCTGCCGTCATGCCGCCTCCGCTCCCGACGGCGCGACGACCCACGCCGGGCCGACCGAGAGGTCCGATGTCGCCGGCGTGCCGACCGCCTGCGCCTGCAGGCGCAGCGCCTGTGTCACCGGCGCGAAGCTGCGCCGGTGGTGGATGCAGGCGCCGTGCTCTTTCAACGCCGCCAGATGCTCGCGGGTGCCGTAACCCTTGTGGCCTGCGAATCCGTAGTGCGGGAATTGCAGGTGCAGCTCCGCGCACAGCCGGTCGCGGTGCACCTTGGCGAGGATGGACGCAGCCGAGATCGACTTCACCAGCGCATCGCCCTTCACCACCGCCTCGGCTAGCACGTCGAGCGGCGGCAGCCGGTTGCCGTCGACCAGCACCTTGGCCGGCCGCAGCCGCAGACCCTCGACCGCCCGGCGCATCGCCAGCATCGTCGCCTGCAGGATGTTGAGCGTGTCGATCTCCTCGACCGTCGCCTCGGCCACCGAGCAGCAGAGCGCCTTGTCGCGAATCTGGTCGTAGAGCCGCTCGCGCTGCAGGGCGGTGAGCGTCTTGGAATCCGCCAGGCCGCGGATACGCTTGGTGTCGTCCAGGATCACCGCCGCCGCGACCACCGGGCCGGCGAGCGGCCCGCGGCCGGCCTCGTCCACGCCGGCGACCAGGCCGGGCCCATCCCAGGCAAGCGCGGTCTGTTCAGCGTTCAAAAATCGTCTGGATCGCATGGGCGGCAAGGGCCGGCGTGTCGCGCCGCAGTTCGTCGTGCAGCGCGGAGAAACGGGCCTGGAGCGTTTCGACCTCGTCGGGCCGGTCGAACCAGCGCAGCACCGCGTCGGCAAGGGCCCGCGGCGTGCAGGCCTCCTGCAGCAGTTCGGGCACCACGAAGTCGCGGCACAGGATGTTGGGCAGGCCGACCCAGGGCTGCAGCCGCTTGGGCGCCATGATCCGCCAGGACAGCCAGTGCATGTTGTAGCCGATCACCATCGGCCGCTTGAAGAGCGCGGCCTCCAGCGTGGCCGTGCCGCTGGCGATCAGCGTCACGTCGCACGCAGCGAGCACCGCGTGCGACCGGCCCTCCACCACCCGCAGCCGGCCGGCCATGCCCGCCTCGGCGGCGGCACGTTCGATCGCCGGTCGCAGCGCAGGTACCGCAGGCACTATGCATTCGATAGCAGGCAACGCTTGTTGGACGAGCGCTGCAGCCCGAAAAAAGCGCGATGCGAGGTACTGGACCTCCGACGCCCGGCTGCCCGGCAATACGGCCAGCACCGGCGCCTGCGGATCGAGCCCGAGCGCAGCCCGCGCCGCGGCCCGGTCGGGCTCCTGCGGGATCACGCTCGCGAGCGGATGCCCGACATAGGTCGCGGCGATCCCGTCGCGCGCCAGCAGTTCGGGCTCGAAGGGAAAGATGCAGAGCACATGGTCGGCGCTGCGCCGGATCTTGGCGACCCGCTCCGGCCGCCAGGCCCACACCGACGGCGCGACGAAATGCACGCAGGAGATGCCGGCAGCCCGCAGGTCGGCCTCCAGGTCGAGATTGAAGTCGGGCGCATCGACGCCGACGAACACGTCCGGCGGTGCGGCCAGCAGGCGGCTGCGCAGCGCCTTGCGGATCGCGACGATGCCGCGGTAATGCCGCAGCACTTCGACATAGCCCCGCACCGCGAGCTTGTCGCTCGGCCACCAGGCATCGAAGCCGCGCTCGGCCATGCGCGGACCGCCGATGCCGGCCGACTGCAGTTGCGGCCAGCGCGCATGCAGGCCGTCGAGCAGCAGCCCGGCCAGCAGGTCGCCGGAGGTCTCCCCGGCCACCATGGCGATGCGGGGATCGGCCATGGGCGTGCGCCTAGCGGACGATGCCGCGCTGCGGCGGCACGGCTGCCAGGAAATCGAGCATCCTGTCCACGTCGGGCTGCGCGTCGGGGAACCGTTCCGGCAACGCGGCGATGCGCTCCCGCGCGGCGTCGAGCGTCAGCCCGTCGCGGTAGAGCGCCTTGTGCATTGCCTTCACGGCGGCGATGCGGTCGGCCGAGAAGCCGCGCCGGCGCAGCCCTTCGAAATTCATCGACCGTGCACCGGCCGGCTGGCCCTGGCTCATGACGAAGGGCGGCTGGTCGGCGAACAGCAGCGAACACATCGCCGTCATGCCGTGCGCGCCGATCCGCACGAACTGGTGCACCACCGTGAAGCCGCCGAGGATCACCCAGTCGTCGACCTCGACATGGCCGGCCAGCTGCGAGTTGTTGGCGAAGATGGTGTGGTTGCCCACCCGGACGTCGTGCGCCAGATGCACGTACGCCATGATCCAGTTGTCGTCGCCGATCGCGGTCACGCCACCGCCGCCCGGCGAGCCGATGTTGAAGGTGCAGAACTCGCGGATCGTGTTGCGGTCGCCGATGCGCAGCTCGCATGGCTCGCCGGCGTACTTCTTGTCCTGCGGGACCGCGCCGAGCGAGTTGAACTGGAAGATCCGGTTGTCGCGGCCGATGGTGGTGTGGCCCTCGATCACGCAATGCGCGCCGACTGTCGTGCCGGCGCCGATCGTCACATGCGGGCCGACGACCGTGTAGGGTCCGATGCTGGCCGATGGATCGATCCGTGCACCCTCGGCGACCAGGGCCGTCGGGTGGATGCCTGCGTTGCTGCTCAACCGCTGCTCCGCACGCCTCAGGCGATGGTCCGCATGGTGCACATCAGTTCGGCCTCGCAGGCGACCTCGTCGCCGACCCGCGTCGTGCCCTTGAACTTGAAGATGCCGGACTTCATGCGCTCGAGCGTCACATCCATCACCAGCTGGTCGCCCGGCTCGACCGGCCGCTTGAAGCGCGCGCCGTCGATGCCGGCGAAGTAGTACACCGTCTTGTCGTCGGGCGTCACGCCGAGGGTCGCGAAGGCGAGCAGCGCCGCCGCCTGGGCCATCGCCTCGAGCATCAGCACGCCCGGCATCACCGGGCGGTGCGGGAAATGGCCCATGAAGAACGGTTCGTTGATCGACACGTTCTTCAGCGCGCGGATGCTCTTGCCCTTCTCGATCTCCAGCACCCGGTCGACCAGCAGGATCGGATAGCGGTGCGGCAGTTGCTTGAGGATCTGGTGGATGTCCAACATGGTGTCAGGAGGTCTTCTTCGATTCGTGCTCGAGCGTCTGGATGCGCTCGCGCAGCCGGTGGAGCTGCTTCAGGGTGGCGGCGTTCTTTTCCCAGCGCGGATTGTCGTCGATGGGAAACACGCCAGTGTATTGCCCCGGCTTCAGGAGGGACCGGGTGACGACCGACGCCGCCGAGATGTGGACATGGTCGGCGAGCCGCAGATGCCCAAGCACCACCGCGCCGCCCCCCACCGTGCAGTGCGCACCGATCACCGCGCTGCCGGCCACGCCCGCGTTGCCCGCCAGCGCGCTGTGCCGGCCGATCCGCACGTTGTGCCCGATCTGCACCAGGTTGTCGATCTTCACACCGTCCTCGATCACCGTGTCGTCGAGGGCGCCGCGGTCGATGCAGCTGTTGGCGCCAATCTCGACATCGTCGCCGATCCGCACCGCGCCGAGCTGCTCGATTTTTTCCCAGCGGCCCTCGTCCAGCGCGAAACCGAATCCGTCGGCGCCGATCACCACGCCGGCGTGCAGCAGGCAGCGGGCGCCGATCCGGCAGTCCTCGCCCACCGTGATCCGCGACGCGAGGACCGTATGCGCACCGACCGTCGCGCCGCGCTCGATCACGCAGAGCGGGCCGATCGCCGCGCTCGGATCGACCGTCGCCTCGGGATGCACCACGGCCGTCGGATGGATGCCGGCGGTCGCGCCCCGCCCGCGGTGGCGCTTCCAGAACTGGGTGAGCCGCGCGAAGTAGAGGTACGGGGACTCGGTGACGATGCAGGCGCCGCGCGCCTCGGCCGCCTCGGCCATCGCCGGCGCCACGATGACGCAGGCCGCCTGCGAATCGGCCAGCTGCTGGGCGTAGCGGGGATGACTCAGGAACGCGAGCTGCCGGGGACCCGCCGATTCCAGCGGCGCCAAGCCCTCGATCGGCAATGCCGGATCGCCCCACAGCTCGCCGCCCAGCGCATCGACGATGGCCTGCAGCGGCAGGCCCGATGGGCCGGGCATCGGGACGGTCACCGTCGGCGAATTACTTGGCGCCCGGCGTATTCAGCGCCTTCAGCACCTTGTCGGTGATGTCGAACTTCGGGTTGATGTAGACGGCTTCCTGCAAAATCACGTCGTACTTTTCCTGCTCGGCGACCTGCTTGACCACACGGTTGGCGCGCTCGAGGACGGCCTGCAGTTCTTCGTTCTTGCGGGAATTTAGGTCTTCCTGGAACTCGCGGCGCTTGCGCTGGAAATCGCGGTCCTGCTCGACCAGCTGGCGCTGGCGGCTGGCGCGCTGGCTCTCGGCCAGCGTGGGGGCTTCCCGCTCGAACTTGTCCGAGGCGGACTTCAGCGCGTTGCCCTGGTCCAGCAGGTCTTTTTCGCGCTTCGCGAATTCTTGCTCCAGCTTCGCCTGGGCGGCCTTGGCGGTGTTCGCTTCGCGGAAGATGCGGTCCGTGTTCACGAAGCCCGCGCGGAAGTCCTCGGCCTGTGCCGGCGCCGCGCAGGCGACGAAGGCAAGTGCGAGACCGATGGAGCTGTGACGGAGAAAAGCGTTCATTAGAAGGACGTTCCGATCTGGAATTGCAGTTTCTGGATTCTATCGCCGGGCTTCTTGCGCACCGGGTTGGCGATGGCGATACGCAGCGGGCCGACCGGGGAGATCCAGCTCAAGCCCACGCCCACCGAGGCGCGCAGCTCGCTCGCGGTGAACTTCTCATTTTCGCCGAACACATTACCCACGTCGGTGAAGCCGAATACCCGCAGCGTGCGGTCGTTGCCGGCACCCGGGAACGGCGCCACCGCTTCGACGTTCAGCGTGAACTTCTTCGCACCGCCGATCGACGAGCCGGTCACGTCGCGCGGACCGAGCGTGCCCTGGTCGAAGCCGCGCACCGAGCCCAGGCCACCGGAGTAGAAGTTCTTGAAGATCGGGAACGGCTTGCCGTTCAGGCCCTTGCCCGCGCCGAGTTCGGTATTGAACGCCAGCGTGAACTTCTTGCTGAGCGGCACGTACTGCTGGAACTGGTAGTTCCCGCGCGCATAGCGTGCATCGCCCGCCACGCCGAACTCGGAATTGAAGCGCTGGTAGCGGCCGGAATTCGGCGCCAGCGCGCTGTCGCGACTGTCGCGCGACCAGCCGATCGTCAACGGCAGCGAATAGCTGGTGTACCCCACCTGTTCCGCGTAGCGCAGGTAGGCCGCCGGAATGTTGGTACCCGGCTTGATCTCGGTGCGCTCGCCGCCGGCACCGAAGAAGACGGTGTCGGTCTCGCTGAAAGGCACACCGAAACGCATGCTGGCGCCGGAGGTCAGCAGCCGGTAGTTGCCGCCCTGGTCCTGGTACGGACGCGAGGACCGGTGGTAAACGTCGACCGTGCGGGAAATGCCGTCCTGCGTGAAGTACGGATTGGTCGTGCTCAGCACGATCGCCCGGTTGTAGCGGCTGGTATTCACGTCGATGCCCAGGTAGTTGCCCGAGCCGAACACGTTTTCCTGCTTGATGCCGAAATTGAGCGCGACCTTTTCCGCGCTGGAGAAGCCGGCGCCCAGTTGCAGGCTGCCGGTGGGCTTCTCGGTCACGTTGATCACGAGGTCGACCTGGTCCGGCGAGCCGGGCACGTCCTGCGTCTCGATGTCAACCTGGCTGAAATAGCCGAGGCGGTCCACCCGGTCGCGCGAGAGCTTAATCTTGTCACCGTCGTACCAGGAGGATTCGAACTGGCGGAATTCGCGCCGGATCACTTCGTCGCGGGTGCGGTTGTTGCCGCTGACCGAGATGCGCCGCACATACGCCCGGCGCGACGGCTCGGCCTGCAGCACCAGGGCCACGCGGTTGTTCGCACGGTCCACGTCGGGCACCGCCTCGACCCGCGCGAAGGCGAAGCCGAAGTTGCTGAAATAGTCGGTGAATGCCTTGGTGGTCTCGGTGACCTGGTCGGCGTTGTACGGCTCGCCGGGCACGATCTTGATCAACGACTTGAACTCGTCGTCGCGGCCGAGGTAGTTGCCCTCGAGCCGCACGGCCGACACCACGTAGCGCTCGCCTTCGGTCACGTTGACGGTGATGCTGATGTCCTGCTTGTTCGGCGAGATCGCGACCTGCGTCGAATCGACCTTGAACTCCAGGTAGCCGCGCGACAGGTAGTAGGAGCGCAGCGTCTCGAGGTCGGCATTTAGCTTGGCGCGCGAGTAGCGGTCGGACTTGGTATACCAGCTCAACCAGCCGCCGGTGTCGAGGTCGAACAGCCCCTTGAGCGTCGACTCGCTGAACGCCTTGTTGCCGACGATGCGGATGTCCTTGATCTTCGCCGGCTCGCCTTCGGTCACCGTGAAGGTCAGGTTGACGCGGTTGCGGTCGATCGGCGTGACCGTCGTCACCACGTCGGCACCGTAGAGGCTGCGGTTGATGTACTGGCGCTTGAGTTCCTGCTCGGCGCGGTCGGCCAGCGCCTTGTCGTACGGACGGCCTTCGGTCAGGCCGACGTCGCGCATCGCCTTTTTCAGCGTGTCCTTGTCGAATTCCTTGGTGCCGGCGAAATCGACGTTGGCCACCGTCGGCCGTTCCTCGACGATCACGGTCAGCACGTCGCCGGTCACTTCCAGGCGCACATCCTTGAACAGGCCGAGCGCGAACAGGCTGCGGATCGCACCGGAACCCTTCTCGTCGTTGTAGTTGTCGCCGACGCGGAACGGCAGCGACGCGAACACCGTGCCGGGCTCGACTCGCTGCAGCCCCTCGACACGGATGTCGCGCAGGGTGAACGGATCGACGGCCCAGGCCGCCTGCGCCGCGAACAGCAGGGCGGCCACGGCCGCAGCGGGGCGCGGGCGGAAACGGGTGAGGGGGTGCTTCATGGATGGATGAAGGATCAGAAAGAAAACCGGGGAGCCGCAGCGACCCGCGGGAGGACCCGCCGGCGCAGCCAACGCGCGATTATGACGGACGCGCCTCAGCCCAAAAGGCGGGACACGTCGTTGAAGAGTGCGATCGACATCATCACCAGCAGCAGCGCGACGCCGCCCCGCTGCAGCCGCTCCAGCCAGGCGTCCGACACCGCACGTCCGGTGACGCCCTCCCAAAGGTACATCGCGAGATGGCCGCCGTCGAGCACCGGCAGCGGCAGCAGGTTGAGCACGCCCAGGCTCACGCTGATCAGCGCGAGGAACACGAGGTACTGGGTGAAGCCCATGTTCGCGGAGCGGCCGGCGTAGTCGGCGATGGTCAGCGGACCGCTCAGGTTCTTCAGCGAAGCCTCGCCGATCACCATGCGGCCCATCATGCGGAGCGTGAGCGTTGACACCTCCCAGGTGCGGACCGCGCCGCGCCACAGCCCTTCGACCACACCGTAGCGCACCGTCAGCATCGCGGGCGGCCCACCCACCAGCGCACCTATGCGGCCGACGGTTTCACCCTTGTCCGTCACCACGGCCGCCGTGACCGGGACTTCCATCAGACGCCCTGCCCGCTCGATCTGCCAGAGGCGGGGCCCGGCCGCCGCACCGCCGGTGGATGCGCGGATGGCCTCCCGCAACTGCGGCCCGTCCGCCACCGGCGTGCCGCCGATGCGCAGGACCCGGTCGCCCTTCTGCAGACCGGCCGCATTCGCTGCGCCGCCGGCCTGCACGTCGCCCAGCACCGGCGCGGTCCACGGCCCCAGGATGCCGATCGCGCGGAACAGCCGCGCATCCGCGTCGCGGGCGTCGAGCTGCGCGAGCGGCAAGGTCACGGTCCGGGCGGCACGGCGATCGGGCGCCCGCACCTCGACCTGCAGGTCTTGTCCGTCCAGGGCCGCGCGGACCAGCATCCAGTGGAAATCGTCGAACGACCGGACGGCTTCGAGCGGCTCGTCCACCGGCGCAGCGCGCAGCACTTCGTCGCCGCCCTGCAGACCGGCGCGCGCCGCAATCGAATCGGTGGTCGGCGCCGGCAATACGGCCTGCGCTTCCTGCACGCCGATCCAGTTGACGCCTGCATAGAGCAGCACGGCCAGCAGCAGATTGGCGATCGGCCCTGCCGCGACGATCGCCGCCCGCGCCCGCAGAGGCTGGGTGTTGAACGCGAGGTGCAGTTCCTCGGGCGCCACCGGCCCCTCGCGCTCGTCGAGCATCTTCACATAGCCGCCGAGCGGCAATGCGCCGATCGCGAACTCGGTCGGCAACCCCGCTTTCTGCCAGCGCCAGACCGATGGACCGAAGCCGATGGAGAAGCGCAGCACCTTCACCCCGCAGGCGCGCGCCATCCGGTAGTGGCCGTATTCGTGTACGGCGATCAGCAGGCCGAGCGCGACGAGAAAGGCAAGAACGGTCGTCAGCATGGGGAAAGTGTCGGTCGTCCGGCGTAGCGGCGGGTGTCAGCCCAGCCGGGTCACGCAGACTTCGGCGGTGCGCCGGGTGCGGGCGTCGAGCGCCAGCAAATCGCCGAGCGAAGACGGCGCGCCGCAATCGACCGTGGAGAGTGCGTCGGTGTTGACCGCATGGATCTGGTCGAAGCGGATGCGGCGGTCGAGGAAGGCCTGCACCGCCACCTCGTTGGCGGCATTCAGGACGGCGGTCGTGCCGGCCGGGCCGCGCAGCGCATCCCAGGCCAGCTGCAGGCCCGGGAAGCGCGTGTGGTCGGGCGTTTCGAAGGTGAGCGCGGACAGAGCGGCGAAATCCAGCCGCTCCGCGCCGCTTTCGATCCGCTCCGGCCAGGACAGGCCGTAGGCGATCGGCACCCGCATGTCCGGCACGCCGAGCTGCGCAACGAGCGAACCGTCGTGGTACTGGACCAGCGAATGGACGACGCTCTGCGGATGGATCACCACCTCGATCCGGTCCGGCGGCAGTCCGAACAGATAACAGGCCTCGATCACCTCGAGGCCCTTGTTCATCATGGTCGCGGAATCGACCGAGATCTTGCGGCCCATCGACCAGTTGGGATGGGCACAGGCTTCCTCGGGCGTCACGGCCGCGAGCGTCGCCGGATCGCGGCGCCGGAACGGGCCGCCGGATGCCGTGAGGATCAGCCGGTCGACCCGGCGCGCCCAGGTGGCAGGATCGTCGGGCAGCGACTGGAAGATGGCGGAATGTTCGCTGTCGATCGGTAGCAGCGTGGCCCCACCGCTGCGCACCGCCGCCATGAACAAGGCACCGCCGACGACCAACGCCTCCTTGTTAGCGAGCAGCAAACGCTTGCCCGCTGCCGCCGCCGCCAGGCACGGCGCCAGACCGGCGGCGCCGACGATCGCCGCCATCACAGCATCGACCTCCGAATCGGATGCTATATCTTTCATAGCATCCGACCCATGCAGCACCTGCGTCGGCAGCCCCTGGGTCTCCAATTGTTGCTGCAGCTGAAGCCCGTGCGGTGCGCTGGCCATCACGGCATAGCGCGGCCGGAATCGCTGGCACTGCGCCAATAGAAGATCCACCTGGGTGGACGCCGCCAGGGCAAACACCTCGAACCGGTCCGGATGGCGGCCGACGACGTCGAGCGTGCTGGTGCCGATCGAACCGGTGGAGCCGAGGACCGTCAGCCGCAGCCGGCGTGCAGCGCCGTTCATGCGGGGAACGCCGGCAAGGTGGTGGCCAGCATCATCGCCAGCGGCAGCGTCGGCAGCAGCGCGTCGATCCGGTCGAGCACGCCGCCGTGGCCGGGCAGCAGGCTGCTGCTGTCCTTGGCGCCGGCGCTGCGCTTGACCAGCGACTCGACCAGATCGCCCACCACGCTCATCGCTGCGAGAAAGATCGCCCCGACGGCGACCAGCCACCAGCCCTGCTCCGCCAATCGGCTGTAGAAGCTCGGCACCGCCGGCTGGGCATGACGGTCGGCGACGATCCACACGACCGCCAGCACCACCACGCCCAGCATGCCGCCCCAGACGCCTTCCCAGCTCTTGCCCGGGCTGATCGACGGCGCCAGCTTGCCGCGGGTGAAGCGCAGTCCGAAAGCTCGCCCAGCGAAGTAGGCGAACACGTCGGCGATCCAGACCAGCAGCAGGATCGACAGCAGGAAATTGATGCCGATGACGCGCGCCTGCGCGACTGCAAGCCACGCGAGCCACAATGCCAGCACGCCCCCGATCACCCGCACTGTCTTCGGTACCCCAGGCCAGCCGGCGACGCCCCGACGCAGCAACCATGCACCGGCGAGCACCCACAGAGCGCCCCCGATGAGCCAGGCGAGCGGCATCGGCCGCTCGATCCAGCCGAGCTTCCAGGACACCAAGCACAGCGCAGAGCAGTCGAACGCGACGAACAGCGCACTCTTGCCGCCGTAACCGTTCAGCCGGCCCCATTCCCAGGCGGCCGCCGCCATCGCCAGCAATGCGAGAACGTTGAAGGGGACCGGCGACGGATAGAACAGCGCCGGCAACAGGATGGCGAGCAGGACGGCGGCGGTGATGATACGCTGCTTCAGCATGGTGGGACCGCTTTCAGGGAAGGCACGGCAGCCGGCGGAAGCGCCGACCCACTCGGAGAGGCTGCGGCAGCGGCGACCTGCTCGGGTGTCTTGCCGTAACGGCGCTGGCGTCTCGAGAATTCCGCAATGGCTGCGTCGAGCGCGTCGGCATCGAACTCGGGCCAGAGCCGGTCGCTGAAGACCAGCTCGGAGTATGCGCACTGCCAGAGCAGGAAATTGCTGATGCGCTGCTCGCCCCCGGTGCGGATCAGCAGATCGGGATCCGACACATGCGACAGCGACAGCGTGCGCTGCAGGCCCGCTTCAGTGATGGGTTCGCCCCGCTCTGCCAGCGTCTGCGCGGCCTGGGCGATGTCCCAGCGGCCGCCGTAGTTGAAACACACGTTGAGCACGAGTCCGGTGTTGCCGGCCGTCAGCACCTCGGCCGCCCGCAGGCTGTCCTGCACCGCAGGCGCGAGCGGGCTGCGGTCACCGGCGAAATGCAGTCGAACGCCGTCCGCATGCAGCGGCGGTACTTCCCGCGCCAGTGCACGCCCCAGCAGCGACATCAGTCCCGAGACCTCGGTCGCGGGCCGGTTCCAGTTTTCGGAGGAGAACGCGAAGACGGTCAGGACACCGACCCCTCGCTCCATACAGGCCCGGACGCAGCGTCGCAGCGACTCGACGCCCTGCCGGTGACCGGCGAAACGCGGCAGAAAACGGCGGGTTGCCCACCGGCCGTTGCCGTCCATGACGATGGCGATATGGTGCGGAATCCCGCACGGGGACGACATGCCAGGACGCTCCGCAGGCTCAGACGGCCAGGATTTCCTGTTCCTTGGCCGCGACGAGCTTGTCGATCTCGGCGATGTGGCGATCGGTGACCTTCTGCACGTCGGCTTCGGCACGCTTCTGGTCGTCTTCCGATGCTTCCTTGTCCTTGACCAAGCGCTTGACGGCATCGTTGGCGTCGCGACGCAGGTTGCGCACGGCGACCTTGGCGTTCTCGCCTTCGTTGCGCACCAGCTTGGTCATTTCCTTGCGGCGCTCCTCGCTCATCGGCGGCATCGGCACGCGGATCAGATCGCCCATCGATGCGGGATTGAGGCCCAGATCGCTTTCGCGGATCGCCTTCTCGATCTTGGCGCCCATGCCCTTTTCCCAGGGCTGCACGCTGATCGTGCGTGCGTCCAGCAGCGACACGTTGGCCACCTGGCTCAGCGGCACCATGGAGCCGTAGTACTCGACCTGGACCGTGTCGAGCAGTGCGGGATTGGCGCGGCCGGTCCGGATCTTGGTCAGGTTGTTCTTGAAGGCCACGATGGACTGGTCCATCTTGCCTTCGGCAGTCTTCTTGATGTCGGCGATCGTCATGAATGTTCTCCTGCAGGGCGGATGCTCGCTACGTTCAGGCGTGGACCAGCGTACCTTCGTCTTCGCCCATCACCACGCGGCGCAGTCCGCCATGCTTGAAGATGGAGAAGACCTTGATCGGCAGCTTCTGGTCGCGGCACAGCGCGAAGGCGGTGGCGTCCATGATGCCGAGATTCTGCGCGATCGCATCGTCGAAGCTGAGCTGCGCATAGCGCGTGGCCGAGGGATCCTTCTTGGGATCGGCGGTGTACACGCCATCGACCTTGGTCGCCTTCAGCACGATCTCGGCGCCGATCTCGGCGCCGCGCAGCGCAGCAGCGGTATCGGTCGTGAAGAACGGATTGCCGGTACCGGCGGCGAAGACCACCACCTTGCCTTCTTCGAGGTACTGCAGCGCCTTCGGCCGCACGTAGGGCTCGACCACCTGCTCGATCGCGATCGCCGACATGACGCGGGCGGTCAGGCCCTGCTTGTCCATCGCATCGGCGAGCGCCAGCGCGTTCATCACGGTGGCGAGCATGCCCATGTAGTCGGCGGTCGCCCGGTCCATGCCGACCGAGCCGCCCGCGACGCCGCGGAAGATGTTCCCCCCGCCGATGACGACGGCCACCTGCACGCCCAGCCGCGTGACGTCCGCGATCTCCTCGACCATCCGCACGATGGTCGCGCGGTTGATGCCGAACGCGTCGTCGCCCATCAGTGCTTCACCGGACAGCTTGAGCAGGATGCGCTTGTGGGCTGGCGAGGTGTCGGACATCGATGAACTCCTGGGCAATACGGGCAAAAAATTCTCAGGCAAAAACTCGGGCGGCCAAAGCCACCCGCCGCCCCGACCATGCAGCCAGGGCGTGGGAGCACCGCAGGATCAGGCGGCACCCTTGGCAGCGGCGACCTGCGCGGCAACTTCGGCTGCGAAGTCGTCGACCTTCTTCTCGATGCCTTCGCCGACCACGTACAGCGTGAAGCCCTTCACGGTCGTGCCGCTGGCCTTGAGCATCTGCTCGACCGTCTGCTTGCCGTCCGCAGCCTTCACGAAGACCTGGTTGAACAGCGAGACTTCCTTCAGGTACTTCTGCACGCCGCCTTCGATGCGCTTGGAGACGATCTCGTCGGACTGGGCCGGCTTGCCGGCAGCTTCTGCGGCCTTCTTGTCTTCCTCGGCTTTGCCGGCGGCAACGGCACGTTCCTTCTCGATCAGCTCGGCCGGCACGTCGGCGCTGGTCAGCGCGACCGGCTTCATGGCGGCGACGTGCATCGCGACGTCCTTGGCAGCCGTGGCATCACCTTCGAACTCGACGACCACGCCGATGCGGGTGCCGTGCAGGTAGGAGGCCAGCTGGGCGCCGGAATCGAAGCGCTTGAAGCGGCGGAACGACATGTTCTCGCCGATCTTGCCGATCAGGCCCTTGCGCACGTCCTCGAGCGTCGGGCCGAAACCGTCCTGCTCGTACGCCAGTGCACCCAGGGCTTCGACGTCGGCCGGGTTGTGCTGGGCGATCAGCTTGGCAGCGGCGTTGGCCAGTGCGATGAAGCTGTCGTTCTTGCTGACGAAGTCGGTTTCGCTGTTGACTTCCACCAGCGCGCCGACCTTGCCGTCGATGTGGCTGGCGACGACGCCTTCCGCCGTGATGCGTGCAGCCGCCTTGCCGGCCTTGTTGCCGAGCTTGACGCGCAACAGTTCTTCCGCCTTGTCCAGATCGCCGTCGGCCTCCGTCAGGGCCTTCTTGCACTCCATCATCGGAGCGTCGGTCTTGGCACGCAGTTCTGCGACGAGTTTTGCGGTGATAGCAGCCATGTGTTCTTTCTCTTTAACGGTTCGGTATGGATCGGTGCGGCAGACGGCCGGCTAAAAAAAAGGGGCCAACAGCCCCTTTCCTGACGGCCGCGAAGGGTCGACTCAGGCGGCAGCGCCCTCTTCGACTTCGACGAACTCGTCGTTGCCTTCGGACGCAGCCTTGGCGACGTCGTTGACGGCGTTGGAACGGCCTTCGATGACCGCATCAGCGATGCCGCGGGCATACAACGCCACGGCCTTGGCCGAGTCATCGTTACCGGGGATCACGTAGTCGATGCCTTCGGGCGAGTGGTTGGTATCGACCACGCCGATCAGCGGAATGCCGAGCTTCTTGGCTTCCGAGATGGCGATCTTGTGGTAGCCCACGTCGATCACGAAGATCGCGTCGGGCAGCGCAGCCATTTCCTGGATGCCGCCGATGTCCTTCTCGAGCTTCTCGATTTCGCGGGAGAAGGTCAGCTGCTCCTTCTTGCTCAGCGTGGCGAACGCACCGCTTTCCTGCTGGGCCTTCAGGTCCTTCAGACGCTTGATCGAGGTCTTGACCGTCTTGAAGTTGGTCAGCATGCCGCCGAGCCAGCGCTGGTCAACGAAGGGCACGCCGGCGCGCTTGGCTTCGTTGGAGACGATCTCGCGGGCCTGGCGCTTGGTGCCGACGAACAGGATCGTGCCGCGGTTGGCCGACAGCTGCTTGACGAACTTCTCGGCTTCCTGGAACAGCGGGAGCGACTTTTCCAGGTTGATGATGTGGATCTTGTTGCGGTGGCCGAAGATGTACTGGGACATCTTGGGGTTCCAGAAGCGGGTCTGGTGTCCGAAGTGGACGCCGGCTTCCAGCATTTCGCGCATGGTGGTGGGCATGAATAGGCTCCGAAGGTTGGGTCTTAAATCCGGTCCGTAACGCGGTTCGCGCAGCAGACAACGACTGCGGCGAACACGGCACCTTGAGTGGACCGGTTTGCGATTGATCCGCCGTCGCACCGGGGATCGGCGCTGGGCGAAACCGCGAGAGTATAACAGCGCATGCACCGCATCCTCCCCGACCGTCCCCATCCCCTCTTCGATACATCGGCCACGCGTCGCATCGAAACGGCTGCAGCACAGGGACTGCCGCCCCATACGCTGATGGAACGGGCCGGCCGGTCGGCCGCGCGCTTGGCCCTAGCGCTCGCACCGCACGCACGCCACGTCTGGGTCGCCTGCGGACCAGGTCACAACGGGGGCGACGGGCTGGAGGCGGCGGCGGCGCTGCGACAGGCCGGACGCACGGTGACGGTCACGCTGGCGGCCGACGCCGACCGACTGCAGACCGATGCCCGCGTGGCCCTCGACCGCGCCCGCGCCGCGGGTGTCGTGTTCGACCCGGGCCTACCGGACGGCCTCGGCCCGCAGGACCTGTGCATCGATGGACTGCTCGGCATCGGGCTGCGCAGCCGCTCTGAGCCGATGGCGGACCGCCTGCAACGGACGTTCGCGCAGCTGGCCGACACCTGCGCGCCCATCCTGGCGCTGGACATTCCGTCCGGCCTCGCAGCCGACACCGGGCATGAAGCTATCGAAACCATAGCTGGATACTCAGCACAGTCGGGCGCAGGAGGCCATTTTCTTGCTCAGAACACCCTGACTTTCCTGACGCTCAAGCCCGGCCTCTTCACCGCCCAGGGGCGCGACCGGGCCGGCACCGTCTGGTTCGACGACCTCGGTATCGCACCGTCCGAGGCGCCTGCCGCGTGGCTGTCCGGCCCGCCCGCTGACGCCGACAGTCGGCATGCCGTGCACAAGGGCAGCTTCGGCGATGTCGCGGTGGTCGGCGGCGAAGGCATCGGCCGTCGCGGACGCGGCATGGAGGGCGCGGCCTGGCTGGCCGCCACGGCCGCGTTGCATGCCGGCGCCGGCCGGGTACTGCTCGCGCTGCTCGACACCGCCGCCTGGACCGGGGGAAGCTCGCCCGAACTGATGCTGCGGACCGTCGACGCGTTCGACCTGTCGGCCGGCGCGGTCGTCTGCGGGTGCGGCGGCGGAGAGGCGATCCGCGAACCGCTCCCGCGGGTGCTGGCCGAGGCGTCCCGCCTGGTGCTGGACGCCGACGCGCTGAATGCCGTCGCTGCCGACAGGTCACTGCAGCAGCAGCTGGCCGGTCGCGCACCGCACGGCCGCACGACAGTCCTGACTCCGCATCCGCTCGAAGCCGCACGCCTGTTGGACAGCACGACCGATGCGGTCCAGGCCGATCGGCTGGAGGCGGCCCGCCGCTTGTCCGAGCGGTACGGCTGCACCGTCGCGCTGAAGGGCTCGGGCACGATCGTCGCCACGCCCGGACGCACACCCGCCATCAACCCGACAGGCAACGGCCGGCTGGCGACGGCCGGGACCGGCGATGTCCTCGCCGGCATGGTCGGCGCAGCGCTGGCCCGCCCGGGCGCCGATGCCTTCCAGGCGACGGTCGAGGCGGTCTACACGCACGGCGCGCTGGCCGACCGCTGGCCGACCGACCGCGCGCTCACGGCCGGCCGGCTGGCGCTTAGCGCCATTCGCCGCTGAGCGGCGCGCGCTTCAGCCGCGGCCGACGAACGGCATCTTGGTCGCCATCACCGTGTGGAACAGCACGTTGGCCTCCAGCGGCAGGTTGGCCATGTAGAGCACCGACTGGCCGACGTGGGCGACGTCCATCAGCGGCTCGGGCGCGATGTCTCCCCGGGCCTGCGGCACGCCGAGCGCCATGCGCGACGCGAGCGGCGTCTCCGCGTTGCCGACGTCGATCTGGCCCACAGCGATGTCGTACTTGCGGCCGTCGAGCGAGGCGGTCTTGGTCAGTCCCGCTACCGCATGCTTGGTCGCGGTGTAGGCCATCGAGTTCGGCCGCGGCGCGTACGACGAGATGGAGCCGTTGTTGATGATGCGGCCGCCGCGCGGCGACTGGTCGCGCATCGTGCGGAACGCCTGCTGCAGGCAATAAAACATGCCGTTCAGGTTGATGTCGACGACGGCGCGCCACTGCTCGGGCGTCCAGTCTTCGAACGGGCCGGGCGGGTTGCCGACTCCCGCGTTGTTGAACAGCAGGTCCACCCGGCCGAACCGGTCCAGCGCAGCCGAGAAGAGCGCCTGCACCGACTCGGGTCGGGCCACGTCGGTCGGCACCGCCAGCGCACGCGCGCCGGCACCGCTCTCGTCGACGACCGCATCGAGCGGTTCGGGACGGCGGCCGGCGAGGACCACGCGCCAGCCGTCGGCCAGCAGCGCCAGCGCAGACGCCCGGCCGATGCCGGAGCCGGCGCCGGTGACGATGGCGACGCCGCGTGTCGAAGCGCCCTGCGGCGCGGGGGATGCAATAGCCATGAATGATGTCTCCTGAAATACGAATGGTCGGGGCAACCCTGCCCCACGACCGCGTTCGGCCGCGGCTGCGCGGTTCGGCGGACAGCCGCGCAGGGCCGGTGCGCCTCAGCGCCGACTCTTGCGCGGCTTGCCGCCCGATTTGGCCGCGGCTTTCTTGGCGGACGTCTTGCCGGCGCGGCCACCCGACAGGCTGCGGTCGGTGTCACCGCCGCCCTCCCCGCTCCGCGCCTTGCCGGTGCGCCCGGATTTGTTACGGTTGGCCCGCGGCGCCTCGCCGTCTCCACCGCCACCTTCGCGGCCGACGCCCTTGTCGCGCATCGCTCGGACGATAGCGTCCTCGCCGTCGCGCACCAACCGAAAGTCGATCTTGCGGCCGTCCAGGTCCACCCGGCTGACCTGCACCCGCAGACGCGTGCCGACCGCATACCGGATGCCCGTGCGTTCGCCGCGCAGCTCCTGCCGGGCCTCGTCGAAGCGGAAGTACTCCCCGCCGAGTTCGGTGATGTGGACCAGCCCTTCGACATACATCGCGTCGAGCGTGACGAAGATGCCGAAGGTCGTCGCCGCGGTGACGACACCGCTGTACTCCTCGCCGAGGTGCTCACGCATGTACTTGCACTTGAGCCAGGCCTCGACATCGCGGCTCGCCTCGTCGGCACGGCGCTCGTTGGCGCTGCAGTGCAGTCCGGCCGCCTCCCAGGCCTGCATTTCCTTCGCGCCGGCGACGATCTTCACCGGCTTCTGCGTCGGCGGCTTGACCCGCTGGGCGAGCCGCTTGGCCAGCTTCGCATGCGCCTCGCCGGGCGTCGGCAACGTCGGCAACTGGTAGGTGGTCTTGCCGAGGATCGCCTTGATCACCCGGTGCACCAGCAGGTCGGGGTAGCGGCGGATCGGGCTGGTGAAGTGGGTGTAGGCCTCGTAGGCGAGGCCGAAGTGTCCGCTGTTGAACGGCGTGTAGATCGCCTGCTGCATCGACCGCAGCAGCATCGTGTGGATCTGCTGCGCATCCGGCCGGTCTTTGGTGGCCTGGGCCACCGCCTGGAATTCGCCGGGCACGGGATCGTCGCTGATGGTCATGCCGACGCCCATCGCCCGCAGGTAGTTGCGCAGGATTTCCTTCTTCTCGGGCGTGGGGCCTTCGTGGACCCGATACAGCCCGGGCTGGCCGCCCTGCTGGATGAAGTCGGCGCTGCAGACGTTGGCCGCGAGCATCGCCTCCTCGATGATCCGGTGCGCTTCGTTGCGGGTGCGCGGTACGATCTTCTCGACGCGGCCGTTTTCGTCGCAGACGATCTGCGTTTCGGTCGTCTCGAAGTCGACCGCCCCGCGTGCACCGCGGGCCGCAAGCAGGGCACGGTACACGTCCGACAGGTTCAGCAGATTCTCGATCCGGTCCTTGCGCTTGGCCGCCTCGGGGCCTCGGGTGTTGGACAGGATGGCCGCCACTTCGGTGTAGGTGAAGCGGGCATGGCTGAACATCACCGCCGGGTAGAACTGGTAGGCGTGCACCTCGCCCTTGGCGGTGACGAGCATGTCGCACACCATGCAGAGCCGCTCGACATCGGGGTTCAGCGAACAGAGTCCGTTCGACAGCTTCTCCGGCAGCATGGGGATCACGCGGCGCGGGAAGTAGACGCTGGTGGCGCGCTCGTAGGCGTCGATGTCGATCGCGTTGCCGGTGTGCACGTAGTGGCTCACGTCGGCGATCGCCACCAGCAGGCGCCAGCCCTTGGTGCGGCCGACCTTCGCCGGTTCGCAATAGACCGCGTCGTCGAAGTCGCGTGCGTCTTCGCCGTCGATCGTCACCAGCGGCACATCGCGCAGATCCACCCGATCGCGGTGGTCCTGCGGGCGGACCTTGTCGGGCAGGGTTTTCGTGAGCGCGAGACATGCCTCAGAAAACTCGTGCGGCACGCCGTATTTGCGCACCGCGATCTCGATCTCCATGCCGGGGTCATCGACCTCGCCGAGCACCTCGATTACGCGGCCCACCGGCTGGCCGTACAGCGCCGGCGGTTCGGTCAGTTCGACCACCACCACCTGCCCCGGATTGGCCGTGCCGATCGCACCTTTCGGAATGAGCACGTCCTGGCCGTACCGCTTGTCTTCCGGCGCGACCAGCCAGATGCCGCTCTCCTGCAGCAGGCGGCCGATGATCGGCTGGGCAGGGCGCTCGACGATCTCGACCACCCGGCCTTCCGCCCGGCCGCGCCGGTCGTGCCGCACGATCCGCGCTTTTACGCGGTCCTTGTGCAGCACGGCACGCATCTCGTTGGGCGGCAGGAATACGTCCGTCTGGCCGTCGTCGCGCAGCAGGAATCCGTGGCCATCGCGGTGGCCTTGTACGGTTCCGACAAATTCTTCGAGAAGATTGTTGTGTTGGTTCATTTTTTCAGTATAGAATCGTGGCTTCCCTGAAATGCCCAGGTGGCGGAATTGGTAGACGCACTAGTTTCAGGTACTAGCGAGTAACATCGTGGAGGTTCGAGTCCTCTCCTGGGCACCAAGTTTGATGACAGCCGACAAGGCTGGAATTGTGAGAAGCCGCTGAGTGATCAGCGGCTTTTTTTTGTCTCTGCGCAGACGGGCTTCGGCCACTGCGCCCCACAGCGCGGGCCTGCAAGCCCGTACGGTGGCCACAACGCACGCCAGCAGCGAATCGACCTGTGCGATCACCGCCGCGTGCTCCGTCATACGGGCAGCGCCACCAGATCGTGACCGTCGGTCGAGACGATGCGTGCGCGGGTGAACTCGCCCACCTTCAGCGTCTTGCTGATCTTCTCGGGCGGCAGCAGTTTCACGACACCGTCGATCTCCGGTGCATCCGCATAGCTGCGGCCGGTGCCGCCGCGACGGCCCAGACCCGGCGCCGCATCCACCAGCACCTGCATCGTGGCACCCACGCGGCGCCGCAGCTTGGCGGCCGACACCTCTTCGGCCACCGCCATGAAGCGCGCGCGCCGCGCTTCGCGCTCCTCCAGCGGCAGCAAGCCCGGAATGTCGTTGGCGGCCGCACCGTCCACGGCGCTGTATGCGAAACAACCTGCACGGTCGATTTCCGCCTCGCGCACGAAGTCGAGCAGATGCTGGAACTCTTCTTCCGTCTCGCCGGGAAACCCGGCGATGAACGTGCTGCGGATCACGATCTCCGGACAGGCTTCGCGCCAGCGCTGGATGCGCTCCAGGTTGCGCTCGCCGCTCGCCGGCCGTTTCATGCGACGCAGCACGTCGGGATGGCTGTGCTGGAAGGGCACGTCCAGGTATGGCAACGCGAGACCCTGCGCCATCAGCGGCACGACATCGTCCACGCTCGGATACGGGTAGACGTAATGCAGCCGCACCCAGGCACCGTAGGGCTCGGCCATTTCGCCGAGCGCCTGCACCAGGTCCAGCATGCGGGTCCGGACCGGACGGCCGTCGTAGAAACCGGTGCGGTACTTCACGTCCACGCCGTAGGCCGAGGTGTCCTGGCTGATGATCAGCAGTTCCTTCACACCGCCTTCGAACAACGCGCGCGCTTCCTTCAGCACATCGCCGATCGGCCGCGACACCAGGTCGCCGCGCATCGACGGGATGATGCAGAAGGTGCAGCGATGGTTGCAGCCTTCGCTGATCTTGAGATACGCATAGTGCTTGGGTGTCAGCTTGATGCCCGCTTCGCCGAAACCGCCGGGCACCAGATCGATGAACGGATCGTGCGGCTTGGGCAGATTGAGATGGACCGCATCCATCACCTCCTGCGTGGCGTGCGGCCCGGTGACGGCCAGCACGCTGGGGTGCATCTGCCGCACGAGATTGCCGCCGCCTTCGCCGCTGCGGGCACCGAGGCAGCCGGTCACGATCACCTTGCCGTTTTCCGCCAGCGCCTCGCCGATGGTGTCGAGGCTTTCGCGCACTGCATCGTCGATGAAGCCGCAGGTGTTGACGATGACGAGATCGGCACCTTCGAACGTTTTGGAGGTCTGGTAGCCCTCGGCGCTCAGCTGCGTGAGGATCAGTTCGGAATCGGTCAGCGCCTTCGGACAGCCGAGACTGACGAATCCGACGCGCGGTGCGGCCGCTGCGGGTGTGTGCGTGGGGGAGAGTACTTCTTCGCTCATCCCCGTATTGTCCCCTGCCCGCTTCAACGCTTGATGCCGAAGGCCCCCAGCATCTGCTCGGTTTGCTTTTGCAGCTGTTCCTGCATCAGCAGAAAGGCTTCCTTCGACTGCTCGGCGTAACTGCCCATCATCCCCTGCAGTACCGGCGGCTGGATCTTCAGAAACTGGGCCCACATCTCGGGGGTAAAGCTCTTCGATTGTTCGGCCATCCGGATCTGCATGTCCGTGAAGGCCTGAACGTTCTTTTCCAGATAGGCACCCATGAATCCCTGCATGGCATGGCCGTAGAAGCGGATGATGTTGGCCAGCACCGCCTCGCTGAACATCGGGGCGCCACCCGCTTCTTCTTCGAGAATGATCTGCAGCAGGATGCTGCGGGTCAGGTCCTCACCGGATTTCGCGTCGCGTACGGAAAAGGGTTCGTGGCTCAACACCAGCTGCCGCACTTCTGCCAGCGTGATGTAGGCCGAGGTATTCGTGTCGTAGAGCCGCCGGTTCGGATACTTCTTGATCACGCGGGGCGCCGGGGGACTCGCCGCGTTCTTGTGTGAGGACACTGATGGCTCCTGTGCCCGCACGCGGCGAGCCTATTGCACTGCAGCACATTCTAGGGATGCACCCCCGGCAACGGCCCCGAGAAAACCCCTGCTGAGCGGGCATCGCCCGCCTCAAAATCAGCCGCCCTTGTGGGCGCGCTTGCCGGGGTTCTTCTTGCTGCGGGTCGCGGTACCGCGCTCCAGGCTGCGCTTCTGCCCACGGCCTGCGGTGCGCAGCGTGACGCCCGGCAGCGTCGGCAGCGGCGGGGTGGCCTTGCGGTCGGCTTCGGTGACGATCTTGTTGCCCATGAAATACTCCTGTGGAATGAAAAATTGGAAAACCCGGCATTAGGCCACAGCCCATGATGGCTTCGTCACTGCCCGAGCCGGATGTGTGTCGAAACCGGCTGCAGCCCTTCGCACAAGACGGCCGCCATGCGCGGTGTCTGTCATGTCGCGCAACTGCCATGCCCAAAGCAAACGCCCCTGCTACCGATTCGGCAACAGGGGCGTCTTGTATTTCTGGGGTGGCTGATGGGACTCGAACCCACGACGACAGGAATCACAATCCTGGACTCTACCAACTGAGCTACAGCCACCGTAGAGCCCTCAATTATACCGGGGAAATCGCCGATTTCGCGGCGACCGCTATTTCACGGTATCACGTCGCCGGTGCCGCCGGCCGAGCCGCCTTGAACTCCACCTTGTAGCGGGACTTCAGCAGGTCGTAGTAAGCCTGCCCTTCCGCCGATCCCCACCACTGGGCGACCTGGCTGCGGTCCTGCGCGGCGTTGGCCGAGGCCGCGCGCGGTTCGACCTTGTTGATCCGGATCACCGCGTAGCCGGCACCTACGTCGGTGCCAACGAAGGCCGGCAGTTGCGCGGCTGGTGCGCGCAACGCTGCCATCACTACCTGCTGGGGCTGTTGCTGCGACTGCTCGCGCGACACCGTGACCGGTGCCGGCAGGGAGGCCGACGACGGGTTGGCCTGCAACGCCTGCAGCCGTGCCTGACCTTCCTTGCGGGACATCTCGGTCGCGCGTTGCGCGACGACCAGCTTGCGCACCTCTTCGCGCACTTCGGCGAAAGCGGGCGTCCGGGCCGCCACATGGCGGACCACGCGCGCCGATGCCAGCTGGCTCGGACCGATCTCGATGGCCTCGGTGTTGCGCTTCTTCTCGATCGCATCCGGTGCGAACAGCGCCTCCAGGAGTCGCGGGTTTGCCAGCGCGCCGGTCGCGCCGGGCGCCGGCGTCCGCTGGACGCCCGGCGCCGTCCGGACCGTGAGCTTCAGCCGCTCGGCGATGGGCTTGAGGCTGTCTGCCTGCTCGTACACGCCATTGGTGAAAACTTCTGCAAGCTCGGCAAACTTGGCCGCGGCCTGCTGCTGACGCAGTTCAGCCTCGAGTTGGGGACGCACTTCCTCGAAGCTGCGCGCCTTCGGTGCCTTGATGTCGGTTAGCTGGATGATGTGGTAGCCGAAATCGGATGCCACGACATCGCTGATCTCCCCCTTCTTCAACGCGAATGCTGCGTCTTCGAACGACTTGACCATCGCGCCACGCGCGAAGAAATCCAGATCTCCGCCGTTGGCGGCCGAGCCCGGGTCCTGCGAATTCTTGCGCGCGATGTCGGCGAACTGCCCGGGCGATTTCCGGACGGTCGCCAGCAACGCTTCGGCGCGGGCCTTGGCCTTGTCGCGTTCGGCCTGCGGTGCATCCTTCGGCGCGGTGATCAGAATGTGGCTGGCACGGCGCTCTTCCTGTCCGGCCAGGCGGGCCTGGTTCTGCTCGTAGTAGGTGCGCAGATCCTGTTCACTGACAGCCATGCCCTTCTTCACGCTGTCGAGATCCAGGACGACGTACTCCACATCGGCCTGCTCAGGCAGACGGAAGCGGTCCGTGTTCTGGCGGTAGTACGCCTCCAGATCCGCATCGGTGACGGTGACCTTGGCGGTGAAATCCTCTGGCTTGAACTGCAGCACCTGGATCTCGCGTCGCTCGAGGAACGGATTCAGCGCTGCGTCGGTCTGCGCCGGCGTGGCAAAGGAGGTTGCGGTCACGCCGTCGACGACCTGGCGCAATGCCAGGTCCGAGCGCACCCGCGACTCGTAGCCTTCCGGCGTCAGACCCTGGCGCGCCAGCACTTCGCGGTACTGCGCCATGTCGAGCTTGCCGTCGGCGCCCCGCATGGCCGCGATGCCAGGGTCCTCGCCCAAGGTAC
The DNA here is from genome assembly GCA_913776965.1 of uncultured Xylophilus sp. Classification (GTDB taxonomy): domain Bacteria; phylum Pseudomonadota; class Gammaproteobacteria; order Burkholderiales; family Burkholderiaceae_C; genus Xylophilus. Next base: position 84,908 of record CAJYQL010000023.1, read on the forward strand.
GTGCCAGACGTGCATCGCTCGGCGCAAGATGCCCCTTCTCGGCAGCCGTCAGCAGCACCCGCTCGCGGACCAGCCGCTCGAGGGTGGCATAGCGGGCATCGGGCGTGTCGAAGATCTTGGCGTCGAGGTTGGGCATCTGCGCGCGCATCCGCTCGACCGTGGCCTGGTGGGCGGTATCCCACTCGCCCTGGGTGATCTCGTGCCCGTCCACCGTGGCGACGGCGGCGCCCTTCTCCATAGACCGCCGGTAGCCGTCGACACCGAACAGGACGAACGACGGGATGATCAGCAAGAACAGCAGGATCATGACGATCTTGGAGTGCTTGCGGATGAACTCGAACATGGCGGATCTTTCGGGCGCGTGCGACGGGTGCCGCGGAAAAAGAAAAGGCGAACCTGCGTTCGCCTTTTGGGGAGTGGTGGGTGCTGACGGGCTCGAACCGCCGACCTACGCCGTGTAAGGGCGCTGCTCTACCAACTGAGCTAAGCACCCCGCCTGGAAACGGGGTTCAGTTCAAGGCATCCTTCAATGCCTTGCCCGGACGAAACTTCGGTACTTTAGCAGCCTTGATCTTGATCGTGTCGCCGGTCCGGGGATTGCGTCCGCTGCGCGCTGCACGCTTGCCGACCGCGAAGGTGCCGAAGCCGACTAGCGACACGGTGCCGCCCTTTTTCAGCGTCGTCTTCACGGCGCCGATGGTGGATTCCAGGGCACGCGTGGCGGCAGCCTTGGAAATATCGGCGTTCTTGGCGATGTGCTCGATCAGTTCGGTTTTGTTCACAAAAGGCCCCTCGAATAGATGATGGACGTTGGCCGGCGGTATGCACAGTTCTGATGCCTGTCCGCACCTGGGGCGTGCCATGCAGGACGCGACCAGGAGCGCGAAAGCGATGTTCAAAGACGGGTGCGGAACGACATGATGCGGACCTGCGGGCAGCGGTTTGTCACCACACAGCGGCCCGCGGGACAACGGCGCGAAGAGCGGATTCTAGACGCATTCCCCGTCCGGTTACTTCACCCGCGCGCGGATTTCCGGCAGTGCTTTCTGCAGGTAATACACCATCGACCAGACCGTCAATACAGCGGCAATCCAGATCAGCACCGTGCCCCACAAGCCGGTATCGACCACACCGAAAATCACGCCGTCGAACAGCAGGAACGGAATGGCCACCATCTGGACGGTCGTCTTCACCTTGCCGAGCATGTGCACCGCCACGCTCTTGGATGCGCCGATCTGCGCCATCCATTCGCGCAGTGCCGAAATCGCGATCTCGCGCCCGATGATGATGAGGGCGACGAACACGTCCGCCCGCCCCAGGTGGACCAGCACCAGCAGGGACGCGCACACCAGGAACTTGTCGGCCACCGGATCGAGAAACGCACCGAAGGACGAAGTCTGGTTGAGCCGCCGTGCGAGCCATCCGTCGAGCCAGTCGGTGGCGGCGAACACCACGAACATCGCGGTGGCGACGATGTTGCGGAAGCCTTCGGGAAACGGCAGGTAGAACACACCGACTATGAGCGGGATCGCGACGATGCGCGTCCAGGTCATGATGGTGGGAACGGTCCAGAACATGCGCGGATTGTGCCACCCGCATCCGGACGGCCTCAGTGCAGCGCGCGGTAAATTTCCTCGGCCAGTTCGCGCGACACGCCCTCGACCCGGGCGATGTCGTCGATGCCCGCGGCCGTCACGCCCCGCACCCCGCCGAAATGCTGGAGCAGGCGCGCCCGCTTCTTCGGACCGATGCCCGGAATGTCCTCGAGCCGGCTGCCGCCGACGCGCACTTTCGCGCGGCGCGCCCGCATCCCGGTGATCGCGAACCGGTGCGCCTCGTCGCGGATCTGGGCCACCAGCATCAGGGCGGCGGAATCGCTGCCCAGGTAGACCTTCTCCCGCCCATCGGCGAAAACGAGTTCTTCCAGTCCGACCTTGCGGCCCTCGCCTTTCTCGACGCCCACGATGAGCGACAGATCCAGGCCCAGTTCGGTAAACACCTCGCGCGCCATCGCGACCTGGCCCTTGCCGCCATCGACCAGCACCAGGTCCGGCATGCGCGCCCCGTCGCCGACTGGATGGTCGGGATCGGCCGAGGTACGCGCGGCTTCCGCCAGCTTCGCATAGCGGCGGGTCAGCACCTGGCGCATCGCGGCATAGTCGTCGCCCCCGGTGATGCCCTCGATGTTGTAGCGTCGGTATTCGCTGTTCTGCATCTTGTGGTGCTGGAAGACGACGCAGGACGCCTGCGTCGCCTCACCCGCCGTGTGAGAGATGTCGAAGCATTCGATCCGCAATGCATCCAGGTCGTCCGGTGCGAGGTCCAGCGCCTCGGCGAGCGCCCGGGTGCGCGACTGCTGCGAACCTTCTTCCGCCAGCAGGCGGGCGAGCTGCAGGTCGGCGTTCTTCTGCGCCATCTCCAGCCATACCCTGCGCTGCTCCCGGGGGTTGTGCACGGCGGTGATCTTCATGCCGGACTGCTGCGACAGCGCCTCGATCAGCGTCTTCGCCACCGGCACGCCGGTGATCAGCGCGGGTGGCGGGGCCACGCCGGTATAGTGCTGCGCCACGAAGGCCTCCAGCACCTGCACCTCGACCGGCTGCGCGACAGCGCCGCCGGTGTCGCCCGCCTCCTCGGCCGCCCGCAGCGCAGTGGCGTCTTCCACATGCACCGGGAAGTACGGCCGATCGCCCAGATGGCGCCCACCACGCACCATCGCCAGGTTCACGCAGGCGCGGCCGCCCTGCACCCGCACAGCCAGAATGTCCACGTCCTTGTCGCTGGCGGTCTCGATCGACTGCTGGTGCAGCACCCGCGACAGCGCGCCCAACTGGTTGCGGATCTCGGCGGCCTGCTCGAATTCCAGCCTTTCGGCATGCGCGGTCATGCGACGCTCGAGTTCGGCCGCGACCTGCTGCGTCTCGCCGCGCAGGAACCGTTCGGCATGGGCTACATCGACGCCGTAGGCTTCCGGCGAGATCAGGTCCACGCAAGGCCCCGAACAGCGCTTGATCTGGTACAGCAGGCACGGCCGGGTGCGGTTATTGAATACCGTGTCTTCGCAGGTGCGCAGGCGGAACACCTTCTGCAGTAGCTGGATCGATTCCTTGACGGCCCAGGCGCTCGGGAAGGGGCCGAAATAGCGATGCCGCTTTTCGACTGCGCCCCGGTAATAGGCGACACGCGGGAAGACCTGGGCCGCGTCGCCTGCAACGGGCGCCCGCAGACCGGGATTGCCGGTGATCTTCAGATAGGGATAGCTCTTGTCGTCCCGGAACAGGATGTTGAACCGGGGGTTCAGCGTTTTGATCAGGTTGTTCTCGAGCAGCAGCGCCTCTGCCTCGGAACGCACGACCGTCGTCTCCAGCCGCACGATCTTCGACACCATGTGGCCGATGCGGGTGCCGCCGTGGTTCTTCTGGAAGTAGCTGGACACCCGCTTCTTCAGATCGCGCGCCTTGCCGACGTACAGCAACCCGCCCTGGGCGTCGAAATACCGGTAGACGCCCGGCAGCGCCGGCAAGCTCGCCACCTCGCCCAGCAACTTCTCGTCGTGCGGGCCCGCGGCCGTCGGGCGCGCCGCCGCCTGATCCCTCTCCTTGTCTGCTCCGTCTGCCATGCGTCTCTCTTTGCGGCCCAGGGCCCGAAAGCGAGATGGTGGCACAGCCGGCTGACCCTACAATTTCTGACATTGATAGCCCCCGTCCGCACGCGCCGATTCCTGCCATGCCTCTGCCTCTCCGCTCGCCCCACGGCTCGGCCGACGGCATCCGCCTGGGCAGCGACATCGTGCGGATCGCGGACGTCGCCGATGCCTTGCAGACCTTCGGCGACCGTTACCTGCGCCGCGTCTTCACGCCCCACGAAATCGCCACCTGCCGGACGGCGGCAGCGACCATGCCGTCGCGGCTGGCCGCCCGCTTCGCTGCGAAGGAAGCCTGCGTCAAGGTGCTGCGGCCGGTGCACCGCTGGTTCGACTGGCGGTCGATCGAGGTCGTGAAGACCAGCGGCGGCTGGTGCGAACTGCGGCTGCACGGCGCGGCTCTGCGTGCCGCCCGCCGCCAAGGCGTCGTGTCGCTCGCCGTTTCCCTCAGCCACGACGGCGCCTATGCGCAGTCGGTGGTGGCCGCTACCCTCAGACCGACCGTCCGCCCTCGTCCTTTGCGCCCCCGCGCCCATTCCCCCGGGAGAATCCGTTGAATCCGACCGAAGACATCCGCAAGGTCCTGCAGCAGCACGGCCGCCTCTCCGCAGACGCCCTTACGCTGGCCGAAGATGCCGACCTGTACCAGGCGGGACTGACCTCGCATGCCAGCGTCAATGTGATGCTGGCGCTCGAGAACGTGTTCGACGTCGAGTTCCCGGACCGGATGCTCAAGCGCGGCGTATTCGCAAGCATCGCCAGCATCCGCGAGGCGGTTGAGGAATTGACCGCATCATGAGCGCCGCCGCACCGGCCGACGACCGCACAGCCCTGGCTGTCGCCCGGCGGATCGCCGACACGATCGCCGCCCGCCATGCGGACGAGGTCGACCGCGCATCGCGTTTCCCGGCGGAGACGATCGCGGCGCTGCGCGAGGAAGGGCTGCTGTCGGCCTACGTGCCGGCGGCGCTCGGCGGCCGGAGCACCTCCTTCGGCGAACTGGTCGCCATCTGCACCGCGCTCGGACAGCGCTGTTCAGCCTCGGCGATGGTGTTCGCGATGCACCAGATCCAGGTCGGCTGCATCGTGCACCACGGGCTGACGACCGACTATTTCCGCGACTACTGCCGCCAGCTCGTCGAGCAACAGTGGCTGATCGCCTCGGTAACGTCGGAGCTCGGCGTGGGCGGCGATACCCGTTCCAGCATCTGTGCGGTCGAGGTGGACGGAGCACGTTTCGCACTCGACAAGATCGCGACCACGATTTCCTACGGCGCGCATGCAGACGACCTGCTCGTCACCTGCCGGCGCGACCCGCAGGCTGCGCGCAGTGACCAGGTGATGGTGTTGCTGCGCCAGGGCAGCTTCTCTTTGGAGCAGACCTCGCAGTGGGACACCCTCGGCATGCGCGGCACCTGCAGTCCCGGCTTCAAGCTCGCGTCCACCGGATCGGTCGACCAGATTCTGCCGGTGGACTATGCCGAGGTGTCGGGCGCGACGATGGTGCCGTTCTCGCACATCCTCTGGGCTGGCGTATGGCTCGGCATCGCGACCGATGCCACCGCCCGGGCGGCCGCGAGCGTGCGGGCCGCCGCCCGGCAGAACCCGGGCACTGTGCCGCCGACGGCGCTGCGATTGGCCGAACTGGCCGGCGCGCTGCAGACGATGCGGGCGCAGGTCCAGGAAGCCGTCGCGTCGTTCGAGGCATTGCTCGCGGCACCCGAAGGAGCGGACACCTTCTCCACGATCGCGTTCGCCCTGCGCATGAACCACCTCAAGATCGCCTGCTCCACCGCGGTGGTCGACATCGTGCAGCAGGCGCTGCTGATCTGCGGCATCCAGGGCTATCGCAACGGCTCGCCAGCGAGCGTCGGCCGGCACCTGCGCGACGCGCTGTCGGCGCCGCTGATGGTCGGCAACGACCGCATGCACGCCCAGAACGCATCGCTACTGCTGGTGCACAAGGACATCTGACCTCATGGAATTCGACTCCCGATCCCTCTACGACGGACTGGTGGCGCACGGCCTGATCGTGCCGTCGGGCGAGCCCGGCGTGTTCGGCCGCAACGCGGCGTTCGAGGACGTGCTCGAGCGCTTCTCCGCCCTGGTGAGCCAGGTGGCAGCGGCCGATGGCGCCGAGAAGTACACCTTCCCGCCGACGCTCGCCCGGCCGGTGTTCGAACGCAGCGGCTTCATGAAGTCGTTCCCGCAGCTGGCGATGGGCGTCGTCAGCTTCTGCGGCTGCGCCTCGGATCACCCGAAGCTCGTCGAACGCATCGCCAACGGCGAAAGCTACGACGACCTGATGGCACGGACCGGCGTGGTGCTGATCCCCGCCGCCTGCTACCCGCTCTACCCGAGCCTGGGCGGCACCCTGCCCGCCGGCGGCCGGCTGGTCGACATGACCCACTGGGTGTTCCGCCACGAGCCGTCGGACGAACCGACCCGGATGCAGGCGTTCCGCGTGCGGGAATTCGTGCGTGCCGGCGCGCCCGACGAGGTGGTGGCCTGGCGCGACATGTGGCTGGAGCGCGGTCTGGAACTGCTGCGCAGCCTCGGCCTGCCGGCCGACCCCGAGGTGGCGACGGACCCGTTCTTCGGCCGCGCCGGCCGGATGCTGGCGGTCAACCAGCGCGAGCAGAAGCTGAAGTTCGAGGTGGTGGTGCCGGTGATCTCGGCCGAGAAGCCGACCGCCGTCTGCTCCTTCAACTACCACCAGGACTACTTCTCCAAAACCTTCGAGATCCTGCAGCCCAACGGCGAACTGGCCCACACCGCCTGCCTCGGCTTCGGACTGGAGCGTGTCTGCATGGCGCTGTTCAAGCACCACGGCTTCGATCCGCTGCAGTGGCCGGCGGCGGTCCGCGCGCGGCTCTGGCCATGACGGCGCCCGCCGCGCCGGGTGCTGCGGTGCTGCCGCTGCGCGCCGCCGACTACCAGTCGCATGCCGTGCATTGCCCGGGCAGCGCCTGGGTCGAGAAGAACTGCTACATCGATGTGTGGATCGAGGCGGTACATGCGCTCGGCCTGGAACCGCTCGCGATGCTCCCGTTCACCGTGCGGCTGGACTTCGAGGGCGACCAGTGGACCTTCTTCAAGCCGCCGCACCGCGACCTGGAGCGTCTGTACGGCATCGTGGTGCACGAGCTCAACCCATGGCGCGGCGACATCGTCCTGCATGCCGAGGCGCAGGCGCGCCAGGGCCGGCTGGTGTTCACCGAGGCCGATGCCTTCTGGCTGCCCGATACCGCCGGCACCGACTACCGCCAGCAGCACACCAAGACGACCATCGTGGTCAATGCGCTGGACCGGACCGCCGAGACGCTGGGCTACTTCCACAACGCCGGCTACCACGAACTGCAGGGCGAAGACTTCCGCCGGCTGTTCCGCACCGACGTACCGCCCGATCCCGCCTTCATGCCCTTCTATGCCGAGTTCGCGCGGATCGACCGGCTGAAGCGCCTGCCGGCGCCGGAACTGGCGGCCCTGTCGACCGAGCTGCTGGCGGAACACCTGGCTTATGTGCCCGCCACGAACCCGGTGGAGCGTTTCGCGGCGCAGTTTCCCGCCGACGTCGCTTGGCTGCAGGCCGAGGGCCTGCCGCTCTACCACGGCTATGCGTTCGCGACGCTGCGCCAGCTGGGTGCGAACTTCGAACTGTGCGCGCGCGGCATCGGGTGGATGGCCGCGCAGCACGCTGGTGGCGACAAGGCGGCCCTCGCCGAGGCCGAAGCCGCCTTCGACGAGATCTCCGGCGGCGCCAAGGCCATGGTGCTGAAGACCGCGCGGGCGGTGCACGGCGGCCGCGCGACCGATTTCGCGCCCCTGCTGCAGGGCATGGCCGACGCCTGGACGCGCGGCATGCAGGCGTTGCGCACGGCGGTCGTCTGACCGGTCCGCGATGCCGCTGCTGCCCCTCGCGCTCACCCCGGCCGTGCCGTCGCCGCTGCGGCTGCTGGACAGCGGCTGGGAGATGGCGGCCGTGCCGCCCCATGCCGCCGCCGAGCCGGACGCCCTGGCGGCGCTGGAGCCGGCATGGCAGCCCGCCACCGTGCCCGGCACCGCCAGCGCCCAGGGACGCCCCGGTGGGGCCTCAGACCCTGCCGCCTGGCCGGCGCTCGACGATCGGGACGTATGGTTCCGCTGCCGGTTCGAGGCCGCGGCGGCACAGCCTGGGCAGGGTCGCAGCCTTGCCCTCGGCGGTATCGCCACGCTGGCGCAGGTGTGGGTGAACGGCACCCCGCTGCTGGCCGCGTCGGACAACATGTTCCACGCCCACCTGCTGGATGCGGACGCCCTACTGGTCGAAGGGTCCAACACGCTACAGATCCGTTGCGCCTCGGTCGCCGCAGCACTGCAGGCCCGCCGGCCGCGGCCGCGCTGGCGCACCCGGCTGGTCGACCAGCAGCAGCTGCGCTGGATCCGCACCAGCCTCGTCGGCCGCATGCCCGGCTGGACCCCGACCGCGCCGGCCATCGGCCCGTGGCGGCCGGTGGCGCTCGCCACCCACGACGGCGCCCAGTGGCACACGCTGGACGTGCAGGCCGCGCTCGACGATGCTGGTACCGGCACGGTGCGCCTGCAGGGTTGCCTGGAACTGAACGACGCACGGCATCCGACGGCCCATCTGACCGTCGGCGATACCACCGTGTTGCTCGACATCCAACCTTTGCCCGACGGCCAATGGCACATTGCCGGCCAATGCACCGTACCATCCCCCGCGCTGTGGTGGCCGCATACCCACGGCGAACCTGCGCTGTATGCGGTCACGCTGACGGTCGAAGACCCCACCCGCCACTGGCGCTTCGACCTCGGCCGCACCGGCTTCCGCCGCATCGCCCTCGCAATGGCGGACGACGGCTTCGCGCTGTCGGTCAACGGCGTGCCGGTGTTCTGCCGAGGCGCCTGCTGGACGCCCGCCGACCTGCTCGCCCTGCCCGGCCAGGCGCCCGACCTGCGGGCTCGCCTACTGCAGGCCCGCGACGCCGGCATGAACATGCTGCGGGTCGGCGGCACGATGGCCTACGAAACCGACGCATTCCATGCGCTTTGCGACGAACTCGGCATCCTGGTCTGGCAGGACTGGATGTTCGCCAACATGGACTACCCGGCCGACGATGCGCACTTCGCGGCGTCGGTCGAGACCGAGGCACGCCAGTTCCTGCAGCGCACCGCGCTGTCGCCCAGCCTGGCGCTGCTGTGCGGCAACAGCGAGGTCGAGCAGCAGGCGGCGATGGTCGGCGCCGATCCGGCGATCTGGCGCAGCACGTTGTTCGCCGATCGCCTGCCCGCCATCGGCCGGGAGATGCGACCTGACGTGCCGTATTGGCCGTCGAGCCCCGCCGGCGGCGTGCTGCCGTTCCAAGTCGATGCGGGCGTGGCGCACTACTTCGGCGTCGGCGCCTATCTGCAGCCGGTCACCGACGCACGGCGCAGCGGCCTGCGCTTCGCGTCCGAATGCCTGGCCTTCGCCCACATTCCCGAGCCGGACAACCTGGAACGTCTGACGCCCGCGGGCGCGGCACCGCCCGGTCATTCGGCCTGGAAGGCCCGGGTGCCGCGCGACGGTGGCGCCGCCTGGGACTTCGACGACGTACGCGACCATTACCTGCAGGCGCTGTTCGGCGTGCAGCCCGACCTGCTGCGCCGCACCGAGCCCGAGCGCTACCTGGCGCTGGGCCGGGTCGCCACCGGCGAGACGATGCTCGCCGCCTTCCGCGAATGGCGCCGCAGCGGCTCGGCCTGCGCCGGTGCGCTGGTCTGGTTCCTGCAGGACCTGCAGGCCGGCGCCGGCTGGGGCGTGGTCGATGCCGACGGCCATCCGAAAGCCGCCTGGTACTACCTGCAGCGGGCGATGGCGCCGGTCGCGTTGTTCCTGACCGACGAAGGCCTGAACGGCCTGGCGCTGCATGCGGTGAACGACCGGCCGCAGTCGCGCGCCGCCGTCCTGAGCCTCTGCCTGCTGCGCCGCGACGGCTTGCGCGTGGCCGAGGGCCGACGGGAGGTCGTGCTGCCGGCGCATGGCGCACGGGCCCTGCGCGGCGACGACCTGCTCGGCCGCTTCACCGACAGCACCTGCCGCTACCTGTTCGGCCCGCCGGGCCACGACCTGGCCTGGGCCGAATTGCGCGACGCCACGACCGGCGAGCTGCTGGCCTGCGACGCGTACTTCCCGGCCGGCCACGGCCTGCCGGTGCAGCCGTCGGTCGGGCTGGCCGTCCATGCCGGCACGCCGCAGGCGGACGGTACGGTCGTGCTCGACATCCGCACTACCGCCTTCGCGCAGGCGGTGCGCATCGAGGCGGCCGGCTTCCGGGCCGAGCGCAACTATTTCCACCTGCCGCCCGGCGGCACCGCCGCGGTGCGGCTGCGGCCGCTGCACGCGGTACGGCGGCCGCAGGTCCTGGTGGAGGTGCTGAACGCCGCCGAGGCGGTACGCCTGCCGCTGCCGGCCGCGCCCGCCTCTGCCCCATGACCCGATGACGCCTGCCGCCGCATCACCGCCATTCGCCTGGATGCCGTCCGCCGAGCCGATGCCGGACGGCGCCCGCCCGGTGCTGTTCGACCGGCCCGGGCGTCGGCTGTTCGGCTGGTACCACCCACCGGCCATCGGCGCCGACGGCACCTGGCGCGACTGCGCAGTGGTCCTCGTGTCGCCGATCGGCTACGACGCGGTCTACACCCACCGGCACTACCGCAACCTCGCCCAGCAGTTGGCAGCCGCCGGCTTCGCGGTGCTGCGCTACGACCACCACGGCACCGGCGATTCGTCCGGCGGTGAAACCGCGCCGGAGCGGATCGCCGCCTGGATGCGCGGCGTGCAGCGGGCGGCCGAATTCGCCCGGTCCAGCAGCGGTGCGGCACGCGTCGGCCTGTTCGGCGTGCGCCTGGGGGGTACGCTCGCGCTGGCGGCCGCGGCGGGCGCATCCGACGGGCTGATCGACGGCGTCGCCGCCTGGGCGCCGTATCCATCGGGCCAGAACTTCCTGCGCGAGATGCGGGCGCTGGCGATGCGCCAGGACGCCGATCCGGTCGCCGCACCGCCGGCCCACGACCCCGGTGCCGACGCCGGCGAGGAAGCGGCCGGCCACCTGCTCACCGCCTCCACCATCGCTGCCCTGGGCACGCTCGACCTGCTGGCGCTGGACCGGGCGCCGGCCGCGCAGGTGTTGCTGCTCGACCGCGACGACCTGCCCGGCCGGCCGCGGCTCGCGCGCCACCTGGAGAGCCTGGGCTGCGACCTGCGCCTGTCCACGGCGCCGGGCTACGCGGCCATGATGCGCGAGCCGTACGACGCCACACTGCCGGCCGAAGCCTTCGCTGCGGTGCGCCGCTGGCTGGAGGACGGCTGCCCGCCCGGCCCCGCACCGGCCGTCGTGCCGCTGCCGCCGGTCTTTCCCGCCCACCTGCACGGCCCGGCCGACGGCGTGGAGGAATTGCCGATGCGCTTCGGCCGCGACGGCAACCTGTTCGGCCTGCTGGCGCGGCCGGTGGTGCCGGCGCCGGGGCGTGCGCAGGTCGGGATCGTGTTCGCGACCGTCGGCGCCAACCTGCACACCGGCCCGCACCGCATGCATGTCCAGCAGTCGCGGCTGCTGGCTGAACGCGGCTTCGTCGCGCTGCGGATCGACATCGGCGGCATCGGCGAAAGCCCGGCCGCACCGGGTCGCGCCCATCACCAGTTGCATGCGGACCATTCGGTCGGCGACGTGCTGGACGCGGTCGCGCTGCTGCGCGAGCGCTGCGGCGTGCAGAGGGTGGTCGTGATCGGCCTCTGCTCGGGCGGCTACCTGGCTTTCCATGCGGCGCTGGACGCGGCGAGCGGCATCGACAGCATCGTGCTGATCAACCAGCAGACCTTCCAGTGGCGCGAAGGCGATTCCTACGAAGTGCGCCGGCGCGCCAACATCCGCTCGGTCGGCTTCTACCGCAGCCGCCTGTTCGACGGCGCGACCTGGCGCCGGCTGCTGCGCGGCAAGGTGGACGTGGCGCGCATCGCCGTCGGCATGACGCACCTGGTGCGGCGCCGCGCCGCGCTGAAGCTGGCCGCCTGGCAGCGGCGCGGCGACGGCACCCATGCGGCCGACGGCGTGCTGGGCGACCGTGCGCCCGCGCTCAACGTGCAGCGCGCGATGACCGGGCTGCTGCAGCGCGGCCTGCAGGTCTACTTCATCTTCAGCGCCGACGACGGCGGCCTGGACGAGATCGAGACCCACCTCGGCCCGGGCGGCCGGCGAATGCGCAAGCACACCAACTTCCGCCTGGAGATCGTGCCCGGTGCCGACCACACCTTCACGCCGCGCTGGGCGCAGCGGCACCTGGCGGGCCTGGTGGAGCAGCACGTCACCCGCCTCTACGGCTGAACGCAGTCCGCGGAGGTACCGATGCGCTGGGACATCTTCTGCCGGGTGATCGACAACCACGGCGACCTGGGCGTCTGCTGGCGGCTCGCAGCGGATCTGGCAGGCCGCGGCGACCGGGTGCGGCTCTGGGTCGACGACCCGTCCGCCCTCGCCTGGATGGCGCCGGACGGCGCGCCGGGGGTAGAACTGCGGCCCTGGACCACGCCGCTCGGCGCTGCGGCCCTGGCATCGGTCGACATGCCGGATGCGCTGGTCGAAGCCTTCGGCTGCGATATTGCTCCCGAATTCATAGCGCATTGCGCACGACTGGCGGACGCTGGAGCCCGAAAACCGGCCTGGCTCAACCTGGAATACCTGACCGCCGAGCCGTATGCCGCCCGCTGCCATGGGCTGCCGTCGCCGGTGCAGCACGGGCCGGCGGCCGGCTGGACCAAGTGGTTCTTCTACCCCGGCTTCACGGCCGACACCGGCGGGCTGCTGCGCGAACCGGGCATCGGCTCGGCCGATGACGAGACGACGGAGCACAGCGGCGATGCGGCGCCGGACGATCCGTCTCCGCAGCAGGTTACCCTCTTCTGCTACGAACCGCCGGCCCTGTCCGACCTGCTCGCACGCTTGGCCGAAGGCCCCGGACCGGCCCGACTGAGGGCGCTGCCCGGCCGGCCGGTGGCGGCGGTGAACCGCATCCTCAGCAGCGCAGACCGGCGCGGGGCGCTGATGATCGAGCGGCCGGCACCCCGTCCGCAGGCCGGCTTCGACGACTGGCTGCGCCGGTCGGACCTGAACTTCGTCCGAGGCGAGGATTCGCTGGTCCGCGCGCTGTGGGCCGGCCGGCCGTTCGTATGGCAGATCTATCCGCAGGACGGCGGCGTGCATGCGGCCAAGCTCGACGCCTTCCTCGACTGGCTGGACGCGCCGGCCGACCTGCGCCGTTTCCACCATGTCTGGAATGGCCTGCGACCCGGGCCGCTGCCGCCGTGGGACTTGCCGGCCTGGGGCGCCGTAGTGCGGACCGCGCGCGTCCGCGCGCTGCAGGTGCCCGACCTCGCGACGCAGCTGCGCCGGTTCGCCATCGAAAAACAGTAAAATCAGAGGCTTTGCGTTATTCGGGCGGCGGGCCGTTTTCGGGCCCTGTGAACTGCTGCCGGTATGGCGCTCCCGCCGCCCCCGGGCCGCACCGCATGCACCGCGGGCGCGGCCACGCGGCTCCCACCCAGCCTACAGGCAAGCTCTCCCTATGAAAATCGCTCAAGAAATCCGCGCCGGCAACGTGATCATGCATGGCAAGGACCCGATGGTCGTCCTGAAGACCGAATACAGCCGCGGCGGCCGCAACTCCGCCACCGTGCGCATGAAGCTCAAGAGCCTGATCGCCAACTTCGGCACCGAAGTCGTGTTCAAGGCCGACGACAAGATGGACCAGATCATCCTGGACAAGAAGGAGTGCACCTACTCCTACTTCGCCGACCCGATGTACGTCTGCATGGACAGCGACTACAACCAGTACGAAGTCGAAGCCGAGAACATGGGCGACGCGCTGAACTACCTGGAAGACGGCATGGCCGTCGAAGTGGTGTTCTACGACGGCAAGGCGATCTCGGTCGAACTGCCGACCAGCGTCGAGCGCGAAGTCACCTGGACCGAGCCGGCCGTCAAGGGCGACACCTCCGGCAAGGTGCTGAAGCCCGCCAAGATCGCCACCGGCTTCGAAGTGCCGGTGCCGCTGTTCGTGTCGCAAGGCGACCGGATCGAAATCGACACCCGCACCGGCGAATACCGCAAGCGCGTCTGATGCTGCGACCGGCTGCCGCCGGACGGCAGTCGATGGCACCATCCGAGGGCTCTGCAAGGGGCCCTTTTTCTTAGGGGCTCCGCAGGGAGCTCTTTTTTGTTTCCGCCTGCGATCCGCTTCCGTCGATGCCTTTACTGCCTCCGCTCCCCGCCGTCCCTCGCTCCGCGCGCCCCTTCGTCCGCCTGAAGCTCGCCGCGTCGCTGGACGGCACCACCGCGCTGCAGAACGGGCAGAGCCAGTGGATCACCTCACCCGAGGCCCGCGCCGACGGCCACCGCTGGCGCGCGGCGGCCGACGGCATCCTGACCGGCGTCGGCACGGTGCTGGCCGACGATCCGCGGCTCGACGTGCGGCTGCCGCCGGGCGATGCCGATACGCCCGCGCAGCCACCGCCGCTGATCGTGCTCGACAGCGGGCTGCGCACGCCGGCGGATGCCGCGCTGTTCGGCGTCGCCGGGCGAAAGGTTCATTTGCTGTACCGCGACGATGCGCCGCCCGGCCGGGAAACAGAATTGCGCGCGGCCGGCGCCGCCGTCCACCGTCTGCCTGCAGCACCGGACGAGCCGCGGCGCACCAACCTGCAGGCCGCGCTCGCCTGGATCGCACAAGCCGGCATCGCGACCCGCCTGCATGCGGAGGCCGGCGCCACGCTCGCCGGCGCGCTGCTGCAGGCCCGGCTGGTGGACGAACTGCTGCTCTACCTGGCCCCAACGCTGCTCGGACCCGGCAGGGGACTGGCTACGTTCAGCCCGCTCGCCACGCTGGTGGACGGCGTGGCGCTGGAATGGCAGTCGGTCGACCGCGTGGGGCCGGACCTGCGGATCGTCGCGCGGGTGCGGGCGCGCGACGAGCGCAGCGCACCCTAGAAACGACGGAGCCCCCGCGGCCGGTGGGCAGCGGGGGCTCGTGGTGCGGTCGCGGCGCCCACCCTCGCGGGCCGGGCGTCGAGGTCAGCCGCGCAGCAGCGCCTTCAGCGCGTTCTGCAGGCGGCGCGCCGTCTGCGCGTCGCTCACGGTCGCCAGCACGCGGGCGGCGTCGTCGCCCCAGGTCTGGGCCGGCGCCGGGTCGTTGCGGCGGGTCAGCAGCTTCAGCTGCAGCG
>CAJYQL010000024.1 GCA_913776965.1 uncultured Xylophilus sp.
GGCCGGCACCGCCGCCGCGGCGGGCGTGCCGGGCGGTGTGCAGATCGTCAATCCGGCGCCGCCGGGCGGCGCGGCACCGGGCACGCCGACGGCCGCCGCTGCGGCGGCTGCCGCGAACACCGGTGCCAGCGCGGGTGCGCGCTACGTGGAAGCCTGCCAGCAGGCGCTGGAGCGCGGCGCGGTCAACCCCGGCTGCCAGGGCCCGCTCTATGCCAGCGAGATCGCGCGGCTGAAGGACGAGGCGCTGAAGTCGCAGAACGCCAGCCTGCTGACGCTGCTCGGCGACGCCTACCAGAGCAACCGCAGCGGCATTTCCGACGTGGGCCAGGCCTACCGCTGGTACCTGCTGGCCGCGGTGCGCGGCGATCCGCGGGCGATGCAGCGGCTGAGCGACCTCTACCGCAACGGCCGCGGCGCACCACAGGACAACGTGCGAGCGCTCGGCTATGCGCGGCTCGCGCAGAAGCTCGCGCTGCCCGGCAGCCCGGGCGCGCAGCAGTCGGCCGAGGCGATCCAGTCGCTCGGCCAGGACATGGCGTCCGAAGAACTGGTGCTGGCCGACCGCTTCGCCGGCGAACTCGAACAGAACCTGCGCGGCGCGGGCGCAGCAGGCACAGCTGCTCCGGCGACGCCGGCTGCCGTGCCCGCGGCGCAGCCCGGCGCGCCGCTGACCGGGCGGCTGCCCGGCCTGGGCAGTGCCCGGGCGGGCGCTGCGGCACCACCGGCCACCCCGGTGCCCGCGCCTTCGGGCGTGCCAGCCCTGCCGGGTGCCGCGACCGCCCCCTGACCTGCGGGCGCACGGCGCCCGCATCCCGAACGAAAGGAGTCTGCATGCGAACCTCCCCCACCCCTTCCATGGCGCCGCGCCTGGCCTGCGCTGCGGCGTGCGTCCTGGGTCTGGCCGCCGCCGTCGCTCCGGCAGCGGCGGCCGACCGGACGACCACGATCGAGCGCCCCGGCAGCGGCCAGAACCGTATCGAGGTGACCGGCAACACCGCCCGCGGCGTGACCGCGCGCTGCGCCGACGGCAGCACCCGCCGCGGCGCCAACATCAACAGCGTCGATGTGGACGCCCGCGCCCTGCAGGGCCGCACCGAGATCGTCACCGGCCGCAACGTGCAGGGTGTCGATGCCGCGGTGGACTGCAGCCCGAACGCCGCCGGCCGACCGCAAGGCGGCGCCAACGTCAACAGCGTGACCATCCGATGACCGCCATCCCACGTCCCGTTCCTCGCATCACCGCCCGCGGCTGGCTGCTGCCGGCGGCACTGGCTGCGGCGACGCTGCTGTCGGCCTGCTCGGACCGCGCGGCCGATACGGTCGCCGCGCCGTCCGGCGCAGCTACACCGGCGATCCCGGCACAGCCCGCCCAGCCTGCGGCGCCGGTCGGCGGCGTGCAGCCGATCCAGCCGGTGCAACCCGTGCAGCCAGTTCAGCCCGTGCAGCCGGTCGCTCCGATCAGCCCCGTTACGCCGGTCCAGCCGATCGGCCCGGCCGCCGGCTCCGGCCAGCCCGCCACGGCCACCGGCACCCTCGCGCCGGCCGCAGCCACGCGCGAAGTCACGTTGAACGCGCAGGTCAGTTCGCCGGCGGGCCTGACGCTGCGGGTCAAGGGTGTCGAGATGGGCCCCGATGCCACGGTGCTCACCGTCAGCGCATCGTTCTCCAGCCAGATGACCGGCTCGACCAAACTCGCCTTCAACGAGACCTACCTGGACGACGGGCAGGGCAACCGGCTGCCGCTCAAGCGGCCCGACGGCAACCGCGACCTGAACGTGCGCACCGGCGACACGATGGAGGGCCGGCTGGTGTTCCTCGGTGCCGTGTCGCCGGCCGCGACGCAGCTGCAGCTGGTGGTCAACGACGGCAACGACGGCAGCAACATCGTCGGCCCCGGCCTGCGGCTGACGCTGCCGCTGAAGCCGGCCGGCGCGTCTTGATGCCGGCGCCGGTCCGCAGCCGGCGGGCGCTGCCGTTCGGCGCGGTGCTGCTGGCCGTGGCCTCGTTCAGCGCGGTGCCGGTCGCCTCGGCCCAGCCGGTGCGGCGGGTGGCGGAGCCTCTCGCCGCGCAGCCCAGCAGCTTCGTGCCCGTGGCCGGTCCGCAGACGACGCTGCGCACCGTGCCGGGGGAGGGCGGCGGCTTGCAGGCGCGCTCCGCAGAAGGCGCGCTGCGTCGCGCCGGACCCGACACCACCTTCGGCGCCGTGCAGGGCCCGCAGACCGACCTGCGCCTGTCCGAGGTGCCGGCCGCGCTGCGCACCCGCACCCGGGAACTGCTCACCGAACTCCGTGCCCGCGAAACCCCGTCGCACGCCATCGTGGTGGATCTGCCGGCCGATGTGCTGTTCGACTTCGACCGTGCCGATCTGCGGCCGGATGCGCGGGCGGCGCTCGGCCGCGCGGGCGAACTGCTGCGCGCCTATCCCCGCGCGCCGATCGCGATCGACGGCCACACCGACGGCAAGGGCGCCGACAGCTACAACGACGCCCTGTCGCTGCGCCGTGCGCAGGCGGTGGCCGCCGCGCTGGCGGATGCGACCGGCGAGCGCCGGCCGACGGTGCGCGGCCACGGCCGGCACCAGCCGGTCGCGGCCGAGCGGCGGCCCGACGGCAGCGACGATGCCGACGGTCGCCAGCGCAACCGGCGAGTCTCCATCGTGATAGAACCCCTGCCCAACGGCTGACGTGCCGGCGAGGGCCGGCGCGGCACCTGCCGTCCCGCCGCCGGCGCCGTCGCGTGCCGGCGCCGATCCACGCCCTTTGCCGCCGAATCCCATGGTCCTCACCACCATCGCCGAAGCGCGCCGCATGCTGGCCCGCGGCGACGCCACCCACACCTCGCTCGTCGCCCAGGCGCTGGAGGCCGCCGCCGCACCGGCCGCGCAGCACGTCTTCACCACGCTCTATCCGGAGGCAGCCATGGCGGCCGCCCGCCATGCCGACGCACTGCAGCAGGCCGGCGTCGCCCTGTCGCCGCTCACCGGCCTGCCGGTGACGATCAAGGATCTCTACGACGTGGCGGGCGAGCCCACCCGGGCCGGCGCGGTGGTCTGCGACGATGCGGCGCCGGCCGCCGCCGACGCGCCCGCGGTGGCGCGGCTGCGCGGGCAGGGCGCGGCGATCCTCGGCAAGACCAACATGACCGAATTCGCCTTCTCGGGCGTCGGCATTAACCCCCACCACGGCACGCCGCGCAACCCGTCCGATGCGGCAGTGGCGCGCATTCCCGGCGGCTCGTCGTCGGGGGCCGCGGTGTCGGTGGCGCTGGGCATCGCGGTGGCGGCGCTCGGCTCCGACACCGGCGGCTCGATCCGCATCCCGGCCGCACTCTGCGGGCTGGTCGGCTTCAAGACGACGCAGGCGCGGGTGCCGCGCACCGGCACGTTCGAGCTGGCCCGCTCGCTCGACACCGTCTGCGCGATGGCGCGCAGCATGGACGACTGCCTGACGGTCGATGCGGCGATCGCCGGCACACCGCTGGCAGTGCGCCGCCGCCCGGTCGCCGGCCTGCGGCTGGCGGTACCACAGACGCTGATGTTCGACGGGATCGAGCCGGCCGTCGCCGCCGCGTTCGAGCAGGCGGTGCAGCGCCTGTCGCGTGCCGGTGCCCTGATCGTGGACATCCCGTTCGCAGAGCTGGCCGAGATCGCGTCCCTCAACGCGCCCGGCGGCTTCTCGGCGGTGGAGGCCTATGCGGTGCACCGCCAGCGCCTGGCCGAGCGGCGCGACGGCTTCGATCCGCGGGTCGCCCAGCGCATCGCCACCGGCGCCAGCGCCACGGCTGCCGACTACATCGCCCTGCACGACGCCCGGGCCGGCTGGATCGCCCGCGCGGAGGCGCGGCTCGCTTCGTTCGATGCGCTGCTGTGCCTCACGGTGCCGATCGCCGCGCCGCCGATCGCCGATCTGGTCGCGAGCGACGAGGCGTTCTTCCGCGCCAACGGGCTGCTGCTGCGCAACACCTTCGCGATCAACTACCTCGACGGCTGCGCGGTCAGCCTGCCGTGCCAGGCGTCCGGGATGCTGCCGGTCGGGCTGATGCTGTCGTCGGTCCGTGGCGACGACGCGCGGCTGGCAGCGGTGGCACTGGCGGTCGAAGCGGCGTTGGTCTGAAGGTATTGGGAAGGAACACTTTCGCGCCGGCCACGGTAGCGAGCCAGATGTAAACGTCCTGCGTCATCTGCAAGAAGTTGTC
>CAJYQL010000025.1 GCA_913776965.1 uncultured Xylophilus sp.
GGCTTGTCCGGTGCGGCCGAGAGCTCACGATCGATGCGGATCACGAGCGCGGTCGCGCCCGACAGGCTCGACAGCAGCACGCTCACCGCGATCAGCGCGGGCGACACCCGCACCGCCAGGTCGAGCGAGCCGCCGGCGGCGGCCGGCGCCGCGATCGCGAGCACCGGCAGCCACAGGAGCGCCAGCAGTAGCCAGAGGGTCGTGCGCAGGTGCGGCGCGGTCAGTTGGGCGCTCGTCGAGGTCGACAGGCGTGCGCGGAGAAAGTCGGACAGGCTCATGCGCAGGCACCTCGGTGGCGGTGGAAGAGATCGGTGAAGGCGATGTGCGCCGAGAAAGCGGCGAGCAGGCCGTAGTGCAGGAGGAGCTCGGTCCAGCCCTCTTCGTCGGCGACCACATAGCAGAGGCTCATCAGGCCGACAGCCATCGCCATGTAGACCAGGTGCCGGCGGCTCATGACCGCGCACAGCGTGACCCGCGCGGGCAGGATGTCGTTGACGAAGATGTCGGCGAGCGCGGCCAGGGCGACGGCCGCCAGCGCGGCCACGCAGATCCAGCCTTCGGAGCCGCTGCGGACGATGATCCGGTGGCCCAGACTGTCGGGCTCGCGCCAGCAGATGTAGATCGACACCAGGACCGACAGCGCGAGCAGCAGGCGGGTATGCCAGTAGCGCGGTCGCATCAGCTAGTCGCCTCTGTGTTGGAGGGCCAGCCGGTGCCGATGTCGTAGGCCTCGGCGACAGCGACCGTCTGCAGGGCCGCAATCGCCTCGTGGTGCTCGCGCTCGCGGCCGTAGCACGCCTGGACGTGCCGGGCCACGGCCGATGCGATGCCGCGCAGCTGCTCCAGCGTAAGCGACAGCCAGCCGCTGGCGGCCTTGAAGTCGAAGGACTCGATCCCGGCCTCGGCCGCGTTGGCGACTACCCGCGTGATCGCGTCCTGATCGCTGCGCGCCGTGTTGATGCGGGCGCCGTTGGGTAGCACGATGCCGCCGGTTTCGACCTCCCACCGGCGGGCCGTGGCGGCCGCAGCGAGCGCGGCCTGCAGCTCGGCCATGCGATCCGGTACCAGCGATGCGTCGACCAGCTGGAAGCCGCCGGCGAGCGTGTGCTTGTACGCGCCTACCGCCCACGGATTCGGCAGCGCGTCCACCTGCCGCAGCATCGCATTGGCCGTTGTGAAGTCCGGCGCCACGATGTCTCGGCCGGTGGCACCGTCGCTCGTGAGCGTGAGGTCATCGCCGGCCATCACCACGACGTTGCCGGCTTTTGCCACGATGATTTTCATGCAAGGTCTCCGATGCTGATCAGGCGGATCGATGCGTAGGCGCCACCCACTCTCTGCAGAAGCACTGCGTAATCCGAGTTGAGCTGGATCAGCCCGAACGACGTGACGTTTTCACCGAGCTTCTTGAATGAAGCCGGCTCGTATCGCGATTCCTTCTTCTGGAACAGAACAATGCCCAGCTCACAGACCAGGGCCATGCACGACTTCAGGTTGACCATGAATCGCCCGCGCACATCCAGTCCCAACGTCGAGACGATGTTGACGTTGCTCATGAGACTGGGCAGGTTATAGGTACGGGCTGCGGTGATGCCGGCCTCGTTCTGGACACTGGCTAACACATCTCCAGTCGCGTCCGCAGCGACTGTGACTTCGTACTGGTAGTTGGTACCGCCAAAGATGGACTGCCCGTTGAAGCCGCCGTTCTGGGGAGCGTTGCCTGGCGTATTGATGAGCCCAATTCGCGAAACATTGGCACCGATGCCAGCGAAGAACGTGACCGATTCGTCGATCCGGGCCATACCGATGTTGGACCATCCATTACCGCCTGGCGAATAGGAAAATCCGGCGCCTATCTGGACGGTCTGCGAGGACGAGGGGATCAGCGCTTGGAATTGGACGGCGGCGCCGGACTGATAGGCCAGCAAGACGAAGCCGGGTTTGACGTAGACGAGATCTGCGACACCTGCAGGGTTCGTTGTGGTTATTTGCGTGACGCCTCCGGTACCAAGCGATCCATCCGCAGCAACGGTGAAGACCCAACCGGCCATGTATTGGCTGCTGCCCCAGGTGACCAAAATGACGCGTGTCGCATCGAGTGCAGCGAGGCCCAGCACGCGCGCGCCGTCGATGGCATTGGTAAAGACCGGGCCGAGCGTGACGCTTGCTCCGTTAAATGTCAGCGATCGGACCTTGAGGTAACTGCCATCGGCTGTGGCAACCACTGCGAGCGTGTTGGTCAGACGGGCAATCTTGGCTGATGTCGCTGCCCCGTAAGAAGACTCGACAGAGAGCGCAGTGCCGATCATCCCCAGAGTTGGCGCGGTGGGCGGCCCGACCAGCGCCTTCCCGTCCAGCCGGTCATAGATGCAGTGCACCACGCCGCCCGCATCGCCCCGGAAGGTCGCCCGATCACCGGGCGCCGTCACGATGTTGGCCAGGCCGGGCAGCTGCAGGGTCGCGCTGTGCGCGAGGGTCAGCGCGCCGTCGAAGATCACGGTCCGCGCGGCTCCAGGTGCGAGCGTGACGGCCGTCACAGCGTTGGTGCCGGTGATGTGGACGAAGTTGCCCGTCGCGGCGTTGAGGTCGAGCGTGGCGGCGCTGGGGATGCTGGCGCCCCGGGCCTCGTTTAGCGCGCCCGTGAGCGTCCCGCCCGCCTTGGTCAGGTAGTCGCCGACCGGCAAGTAGCTCACTGCCCAGGCGGCGCCACTCCAGGCGCGCAGCTGGCCGGTCGGCGTGTTCCAGTAGAGCGCCCCGACTGCCAGCGGCTGACCCGCGTTGTCGGTCGTCGGGTCGGCGTTCTTCGCGCCCAGGTAGCGCGTCGGAAAGTCGCCGACGCTCTGTGCAGCAGCGGTTGCCGAACCGGCCGCGGCAGCCGCCTTCTGGGTCGCGGTGGTGGCCGAGCCTGACGCCTGCCCGGCCAGGGTCTGCACCTCGCCTCCAAGCGCGTTCATCGCGACGATGGCGGCGTTCTCCTGCGTCACCATCGTCGGCAGCGCATCGAGCAGCGCGTCGGCGCGCGGGTCGAAGTTGTCCGGGTCGGCGGAGCTGGGCGGGTTAGGCGGCAGTTCCGTGATGGTCGGAATCGTGGTCAGCGGCATGTCAGAAGCCCTCCAGGTCGATATTCAGGGTGGTCAGGGTGGGGTCCAGGTTCAGCTCCCAGTTCGTCGCGATGCCCAGCACCGCGAGCGCGTCGAAGTACGGATGGCCGGCATCCTCCAGCCCCGTGTACAGGCCGACCCGGGCGCGTTGCGCGCGCAGGGCGATGCGGACCGCGTCCGCTTGGGCGGGGTCGAGAATCGTGTTCTGCGTGGTGCGGGGAATGTCCTTGCGCGGCAGCAGCGTCGCGTCGCCGGCGAAGTTCCGGCTGCTGGTCGAGAAGTCGCGAGAGCCGACACGCGCGCCCTGCTGCGTCACGCCCAGGTCGACCGGCATGCCGAGCACCATCGGGCCGCACTTCACCGGGCCGGACTGCCGTGTCAGCTTGACCGTCACGATCGCATTCGTGGATCGCGGCAGGTTGAGCAGCAGCACGCTGCCGCGGTACTGGATCGGCGACCAGAAGTATTCCGACCAGCGGCGCACGGTCCGCGCACGCAGCGACTCCGAGAAGTTGAACCCGTCCGACGTGGTCACTTCGATGTGGTCGGCCTGCAGGCGCACGATGCCGAGCGCACCGATGCGCCGGCCAGGCTTCAGCACCACCGTCAGCGACCCGGGCGCCTCGGTCTGCACGTTGCTGTCGGTGCGCAGCATCCGCCAGCGGTTCGTCGATCCCACGTCGCCCCACTTCGGCGGGGTCCCGGTCAGCGAGGTCTCGGGCACGTTCCCGGCGTTGCCATCGACCAGGCTCTCGTACACCCGGTGGGTCTGCTGGCGGCGGACCAGCATGCCTTTCGTGTAGGTAGTGCCGGCCGCCCACAGCGCGACCGTTTCGGGGACGGTGCTGGACTGCAGCACCGCGTCGGTGATCTCCAGCGGCGGGATCAGCTTCATTGGGTCACCTCGGTCGTGTCGTTGGCGATGGCCAGGCCGTCCGGCCGCTCGACGCGCTGCAGCACTGCCGCGACCTTGCCGGTCTCGGCCGTCTGTGCCTTCACGTCGCCGCGCAACCCGCCGAACTCGGCCAGCAGCCGCTCGGCCAGCATCTGCATGGCGCCCTGTCCCATGTCGCCGCCGCTCCAAGGGTTGAAGCGCTTCGGCACGATGGCCTCGCCCTCGTGGATGCGCGCGACCATGTCGTAGGGCACGCGGTCGATACCCGTGTCGAAAGCCGGCAGGCCTTGGCTCGCGGCCCAGTTCAGGACCGTCTGCTGCGTCCAGCCCATCGCGGCGGCCAGCTCGGCGCTGTTGACCCCGTTGGCGATCGCGGCGTTGTAGATCGCCGTCTCCTGCGCGAGCGAGCCGTTCGCGTTGCTGGTGTTCGTGTTGATGTAGTCGCGGATCTCCTGCCCGCTGAAACCGCTCGCGCCGACGCTGCCCTTTCCGCCGGCCTGCTTCACGGCGTTTTGCGCCGCGACGGCGGCGGCGATCGAGGCGGCCAGGGTGCGTAGCGCCTCGGGGATGGTCAGCACCGATGCACTGATGCCGTTGAGCGCGTCGAGCTGAGCCTGCGCGGCTGCGAGCTGGGCGTCGAGTGCCCGGATCGACTGGTCGCGGCCGTCCTTCAGCACCAGCAGCTGCTCGCGCGCGGCCTCCAGCGCACGCTGTTCGACGCTGAGCTGTCCGTCGGTCAGCTCAGCCAGCTCGCTGATCGTGGCGGCCTGCCCTGCGAAGTCGCGGGCATAGTCGATGAAACTCTCGTATTGCGCCTGATCGAACTTGGACGCGACGGACAGCGCATTGCCGAGCGCGTCGATGTCCGGCGAGCCACCGGCCCGGGCCTGCGCGAGCGCCTGCGCGATCTGCGCGGACGCATCGGCGCGGCTCATGCCCAGCGTAGCGTCGGTCCAGAAGCCATCGACCACCCCGCGCAGCTTGCTGGCGGCGGCCGATAGCCGGCTGACCGACTCGGCGATGCTGTCGACGCGTGCCTGCGCCGCGGCCTGCGCAATCGCATAGTCCGCCTCGATGCGGGCGCGCTCAGCAGCCACCGCGCGCGAGACCGTCGCCATCGCGGACGAAGCAGTCTGCTGGGCGACCGTCAGGACAGCATTCAGCGACTGCAGGCGCGCAGCGTTAGAAGCGGCCTCGGTGATTGTTGCCGTCGCGTCAGTGGTGGCTGCCGCCGTCTCGCCGAGTGCGTCTGCATATGCGGCGAACTGGCCGGCACCCAGCATCAGCTGCGCGCGCATCTGCCGGCCCGACTCGGTCGTGACGTCCTGCGCCTCGGTGATGCGTTGGTACTCCAGCCGCATCGCCTCGGCCGTCTGCAGCGTGTTGCCGTTGAAGCCGGCGGCGCCGATCAGCGCGAGCACCTGCCGCGCACGATCGTCGGCCTTCTGGCTCTCGGTCACGATCGCGTCGTAGTAGCCCTGCGCCGCCGATCGCGCGTTCTCGATTCCGCCGAACAGGTCGAGGAACTTGTTCGCCGCATCGCCGCTGGCGGCAGTCAGCTCCAACGTGCGCAGGTGCGTCTGCTGGAACAGGTCGTTGACCTGCATGAGGCTGGAGCCAAGGCGCGCCAAGGTCGCGTTGCTGATCTCGCCCTCCTTCGCAAACTGGGCGATGCCGGGCACGATCCGATTCGCCAGGTTGTTCGCGAGCGCAGTGAACTCCAGCCCCAGCGCCTCGGCATACTTCTCGGCCGACAGCCCGCGGGTGCTCACGTCGATCGCCTGCGTGTAGCCGTCGATCGTGTCGCTGACGTAGCCGAGCGCACCGCCGAACTGCCGCGCGCTGGCGTAGATCGAGGTCACGGCATCGCCGATCGCCTTGGTCTGGCCGGCGTCGAGTGCGCTGTACGCGGTGCTGTAGCTCGGGCCCGAGAACAGGGTGCCGCCGCGGCGGGTCTCGGTGTACGCCTGAAGGTCGCCGCCGCCCGCGGTCAGCGTGCCGACGATGCCGCTGTCATTGACCGTCTTGCTGCGGAACAGGCCGAGTGCGTTGGCGACCACCAGAGCGGCGACAGCGTAGGGCCCAAGCGCACCGATGATCTCGCCGGCACCAGCTGCAGCGCTCGCGCCACCGGCGCCCGCCACGTTGGCAGCACCGCTGGCGACGGCGCCGGCCGTGCTGCCGCTGAGGGTCGCGCCGAAGCCCGACGACAGGCCGAAGCCGAAGCTGCTCGCACCGCCGTAGACGGCGCTGCCGGCGCTGTACAAGCTGGCGACGTTACTGGCTGCACCGACGATGCCGCCGGACGACGAACCGCCGGCCGCGGTCAGCGCGGCATTGGCGCCGGTCGCCAGCGCGGTGCCGGTCAACCCGACCACGCCTTGGATCGCGACCTTCAGCACTGTGGTCTTCAGCGTGTTCTTGATGCCGGTCCAGAACGAACTGAAGAACCCGTCGCCCGCCTCGAATGCCCGGAACAGGCTGTCGGTCAGTCCGTTGTAGACCGAGTCCGTCAGCTTCTGCCATTCGGCGATGCCGCTGGTGACCGTGTCACGCAGGCCCATGTTCTGGACCAGCTGCTGGCGGAGGTCGATCTCACGCTGCAGGGCGAGGAAGCCTTCGGACCCGTCGTAGAAGCCGGTCTGCTTCTCCTTCAGCCGCGCGATCGCGACCATCTCGACGGCCTGCGCCATCGACACGTTTGCAGTGGCCGACAGCTTCGCGGCCTTCACCTCGTCCTCGATGTCCTGGATGCGCTGCTTCGCGCTGGCGGTGGCCGCGGCGTAGCCCTCCTCCGTCGAGCGGACGAAGGATGCGACGGCGTCGTCCTCGGCCTTGCGCTGCGCCTGCCGGGCGTCGGCCAGGTCGTGCGCGGCCTTGGTCAGCGCCTTGTCGATGTCGAGCGCCAGGCGGGCGGCGGCGGAGCGCTCCAGCATCGCCTTGATCTGGGCACGCTCGGCGGCGGTCACCGGCACCTTGGCGGCGGCCAGCTCGTTTGCGATCTTGGCGGCGAATCTCTCCTCGTCCGTCAGGGCCCGGCCGGCCTTCAGCTCCTGATCGGCCAGGTCGATGCGCTCGCGGATCTGCTTGGCGGCCTTCTGGAATTCGGTCTCACCGGCGGATGCAGCCTTCTTCGCGGCCTCTTCCTTCGCCTTCTGGGCGGCGAGCAGGTCACGCTGGGCGCCC
The DNA here is from genome assembly GCA_913776965.1 of uncultured Xylophilus sp. GTDB lineage: Bacteria > Pseudomonadota > Gammaproteobacteria > Burkholderiales > Burkholderiaceae_C > Xylophilus. The sequence continues at coordinate 7,183 of CAJYQL010000025.1, forward strand.
AGCCCCTTCGCAGCCGCGGCGACGGATGCGTCCGCTTCGGTGTTCCATGCCTTGCTGATCGAGGCCGCCGTCGCCTGCCATCCAGACGTGATGTCGGCCTTCGCCATCGACAGGATGGATTTCGCCTCGGAGAAGTTGCCCGAGAGCGCCGCCTGGATCGCGGCGATGCCGGCGCCGGCGGAGGTGCCCAGCGCCTGGAACACGCCGACCACACCCACGCCCGCCGAATACAGCAGCTTCAGCCCGCTCGCCAGCGCGGCCGCGGTGTTCTTCAGGGCGTCGCCCTGCGTCATCGACTCCAGGAAGGAGCCGGTCAGGTTGGTCAGGGTCGGCAGCAGCTCGGATGCCACGCGGGTGCCCACGCCCGAGACGCCCAGCTGCAGCAGCTCCAGGGTGTCATTGAACTGGCCGGCCTGCGCCGCGGTCGAGTCCTCCAGCACCGTGCCCAGCCGCTCGGACGTGGCGATCAGCTCCTTGATGCCGTCGGAGCCGCTGGAGAGGAGCGGCACCATCTCGGCCCCGCTCTTGCCGAAGATCTCCATCGCCAGCGCGGTCTTGGCCGCACCGTCGGGCAGGTCCTTGAACTGGTCGGCCAGTTCGAACAGCACGGCGGTCGTGCTCTTCATCGTGCCGTCGGTGTTGTGCGCCGAGACGCCCAGCGCCCGGAAAGCGACGTTCCCCTCGCTCATCTCCTTCGACAGCTTGGCGATCGAGGACGCCATCGCGTCGTTTTGCATGCCCGCCTGCCGGTAGGCCAGCTGCAGGCCGGACAGCTCCTTCGCACTGACGCCGACGCGCCCGGACATCTCGTCCAGGGCGTCGGCAGCGTTGATGGCACCCCGAATCCAGCCGGTGAAGGCGCTGACGGAGAGCCCCACGCCCAGCGCAGCCAGGGCGCCCATCGCGAAGCCGGCGGACTTCTTGATGAAGTCCATCGCACCGCCGACGGCTTTCTTCGCCTCGTCCATGTCTTTCTGCAGACGGGCGATGTTGGCCATCAGCTCGATCTCCAACGATCCAGCGAGCATGAGGTGCTTTCAGAGGTGGGTAGACAGGGCCTCGTCGATCTGGCGGTCGATCGAGGGATTGCGCTGGCGGTCGCCGTAGGGAGGCGGCCGGCGCGGGTCGGTGGCGGCGTTGGACTCCGCCAGGTAGTCCTCGGATAGGCGGCGCAGCGCGCGCACCTCCCAAGGCTGCAGCTCCAGGCCGACCAGCTGCTGCCAGGTGGCGATTTCGGAGAAGGTCAGGACGCCCGAGCCCATGCCGGCCGGCAAGGTCGGGCCGATCTCCATCAGCCAGTCGATCAGGTACTGCCCCGCGTCGACGTCCGGGAGGAGCGGCTGGATGCCGTCCTTGACCATCTGCGCGCGCCGTGTCACCGGCGGCGGCGGGATGGTCTTGGCCTTGGGATCGGGCGCCCGGTCATCCTTCGGCGCCGCGTTCAGCCAGGCGTTCTGGCGAACCCGCAGACTCAGCTGGGCGAGGAGACCTTCTTGAAGTTTCCCCGGTCACCCAGGAACTTGTCGGCGTCGTCGGCGATGTGGCCGAGTTCGGGGTCGCTGTAGAGCTTCTTGAAAGCGTCGTGCCCGGTCTCGCCGTCGAGGTCTGCGCCGTTGATCGAGATGGTGCAGGCGGCCAGCAGCTCGGCACGCTCGGCGGCCTTCTCCTCGGCGGACTGCTTGTCCGCGGCCTTGCCCTGCATCCGGGCCATCACCCGCTCGTTATTGCGCTGGTCGGCGGCATGCTTCGCGCGCTGGTAGACCCGGGAACCCGGGCTGTGCATGGTGATGGTCAGCGGCGTCTCGCCGTCCTCGGCGAACTGCGGCACGCCGGCAGCGTCGCGGATCGGCATGGTGCCTGTGGCGGCGATGGCGAAGATCCGGAGGTTGATCGGAGCCTTGGTGGTGGGCTTAGTCATGGTGAGTGGCTTTCGCAGGAGGGAGGGAAATGCCCGTGCCCCAGCCGCCGCGCTCCTGCGAGAGAGCGACAGCGGCCGGGGTCGGTGCGGGGGTCGGGCGGTGCCCGGGGTTGGGTGCGGCGCCGCGGTGACGCCGGGGATCAGGCGGCAGGCGCGTCGATCGTCTCGGTCTGGCGCAGCAGGGTCATCGCGCCGACCACCTTGTCGTCGACGCCGCCGATGTTCTCCATGAACTGCGACACCTGCGCGGTGAAGTAGCGCTTCTTGCCGTCCTGCTTGGTCACGCAGAAGGCATAGACCGCATTCGACTTGCTGGCGGTCTCGACCAGGATCTGGCCGGCGTCGGCGTCATCCCAGGCCATTTCAACCGTGGTGTCCGGCAGCGTGAAGCTGGACTTACGCTGCGACTGCTGCGCAGAGGCGAGCGGCGCATGGGTGGCGGTGTTGTACTGCCGGCCCTTCACGCTCGAGATGTTGGTCACCTCGCCGATCAGGGTGAAGGTCAGGGCTGCGAATGCAGCGGCGGTCTGCGACGCGGGGAGCGCTGCGGAGATGGCGATGCTGGTGCCAGCGGCGGTTTGCCAGGTCATGGTCGGTTACCTCGAAAACAGGGCGACGGAAACGAAAAAGCCGCCCGAAGGCGGCCGGCTGCGGGGCGCGGTGGTGTCAGGCGACGGGTGCGTCGGCCTCGCCGGCGGCGATCTCTTTCGCGTCCGCCTTGGTCGCGGTGCGGGCGTAGCCGCCGTCGACCAAGAACTTCGCGCGGTCGGCGTCGGCTACATCGAACAGGTGGCCGGTGTCGAAGGTGCCTTCCGGCGCGATGAAGGCGTGCAGGGCGACCAGCTGGGCGCCGGGCGTGGTTGGCTTGGGCATGAGAACTCCTTGCGGGTGGTGGGGAAAGGGTCAGACCGCCTCGCGCCACTGCACGAAGAAGTCGATCGGCTGGGTGTAGATCCGGTCCGGCTCGCTGTCGATGTCCGGCCCGACAGTGTCGCGGCGCACGTTGAGCACCAGGGCGCCGGCATAGGTGCCGCGCTTGCCGTTGCACGCCTTGCGCACCAGCGTCAGCAGGTCTTTCTTCGCCGCATAGCTGCCGGCGGCGACGGTGACCTGCATCCGGCTGGTGACCAGGCGCCAGGGAGAGCCGGCCAGCGGGGTCTGCTCGACGCTGCTGACGTGGCCGTAAGCGATGGCGGGGAGTGCCGTCGCCTGCGGGATCACGCCAGGCACGATCCGCGCGGCAGGCACCACGGCCAGCAGCGCGGCGTCGGCGCAGAGCAGCGCGTATGTGATTTCCTCAGCCGTCATCTGCTTCGACCTCCACGTCGGCGGCGGCGCTCAGACCGGCCTTGGTCAGGCGCTTCTTGATCTGCTGGGCAGCAGCCAGCACCGCAGCTTCCTTCTGTCCGTCGAGCGCCGGCCGCAGAAATGGCCGTGCACCGCCGCCGGGGTGCTCGACCTTCTCGGTGACCACGCCACCGAAGCCGAGCGCGCTGCGCACCTCGGGAACGATCTCGTGTGCCGCGGTGCCGTACTCCACGAACTTGGCGTAGAAAAGCCGCGTGGTCACCGCTGCTCGGGCAGTGCCGCCCTTGCCGCTGGTGGTGATCCGCAGGCTGTCGCGCAGCTTTCCGCTGCGGACCGGAACGCCTGCCTTCGCAGCAGCCAGCACCGGCTTGGCACCCGCGCGAAGCGCAGATCGAAGAATGTTCTTCTCGACCTTCGCCGGCAGCGTGTCCAGCATCGCCTGCAGTTCGGATAGGCCCTTGATGCGCGTCTCAGCCATGACGGGACACCTCCTGCGCGACGAACTCCAGCCCCTCGCGGTGACCCAGTTCTGCCGGGCCAGCGACGATGTCGAGCACGCGCGGAATGGTGCCGAGCACCACGATACGCATATCCGATGTCAGGCCGGCCCGGTAGCTCATGCGCACGCGAGCGGGTCGCAGCGCCACCTCGACGCCATCGGGCGCCGACTCGGCCTTGCTGGGGAGCACGTCCTGCACCTCGGCCCAGACGGTGCACACCTCGACCCAGGCCGGGGCGCCGCCGCCGAAGCGCGGATCGTGCACGGTCTCGTTGCGCTCGAAGCGCACACGGCGGTTTCGCTTGCCGGCGCGCATCTCACACCCCGAGGCCGACGCGATGCGGCCACAGCAGAGACTTCGAGCCCATCGGGATCTCGGTCACCGCCGCCCCGGATACGGTGTCCTCTCGGTTGGCGTTCAGGTGGGCGAAGATCAGCAGGATCGCGGCCTTGATCAGGTCGTTGACCAGCATCGGATTCTTTCCTGCACTGCCGTCGAGTACGGCAGCAGCCATCGCCTGAGCGTCGGGGTACACACGCCGGTTCAGGAACTGCTGCGCGTATTCAGTCGCGGCGCCGAGCTTGATGGCGTCGATCGGATAGTCGGCCTCCTCGCGCAGATGAGTCCGCGCCTCGTCGGGGGTCACCAACATGTCAGGCTCCTTTCGGCGTCAACAGCGCCAGCAGGTCGGCCTTCGACGCGCTCGACTTGTACGGGATGCCCTTGCCGTCAAGCGCTGCGCGCAGTGCGGGGACGGTCAGCGTGGTCGGATCGACCGCAGGGGCCGGCGCCGGTGCCGGTGCTGGGGACGGTTGAGCCACGGCAGCACGGGCAACCGGTGCGCCCTCCTCGTTAACCTGCACCGCGGCGCCGGCGTCGATCAGCTGCTGGCCGCGGCTGCTGTCCATCTGCACCACGGTGCCCGCGCGCGGATCGCTGGGCAGAAACTGGATACGCATGACGTTCTCCCAATGAGAAAGGCCCGGCGAACCGGGCCCTTCAGATGGCGGCAATGGATCAGGCGACGTTGCCGAAGTCGCCGTAAATGAAGGCCTCGGGGCGGTAGACCGCCAGGGCCAGCCGCTCTTCGGCCAGGATCGTCACCAGGTTCTTCTCGAAGTCGGTGCCGTTCTCGGTGGCGACTTCGACACGGGCCAACCAGCGGTCGAACACCTGCGCGCCCAGGCGGAAGGCGCCGGTCAGGAACTTGTCCACCGCGATGGCTTGCGTCTCCACCACCGGCAGATTCCACAACGTGGCGCCGATGGAGCCTTGCGGGTTGCCGATGATGTAGCGGCCGGTCGAGTCCTTCAGCAGCTCGATGCGTGCCCAGTCGATCGGGTTCATCACGATGCCGGTAGCCGGGTATTCGGCGAGGAACGCCTGCAGCATCGCCAGACGGATGCTGTCGATGTTGGTCTCGGTGCCGGCCGGGTCGAACGGCGCAACGAAGGGCGAAGCCTGCGGGATGATGCCGAGCAGGTTCTGGCCGGTGCCGTCGCCGTTGAGCAGCTGCTGCTCTTCCTTGAAGGCCAGGCCGTAGCGCAGGCGGCCGTCGATCATGCTCGCGAGCTGGGGCGCATCGCTGAGGATCTGGCGCGAAGCCTTCACGAAATGCGCGATGACATTCGCCGTCGTGCTGATCGCGTCGTACTTGATGGTGGATTCCGGCTTCTGCGCACCTTCGGCCACCGGAGCGGCGTTGTTGGTGAAACCGGTCTCCTTCACGTACTCGAGCGTGTTACCGCCCATCGTGCCCGGGGTGATCAGGTCGCGGACGGTCATGCGGCGCTGCGGCAGCGTCAGCACGCCAGGCAGGCGAGTGCGTTCCACCAGGTCGCCTGCCGAGCCGTCGGCGTCGGTCGTGAGCGTGGTGATGGCCGCATGGATCGGCATGTCGACGCGTCCGCGCGGGGTGGTCTGGCCCAGGAAGGACTTCACGCCTTCGGTCGCGATGAACTGCTGGCCGAGCGACAAGTGCTGCACGTCGCCGCCGGCGCCGTTGGCCTCGAGCTTGGCCAGGGCCTGCTCAGTGTGCTGCAGGCTCGCCTGGAGCGCGCCGTGCTTGCTCAGCAGGTCGTCGACCGTCGCCTTGGTCTCGGCGTTGAGCTCCGCGTTTCGGTCGAAACGCTCACCTTGAGCCTTGAGCTGGTCGCTCACGCGCGTCAGGCTGGCGTTGATGGTCTGGATGTCTTGATCGAGAGGCATGGTGTGCTTTCAGGAATGGATGCAGGTGAGGGATGCGGCCAGAGCCGCAGCGGTGCTGAGAGAGTCGGGCGCGGGCCCTCCTCGTTCGGTGGGATCGCCCTCACCGCCGCCAGCGGGATCGCCCGCGCTGGACTTGAATTCGCTGATCAGGCGCATGGCCTCCGACTTCGGCATGCCGCTGGAACGCAGCGCAGCCTCGAGCCGGCGCGCAGCGTGGGCCTGCGCCTTGGCGTCGCCTTGGCCGACTTGGTCGGATGGCAGCAACTCGTCCGCGAAGCCCTGTTCGATGGCGGCATTGCCTCCGATCCAGGACTCGGCGTCCATGAGCTTGGCGATCGACTTCGGATCGGCGCCAGTGCGCGCCACGTAGATGTCGCCCATCGCAGCGTCGAAAGGCTCCAGCCAGTCGGCAGTCGCCCGCAGATCGTTCCGGTTGCCGGCGGCGATCACCCAGCTGTTGTGCACCATGAAGAAGGCCGCGCGAGCGATCTGCACGTTGTCTCCAGCCATCGCGATGATCGACGCGGCGGATGCCGCCATTCCGAGTACCTTCACCGTGACGTCGCCCTTGTGCTCGCGCAGAAGGTTGTAGATGGCGAGCCCCTCGAAGAGATCGCCACCCGGGCTGTTGATGTTGACCGTCACCGGCCCCGGGCCCAGCGTGCGCAGCGCGGCCGCGATGCGGCGGGCCGTGACGCCGTCGCCGGTGTAGTAGTCGTAGCCGATCACGTCGTAGACGCTGATACTCCGGTCCTGCTCGTCCTCAGCCAACGCGGCACGGGTACCCGGATTCCACCGCTCGAAGGCGCGCGGCAGGATCTCGCTGCGCACGCTGGCGCCCGGCCGGCCCATCGGGGCCACCGGCAGATTCTTCATGCTCATGGGTCAGTCCTTGGTGTCTTCCGAAATGCCGAGCAGCGCACGGAGCGCCGCGCGGGCTTGGGTGGCGTCGGTGTCGCCACCGATGCGGTCGAGCAGCGTCATCGCCGACTGCACCGTCAGCACAGCGGCATTGCCGCCGAGCGGCTCCCGGTCCTCCAGCTCGCGCACCTCGTCGCGGGTCAGGATTCCGTTGTTGACCATCACCGAATAGAACGCGGCACGGCCGGCACTGTCTGCGCGCAACAGGCCCTCGACGGCGAACTTCGCGTAATAGCGGGACCGCTCGGCCGGCGTCAGAAGGTCTTTCGCGATGGCCTGCTCGATCCGGCGCAGCCAGGGCGCCAGCGTGAACGTCAGGAACCCAAGCATCTGCTGCTCAATGCCGGTGCCGTAGTTGCTGGTGCCATCCTTGTGGCCGACCATCCAGGGCGGCACGCGGAACCAGCGACAGATCGCCTCGACCGAGAAAGATCGCGACTCCAGCAGCTGGGCGTCAGCCGGGTTGATGCCGAGCGAAGAAACGTCGGTTCCGCCCTCCAGCAGCGGCGCCTCCTCCCGCTCGATCGAGCCGGCTAGGTTGGTATTGAAGTCCTTGCGCTGCTCGGGAGTCAGGAACTGCGTCACCTTGTAGTACACAGTCTGCAGCAGCCCATTCTTGAACGTGCGGGCCGCGGCCTTCTCCGCGGCGATCGCGCCGCCGAAGACCTTGGCGCCGTAGCTGATCACAGACACGCCATTGACGCCGTCGAGCGTGAAGCCCGGAACCGTCCAGATGCGATCGGCCGGGATCTCGCGCTGCGATCCGTTCGGCATCCGGTAGTGGAAGCGCCGCCGGCCTGTCGCATCGCGCGTAACGCTCAACCGGTCAGGGTCGAGGAACGCCAGGCCGACCAGCTTGGTGCCGACGTAGAGCTTTTCCGCCCGGCCGGCACCACGCAGCAGCATCGCCGCGACGATGGCCTCCCAGAAGACTGACGCCGTCGAATCGACGTTCGGCTGATCGTGGATCACGAAGTGCAGCGAGTGCATCGTGGCCGGGCGCTTGCCGGCTGGGGTGCGCTCGTAGAGCGACAGCGGCAGTGTGGCGATCGTCTCGGAGATCAGGCGGACGCAGCTCCAGACCGCGTCCAGTTGCATCACGGCGCCGACGGTCACGCCTGCACCGTAGTCGATTCCCGAAGCCGCGGCGGCCAGGTCGGCGTCGCGGGTGGTAAAGGAGCGCACCCATCCGTCGATCGCAGCCCGCACGCGCGACAGGAAGCCTATGCGTGGTGGTCGTAGTTTCATCGTCGCCCCAACTTGGCAGGGTTGCTGAGCCAGCTATTCATCGAGCCCTTGCTTTCGGGGTTCAGCGACATCAGCGTCACTGCGTTGAAGAGAGCCATCAGCGGGTCGATCTTGGCGAACCCTGCAGCTTGCTTGGTGATCATCACGGCGTTGCCTCGTGGCTCCACCTTCGCATTGCCGACGCACCAGGCCATCAGCGGCTGACCGCCGTGCTCCAGCTCGCCCTCGGCCAGCTTGCGCTCTGTCGTCTTGATAGCGCCGGTCAGCTTGTAGCCTTGGCTGATCCCGGTCACCTTCTCGGTCGGCACTTCGGCATCGGTCAGCGCGTCGATGATCGAGCCGACGCCGGCCGGATCGAGACCCACCATGTCGAGCAGGCCCGAGTCTTCGCACTGGCGCACCAGGGCAGCGAACTGCGTGACGTCTTTCCCGATGCTGTCCACCAGCACCAAGTCGCCGTCCTTGGCGAAGTCGCGAAACCGGGCGGCCTCGCTTTTGCGACGCTCGAGCACCGACGGATGCGCCCAGGCGCGCGTCCAGGCCAGCCAGCGGCGCGTAACCTTGTCACGACCCACCACGGCCAAGCCGAGTAAGTCATCGAGTCCGCCGCCGTCGCCGCCGACGGTCACCACTTCGGACCGCTCCAGCAGCTGGGCCAGGGTCATGTCGGGTTGTCGCGCAGCCGGCAGCCAGAAGTCTGCGCCAGCCCACCGGTCGGACCGGAGATTGAGACCGACTTCCACGTCGCCGTACTTGGCCAGAAAGCCTTTCAGCGATGCCTCGCCCTCCTGCTCGGCCTTTAGGTACTCCCGCTCCAGATAGGCGCGGTCGACCGAGAAGCCGAGATTCGGATTCACCATCGGCAGGTTTTCCAGCAGCCGGGCTGCGCCGCTCGCCACCATGTCGGGCGGATGCTCGAACAGGACCGGCAGGAACTGCGGATCGTGGATCTTGCCGTCGCGCACGTCGCGCGCGTACTGCAGCTTTTCCTTGAACACCCCGGACGGCGGCTCGTCGCTCTGCGTCGTGATGTAGATCACGAATCCCTCGGGGCGCGAGGCCAGGCCGCCGGTCGCTTCGCGCAGCATGTCCTTCGCCTTGGCGTTCTTCCCGAAAAGCCATAGCTCTTCGATCAGCACGCCAACCGACTTCTTGCCCGCTGCCGTGTTCGCATCGGCTGCGATCACCTTCAGCGTGGCATTCATCTCGAGGTGCGTGAGCGTCTTTAGGTGCGTCTGCACCTGCACCAGGTCTGCCAGCTCGCTATGCGGCTCGCCGTCCTCGTCCTCCTCCTCGTGGAGGACCATGTCCTTCGCCGGGGCAAAGCTGTTGTTGGCGACTTCCAGAGTCGGCGCCAGGATCGTGAACTCTGCCGAGCGCCGCCAGTTGCGGATCAGCATCGTCAGCATGATCGAGGCGGCCAGCCCCGACTTGAAGTTCTTTTTCGGCAGCATCACGAACCATTCCGTGATCAACCGCCGACCGCTGTCGGCGTCGTAGGCGCCGAAGATCGAGGCGGCCAGGTCGAAGACCCACTGGCCGCAAGCCTCGCCGATGCGCGGGCTGCCGGGTGCGTCCACGATGCGCAGTTCGCGCATGACGGACAGGCCGGCCTCGGCCTCCTCGGGAAAGATCGGGGCCGGGATGATGGACTGGCCCGCGCGCAGCCGATCCGCCCAGTCCGGGCAGGCTGTCGTCCATTCGGGCATCAGATCCTATTACCGCCGGCAGCCGCCAGCCTCGCCGGTGGTGCCGACGATGCGAACTTGCCAGCGCCCGCGGCCGTCTTCGCAGCTGCCCGCGCCTGCACCTTCTTGCCGCCGTTCTCTGCGCGGCGGACTTGGGCGGACAGCAACGCCTTGGCAGCATCGACGCGCAGCTTCGCCTCGGTGCCGCTGTCGTTCATGACGGCGCGCAGGAACTTGTCCGGCTCGTCGTAGACCGCACTCAGCGGCAGCATCACGGGCTCATTCTTCGGACGGCCGGCGCCTGGACGGGCACCGCCGCTGCGTCCTTTGACTCCGGCCATTTGAAATCCTTTTGAAAGGGGAAAAATTCTCTACGTGGGGAGGCTTTGGGTTTCCAGTTTCACAGCCCCGGTGAGTTTCGACCCACCCCTCCCGCCCGTCGCCCGGCCTCCTCGGCCGTCTTGACCGCGTGGCATTCGAGGCATCGCGGCTTCAGGTTCGCGTCATCGTTCGATCCGCCTTGCTCCAGCGGCACGTCGTGGTCGATGTGGTCACGGCTCGGCGTCCATACCAGCCCGCAGTCCACGCAGCGGTATCCGTGAGCCAGTGCGATGCGCTCCCGTGTCACTGCCCAGCGGCGACCGCTTGGCCGGTCGGTGGTCCCGGCCTTCTGCTGCAGGGTTGCCAGTCGGGTCGGGTCGATGGGTGACAGGCGGGTATTGAGGGTGCGGAGCGAGGACATCAGCTGAGCCGGACACGCACTGCGCGCTCGGCTATGCGGCGGACAGGGGCTTCGCTGGGTGTGCGGCTGGTGAAGCGGGCGTCAGTGACCTGCAACGCGATGCTCGAGCTGGTGGATGTCCACGCCATGGCTTCTCCATTGAAAAAGCCGCCCGAAAGGCGGCCCCAAGATTTCTAGCACCGATGTGCCTACCGCTGATAGGTGGCCGTGGTCTCTGCGTGGTGGCGGATGAGCGCGGTGACGATCTGCCCCTTGATAGAGCGCGCGGTCTTCGTGCCGTAATTCCCGTAGGTATCAGAAGGCAGCTCATTGCCCTTCAAATCTAACCAACCATCGTGGGGATGCAACAGCACCGTCCCATACTTGGTCCGCTCTTTGGGGGAATCCAACTGACTTTCAGACCAGATCAGCACCGCGCCGATAACCTGCTCGTCCATAAAGGTGAAGCCGAGCGAAAGCTGGACGTCGCCGAGAGGGGTTGTCAGGGTTGCGGTAGGGTCGCCGTTCTCTTCCTTCGCCGCGGCAATGGAGAACTGCAGTCCTGAAACCTCGGACTTTTGCATCAGTTCGAGGAACTCGGCATAGATTCTTCGCGCATTTTTCACCCTATCGGACAGATCGGCCACACCGCGAAAATATTCTGGCGATTGCTCACTGGACATCGGATCTCCTTACGTACCACCATGGCACGCGCAAACATTGTGTGCTGGGACTCGACGGGCGATGCCCTCCGGCATCCAGAACTTCGGCTGTTCCTGCACGTCCTTCCGTGCTGCCGCTTCGATGATGGCCCTCGTCTTTCCGAGGCGTCAGGCGTCTGCCGGTGACGGTTCCCGCGGCCGTTGCAGGCGTGCACACCTGCTCGGGTCCGTCAGCTGCCCTGCCCTCGCGCGCCGCGTGCCATGCGGCGGTCCGGTTGGTAAGAGCAAAAACTAAAAAACCCGCCGGCATTGCTGCGAGGCGGGCTTCTTTCGGAGACGCTGCGGCTAGCCAGTCGGCTGCCGCAACACCAATCCAGTGATCAGGTAGCTGGGATTATGCACAGTGTGCGGACTTTAGCAAGCGCTCATGCTGCGTCCAGAACATCCGCAGCCCGTCCATGTGCAACTCGCGGCAGACCCGTGCCGGGATTCGGGCAATGCGCAGCTGCGCCTCGGCCGGTAAGCGCTTGGGTACGTAGAGAATCTGCAGCACCTGCCGCGGATGGAATGCCACGTTGATCAGTGCCCGGTGGGCGCGCATCGCCGGCGTAGTCGACAGCAGCAGCTCCCGTGGCTCGCGGTCCTCATTGCTCGGCGGCGCTTGGTACTTGCCCTCCGCGCTGGCGCACCGGTTGTAGCGGTAGCGATCCATCGCCCACCGACCGTAGCGGAAGAGCAGATCGTCGGCGTCCCTCATGTCCGCGGGGATCAGTGCGCGGAAGTCTTCACGTTGTTTCATCGCCAGCATGGGTCACTCCTCTCGATGGCCTGCTGCCTGGCATACCGGGCTCAGCAGGTGATTGATTCGGCTGCGCTCCTTGGCCACCAGCTGCTCGACAGTGAGTCGTGCCTGCCGGCCGGCTTGGCGCTCGACCAGGTCCAGCCGCCGATCGCATTCGTCCGGGTCCAGCCCTGCGATCAGTCGAACGTCGCATTCGGCGCAGTCGTCTGCATAGGCGCCATGTCCGGCGTCGAACTGGGCGGCATCGCACTCCTTGCAGCCGCTTCCGCCCGCATCGCCTCCGTCAGCAACTGCGGCAGGTCGTGCAGCACACCCTCCGAATCGCTCGCGTACCTGTTCGCCGCCCACCAGGCGTAGTGCTTGTCCAGCCGTGCCAGCCGGATGCAGTGAGCCAGCATCTCGGCCCGGTGTTTCTCGTAGAAGTCCATTCATCGCTATCCCCTGTTTCCTACTCAAACCGACCTATCTCTCTATCAGGCAAGGTCGAAGACCCCGGTGGACTGCGCATACCACCCCTACCCATGGGGCGGTCCTATGGGAGAGTGGTCTGCGCAGCAGGCAGTGGCCGTGAGCCCCAGCGTTTCAGCGCCCTGCGGTAGCCGATGCGCCCCGTAGGTAACCCAGACTTGCACCACCTGCATCGGTAGCCTGCGCACGCTCTAGGTAATCCACCCACGTTTCGGCTTTGCACATCCCGGGTAGCCGATGGCTTGGCCCATGCCCCCGCGTATCGAGCCGCTGGCATGGGTTGCGTCGTGGTGGACTCACATGGCGGCAGCCTCCTGTCGGGCCTTCACCAGCGGTGCGCAGACAGCCAGCAGGCCCTCGCGCTTGTGCAGGTCGTTGGCATCCCAGCCGACCGTCGGCGCCATGCAGTAAGGCAAACCTGTGGCCTGGGCAGCGCGCTCACCTGCTCCGCTCTTGTCGTTGTCGGCGAAGCAGTACCGGCGGCCCTTCGTTCGCTCGGCGACGTGGACCATGTTGGAATCGGAGAAGCACACCAGCACCGCAGCGTTGAAGCGCATCTGGCGGATCGCCAGCTCAATCGACAGGCCGGTTGCGTAGCCCTCGCACAGCACCAGCTCCGGCGCGTTGCGTTGGCCCAGGCGCAGCACGGCGCCCTGTGCGCGCATGCCGTAGGTCATCTTCTTTACCCAGCGCATGACGCCGGGCTCGGCCTCGGTATCGGTCCAGCGGATCAGTTGGGCGCCGCGCAGCTCGTTGGTCACCATGTCACGCATCGGCACCAGCAGGCCGCCGTCGGGCAGGCACAGACCCTGCGCGGCTGGCAGGCCCTTGCGATGCAGGTAGTTGTGCGGTCCGGGCACCGTGGTGCGCATCAGTTCGGCGGCCTCTCGGGCGGCCTTCTGCTGCAGCCGCTCGCGGTCAGCCTGTTGGGCCTGCCGGCGTTGTGCCCAGGCGCGCTTTTCCTCGTCGGTCCAGGGCTTTGCGTTGGGATCGTCGAACCACTGCACGCGCGCTTCGCCGTCCCAGGCGAACGCCCAGCCGCGCCGGCCGTCCCAGAAGTAGGCTCCGTTCGTCGAGCGCGGGTGCGCGGTGGTGCCACAGCGGCGCACGCGCTCGCTCGGGGCGAACTTGGCCAAGTTGATCTCGACGCCGTGGGCGCGGGCGAAATCGATGAAGCTCATGCGGGCTGCGCCTGCCTCCGGCCTTTGATCCAGGCCAGATTCTTCGACTTGATCTTGTTCAGGACCGCGCGGGTGATCTCGGCGCCCGCGGTGTTGTCGAGGTGCCAGCCGCGCGGCGGGAACTCGCCCACGAAGTCCTTGAAGATATGGGCCGCACGTCCCTGTGCGGTCTCGGGCTTGCCGTGGGCCCTGACGTAGCTGCAGACCTGCTGCCAGAGGTGCTGGTGATTGTCCGCAGCCTTCGCCTTGCCGATCATCACCTCGCGCATCGAGCCCGGCACCTGCTGGACCAGTGCCGGATCGACGATCTCGAACCCGCACGACATGCAGCGCTTCCTGAAAGGCTGATAACCGCAAGACGGACAGCCCTTCTTCTCGACCTCCTCAGGCTCCTTGCGGATCACCTTGTCCAGTGCCTCGCCCATGTCGAGCGCGGCCAGCCCCTCGAAGAACACCCGGGTGTAATCCTCGGCGAACCGCAGGATGTTGCCGGAGTGGTCCAGCAGAATGCAGTCGGTTTTCCCGGTCTCGGGCGATGCGCGCAGGCCGCGGCCCCACATCTGGATTGCGGTGGACAGGCTCTTGCGCAGCGGCCGGCAATCCACCACGCAACCCACGTCCGGCACGTCGAAGCCCTTCGCCAGCGCCTCCACGCTGATCAGCACGCGCAGGCTGGAGTCGGGCTTGCGGTACTCCTTGATAAGGCCTAGACGCTCGGCGGCCGGCGTGTCGGCCGTGAACACCGCGGCCATGATCCCGGCCTGATTGAACTGCCTGCACAGCTCCTGGCAGTGCGCGATCGTCGCGCCGAACACGATGGTCTTTCGCTGCTCGCCGTACTTGACCCACTCGGCCACCACGTCGCCGACGATCTCCATCCCGCGCTTGCCAGCTGCCTCCTGGGTCCACTCTCCGCCGGAGGTCTCAGCGCCGGCCATGTCTGGCGCGGTGCAGGAAAAGACTCGCATCGGCACCAGCACCCCGGACTGCGTGAGGGCGTGCATCGTGGTCGCGTTGACCAAGTTGGTGAACAGCTTGCCTAGGCCAGGGGAGAAAGGCGTCGCCGACAGGCCGATGACGGCAGCGCGGCACTTCTGGACGTGCTCGGTCCAGGCGGTGTGCTGCGTGTGGGCCTCGTCGATGATCACCACGTCGGTTTCCGGCCACTGCCGGCGGGCGAGGGTCTGAACGCTCGCGATCTGGAAGGGCTTCGAATAGTCGGTCCGCCAGTGGTCGGCCTGGATGACGCCGTGCGCACCCAAGCCGTACCGGTCGGCGGTCTCGCTGGTCTGGTCGATCAGCGTCGAGCGGTCACATACGAAGATCGCGCGGCGACCCTTCGCCAGTGCCTCGTGCGCAATGCGCAGCCCGAGATAGGTCTTGCCCGAGCCGGTCGGGCTCATCAGCAATTGATTCTTGTGTCCGGCTCGGATGCCGTCGCGCAGCCGTTGGTGCGCATCGAGCTGGAACGGCCGCGGCTCCGGGAAGGCGGCGGTCGCATAGTTGGGCTGGTCAAACAGATCCATGCGCCGCCTCCAGCTCACGTTTCAGCTTGTCGACTTGGCGCTGCAGCGACTTGATGCGGCTGATCTGCTCGTTGCACTGCGTCATGTAGCCGTCGCGCGTCGACTTCACCACCGCCAACTCGGCGCGCAGTTGCTTTACCGCCCGCAGCGCTTCGCCCAGCGGTTCTTCGGACTGGAGCAGGCGCTGCAGTTCCTCAGCGTCAACAGCGGCAGCCGCCTCCGCAGCAGCGATCTCTTCGTCCGATGGACCGAATCCATCCGCCTCAACGGAGGGCGGCACCAACGACTGCGCAGCGGATTCCGCTCCTGAAATAAGAGCATGGTGCGCAGAGCTGGCAGGCGCCCGCGCCACATCTTCCGTAGAAGCCGGCGTGGCATTGGCGTTCGCGGCCGGCGTCGTCGGGGTGGTAACGGTTACCACCCCCGAGCTGCGGGAAGCATCGGCAGGGGTGGTAACGGTTACCACCTTCGGGTTGCGAACCGACGCGACGAAGGGGTGCGTCACGCCACAGTGCTTGGCGATTTCGCGGTCGCTCCACGTCCCCGACACCGGATGCGCAAGGGCGCCCTGGACCGCTTTGCGCTTGTCGGCATTAGTGCGGCGCAGTCCGTGCTGGCCATTCGCGCCGAAGCTATGCAGCTGCGCGTCCAAAAGCGTGCCCGGAACGATCTGCTCGTAGATCTTCGTCTGACCCGCGGTGATCGCGCCGAAGTAGCGGTGGAAGCCATCAGCCAGCCACCAGTCGGCGCCGTCGAAGAACACCGTCACCGGCGGGAACTGAGCGCCAGCGAGGTACGCCTCGGCGTATTCCTGCACAACGTCTTGATCGAGCTCGACGCGCGACTGCGTCTCGCCATCGATGCGGATTCGAGATAGCTCAAGCACGGTCGGTCTCCACCTCGCCCAAGGCAACAAGGATGTCGTTCTGGAACCGGCGAGTCATTGCCACCAATGCCATGAAGCCGTCCGCGTCGGTCTTGACCCAATTGCCATGCCCGGGCAGTGAGTGAGACTTGAGCGCCCGGCACAGTTCGGTTTTCACTAACCGTGCGATGCCCAGTTGCTGCGGCGCACCGCCTTCCATCGCGACGTAGCCGAGTCCGTTGCGCCGCGACTCTTGCCGGTAGTACCTCAGCCGGGAACGCAAATCCGCCGTAATTCCGACCTTTGCCCTGCCGCTTTCCGGAGAGAACAGCACGTAGTTTTGGTAGCCACGAAAAGCAGCAGTCGATGGTTTGAGCATTGCAGTCATCGGGCCATCTCCGCACGTTCGTACTCCAGCACCCACAGCGCCCGGCCAACCGAGCGCATCCGCACCACCAGCACTACGAAGCGGGCGGCGACGCCCAGCGCGCGAATCGGGTTCATGCGACCACCTCGCCCTGCTCTTTCATCCACCGCACGTCGTTCACGCTCAGGGCAGCGGCTGGCTTGGCCTTTAGGTGCTTCGCTTTCAACAGGGCGAACAGATGCGCCTGGGCCGACATCGACTCGGCAAACTCCTGGGTGATGCGGGCCATCTCGTTGTCGTCGATGGAGCGGTCGGCATAGCTGCTCGACGCCTCGGCGATGAACTGGCCGAACTCAGCCACGCTGCTGCTCATGCGCTGCACGTAGTCGGGGTCGCCGTCGCCGGTGGCCGGAGCGATCGGCAGCAGCGCATAGCCCAACTGCATCGCCATCGCCTGCAGCGGCGCATGGTCCTGCGTCAGCTTGCAGATCATCACGACCTCGTCGGGGCTGCAGTGCGCGCTGGCGTAGGTCGGGCTGACCTTGTGACTCAGGCTGGTCGAGGTGAGGCCCATGTAGGGCGCCAGACCTGCCGCACCGTTGGAGTCCTCGGGCTCGACTCCGCGGAAGCGGCGTACGGCGTTGTAGAGCAGCGCGGTGATGTTCATCGGGCAGCCCCTGCCAGATTCGGCCAAACGTTGGCAGTGACTTGACCGCCCTGCCGCTTCAGACTGCGCAGCATGGAGAAGAGAGTGCCCCACCGACGAACCGCCTTGGACGCGGCGACCATCCACGCCTCGACACGCACAGCGATGTCGACGAATCGCGACCCAAGTACCGGGGCGCCATTGCACACGCTAGTCACCACGCGACTGCTGATGCGATGGCAGCACGGCGAACTAGCGGTCGAGTACCGCTCCACGCGGGTAGACCTGGGCGCAGCCGAACGAACGAGCCGGCGCGGCACATGAACAGCAACGTGGTTGCCCACGTTGTTCCAGTCAGCCACGGACAGCACTCTTGTTGCTCTGGGCCGGGCCTGCCGTCGTGGCCTGGAAGTAGTCGATCAACGGCTGGATCGTCTTTACCCGCGGGTTCTCACGCATCCCGTAGAAGAACTTCCGGATGAAGCTCACACGCACACCGCTGGCGTCCGCGATCTCTTGGAAGCGGGCTGTGCCCGCCGCCTTCAGGTGGCGCATGAGGTAGTCGGTGAGCGGCTCGGTGGGATACATCGCGATTCCTGTACTGATCTCGGTATAAGCATGCCATACCGATATCGGGTTGTAAAGGACCAGAATTCGGTATGGCCGCACCCAACGCAAAAATTGCCCGTCGTCCGAACGCGACGTTGGCGACCAACATGCGCACGCTGATGGGCGATTTGTCGATCGGCGCTCTCCGGGAACGAATGGCTGGAGCGGGCTACGCCATCGGCCAAGGCACGATCGACCGCGTACTAAAAGGCGATGACGGCGTCAGGCTGGAATCGCTGCGAAAGATCGCCGAGTACTTCGACGTCACGCTGGACAACTTCCTGCAGATAGAGCTCGGCCGGCAGAACGAGACGCCTGTGGATCAGGACTTCGTTGCCGTTCGCCGCGCCGATGTGAAGTTCTCGAATGGAGAAGGTCGGGTCGTCTACCAGGAGGACGACCGGCCGCCACTCGTATTCCGCAGCGACTTTCTGCGCAAGCTGGGCATTGCGCCAGGCAATGCGCTAGTGGTCGATGCTGCTGGCGTCAGCAACGAGCCGAAGATCGCGGACGGCGCAGTGGTGCTGGTGAACCGCGGCGACCGCGAGCGGCTGGACGGCGACTTCTTCGCGTTCCGCGTAGATGGAAATCTGCTGATCAAGCGACTGGAGTTGCTTGAAGGCGCCGGCATCGTTGCGACGGCCGAGAACCCCAACTTCAAGCCAAAGATGAAGATCTACTCGAATGAGGATGATTTCGAGGTCATTGGCCGGGCAGTGTGGACGGGCAGCGTCCTCTAAATTTCACTTAAGGCAAAACTAAAGGAGAGGGAAAATATGGAGAATTTCCTAGGATTTCTTCCGCTATTGCTGGTCATCGCGACACTGATCGGCGTGCTGATCTTCATGCGCAACCGACGCAAAAAGTATGGCACCCCTCCCCTTAAAGGAGTTGCCGGCTGGCTCGCTTGGCTTGTATTTTGTTTGATCGTGCTTGCACCGTTAATTGCCATATCAACCACGGCCAACGAGATCAGTTCGTCAGAAAGGCTATACCCGAACCTTGTGGGTAAGGCGTTTTGGGAAAATCTCAAGATGTGGACTTGGTTTCTTTCAGCGATCCAAGCAAGTGCGTTCTTTCTCGCTGGCATTCGGCTCTGGAAATTCCACAACCCGAAGTCAGTTATGTATACGCAGCTAGCGTTTTGGATCGCCGGTTTAGGTATTAATTTCTTTGCCGCCTTCGCTTTGGTCCCTCTCGTCACCGGCGTGTCCGAAGCGCCGAGTTCAACTGCCGTAGGCGAACTGGCCAAAACTCTCATTACCGTAGCCGTGTGGTCGCTTTACCTGAAAGTTTCCAAACGTGTTCAAGCCACATACTATGCTGATCAGCCCGTACTGGCGTGATATTGACTACACAGAGATGCCCTTGCAGGGTTGTCGGTTTCGGTGCTCAAGTACAGGTAGCTGAATTGCTTAACCAATGCGGCCAATCTAAGTAGTACAAGTGCGCAGATGGGGCTTCTATCGTCCCATGCCTAATCTTTAATCTTGAGGATCTGCGAGCTCTTCGTTTCCGCCACGGCCGTGGCCAGTGGCAACGCTTTCTTCACTCCCGCCCTGGCTCGGATTGCCGTTGCGCTTGCGCGCCTCTTCCGCGTCATTCAGGGCGACCGTATCGTTGCCCCGCTCTCCAGTTTCGGCCTTGTCCTGTTCACTGTCTTTGGGTTGCATGGTGAGCTCCAAGTTGATGAGCTTTCACCGTAGGCAGCCAGCCGGCCTGCTGGTGTAGGTGGAGGCCGCAGACGTTTCGATGCCGGAGGAAGGAATCGAACCGGCATGCTCGATGTTCGTTGCCGGAGAGATGAATCGAACAGGAAAGCTACTCGGGCGCTGGCATGCTGCACATTCGCTTCCTGTCGAGGGGACCGTGCGGAGACAGCCTTTAAGTCGCGATGATCCGTCGCTCAGGCTTGATGTGCGCTTGGCCTGTTGGGTAGAACTCATCGATCATCAGCGGCAAGGCAACGTCTTCTTTCACGACATGAATCGTCTTGTCGCGACTGAAGAATCCATGCCCTTTCTGAACCTGGCTCGCAACGACGAGGTGTGGCTGATTCTTCACCACCCTGAATTTCTCTTTTGTGTACTTGTGGGTAAGGATGGTGGTGTCGCTTTTCTTGACCAATCGATAGGTCGTTGCAGTAGCGTTGCGCTGCAGATAAAAGGACCACAGGCGTCCGAACCGAATGCCAAATACGGATGCCCACTCCTTCACCTCGCGAATTTCCATGGTGTCCCGGTGATCCGCCTGTAAGAACTGCTTGAACCCCATGGCCCAGGGCGTGTTCATGTACTCAAGCTTGTTGGCTTCACGCAGGTGATCGTCGATCGGTCGCCCGGTTTTCACAGAGATCCCGTTCAACATGTCGCGCCAGAAAGCGACCGCGTCAGTCTTCAATGCCCCGTTGATGCCGGCATGAACGATGCGCGGACGGGCCGGATGTCCATCGACGAACACAGAACAACCGCTGAGCGCAGCAGTGAAAAATAGCCGTGGATGCTCGGCGATGTTGTCCATGTCCGCTCCGACATCAGGGAGCCGCATTTCCATCAGCTTGCCGCTGCACCAAGGTAGGTAGTAGATCGGCACCAAGCCGTCCGCTTCCTCCATGGTGATCTTGAAAGTCTTGGCGCCAGGCTTGTCGCGCTCGACTGTTGTCACGTCGGCCCACACGACTTTGCCGCCTATCACCTGCTGGTAATCGATGCGTTCCACGCTGGGCGGCAGGACCGTATGGTTAGGGTCGGACCAAAGCTCCAGCGACTTCGTCAATGTCTGGTTGGCGACCAACGTTGCGAGCCGCCCAGGAACAGGAACGGTGCGGCTTCCAGCGTCGTCCGGTGGCGATACCGCGTATCGCTTGAAGAAGTCCATCGGACGAGCAAGCAGCAACTCGTTGTCAGCATTCGCCATGGGCAGCCCTTAGTGCCTCCACAGGCACACACGATCAAAGCGTACAGCATCACCACGAAACAGCCTAAGCGGCGCCCATGCGAACGCCTAGGAACTATCCGAAGGCGTTGTACAGGTGTGGCAGAAGCTCAGGGATTCGAACCGTCCATCTCACCTCGACGGCGGGACCCCTACCTTGTGAAGGCAGTAGCCGGCCGAGGGTCGTCAGCTCAACGGATTAAAAGTCCGGTGCTCAAGCCACACGAGCGGGGGATTTTGAGTCCCCTGCCCTGCTCCGGTCAGTGACAAAGGGATTATGAGTCCCCTGCTCCCTATCTATCTGCACCCACGCATAGTGAAAGACAATCGCCGCTCCATACCGATATCGGTTGCGTTAACGTACTGATATCGGTACGATTCGCACTCAGCAGCCGTTTGGTGCTGATGGCCGGGAGATGCAATGAACAGCCAGAACCTCAGTGGGAAATTGGGAAATCAACCGACTGCACACCCGAACAGTGACCGTGCGCGGGTCGCTACTGCGAACTCGACTCGCCATCGGATTCAACTGCGAGATCGCGTGCTTTGCGCGCCTCCTCCAAAGTGCTAATCAATCGGGCGCCGGTGTCGCGCAGGTTCTCGTGAATCAAGTTGACTTGGTCCTCGTCGGCTTGACCGAAGACTTCAATGAGGGAATCGATCTTGATCTTCACCTCTTCCAGTATTTCCCGGTCGGCCTCACGAATTTCGGAACGCAGCATTGGCATCAACCAGCGAGCGTAGTGCGCAGCCATTCCTACCGTGAGATGCAGGAGCTCACGCTGAGACTCCAGATCCGCCACTCGGTAGCGCAGCTCATCGATTCTTTTTTCAAGATCGCTGTCGGTCTGCGGATGAAGCGTGAGCTCCAAGCGATCAACCAACTCGCTGTTGAGACTCACACCATTCCGCTTAGCAGAACGCTCCATCGTGGCACGAAGCGACGCTGGCATTCGGAGAGGGTAGGGAGCTTGCTGTTTCGGTTCCATCTTCGAATGATCGACTCTTTGAGAATCTTTTACAAAGAATCTAGTTGACTCACCTAGAAAGATTCTTGGAGAATCTACCAACCATGACAGCTGAGCGTCACCAACTAACGCCTACCCCAGTCCGCATTCCACCCGACATCAAAGTTCGGTTGCAGGCAGAGGCGGTTGCGAACGACCGTAGCCTGAACGGCGAAATTCTTGCCCGCCTGCGCTCGACCTTCAGGTCCGAGAGCGCCTCACAACCCGAAACGAAAGGACAGCAATGAGCAAGATCGTTCCCTACCATTTCGATGGTGCGAGCATCCGCGCACTCGAGATCGATGGCGAGCCGCACTTTGTCGGCAAAGATGTCGCTGAGGCGCTGGGCTATGTACGTCCTAACGACGCGCTGCAACAGCACTGCAAGGGGGCGGCGAAACACCGTCCCCTTCCCACGGGGGGCGGCATTCAGCAGATGCGTGTCATCAACGAACCAGACATGCTGCGTCTGATCGTGAACAGCACCCTCCCCGCTGCCGAGCGTTTCGAGCGCTGGGTGTTCGAAGAGGTGCTCCCGTCGATCCGCAAGACTGGCAGCTACACCGCGAAGAAGCCCGGCAGTCCGCTGCGCGCCACATCTGAAGCAGCCAAGGCGTTCCCTGCCCTGGTCCGCTGTGCCCGCCTGCTGGGGTGCGACAAGAACGCTGCAGCCATCTCGGCCAATCAGGCGATCTACGCGATGACGGATATCAACCTGATGCAGCAGCTGGGCCGAACCCACTTGGTCGCGCAGGAGCAGGACAGCCAGTGGTACACGCCGACGGAGCTGGGCAAGGAAATCGGCACCAGTGCCCGTGGCATGAACCTACTGCTTGCCGAAGCGGGCCTGCAGGTCAAGATCGGCGAGAAGTGGGAACACACCGAAGCCGGTCGCGACTTCTGCCGGATGTTCGACACCGGCAAGAAGCACGGCAGCGGTGTACCGGTGACCCAACTGAAGTGGTCGCGCAACGTGCTGCCGATGCTGGGTGAGTCGAGGGACGCTGCGTGATGCCTCACCCGGAAAAGACGAAGCCGGAATGCGCTTGGACCCGCAAACCGGCTTCTTGATCCACAACCCTTACCAGGAATCCTGAATCATGACCGCGATTATCGCGCGCCCCGCCGTGGGCGCAACCCAGGCTGCGCCAGTACCCGGAAAAGCTAGCGAAGAACCCAACCCCCGGCGGGCCCAGCAGGCCGTATCGGTGAGTCCTTCGCTCATCGTCCTGACCATTCGCCCGGATGGTTTGAAATTCAACGGCAACCGGATCGAACGCGCCCAGGAGGCTGGCTTCGGATTCTTGCGGCGCTCCGGTCACATCGGCTTCGCAGATCCCGACACCGGAAAGGAGATCGCCAGGCACGTCGTGAACAACAACGATGAGGCCTTCGGAACACTGCGCGAGATCCAGGTCCACGTCGATCCCGAGCACTGCGAGCCGCTCCACCGGTGCGGCACCGAGCTCTTCGCGATGCTGCAGAAGTACTGCACCTTGATCGGCGGACATCTGTGCGATGGAACCGGCAATGCACTCGCTCACGATGCCTGCCGCGAGATCGCCGAGCACATCGATGCAGTGTCCTTTCGCCGTCGCAAGGAACGGTTGAAGGCGCGCGTCGTCCGCATGCCATCCGGCGAGATTCGCGAAACCGATGAGCTGAGCTTCAGCTACACGGTCGTTCGCGAGGCCGGCAAGCGGCGGCAGTCTCGACGCTACGTCTATTTCGATGCCCCCGCCCTGCCCTTCTATGAGGGTCGCGCACGAGGCTACGAGATGGCCAAGGAGTTAGTCGCCTTCTACCAGGCGCACAGCCTGGAACGACCGTACCTGGACAGGATTCTTCGCGAGGCGATCGAAAAGTCTGAGCGGCACCCTTACGGCGACTTCTACAGGACCGACGTTTCCAACGTCGCAGCCGGCTTCCTTCACTTCATCGAAGAGATGGTGGCGCTCGGTTGCCGTCACGTTAATCCGGCATGGTTGAACCACAAGATCAGTTCCAATCGGGCGCTGCATGCGGAGAATGCCGTGGCCGCAGCCAAAGAAAAAGCTGAGATCGTGGCTAGATTGCGCGCAGGTCGGGAGGCCGCTAAAGCGCGGCGGCTGACGGCCAAAACGAAAGTCGAGGTAGTGGGATGACTACTGCCCAAATTGACCGTCCGAGAACGTCCCGGGCAACCGCCACTGTCAATGCGTTTTCGGCGACAAAAGCCTCTGCATCGCTGGCCCAGCCAGCCACATCGAACGGCGTAGTCGACGATGCCTTCGACAGGGTGTACACCTGCCTAACGGAGGCGAATGTCGTGCTCGAAGCAGCGGGCAGCACCATGCACCGGGACGCGGTGTGGGGAATCGTCCGGCTCGTGAGCGCGGCGACAGATCGCTATTTCGAAGTCACCGGCGACACGACCGTGCAGCGGTGCGAGGATCTGTCGCAGTCGATCGCCGAAGTGGAAGATCTGCTCAAGATCATCTGTGAGTGGGACGACGATGCGCGGCTGCTGAGCGCAGGGCTGACCTTGGTACGGCTCGCCCAGCATTCTGTGCAGGAAGGAATTTTCCACCTGCAGGCGGCGAATCGGAATGCAGCTGCAGCCGGTAATGTGGAAATGCAGGAGCATGCACGATGACCGACGTTGTGCTTTCCGAAGAGGAACTGTTCGCCATCACCGGCTACCAGTTGCCCACCAAGCAGCTGAACGTGCTGCACCGCCGAGGCTTCTCGCGTGCGTTCATCGGACGCAACGGTGTGGTGCTCGAGCGTGCGCACTACGATGCCGTGTGCCGCGGCTCCGGATCGCCGGATCAGCCGAAGCCCAAGACAGCCAACCTCTCCTTCCTCCGCCGAGCATGATCCGCCGTCGTTCTGTTCCGGATGGCCTCCCCTTCCGCGTCTACGAACGTCGCGGCAAGCTCCGGTACAGCATCGGCTACAAGCTGAGGTCCGGCCGCTGGGCGTTCCGCTACGACTGTGCGATTGACGACCTAGCCGAAATCCGCCGGCTGCGGCGCCAAGCCATTGAGGACTCGTCCAAGGTGATCGAAGACCGTCCTACCGGTGGATTCACGGGGCTGGTCGATGCCTGGTTCGAATGGCAGGACTCACTGCCCGAGACCGATCTGCGCAAGCGGGCCGACTCCACCATTGCCGAGAACCGCCGCGAGGCCGAGAACCTGAAGCGGGCTTGGGGCCACTTCGAAGTGCACGAGCTGACGCGGACCATGGGCTACGCCTATCTCGATGCCTGCGTTGACAGCCGGCCAGAGAAGGCCAACAAGGAAATCGCCCTCGCCCGCTTAATCTTGGAGTACGGCATCCGCAAAGGGTTGATCGAGACGAACCCGTTCGACCAGCTCACGAAGAACAAGACCGAGCGCACCCGGAGGTATGTGACCCATGACGAACTCGACATCGTCGTAGCCACCGGCCGCGTGCTGGGCGGGCCCTACCTGATCATCGCCCTGGCTCTACGCACTGCCTGGCTGTGTGTTCGCCGGTCGGTCGAGGTTCGCCGCATTACGCGCGATGCCATTCAGGATGCCGGCATCGTCTGGACCGACTCCAAGAACCCCGACAAGCCGAGCGTGCTGATCGAATGGTCGCCCGAGCTGCGCGAGACGATCCGCGAAGTGCTGGCGATCAAGCGCAACAAGATCAGCGGCACCTTCCTGCTGTTCGGCAACATGCAAGGTCAGGCGTACACGAAGTCGGGCTGGGGGAAGCTACTGGGCACCCTAATGGCCAGCGCTGAGCTGCTGGGCAACGCATTGGAGATCGAGTTTCAGGCGTTCAGCCTGCAGGACTGCCGGCCGAAGGGCGTGAGCGACAAGCTGGGGCGTGGCGACAGCGACACGCAAGACGCGACGCTGCACACAGACGGGAAGATGATCGCCCGCGTCTATGACCGCAGGCAGTCCAAGACGGCCAAACCTGCCGGTTGAACTAGGATGGATCGCTCCAACCACCTCCAGCACCATGAGCGAATCAGCCCACTTCACCATCATCCCAGCGACACCTGGGTACCGCATCGTTTACGACGGCAGCGACGGCCTTTTTGTGTCGGAGCACGTCATCGCTTGGCGCATCGAAACCTTCGAGGAAGAGCCGGGCCTGCACTCCACCACCACACCCATCACCGTGGAAGGGGAACCGGGGCTGAACTGGGCTGGTTTGCTATCGCCCGACGGAAGCGTGTCATGGGCGGAGGCCGAGTTCAGTTCGTTGGAAGAAGCAAACAAGGCTTGGGCTGACCGGCGTCGGTAGTTGCTGATTCCAAAAAGTGCCCAAGCGAATTCCAAAAAACAAAAAGGGTTGCACCGTTTCCGATGCAACCCTTTGAATTCCCGAAGGAAACTTGGCGGAGTGGACGGGACTCGAACCCGCGACCCCCGGCGTGACAGGCCGGTATTCTAACCAACTGAACTACCACTCCTGGTAGGCAGCTTTCGCGCTCGCATTTGCATGCAAGAGCCAAGCGCTACAACTTGGCGACCCTACGGGGATTCGAACCCCGGTACTCACCGTGAAAGGGTGATGTCCTAGGCCTCTAGACGATAGGGTCAAAACCTTGGAACTTCCGTCGGATTGGTGGAGGTAAACGGGATCGAACCGATGACCTCTTGCATGCCATGCAAGCGCTCTCCCAGCTGAGCTATACCCCCCTTGTCTTCAACGATCTGCTGCTTTCGCTGCGTTTCGTTGTTAACTTCCGAGCCTCGAATTATGCACAGTTTTTTAGACTTTTCGCAACTTGCTCAATAAATTTTTGCGTCCGATCAATTCGAGCACTGCATCGACCGACGGCGTGTGCGCCGTACCCATAGTCAGCACCCGCACCGGCATCGCGAGCTGCGGCATTTTAAGTCCGTGCGCGGCCAGCGTTTCCTTGATCGCCGAGGCGATCGCAGGCTTCGTCCACTCCACCGTCTCCAGCTTGTCGGCCAGAGTGCGAACGGCCGGAATCACCGATGCCGTCACATGCTGGTCGCGCTCTTCGGCGCTGGCCTCGACATCCTCGTGGAAGCGCGCCGCCCAGTCCGCCAGCGCAACGACCGTGTCGCAGCGATCCTTGAACAGCGCGCAGATCCGCGGCAGGCGCTCGTCCGCCACGATGCCGCGCTTCTGCAGCTGCTCGGCGACCAGCGGTGCCAGCGCATCGTCGGCCATCGCCTTCAGATGCTGCGCATTCACCCAGCGGAGCTTCGCCTCGTCGAACTGCGCGGCGCTGCGGCCGAGATGGTCCAGGTCGAACCACTCCAGGAACTGCGCGCGGCTGAAGATCTCGTCGTCGCCGTGGCTCCAGCCCAGGCGCGCCAGATAGTTCACCATCGCATCGGGCAGGTAACCCGCGTCGCGGTACTGCGTCACCGCCTTGGCGCCGTTGCGCTTGCTCATCTTCTCGCCCTGCTCGTTCAGCACGGTCGGCAGGTGGGCATACACCGGCGGCTCCTGGCCGAGCGCCCGGAAGATATTGATCTGGCGCGGTGTGTTGTTCACATGGTCGTCGCCGCGGATCACATGGGTGATCGCCATGTCGATGTCGTCCACCACCACGCAGAAGTTGTACGTCGGCGTACCGTCGGGGCGCGCGATCACCAGGTCGTCGAGTTCGTCATTGGCGATCTCGATGCGGCCCTTGACCTTGTCGTCCCAGGCGACGACGCCGCCCTGCGGATTGCGGAAGCGCAGCACCGGCTGGACGCCGGCCGGTACCGGCGGCAGCGTCTTACCCGGCTCCGGACGCCAAGTACCGTCGTAGCGCGGCTTTTCCTTGGCCGCCATCTGGCGCTCGCGCAGCGCATCCAGTTCCGCAACCGACATGTAGCACGGGTACACCGCGTTTTTCGCCTGAAGTTCGGCCAGCACCGCCTTGTAGCGGTCCATGCGCTGCATCTGATAGAACGGCCCTTCGTCGGCATCCAGACCCAGCCAGGCCATGCCCTCCAGGATCACGTCGACGGCCGCCTGCGAGGACCGCTCGAGGTCGGTGTCCTCGATGCGCAGGATGAAATCGCCGCCCTGCGAGCGCGCGAAGGCCCAGGGATACAGGGCCGAGCGGATGTTGCCGAGGTGGATGAAGCCGGTGGGCGACGGTGCGAAGCGGGTACGGATGCGTTGTGTCATCGAAGGCGGGACAGTCGGTTCGGTTGCGTGGCGCCGGTCAGGCGTCCTGGGCGTTGGGCAGTGCGAGGCGCGAGGTGTCTTCCTCGGCGAACGGCTCTTCCTGGCCGACGCGCGCCTCGTTGATCTTCACGATGTCGTCGGAGGTGATGTCGCCGGTCACGTAGATGCCGTCGAAGCAGGAAGCGTCGAAGCCGTCGAGCTTCGGGTTCAGCGCGGCGACGGCCTTCTTCATCGCGTCCACGTCCTGGTAGATCAGCGCGTCGCAGCCGATCAGGGCGCGCACTTCTTCCAGCGAACGGTTGGCCGCCACCAGCTCGGTGCTGGTCGGCATGTCGATGCCGTAGACGTTCGGGTAGCGCACCGGCGGCGCAGCACTCGCCATGTAGACCTTTCGGGCGCCGGCGTCGCGCGCCATCTGCACGATCTCGCGGCTGGTGGTGCCGCGCACGATCGAGTCGTCCACCAGCAGCACGTTCCGGCCCTTGAACTCGCTGCCAATGACGTTGAGCTTCTGCCGCACCGACTTCTTGCGCACGCCCTGCCCCGGCATGATGAAGGTGCGTCCGACATAGCGGTTCTTGACGAAACCTTCGCGGTACGGAATGCCGAGCAGGTGCGCCAGCTGCGTCGCGCTCGGGCGGCTCGATTCCGGGATCGGGATGACCACGTCGATCTCGTTGGGCGGCACGGTCGACACCACGCGCTTGGCCAGGGCCTCGCCGAGGTTGAGGCGCGCCTGGTAGACCGAAATGCCGTCCAGCACCGAGTCCGGCCGGGCGAGATACACAAATTCAAAGATGCACGGGTTGAGCCGCGGCGCCTCCGCGCACTGCTGCGACAGCACCTTGCCGTCGGTGTTGATGAAGACGGCTTCGCCAGGGGCGATGTTGCGATCGAGCGTGAAACCGGAGCCTTCGAGCGCCACCGATTCGCTCGCGACCATCACCGTGCCGTCCTTGGCGCGGCCGATGCACAGCGGCCGGATGCCGTGGGGATCGCGGAACGCCAGCAGGCCGTGACCGGCGATCAGCGCGATCACCGCATAGGAGCCCTTCACGCGGCGGTGCACCGCACGCACTGCGGCGAACACCTCATCGGCATGCAGCGGTGCGCCGCGTGTCGCCTTCTCCAGTTCGTGGGCGAAGACGTTGAGCAGGACTTCGGAGTCGCTGTCGGTGTTGGTGTGGCGGTGATCGGTGGAGAACAGCTCGCCGCGCAGTTCCTTGGCATTGGTCAGGTTGCCGTTGTGCACCAGCACGATGCCGAAGGGCGCATTCACGTAGAAGGGCTGCGCCTCTTCTTCGCTGTAGGCGTTGCCGGCGGTCGGGTAGCGCACCTGGCCCAGTCCGACGTCACCCGGCAGCGCGCGCATGTTGCGGGTGCGGAAGACGTCGCGCACCATGCCCTTGGCCTTGTGCATGAAGAACTTGCGCTGCTGCTGGGTGACGATGCCGGCAGCGTCCTGTCCGCGGTGCTGAAGCAGCAGCAGCGCGTCGTAGATTAGTTGATTGACGGGAGCGTTACTGACAACGCCGACGATTCCACACATGGGGGTCCACCTTCATCAGGGAAAAAATTGTCCGAATGCCGCGGGCAGCACCGGCTTCACGCCATCCAGTGCATCCCGCAGCAGCGGTGCTGCCTGCGATTCCTGCCACCATGCGCTGTCGCGCAGGGCCGTCGTCTCCACCACTACCGCCAGCGCCAGCAGCAGCACGGCTGCCCGCACCAGCCCGAAGGCCGCGCCGAGCGTGCGGTCCACCGGGCCGAGCCCCACCGTCGTGACCAGCCGCCGCAGCAGCGAGGCCACCAGGCCGCAGCCGAACGCCGCCGCCACGAACACGATCACGAAACCCGCCGCATACCGGGCCGAATCGCCCGGCTGCCCGAACGGCAGCCGGTCCGCCACGTCCTGCGCCCACCACTGCGCCAGCAGGAACGCGATCACCCAGCCGGCCAGCGAGAGCACCTCGTACACCAGCCCGCGCCAGAGCCCGAGCAGGAAGGACGCGACCAGCACGGTCGCCAGGATCCAGTCGATGGCCGTCACCGGCGCTTCTCGCTACAAGCTGAGGATGCTCGCGGGCAAATCCAGCCCCCGGATGCGGGCGGCCGCCTTGTCGGCTTCGGCACGGCTCATGAACGGACCGACCCGCACCCGGTGGCGCTTGCCGTCTTTGGTCTCAACCGTCTGCACGTAGGTCTTGAGGCCGCCGCGGCTCAGCTTGCCGCGCGCCTCCTGCGCCTTATCGGCATCGCCGAAGGCGCCCACCTGGACGACGAACCGACCCTCCGCCGCGGCAGCCGCGGTCGAAGCAGCTGCCGGCGCTGCGGCCACGGCGAGGTCGCTGCGGCCTTCCAGCAGCGCCCGGGCGCGGGCCGCCTCGTCCACCCGCAGCGCGGCCGGGCGTTCCGGCTTGGGCTCGGGGCGGGTCTCGGGCTTGGATTCGGTGCGTGCCTCGCGGCGCGGCTCGGCGGGTTTGGCGGTCTCGGCCGCGGGCTTCGCCGGCTCGTTGCGGGCCGCAGGTTCCTTGCGGGCGGCCGGCTCCTCCGCCGGCTTGCGCGGCAAAGACGATGCGACGACTTCTTCGTTGTCGTCGAGCCCGTTGGCATTGGCACCGCGCTGCGCGGTGGTCGGAGCGGCAACGGAAGCCGCCGGCACTACGGCAGTCGCAGCGGCCGGTGCCGACGTAGTCGCTGACGCGGCGGGAGCGGTGCTACCCGCCTCCACGGTCCCGCCGGACGCCCGGGCGCCGGGCATGACCAGCGCAGGCGCCTGGTTGCGGTCGGGGATCGCGATGGGAATGTCGACCGGAATCGGCCGCGGCTGCGTATCGAACAAGACCGGGAAGCCCACGACACCGACCACCAGCAGCACCGCAGCGCCGATCAGCCGGTGGCGTGCCCGGCGGCGCAGCGTCTCGGCGCTTTCGGCGGGCGGCGGCGTGGCGCGCCGCGAACGGCCCGACCGGCGGGCATCCTGCTGCCGGCCATCGTCCTGTTCGCCGCGTCCGGGCCACCGGAACTTGAAAAAAGCCATGAGAAGGGGAGCTAGCCGAGGTGCTTGGCCGTGAGGCGGGGGACGCCGTTCGCGAGCACACCGCCGACGGTGTAGAACGATCCGAAGACGACGATTCTATCAGCGGGGTCTGCGGCGGCGACCGCCGCGTCGAGCGCCTGCTGCGGTGCCGCATGGGCCGATGCGGGCACCGCGCGGCGCCCGCCGGCGACCATCTGCAGCGCGTTCCATTTGGCGCATAGCCGGGCGCTGGTTTCGGCCCGCGGCGTGGGCAGGTCGCAGAAATACCACCGGTCCACCAGCGGGCCGACGCGGCCGAGCATCGTGCCCAGATCCTTGTCACCCATCGCGCCGAAGACCGCATGGGTGGTCGGGAAGAAGCCCATCGCGTCCAGGTTCTCGGCGAGCGCCGCGACCGAATGCGGGTTGTGCGCCACGTCGAGCACCAGCGTCGGCTGGCCCGGCACGATCTGGAAGCGGCCCGGCAGTTCGGCCCGCGCCAGACCGGTGCGGATCGCTTGCGCGGTGACCGGCACCCGGTCGCGCAGCGCCTCGAAGGCTGCCAGCACGCCGGCGGCGTTGACCAGCTGGTTCGCGCCGCGCAGCGCCGGATAGGCCAGCCCGCTGAAACGCCGGCCGCGTCCGGCCCAGCCCCACTGCTGCTTGTCGCCCGAGACGTTGAAGTCGCGGCCGGCCTGCCACAGGTCGGCGCCGACCGCCGCGGCATGCGCGGCCACGCTGGCAGGCGGCATCGGGTCGCTGACGATCGCCGGCCGGCCGGGCCGCATGATGCCGGCCTTTTCGAAGCCGATCGCCTCGCGGGTGTTGCCGAGGAATTCCGTGTGGTCGATGTCGATGCTGGTGATCACCGCGCAGTCGGTATCGACAATGTTGGTCGCATCCAGCCGGCCGCCGAGCCCGACCTCCAGCACCACCAGGTCCAGCCCCGCCTGCGACAGCAGCCGCAGGATGGCCAGCGTCGTGAATTCGAAGTACGTCAGGCTGACCGCATCGCCACCTTCGGTCCGGGCCTGTTCGACAGCCGCGAAATGCGGCACCAGCGCGCCGGGCGACACGATGTCGCCGTTCACCCGGCAGCGTTCCTCGAAGCGCACCAGGTGCGGCGAGGTATAGAGCCCGGTCTTCCAGCCGGCGGCCAGCGCGATCGATTCCAGCATCGCGCAGGTCGACCCCTTGCCGTTGGTGCCCGCCACGGTCACCACCGTGGCCGCGAAGCGCAGGTCGAGCCGCTGCGCCACGGTGCGAACCCGGTCGAGGCCCATGTCGATGGTGGTCGGGTGCAGCCGTTCGCAGTGGGCCAGCCAGTCGTCGAGTGTGTGCATAAGGGCCGGGATTGTCGCCCACGGCACAATCCGCGGATGGTCACGCTCTACGGCATCCCCCACTGCGACACGGTCAAGAAGGCGCGCGCCTGGCTGGCGGACCGGCAGGTGGACGTCCGCTTCCACGACTTCAAGAAAAGCGGCGTGCCGGCCTCTGCCCTGCCGGCCTGGATGGCGGCGGTCGGCCGCGACCGGCTGCTGAACCGGCGCGGCACCACCTGGCGCGGCCTGGACGCGGCGGCCCAGGCGGCTGCCGGCACCGATGCCGGCGCGGTGGCGCTGATGCAGGCGCAGCCGAGCATCGTCAAGCGTCCGGTCGTCGAATGGCCCGACGGCACCGTGACGGTCGGGTTCGATGCGGACGACTGGGCGCGCCGCATCGCCTGACTCCGGCCCTGCCGCCGCGGCGCATTCATCCGCCTTTACGGGGCTTTACCGGGCTTTACCTGCGGGCAGCATCGGGAACTCCCGCCCCGCTTCTACACTCCCAGCACGCAGCCGGCGCACGCGCGCCGCACGCAAGGAGTTGACGATGACACGAGTTCTTTTGCTGTCGGCCGTGGCAGCCGCGGCCGCCGCCGCATCGGGCGCTGCCCTGGCGCAGGACC
The DNA here is from genome assembly GCA_913776965.1 of uncultured Xylophilus sp. Taxonomy (GTDB): domain Bacteria; phylum Pseudomonadota; class Gammaproteobacteria; order Burkholderiales; family Burkholderiaceae_C; genus Xylophilus. Next base: position 39,861 of record CAJYQL010000025.1, read on the forward strand.
GGGGCGCCGGCCGCGAAATGGGCCGGGTGTTGTCCACCACGCCGGTGATGCAGCAGGTCGCCGTGCCGCAGCAGGTCTGCGGTACCCAGCAGGTCGTCACCCAGGCGCCGCGCACCGGCGCCGGTGCGGTGATGGGCGCGCTCGCGGGCGGCGCCCTGGGCAACGCGATCGGCAACGGCGGCGGACGGGCTGCGGCGACCGCGCTCGGCCTGTTCGGCGGCGCGGTGCTCGGCAACCAGGTCGAAGGCGGCTATCCGCAGGTGCAGAATGTGGCGAACTGCGTCACCCAGACCACCTACGAGAACCGCACCGTCGGCTACAACGTCACCTACGAATATGCGGGCCGGCAGTACACGACGCAGATGGCCAGCGACCCGGGCCAGTGGGTGCCGGTGCAGGTGGGTGCGGTGTCCGACACCTACGCCACCCCCGCCCCGCAGGCCGCCTATGCGGTGCCGCCGACCTATCCGCAGCCGGGCTATGTGGCGCCGGCCTACGCGCAGCCGGCCATCGTGCAGTCGAGCGTCGTCGTGCCCTACGGACCGCCGCCGGTGGTCTATGCGCCCAGCTACTACCGGCCGGCGCCGGTCTACGCGGCGCCGCTGGGCGTGTCGCTCAACCTGGGTTACAGCCGCGGGTACGGCCACTGGCGTTGAACGGGGCGCCCCGCCGAATCAAAAAGTAGCCGCACGGCTCCTTTTTTGATGGTTTCAGGCCTTTTGCACAGGTGGTCTCTGCGCACGCAGCTATCTTTTCGATAGCATCACAGCGTCGTCTTCAGCAGCGCGCCCTTGAAGAGGATCGGCCCGGTCGGCCCGCCGCCAGCCGGTGCGCCGCCCTTGGGCTCCAGCGAGATCGCCAGCTGCGGCACCGGCGCAACCTGTGCCTCGGCGGCGGTCAGGCGGCTCAGCGGTGCGTTCGTGCCCATCACGCCCAGCGACTGCGGGCTGCCGCCCGGCGGCAGCGCCCAGAGTTCGAGCGATTGGTCGGCCGTCTCCTGGAACCCGCTGCCGACGCGCTTGAGCGTCAGGCTGCGCCGAACCGGATCGAAGGTGACCAGCACCGCCGGGGCGGCCTGGTCGTTCGACAGCACGGCGACGTATTCGATCTGCGGTGTCGTCTGCAGCTGCGCGCTCAGCGTTTGCTTCTCGCGGGTGGCCTGCGCCAGGTTCTGCGACGCGAGCGCCAGCGCCGCGCCGCGCCGGTCGGCTTCGCCGTCGAGCCGGATGCCGACCACCACCGCCACCACGGTCGCGAGCGCCCCGGCGAACGCCGCACCCCGCCACAGGCCGAGCGACCGTCGCAGCCGCGCGAGCAGATCGTCGGCCGGGCCGGCAGCGGCACGCGGCGCCGGTGCATTCGCGGCCGGCAGGCGCGACGGCAGCTGGTTCTCGATCCGCTTCCAGACGTTCGGGCCGGGCACATGGGCCGGCTGCAGTTCGGTCAGCGCCGCGAGCGTCTCCTGCCAATAGAGCGCCCGGGCGCGCACGCCGGGGTTGTCGCGGGCCATCTGCTCGAAGCGGCGCCGTGCGCCCGCGCGCAGGGTGCCGAGCGCATGGCTGGCCGCCAGCTGGTCGAGCAGGTTGGGGTGGCGCAGCAGGTTCATGGTTCGTCCTCTCGTGCTCTCGATTTGCGGGCGACCGGATCAGCCCGCGTAACGCGCCATGCAGCCGCGCAGCTGTTCCAGGCCCCGGCGGATCCAGGTCTTCACCGTCCCGAGCGGCAGCTGCAGCTGGTCCGACAGTTCGCCGTGGCTCAGGTCGCGCAGGTAGGCCAGGCTCACCACCTCGCGCTGCTTGGCTTCCAGCCGCGACAGGCACTGGTGCAGCGCCCAGGCCTGCTCGCTCGCATGGGCCGCGTCCAGCGGGTCGGTACCGTCGCCGGCCACCGTCTCCTGGATGAAGTCGTCCAGCTCCACGCCCTGGTCGGCCCGCTCGCTGGTGCGCCGACGCAGGAAATCCAGTCCCCGGCTGCGCACGATCACGCCCATCCAGGCCATCGGCGGGCTGAGGGCGGCGCGGTAGTCGCCTGCGATGCGCCAGATATTCAGATAGGCGTCCTGCAGCACATCCTCCGCCCAGCTTCGGTTGCCCGTCACCTTGACCGCCAAGCCGTACAGCTTGGACGATGTCAGGTCGTAGAGTTCCTTCAGCGCAGCCTGCGCGGCGGAATCCTGGACGGCGATGCGGTGCATGAGGGCGATGAGATGGTCGTCGGAGCGGTCGTGCGGCATGGCGGCGATTGTGGCCGAGCGCCGGCCGTTCCCGGGGATACGCACCGGGCGGGCCGACGGATGCGGCGGCACCTAAAATCGCGGGTTTTGTCTCCAGCCGAGAAGCGCACCATGAGCAGCACCGACCAGATCGACGGCGTCACCGTCACCACCAAGGCCAACGTCTATTTCGACGGCAAGTGCGTGAGCCACGGCATCACGCTGGCCGACGGCACGAAGAAGTCGGTCGGCGTGGTGCTGCCCGCGACGCTGACCTTTAACACCGGCGCGCCCGAGATCATGGAATGCGTGGCCGGCGGCTGCGAATACAAGCTGGCCGGCACCGATGCCTGGATCGCGTCCGGCCCGGGCGAGAAGTTCGACGTGCCCGGCAACTCCAGCTTCGAGATCCGCGTGACCGAGGCCTACCACTACATCTGCCACTTCGGCTGATCCGGCGACGCAGCACCACCATGTCCACCATCCTGCAAAACGTTCCCGCCGGCCAGAAGGTCGGCATCGCCTTCTCCGGCGGCCTCGACACCAGCGCCGCGCTGCACTGGATGAAGAACAAGGGCGCCCTGCTCTATGCCTACACCGCCAACCTCGGCCAGCCCGACGAGCCCGACTACGACGAGATCCCGCGCAAGGCGATGCAGTACGGCGCCGAGAAGGCCCGCCTGATCGACTGCCGCCAGCAGCTCGCCGCCGAAGGCATCGCCGCCCTGCAGGCCGGCGCCTTCCACATCTCGACCGCTGGCGTGACCTACTTCAACACCACGCCGCTCGGCCGCGCGGTGACCGGTACGATGCTCGTGGCTGCCATGAAAGAGGATGACGTCCACATCTGGGGCGACGGCAGCACCTTCAAGGGCAACGACATCGAGCGCTTCTACCGCTACGGCCTGCTGACCAACCCGGCGCTGAAGATCTACAAGCCCTGGCTCGACCAGGCCTTCATCGACGAGCTGGGCGGCCGGTCGGAGATGTCGGCGTACATGACCGCCGCCGGCTTCGGCTACAAGATGAGCGCCGAAAAGGCCTACAGCACCGACAGCAACATGCTCGGCGCGACGCACGAGGCCAAGGACCTGGAAAGTCTGGGCACCGGCATGAAGATCGTCAACCCGATCATGGGCGTGGCCTTCTGGAAGGACGAAGTGCAGATCGCGCGCGAGGAAGTCACCGTGCGCTTCGAGGAAGGCCGCCCGGTCGCCCTGAACGGCCAGCGTTTCGACGACCTGGTCAAGCTGTTCCTGGAAGCCAACCGCATCGGCGGCCGCCACGGCCTGGGCATGAGCGACCAGATCGAGAACCGCATCATAGAGGCCAAGAGCCGCGGCATCTACGAGGCTCCGGGCCTCGCGCTGCTGTTCATCGCCTACGAGCGGCTGGTGACCGGCATCCACAACGAGGACACGATCGAGCAGTACCGGATGAACGGCAAGAAGCTCGGCCGCCTGCTCTACCAGGGCCGCTGGTTCGACCCGCAGGCCATCATGCTGCGCGAGACCGCCCAGCGCTGGGTCGCGAAGGCCGTCACCGGCGAGGTGACGCTCGAACTGCGCCGCGGCAACGACTACACGATCCTGAACACCGAGTCGCCCAACCTGACCTACGCGCCGGAACGGCTGTCGATGGAAAAGGTGGAAGACGCGCCGTTCTCGCCGGCCGACCGGATCGGTCAGCTGACGATGCGCAACCTGGACATCGTGGATACGCGGGAGAAGCTGGCGATTTATACGAATGCCGGTTTGCTGGCGGTGGGCGGGGGGATGGCACTGCCGCAGCTGGCGGATGAAGGACATCGGAAAAGCTGACGCAGGAAACAAGCGACGGGCCGTTGGCCCGTCAGCTTCCGTGCACCGCGCGGGGGCACATCGCCGTCCTGGACTGGCGCGCGAGTCGTGCGGCGCAGCGCCCTCACATTGCGAGCGCCCCGAGGAACGCCGTTCCCGCCAAGTCCGAGGGCGTCATTGGTGCTGCCCACATCTGCAAAAGGCTTGCGATGAAGGCGGCCTCTGGATCGGCGGGAAGGCAGCAGACCTTGACTGTCGCCCCCACCGGTGGCAACGGTGAACTGCCACCCGCTACGAAGGTTGAAGAGTGCTCGACTGACTTTTGGTCCGTGAACTAAACCACCGGCTAATAGGCCATCGATTCATCAATTTCGCAGTGCTTCGCTATCAATCCGCGCCACTGCTGTAGTTCCCACCTTGGATGCTGCCAAGCGCCGGGCGAAGAGCCAAGCGGCCATCACGGCGCGGGTCCAACAGACAATGATTAGGTAATAGCGAATTCAAGGCGTCCAAAGTTTTACTCGTGCGGCGCCGCGAGGCGTCCGCTTGAAAATGGGGTTAGGCTGTTGTCTTGCCAAAGAAAAGAAAGGCATAGGCAAAGCTTGCGCCATAAAACAGCCAGCACCCCAGGAAAATTTTGCTCTCCCACAAAGGCCGCAACCCTGAAAGCTGTTTTTTCCTAAGTCGCTCAGGCAGGAGTAACTGCCTTATTCGGACTGCCGCCTCGTCCGACTCGCGCTCTATCCGAGTCTCGAGCGCCTTTGCCAACTTAGTGAAAGACTTTCGCTCCGTATAACGGCTTTTGACCCGTTCGCCGAAGAGGACGACCGTAATGCCGTAAGCGACGGACTGAAATATGGGCTGAGGTACTCCCCAGCAGCCGACTGTCGAGAGGAAAAGCCATATTCCTTCGTCGTGAAGCACTCGGCGGTACTCGATGATGTGGGTGTCGAACTCCTTGAGTGCCTCATCTACGGTCGGCAAATCTGCGAGGCTCAGCGGCTGCGTTTCACTCGACGATTGCATGCTTCAAGGTTTCTGGCTCCTAACGTTCGACGTGAGGGGCCTGCCGAAGGGCAGGTTCCCTTGACGGAAGGGTCAGGCATCGCGCAATTTGCGAACAACCACGGGCAACGGCGCAGCGGGCCAGAGTTGAAGGTGATAGCGATCATTGCCTTCCAATCCGTCTTCGGACAGCGTATCCAGCTCTGCAAAGCACGCACGAACCCGATAACTTCCGGGTTCAACTCGGATGCGCGCTGCAACTGGACAGTAGTCGGTACAGCCCGCAATGACAAGATGCGGGCTTGTGACTTCCAGCGAGCACTCGACTACGTGTTGCCAAGCCCTCAAGTCGAGCGCTGGCTCGACGGCGAGAACCTCGACTGATACCGGAACGTCCATGTTCCGAACGGTGCGAATGCCGACCGTTCCAGGTGCGACCGCGAGAAGCCGGTCGACGGCTTCTTCAGTCCAGGACTCGGACAAATCGCCTTTAGCGGCCTCATCCTGCAAAGAGAACTGGAAGTAGTCGGCGAAGAGGTTGAATGTGTGCATCTTGATCGATGCCTAACGTTCGACGTAAGGGGCGGCTTGCGGCTTGCCGCAAGACGTCCCCTTGACGGAGGGGTTAGGGAACGCGTTGCGCCGCACTAGTTACCCGAAAGAACAACGACTGCCTCATGGCGAGCCGAGGCTTGCGCCAAGAACTGCAGCAAAGGCTGATAAAGCCAAGTATCGGCTCCGTGACCACTAGCTGAAAGGACGGTGTGAAGCCCAAGCTCACCCATTGATGCCAGATCGGCGGCCATAGCTTCGACTGCCGCGACACCGTGAAATGCAACCATGGGATCACCTGTTAAATCCTCTTCGCTGCGCAGGTCTCCAACGAAGAGCCTGCCCAACTGTCCCTGTGGCTTCGCTTCGCCGATTGAGTACTCCCAGGCGGGCAGTGAGTCTTGGGCATCGAGCGAGCGTGCTTCCGAGACGCCGGCATCTTGCATCGCCTGATACCAATCAGATTTGGACTTGGCCTCCTGAAAGAGCGACTCAGTCTTCGATTGAACGACGTAAAGCGTACCGATAGCCACTTGAGTTCCCTAACGTTTGACATGAGAGGCGCTTGGAGGCCGAAGGCCGGAAAGCGTCCTCTCGATGGAAGAGTTAGGCGTCGCGTTGCCTCTCTCGCGAGGCCCTGGTTCTTCTGGAACTGAAGCACTCACCTCGTGCCGCCCCTCTGCTGAATGACAGCATCGGCCACTTCCTTCGGTGCCGCAACGACTTCTGCTTGACTGGCAATTTTCTGAATCTCTGCCTCTGATAGAGGCTTGCCTTTGAGTTCAGTGGCTCTGGCTAGAAGCGCAGAAAGCGCGGGTATGTAGACGAGGACAAGTTTGTTTGGGTTGCTCTTGGCGGCCTGAACTGCATACGGGCCGACATCTCCAACTTCGAGAGTTTCCGCTGCCATTGAAGATCCTGTCGCTGCGAGAAGTGAACTGAGGAGAACCGATGAAATCCGCTTCATTTCGACGCCTAACGTTTGACATGAGAGGCGGCGCAAGGGCGCAGCCCTTGTGACGTCCTCTCGATGGAAGGGTTAGGCGCTGCCATCGAGGTCTCGTGCATCTTCGATTGATGCCCAGTCTTTCATATCGGTGACTACGCGCTTGGCAACAAAGTCAAAGACGTCATCAAACGTCTCGGAAACGATGTTCCAGGTTCGTGGCGATTCGCTCGACCCTGACCCGAATACCGGGTGAAAACAAATGACGCGATTCGCTACCTTTCCGTTATGAATCTCCAACCCCGCGAAATCATCGCAGTCTTGCCGTTGCGCGAATACCAAGACTTAACCGCGACTCACATCTTCTCGTGCAAAAGCGCGAGCGGCGAAAGCAAACTGATCAGGCTGTGTGAAGAAATGCCACGGCGTGAAGTGAACGAGTTCCTGGCACAGGAACCACCGCAGAGCATTGGGCCAATCGGAGCTGACTTTTGATCGATGCATGGTGGCTTTCTTGCGCCGCCTAACGCCTGAGTTAAGCCGCGCCGCGTAGCGGCGTCGGCTTGGACGAATTGTTAGGCCTGTGCGCTGCCATACCGCACCAGAGCATTTGTTGGTGGAAGCGTATCAGGCGTTTCGCCGCCATCAATCGACCACAGATCCAGCCCGGCAAGTAATCCGCCTTGGGCAAACACGAAGGCGCCATTGAGATGGCCAGCTGCGCTCCGCCACTGAAAATCAGAGCGGACATTCATGCCACCTCTGGGAGGCACTTTGCCAGCTACGGAAAAGTCGATGCTTGCACATCCGCAGGGGCAAAGCCGACGAACGCGCGCCAGCTTGAGTTGTTCCAAGTAGGCGGCGTTGTCCGCTTCGCCATGCGCGAGCAGCCACCGAACCAGCGCGACTTCCTCAGCCGTCAGAGCCCGATCAACTTCAATGGCTGAAGAGGTATGTGCCACAGGCCTAACTAGATTTAGACGACCACGATCCTAGCGCCGGCGGTCTGCCAAAACAACATCCATAGCGTCGCCGCGGGGAAAACACCACACCGTAGGCGTTTAGGCAAACCTAAAATTTCCCGGATGAATTCCTCGGCCGATGCCAACAATCGCACGCCCCTGCCACCAGTACCCGTCGCCGCCCCCGCGCCTCCCAAACTGCTCGACCGTCTACGTGAGCACCTGCGCGTACGGCATTACAGCATCCGGACCGAAGCCGCCTATGTGGACTGGGCCCGGCGATTCATCCTGTTCCACGGCAAACGCCATCCGCAGGACATGGGGGCAGCGGAGATCGAAGCCTTTCTGACACACCTCGCTGTCGACCGGCAGGTATCGGCATCCACGCAAAATCAGGCCAAGGCGGCAATCTTGTACCTGTATAAGCAGGTGCTGGGTGTGGATCTTCCATGGCTCGACGAAGTGGTACAGGCCTAAACGCCGAAGCGCCTGCCGGTGGTACTGACGGCATCAGAGGTCAGGGAACTGTTATTGCATATGCACGGCACGCCTGGCCTGATTGCCCAATTACTTTACGGCACCGGAATGCGTCTGCTGGAAGCCCTGCGCCTGCGCGTCAAAGACGTGGAATTCGCACGGCGGGAAATCGTGATACGCGAAGGCAAAGGCAATAAGGACCGGATCACGGTATTGCCTGAAAACCTGATTCAACCGCTGCAGCTTCAATTGCAGAAAGCCCGATTACTGCACGAAAAAGATGTAGAGGCAGGGTTGGGCCGCGTCTATCTGCCGCATGCGTTGTCGGTCAAATATCCGCATGCCGACCGGAGCTGGGCTTGGCAGTATGTGTTTCCGTCGCCCGTGCGCTCCATGGACCCACGCCCCGATGCTGCGACGGGCCAACCGATGGAGCGGCGGCACCATGTGTATCCGGAATCGGTGCAACGCGCGGTGCGCGAAGCCGCCAAGCTGACGACGATCGATAAACCCGTTAGCCCGCATGTGCTGCGCCATTCGTTTGCGACCCATCTGCTGCAGGCCGGTTACGACATCCGCACCGTGCAGGAACTGCTGGGGCATGCCGATGTCAGCACGACCATGATCTACACCCACGTGCTCAACAAGGGTGGGCGCGGCATTCTCAGCCCGCTGGATGCGCTGTAGTCGCTACGGCGGCCATCGCAAATGCGCCATGCGGCCCTAAGGCACCGGGTGCCCGACAGAGCTCCTCCCGCTCAGACCACCACCGGCTCCGGCTCCAGCCGAATACCGAAGCGCTCGTACACGCTGGTCTGGATCGCCTTGGCCAGCGTCATCACCTCGCCGCCGGTTGCGCTCGTCTCCGTCCGGGCGACGCCGCGGTTCACCAAGACCAGCGCCTGCTTCTCGTACACGCCGGCGTTGCCGACCGACTTGCCCTTCCAGCCGCAGGCGTCGATCAGCCAGCCCGCTGCCAGCTTGATGGTGCCGTCGGGCATCGGGTAGTGCACGATCTTCGGGTCGCGGGCGATGATGTCGGCGCACTGTTCGGGCGTGACCGTCGGGTTCTTGAAGAAGCTGCCGGCGTTGCCGATGACGCGCGGGTCCGGCAGCTTGGCGCGGCGCACCTCGCAGACCCAGTCGAAGATCTGCCGCGCCGTGGGATGCTCCACGCCCTCCTCCTGCCGGCGGCGCTCCAGGTCGAGGTAGCCGAGCACCGGCGTCCACGGCCGCGGAAGCCGGAAGCGCACCCGCAGGATCAGCGCGCGGCCGGCCAGGCCCAGATCGTTCGGGCCGGTGGCCGTGTGCTTGAAGATCGAATCCCGGTAGCCGAAGGCGCACTGCGCAGCATCGAGGGTGAACAGCCGGCCGGTCTGCAGGTCGATCGCGTCGAGCGAATCGAAGCGGTCCTGCAATTCGACGCCGTAGGCGCCGATGTTCTGCACCGGGGATGCGCCTACGGTGCCCGGGATCAGCGCCAGGTTCTCCATGCCGGGAAAGCCCTGGGCCAGCGTCCACGCCACCGTGTCGTGCCAGTTTTCGCCGGCACCGGCCTCGACGATCCAGGCCTTGTCGGTCGCCTCGACCAGCCGCCGCCCGCGGACCTCGACCTTCAGTACCAGCGGTTTCACGTCGCCGGTCAGCACGATGTTGCTGCCGCCGCCGAGCACGAAGCGCGGCATCGCCGCCAGCGCCGGGTCGGCCAGCACGGCGTGCACGTCCTCCTCGCCGCGGACGCGCACCAGCAGCGGGGCGCGGGCCACGATGCCGAAGGTGTTGTAGGGCTGCAGCGGGACGTTCTTCTCGACTAACATGCGCCGCATTTTCGCACCTGCATCCCGGACCGGCGGGGTGTCCGACCGATGCCCCTGCCCTTCCTTCCAATCCGCCGCGGGGTCCTGGCCCTCGTGGCCTGCGCTCTGCTGCCCGGCGGGGCGAACGCCACCGCCACGGTGACGCTGGCCGGCATTCTCGGCAGCCGGGCGCTGCTGGTGGTGGACGGCCAGACGCGCACGCTCGGCGCGGGCGAGACCGCCGGCGGCGTGAAGGTGCTGGCCGTCGGCCGTGCCGATGCGACGGTCGAGATCGCCGGGCGCCGCACCGTGCTGCAGCTCGGCGGCGCGCCGGCCACGGTCGGCGCCGCGGCACCGTCGAACGGCGGTGGCCGCCGCATCGCGATGGTGAGCGACGGCGCCGGCCACTTCCGGCCCGACGGCAGCATCAACGGCCGGCCGACGCAGTTCCTGGTCGATACCGGCGCCAGCACCGTCGCGCTCGGTCAGTCCGAGGCCGACCGGCTCGGCATCGACTACCGGCGCGGCACGCCGGTGAATATGAGCACCGCCAACGGCGTCGCTCAGGGCTGGCGCACCCGGCTGGCCACCGTGCGTGTCGGCGACGTGACGCTCTACGACGTGGACGCGGTGGTCACGCCGCAGCCGATGCCGTTCGTGCTGCTCGGCAACAGTTTCCTGAACCAGTTCCAGATGAACCGAACCAACGACGTGATGGTGCTGGAGCGCCGCTACTGACGGCCGGCCGCGCGTCGCATGCCCACACGCCGGCCTGCGGCTGGCGGCGACACCCCCGGGTCGCATACCATCGACGCTTTTTCCCGCTGGAGCCAGGAGTCCGCCATGCCCTCATTCGATACCGTCTGCGAAGCCGATCTGGTGGAGGTCCGCAACGCGGTCGACAACACCGCCAAGGAAATCGCCACCCGCTTCGACTTCAAGGGCACCTCCGCCGCCGTCGAGCTGAAGGACAAGGACATCACCATCTTCGGCGACGCCGACTTCCAGCTCGCGCAGGTCGAGGACATCCTGCATGCCAAGCTCACCAAGCGCGGTGTGGACGTGCGTTTCCTGGACAAGGGCAAGGTCGAGAAGATCGGCGGCGACAAGGTCAAGCAGGTGCTGAAAGTGAAGAACGGCATCGAGGCCGAGCTGGGCAAGAAGATCCAGCGCCTGATCAAGGACAGCAAGCTGAAGGTGCAGGCCGCGATCCAGGGCGACGCGGTGCGGGTGACCGGCGCCAAGCGCGACGACCTCCAGGCCGCGATGGCGATCCTGAAGAAGGATGTGACCGACGTGCCGCTCAGCTTCAACAACTTCCGCGACTGAGGCGCAGGCCGGCACGCACCGTCGCGCCGGCTGCCCGACAGCCCGCGGCTCTCCCCGATGGACCCCTCCTCCCGCGCCCCGGCACCGCCCGCCGACGACCCTAGCGAAGACCTGCTCGGCCAGTGGTCCGACCTGGAGGCGGGGCTGTCGATGGTGCTGGTGCAGCCGCTGGCGGTGCAGGATTTCGCGCTCAAGCTGCGCCAGTACGACCGGTGGATGCGCTGGCTGATGGAGCAGGACCCGGACATCGCGCTCTACATGCTGTTCCAGCTGGCCTCGACCTCGTCGGCCGGGTACAGCGCCTCGCACGCGCTCGTCTGCGCCGCGCTGTGCCACCTGGTCGCCGGCGAGCTGCGGCTGCCGGCGGCCGAACGCGACGTGCTGGTGCAGGCGGCGATGACAATGAACATCGCGATGACCGAGCTGCAGGACAAGCTAGCGCAGCAGAACGAACGGCTGTCGGCCGCGCAGCGCCAGACGGTCGAAGGCCATGCCTACGAAGGCGCGCTGCTGCTGCAGCGGCTGGGCGTCGCCGACCGGCTGTGCCTGGAGGTGGTGCGCATCCACCATTCCGTCGGCCAGAGCCGCCGCACGCGGGGCTGGGGCGCGCTGGAACCGGCGGACCGCCTGGCCCATGTGCTCAACGCGATCGACCGCTACGCCGCGATGATCAGCCCGCGCGTGACCCGCAGCGGCCGCAGCGCATCGGAATCGGTGCGCGCGCTGCTCGACGGACAGGGCGACTACCACGAGGAAATGGCGCAGGCGCTGCTGCGGGCGGTCGGCGTGTGGCCGCCGGGCACCTTCGTGCAGCTCGACAGCGACGAGATCGCGGTCGTGGTGCGCCGCACCGACGACGCCCGCACGCCGGCGGTCGCGATCGTGGTGGACCGCGAGGGCCGTGCGCTGCGGCAGCCGCGGCTGCATCTCACCGCGCAGGCGCCGCAGGTGCGCGCGCCGATCCCGCGCGGCCGGATCGAGACACCGCTGAACAACCTGCGGCTGCTGCAGGTCGGCGTGTTCGCCCGCCGGCATCTGGAACGCCGCGCCGGCGCACCGCGCTAGCAGCGACCTACAGCGGCAGCCGGAACCCGGGGGCTTCGCTCAGCCCTTCTTCTTGGCGCCGAGCCGCGACTCGTTGCCGGCCAGCAGCCGGCGGATGTTCGCCCGGTGCCGCCACACCAGCAGCAGCGCCATCGCAGCAATCGCCAGGGCGATGCGACGGTCCGCTTCCCAGGCGATATCGTCGCCGAACAGGTAATAGAACGGCGCAAAGGCCGCTGCCACCAGCGAGGCGAGCGACGAATAGCGGAAGAACACCGCCACGATCAGCCAGGTAAGCGCCGTCGCCAGCCCGAGCCACGGCGCGATGCCGAGCAGCACGCCTAGCGCGGTCGCCACGCCCTTGCCGCCCTGGAAGCGGAAGAACACCGGATACAGGTGGCCGAGGAATGCCGCCAGGCCGACCAGCGCGACCGTCTCGGCGCCCAGGCCCCAGTCGCCGCCCCAGAGCCGCACCACCAGCACCGGCAGCCAGCCCTTGGCCGCATCGAGCACCAGCGTAGCGATGGCCGCGGCCTTGCTGCCGGAGCGCAGCACATTGGTCGCGCCCGGATTGCCGCTGCCGTAGCCGCGCGGATCGGCCAGGCCCATCGCCCGGCTGACGATCACCGCGAAGGACAGGGAGCCGACGAGGTAGGCGGCCACGGTGGCCAGAACGGTGAGCAGCATGACGGCGGAGGGTCGGTCGAAGAACGGGCGGCTATTCTGCCAGCGCGCACTGCACCGGCCGGGCGCCGAGCAGCTGCACGCAGACCTGCGGATCGAGCCCCACCAGATAGCCGCGCCGGCCGCCGTTGATGCAGATGCGCGGCAGCGCGAGGATCGTCTCCTCGATGTAGACCGGCATCTCCCGGCGCGTGCCGAACGGCGAGGTGCCGCCCACCAGGTAGCCGCTGTGGCGGTTGGCGACCTCGGGCTTGCACGGCTCCACCGACTTGGCGCCGATCTGCCGCGCCAGGTTCTTCGTCGACACGGTGCGGTTGCCGTGCATCAGCACCAGGAGCGGCCTGGCGTCCTGGTCCTGCATCACCAGCGTCTTGACGACCGCGAACGGGTCCAGCCCCAGTACCTCCGCGCTGTGCAGTGCGCCGTCGTGCTCCAGGTACTCGTACGGGTGCTCGGTGAAATCCACGCCGTGCGCCCGCAGCAGTTGCGTGGCGGGCGTTTCGGAGACGTGCTGCTTCTTCGCCATCGTCTCGTCACTGGGCCGGGTCGCGGCATTCCAGGCGGATGCGGTCGATCTCGGCGAGCAGCTCCGGCGACAGCGTGGTGCCCCAGGCGTCCAGGTTCTCGTCGAGCTGCGCGACCGAGGTCACGCCGATGATCGTGCTCGCGACCTGCCACTTCGTGTAGCAGAAGGCCAGCGCCATCCGGGCGGGCGTCAGGCCGTGGGCGCGTGCCAGCGCGTTGTAGCGCCGGGCCGCCTCCAGGGCGGCCGGCCGGCCCCAGCGCTGCTTGCGCACCGATTCGTAGGTCGCGATGCGGGCGCCCTGCGGCGCCCCCGGCCCGGTGGTGCCCGAGGCGTCGTACTTGCCGGTCAGCAGGCCGAAGGCGAGCGGCGAATACGCCAGCAGCGACACCTCCAGCCGGTGCAGCGTTTCGTCCAGCGCGTTCTCCACGCCGCGGCTGAGCAGGCAGTACACGTTCTGCACCGACGCAACGCGCGGCAGCCCGTGCTGCTCCGCCAGCCGGACGAACTCGTGCACGCCGTAGGGCGTCTCGTTCGACAGGCCGATCGCCCGCACCTTGCCGGCCTGCACCAGCCGGCCGAGCGCTTCCAGCTGGGCGTGGATCGGCGTGTCGGAACGCTCCTTGGACGGGTCGTAGTACATCTCGCCGAAGGCCGGCACGTGGCGCTCGGGCCAGTGGATCTGGTAGAGATCGATCGTGTCGGTCTGCAGCCGGCGCAGGCTCGCCTCGCAGGAGGCGACGATGTCGTCGGCTGTCAGGCCCTGCCCCGCCCGGATCCACGGCATGCCGCGCGACGGGCCGGCCGCCTTGGTGGCCAACGTCACCCGGTCGCGCACACCGGGGCGGGCGGCGAACCAGCGGCCGATGATCGTCTCGGTGGCGCCGTAGGTTTCGGCGCGTGCCGGCACGGCGTACATCTCTGCGGTATCGAGGAAGTCCACCCCGCGTTCCAGCGCGCGGTCCAGGATCGCGTGCGCCGCGGCTTCGTCCACCTGCTCGCCGAAGGTCATGGTGCCGAGGCAGACCGGCGTGACGTGGAGCGGGCTCTGGCCGAGGCGAATCTTGTGCATAGGGGAACTCCCGAACGGATCGAAACCGGGCATTACAACAGCTTCCGGCATCCGGCGCCTTGATCGTGACGAAATCGGCATCTAGCGCTCATCCCGCCTGCGCAAGCAGCTATCGGATCGATAGCAAATGTCGCAGGTGCGACAGACCGGCTGCGTACCATCGGACGCATGTACACACCGATCCGCACCGCCCGCAGCCGCACCGTCGCCCTGCGCAATCACCGCTACCACCTGCGCACCTGGAGCGAGCCGCGCGACGGCACGCCGCCGCTGGTGCTGGTGCACGGCTGGATGGACGTGGGCGCGTCCTGGCAGTTCGTGGTGGATGCGCTGTCGCAAGACCGCTGGGTGATCGCGCCCGACTGGCGCGGCTTCGGCCTGACCGAGGGGGCGCCGGTCGACCACTACTGGTTCCCGGACTACCTCGCCGACCTGGACTGCCTGCTCGACGCCGTCACCGGCGATGCGCCGGTCGACCTGGTCGGCCACAGCATGGGCGGCAACATCGCGATGCTGTATGCCGGCGTGCGGCCCGCGCGCATCCGCCGGCTGGTGAACCTGGAGGGCTTCGGCCTGCCGGCCACCACACCCGACCAGGCGCCGGCGCGGCACGCGCAGTGGATCGACGAGGTAAAGGCCTTCGCCGTGGGCGAGAAGGCGCTCACGGCCTACGACGATGCCGACGGCGTCGCCCGCCGGCTGATGCGCACCAACCCGCGGCTGGCGCTGGACCGGGCCCGCTGGCTGGCGCAGCACTGGGCCCGGCCGGTGCGCCAGCCCGACGGCAGCGAACGCTGGCAGATCCTGGGCGATCCGGCCCACAAGGTGGTGAACGCGCAGCTCTACCGGGTCGAGGAAGTGCTGGCGCACTACGCCGCCATCGCCGCGCCGGTGCTGTCGGTAGAGGCGTCGGACGACTCGATGCGCCTGTGGTGGAAGGACCGCTACACCCTGGCCGACTACCACGCGCGGCTGCGCTCGGTGCCGGACTGCCGCACCGCGCGGGTCGAGGACGCCGGACACATGCTGCACCACGACCAGCCGGCGCAGGTGGCGCGTCTGCTGGAGGACTTCCTCACCTGAGACGCCCCGCCGGCGCGGGTCGGCCGAGTTCGGGATTTAGGCCTACGCCGTCTGGCGAAGGCATCGTGCACACTCGCCGGCTGCCTTCGTCCGATCCGAGCGCCGCCTCCGCGAGACCATGAATCACACGACTTCGATCGACCAGCGCGCCTTCCGTCGCATCCTTGCCCGCAACGTCGCACTGCCGCTCGGCGTCGGCCTGCTGAGCGCGGGCCTGTTCACTGCGCTCATCTTCTACCTGCTGAATGCACTGTCGTGGGTCGAACACACCGACCGCACGATCAGCAACGCGCACGAGCTGTCGGCCCTGAGCGCCGACATGGAAACCGGCATGCGCGGCTTCCTGATCGGCGGCGACGAGCGCTTCCTCGACCCGTTCGAGGTCGCCCGCGCGCGTTTCCTGCCGGAGATCGAGGCACTGCAGAAAACCGTGGCCGACAACCCCACGCAGGCCGATCGGCTCGGCCGCATCGCGGCGATGCAGCGGCAGTGGTTGGAATATGCGCAGGAGCTGATCGCCCAGCGGCGGGTGGACCCGGAAGCCTATATGCGCCAGGTCGGTTCCGGCCGCGGCAAGCGGCTGACCGACGAGATCCGTCGCGAATTTCGCGAATTCCTCTCCAGCGAGCAGCGGCTGCTGCAGGAGCGCAACGACCGGGCGCACCGCTCGACCGTCATCATCGTCGCGGTCTATCTGGCGTTCAGCCTGGCCTTCGGCATCGGCCTCGCCTGGTTCGGCCGGCGCGAGCTGCAGCGGCTGTCCGGCACCTACGACCGGGTGCTGCAGGACCAAGCGGCGCATGCCGGCACGCTGCAGCAGCAGGCCTGGCTGCGCGACGGGCAGAGCCAGCTGTCGGCCCGGCTGATCGGTCAGCAGGCGACGCCGGTGCTCGGCCGCAACCTGCTGGACTTCATGGCCAAGTACCTGGGCAGCGCTGTCGGCGCGCTCTATGTGCGCGACGCACAGGGCGGCCTGCGCCGCGCGGCCACCTACGGTTTCAGCCGCGAGCTGGAGGACGAGCAGCCGGTGCTGCAGGGTCCGCAGACCCTGATCGGCCAGGCCGCCGTCGAACGCCGGCTGCTGCGGCTGGACAACCTGCCGGACGACTACCTGCGCGTCACCTCCGGCATCGGCCAGGGCGTGCCGGCGGCCGCGACGATCCTGCCGATCGAGCGCGACGGCGAGGTGGTGGCGGTGCTCGAACTCGGGTTCCTGCGCCCGCTGCATGAGCGCGACGCCGAACTGCTGCAGCTGGTCGCGCCGTCGGTCGGCAGCTCGATCGAGGCGGCTCGCTTCCGCCAGCGCCAGCAGGACATGCTGGCCGAAACCCAGCAGTTGAACGAGGAACTGCAGGTGCAGCAGGAAGAGCTGCGCACCGCCAACGAGGAGCTGGAGGAACAGTCGCGCGTCCTGCGCGAATCGCAAGCGAGCCTCGAAGTGCAGCAGGTCGAACTGGAGCAGTCGAACCACCGGCTGTCCGAACAGGCACAGCTGCTCGACCAGCGCAACCTGGCGCTCAACGAGGCACGCAACGAACTGGAAGCCCGTGCCGAGGAGCTGCAGCGCGCCAGCCGTTACAAGTCGGAATTCCTCGCGAACATGTCGCACGAGTTGCGCACGCCGCTCAACAGCTCGCTGATCCTGGCCAAACTTCTGGCCGACAACGACCGGGGCAATCTGACGGCCGAGCAGGTGAAGTTCGCCGAGTCGATCTACAGCGCCGGCAACGACCTGCTGAACCTGATCAACGACATCCTCGACATCTCGAAGGTCGAGGCCGGGAAGCTCGACATGCGGCCGCAGGACCTGAGCGTCGCGCGGCTGGCGGACAGTCTGCGCATGACATTCGAGCCGCTCGCCGGCCAGAAGAAGCTGGGCCTGCAGGTGACGGTGGCGCCCGGCACCCCGACCACACTGCACACCGACCGGCAGCGGCTCGAACAGATCCTGAAGAACCTGATGTCGAACGCGGTGAAGTTCACCGACACCGGCGAGGTGTCGCTGACCGTGTCGTCGCATCCCGGCGGCGGCATCGCCTTCGCGGTGCAGGATTCGGGCATCGGCATCCGCGCCGACCAGCAGGACAGCATCTTCGAAGCGTTCCGCCAGGCCGACGGCACCACCAGCCGGCGCTACGGCGGCACCGGCCTCGGCCTGACCATCTCGCGCGACCTGGCGCACCTGCTCGGCGGCACCCTCACGGTGCAGAGCGCACCCGGCGAAGGCAGCACCTTCACCCTGGTCCTGCCGCAGGCCTACGAGGCGCCGGCCCGCGCCCCCGCCGCGCCGGCGCCGGTCGCACCGCCGGTACCGCGCGCGCCGCCCGCGCCGGCAGTCGCACCAGCCCGCAGCGCCGAGCGGCCTGCCCCGGCCACTGTCGCGGTGCCCGCCCCCACCTTCGCCGACGACCGCTCACTGACGCCCGAGCGCGGCCAGCGCCTGGTGCTGGTGGTCGAGGACGAACCGAAGTTCGCCCACATCCTCTACGACCTGGCGCACGAACTGCGCTACCGCTGCGTGGTCGCCCACGGCATCGCCGACGGCTTCAAGCTCGCCACCGAACACCTGCCGGACGCGATCCTGCTCGACATGGGCCTGCCCGACGGCCCGGGCATCTCGCTGCTGCAGCGGCTCAAGGAGAACCCACAGACCCGCCATATCCCGGTCCACGTCATCTCCGCCGAGGACCGCAGCGAGACAGCGCTGCACCTGGGGGCCATCGGCTATGCGGTCAAGCCGACCACCCGCGAACAGTTGAAGGACATCTTCCGCAAGCTCGAGGACAAGCTGACGCAGAAGGTCAAGCGGGTGCTGGTGGTGGAAGACGATGCGCGCCAGCGCGAAAGCATTAGCCACCTGATCGGCGACGAGGACGTGGACATCACCGCGGTCGAATTCGGCGCGCAGGCGCTGGACCTGCTGCGCGACAGCGTCTACGACTGCATGATCATCGACCTGAAACTGCCCGACATGACCGGCAACGAGCTGCTCAAGCGCATGTCGAGCGAGGAGATCTGCTCCTTCCCGCCGGTGATCGTCTACACCGGCCGCAACCTCACCCGCGAGGAAGAGGCCGAGCTGATGCGCTACTCGCACTCGATCATCATCAAGGGCGCCCGCTCGCCGGAGCGGCTGCTCGACGAGGTCACGCTGTTCCTGCACAAGGTCGAGGCCGAGCTGTCGTCCGAACGCCAGACCATGCTGCGCACTGCACGCAGCCGCGACAAGGTGTTCGAGGGCCGCAAGATCCTGCTGGTGGACGACGACGTGCGCAATATCTTCGCGCTCACCAGCGCGCTGGAGCACAAGGGCGCCTTCGTCGAGGTCGGCCGCAACGGGCTCGAGGCGCTCGAGCGGCTGGCCGCTGTGCCCGACATCGACCTGGTGCTGATGGACGTGATGATGCCGGAGATGGACGGCCTGGAAGCCACCCAGGAGATCCGCAAGAACCCGGCCTGGCAGAAGCTGCCGATCATCGCGGTCACGGCCAAGGCGATGAAGGACGACCAGGAGCAGTGCCTGAAGGCGGGCGCGAACGACTACCTCGCCAAGCCGGTGGAGCTGGACCGCCTCTTCTCGCTCCTGCGGGTCTGGATGCCCAAGATGGAGCGCACCGCGACGTGATCTCCTCTTCCGCCGAATCGCCGGCCAGCGCGGCCGGCGCCGCGACGGCCGGCAACGTAGAGATCGAACTGCGCCTGCTGGTCGATGCGATCTACCTGCGCTACAGCCACGACTTCCGGGACTACTCGATCGCGTCGCTGCGGCGCCGGGTGCTGCATGCCGCGACCCAGTTCGAGTGCGCGACCATCTCGGACCTGCAGGCCCGGGTGCTGCACGACCCGGACGCCTTTCATCGGCTGCTGCAGTACCTCACGGTGCCGGTCAGCGAGATGTTCCGCGACCCGTCGTACTACCTGGCGCTGCGCCAGCACGTGGTGCCGGTCCTGAGGACCTACCCGTCGATCAAGGTGTGGATCGCCGGCTGCAGTACCGGCGAAGAGGTCTACTCCCTGGCGATCCTGCTGCGCGAGGAAGGCCTGCTCGACCGGGCGATCCTCTATGCGACCGACATCAATCCGCACTCGCTGGAGAAGGCGCGGCAGGGCATCTTCGCGCTCGACCATCTGCGCGGCTACACCGCCAATTACCAGCAGGCCGGCGGGCTACGCTCGCTGTCGGACTACTACACCGCGGCCTATGGCGGCGTGCTGTTCGACCGCACGCTGCGCGACCACATCACCTTTGCCGACCACAGCCTGGCCACCGACAGCGTGTTCTCCGAGACGCATCTGGTCTCCTGTCGCAACGTGCTGATCTACTTCAACAAGCGGCTGCAGGACCGGGCGCTCGGCCTGTTCCGCGAATCCCTCTGCCGGCGCGGCTTCCTGGGTCTGGGCAGCAAGGAAAGCCTGGATTTCTCCGCGCATGCGCCGGGCTTCGAACCGGTGGTGCGGCAGGAGCGCATCTTCCGCAAGCGGTGAGACCGATGGCCGGACCTGCCTTCTACCCCCCGCCGCTCCTGCCCCTGCCTGCGACCGTTGCGGCGGTCGCGATCGGCGCCTCCGCTGGCGGGGTACAGGCGCTGCTGCGGCTGTTCGCCGACCTGCCTGTGGATTTCCGTCTGTCGCTGTTCGTCGTGGTGCACATGCCGGAGGACCGCAGCAGCGGCCTCTCCGACCTCTTCGCGCAGCGGCTCCGCATCCCGGTGCGGGAGGCCGCCGACAAGATGCCGGTGGAACGCGGCACGCTGTACTTCGCGCCGCCCGGCTACCATCTGCAGCTGGAGCCGGGCGGCAGCTTCTCCCTGAGCTGCGATCCGCCGCTGCATTTTTCCCGCCCGTCGATCGACGTTCTGTTCGAGACCGCCGCGCATGCCTATGGCGCGGCGCTCGCCGCCCTGCTGCTGACCGGCGCGAGCGCCGATGGGGCCGAGGGCCTGGCGACGGTCGGCCGGCTCGGCGGCTTCACCGCGGTGCAGGACCCGGCCGAAGCGCAGATCCCCACCATGCCGCAGGCCGCCATCGACCTCCGCCGCCCCGACCGCATCCTGCCGCTGGCCGGCCTCTCGGCCCTGCTGGCCGCCTTGAACGAGCTCCCCTCCTCACCATGCTGAACGAAGCGCGCATCCTCATCGTCGACGACCTGCCGGAAAACCTGCTGGCGCTCGATGCGCTGATCCGGCAGGACGGCCTGCGCATCCACCAGGCCCATTCCGCCGACGAGGCGCTCGCACTGCTGCTGCGGCACGAATTCGCGCTGGCGATCCTCGACGTGCAGATGCCGGGCATGAACGGATTCGAACTGGCCGAGCTGATGCGCGGCACCGAGCGCACCCGCCACATCCCGATCGTGTTCGTCAGCGCTGCGGGCCGCGAACTGAACTACGCCTTCCAGGGCTACGAGAGCGGCGCGGTCGATTTCCTGCACAAGCCGCTCGACCCGCATGCGGTGCGCAGCAAGGTCCACGTTTTCGTCGACCTGTACAGGCAGCGCATCGCGATCCGTCACCAGCTGGAAACCATCGAGGAAGCCCGGCGCCGGCAGGAGCGGCTGGTGGAGGAGCTGCAGGCGACCCAGGCCGAGCTGCAGCGGGCGGTGCGCATGCGCGACGACTTCATGTCGATGGTCTCGCACGAGATGCGCACGCCGCTCAACACGCTGTTCCTGGAAGCGCAGGTGCGCAAGATGCACCTGGCGCGCGGCAACACCAAGCCTTTCGAGCCGCCCCAGCTGCGCGCGATGATCGAGCGCGACGAGCGCTACATCCAGTCGATGATCCGGCTGATCGACGACATGCTCGACGTCACCCGGCTGCAGCGCGGCACGCTGTCGATCGCGCCGAAGCGCTTCGACATCGCGACGCTGGTCGGCCGCATTGTCGAGGGCTTCACCCACCAGGCGGCGGCGGCCGACTGCACGGTGAGCCTGAAGGCGCCTGCCTCGCTCGAGACGGAACTCGACGAATTCCGGATCGAGCAGGTGGTCGCCAACCTGCTGACCAACGCCTTCCGCTACGGCCCGGGCAAGCCGGTCGAGGTCCTGCTCGACGAGTGGAACGGCGGTGTGCGCATCGACGTGCGCGACTACGGCCGCGGCATCGCGACCGAGGACCAGCAGCGCATCTTCCAGCAGTTCGAGCGCGCGGTGGACAACAAGGTCAGCGCCGGCCTCGGCCTGGGCCTGTACATCGTCCGCCAGATCGTCGAGGCGCACGGCGGCACGATCTCGGTCGCCAGCACACTCGGCGAGGGCGCGACCTTCAGCGTCTGGCTGCCGAAGGCGGCGCCGGCCGTCGAGCCGGCGTAGGCCGCAGCCCGCGCCGCGATGGATCTCGTGCGGTCGATGGTTTCCGCAGCGCGGCTGTGCGGCGCCCGCATGAGAAAATCGACCGTTTCGCCGCGCGTGCCCGCACGCGCAGCCCTTTTCGCACCCCCACAGGACACCGCACATCATGGAAGCAGAACGCACCAACCTCATCGGCAACACCCTCGCGGACCTGAGCGCCCGCACGGTCGATCTCCGGAGGTATCTTTGACGTCGATGCCAAAGCCGAACGCCTGAGGACCGTCAACGCCTCGCTCGAAGACCCGAACGTCTGGAACGACCCCAAGAAGGCCCAGGAACTCGGACGCGAGAAGAAGTCGCTCGACGACGTGGTACTCACCATCGAGCGGCTGACCCGCGAGCTGTCGGACAACACCGAGCTCTACGAGATGAGCAAGGAAGAAGGCGACGAGGACGGCCTGCTCGCGATCGAGGCCGATGCGCAGAGCCTGGCCAAGGACATCGAGGCGCTCGAGTTCCGCCGCATGTTCAGCAACCCGGCCGACCCGATGAACGCCTTCCTGGACATCCAGGCCGGCGCCGGCGGCACCGAGGCCTGCGACTGGGCCAGCATGCTGCTGCGCCAGTACCTGAAGTACGCCGAGCGCAAGGGCTTCAAGACGCAGATCGAGGACGAGTCCCCCGGCGACACCGCCGGCATCAAGGGCGCGACGATCAAGATCGAGGGCGAATACGCCTTCGGCCTGCTGCGCACCGAGACCGGTGTGCATCGGCTGGTCCGCAAGAGCCCGTTCGATTCTTCCGGCGGCCGGCACACCTCGTTCGCGAGCGTGTTCGTCTATCCCGAGATCGACGATTCGATCGAGATCGAGATCAATCCCTCGGACGTGCGCACCGACACCTTCCGCGCCTCGGGCGCCGGCGGCCAGCACATCAACAAGACCGATTCGGCAGTTCGGCTGACGCACATCCCGACCGGCATCGTGGTGCAGTGCCAGGACGGCCGCAGCCAGCACAGCAACCGCGACGTGGCCTGGAAGCGGCTGCGCTCGCGCCTCTACGACCACGAGATGCGCAAGCGCCAGGAAGAGCAGCAGAAGCTGGAGGACGCCAAGACCGACGTCGGCTGGGGCCACCAGATCCGCAGCTACGTGCTGGACAACAGCCGCATCAAGGACCTGCGCACCGGTGTCGAGATCTCGGCCACCCAGAAGGTGCTCGACGGCGACCTCGACGCCTTCATCGAAGCCTCGCTCAAGCAGGGCGTGTGAACTCGCGCCGCGCCCTCGTTTTTTCGATGGCGCAGCCTTCCTTTCGACTTTCTTCCCGTCCCCGGACATCCCAGGAGATTTCCCATGCTGCGTGAAGGCCAGTCCCCGGCGATCCACCGCGCCGACTACACCGCCCCCGCGTTCTGGATCGATACCGTCGAGCTCTGCTTCGACCTCGATATCGCCAAGACCCGCGTGCTCAACAAGATGCGCCTGCGCCGCAACCCGGACGTGGCGCCGCAGGCGCTGCGGCTCGACGGCGAGGAACTGAACCTGGCACGGGTGCTGGTCAACGGCCAGGGCACCTCGTTCCGGATGGACCAGACCGAACGCGGCAGCCAGCTGGTGCTGGAGAACCTGCCCGAGGGCACGGACGCCTTCGACCTGGAGATCTTCACCACCTGCTGCCCGGCGAAGAACACCAAGCTGATGGGCCTGTTCGTCAGCCAGGACACCTTCTTCACCCAGTGCGAAGCCGAGGGCTTCCGCCGCATCACCTATTTCCTGGACCGGCCGGACGTGATGTCGATCTACACCGTCACGCTGCGGGCCGACAAGGAGCTCTACCCGGTGCTGCTGTCCAATGGCAACCTGGTCGAGGAAGGTCCGCTGCCGGACGGCCGCCACTTCGCAAAGTGGGAGGACCCGTTCAGGAAACCCGCCTACCTGTTCGCGCTGGTGGCCGGCAAGCTGGTGGCGCGCGAGCAGCGCATCCGGTCGCGCTCGGGCAAGGACCACCTGCTGCAGGTTTTCGTGCGCCGCGGCGACCTCGACAAGACCGAGCATGCGATGAACTCGCTGATCCACTCGATCGCCTGGGACGAGGCCCGCTTCGGCCTGCCGCTGGACCTGGACCGCTTCATGATCGTCGCCACCAGCGACTTCAACATGGGCGCGATGGAGAACAAGGGCCTCAACATCTTCAACACGAAGTACGTGCTGGCCAGCCCCGCCACCGCGACCGATGCCGATTTTGCGGGCGTCGAGTCGGTGATCGGCCACGAGTATTTCCACAACTGGACCGGCGACCGGGTCACCTGCCGCGACTGGTTCCAGCTGAGCCTGAAGGAAGGCCTGACCGTCTTCCGCGACCAGGAATTCAGCATGGACCTGTGCGCCGAGGCCTCGGCCCGCGCGGTCAAGCGCATCGAGGACGTGCGGGTGCTGCGCACCGCGCAGTTCCCCGAGGATGCGGGCCCGATGGCCCACCCGGTGCGGCCCGACAGCTACATCGAGATCAGCAACTTCTACACGGTCACGATCTACGAGAAGGGCTCCGAGGTCGTCCGCATGATGCAGACGCTGGTCGGCCGCGACGGCTTCGCCACGGGGATGACGCTCTACTTCGAGCGCCACGACGGCCAGGCAGTGACCTGCGACGATTTCGCGCAGGCGATCGCCGATGCGAATGCGGATTCCGACCTGGCGCGCCTGCTGCCGCAGTTCAAGCGCTGGTACAGCCAGTCGGGCACGCCGCGCATCCGCGCCGACGGCCGCTACGACGCCGACGCCCGCACCTACACCCTGACGCTGTCGCAAAGCTGCCCGCCGACGCCGGGCCAGCCGACCAAAGAGCCGTTCGTGATCCCGGTGGCGCTGGGTCTCGTCTCGGAGGACGGCCAGGCGCTGCCGCTGCAGTACACGGTGCAGGGCGCTGGCGATGCCGCGCCCTCCTCCGCCCCGCTCTTCGTGCTGACCAAGCCGCAGCAGACGCTGGTATTCGGCGGACTGGACGCCGCCCCGGTGCCGTCGCTGCTGCGCGGCTTCTCGGCGCCGGTGATCCTCGACTGCGACTACACCGACGCCCAGCTGCTCGCCCTGCTGGCGCACGACACCGATCCGTTCAACCGCTGGGAAGCGGGCCAACGGCTCGCTCTGCGGCTCGCTATTAAAACAATAGCTGGCAGCGCAGACGGGACGGGCGCAGACCCCGAAATTCCTTCCGATATTCTCGACGATGCCTTCATCGAGGCGATGCGCAGCGTGCTGCGCCATCCGCAACTCGACGCCGCCTTCAAGGACCTGGTGCTCACCCTGCCGTCGGAGGTGTACATCGCCGAGCAGCTCGACACCGTCGATCCGCAGCGCATCCACGCGGTGCGCGAGGCGATGCGCCAGCAGCTCGCGACCGCGCTGCAGCCCGACTGGGCCTGGGCCTGGGAGCAGCACGAGCACAACGGCGCGTATTCGCCGGACCCGCTGTCGTCCGGCCGCCGGTCGCTCGCCGGCCTCGCGCTGGTCCACCTGTGCCTCGCCGCACGCGTATCGGGCGACACCGTCTGGCCGGGCAAGGCCTACCAGCGCTTCAAGGATGCCGACAACATGACCGACCGGGCCAACGCCCTGTCGGCACTGGTGATCAGCGGCCACGCGCTGGCGCAACCGGCGCTGGAGCGCTTCTACGCGCTGTTCAAGGACGAGGCGCTGGTGCTGGACAAATGGTTCGCGATGCAGGCCGGCGCGCCCGACCGCGGCGGCGACATCCTGCCGCGGGTGCGCCAGCTGATGCAGCACCCCGACTTCAGCCTGAAGAACCCGAACCGGGCGCGCAGCGTGGCGTTCAGCTACTGCAATGCCAATCCGGCGGGCTTCCACCGCGCCGACGGCGCCGGCTACGCCTTCTGGGCCGAGAACACCCTGGCGCTCGACGCGATCAACCCGCAGGTCGCCTCGCGCCTGGCGCGGGCGCTCGACCGCTGGAAGAAGCTGGCCGAGCCCTACCGCAGCCAAGCCCGCGACGCGCTGGTTCGGGTGGCCGGCGCCAAGCTGAGCAACGACGTGCACGAGGTCATCTCGCGCGCGCTCGCCGACTGAATCCCTTTCGCACCCTCCTCATCTTTCCACTCCAGTCCACCATGGCACAGAAAGTCAGCCTGACCCGCTACCTCGTCGAGAAGCAGCGCACCGACGGCCACATCCCCGCGCAGCTGCGCCTGCTGCTCGAAGTCGTCGCGCGCGCCTGCAAGAGCATCAGCCAAGCCGTCAACAAGGGCGCGCTTGGCGGCGTGCTCGGCACCGCCGAGAGCGAAAACGTCCAGGGCGAAGTGCAGAAGAAGCTCGACATCATCTCCAACGAGGTGCTGATCGAGGCCAACGAATGGGGCGGTCACCTGGCCGCGATGGCGAGCGAGGAGATGGACAGCATCCACCTGGTGCCGAGCCGGTACCCGCAGGGCGAATACCTGCTGCTGTTCGATCCGCTCGACGGCTCCAGCAACATCGACGTGAACGTCAGCATCGGCACCATCTTCAGCGTGCTGAAGAAGCCCGAAGAGCATCCGGGCGTGCAGGAGTCCGACTTCCTGCAGCCCGGCAGCAGGCAGGTCGCCGCCGGCTACTGCCTGTACGGCCCGCAGACCACACTGGTGCTGACCGTCGGCGACGGCGTCGCGATGTTCACGCTCGACCGCGAGCAGGGCAGCTTCGTGCTCACCCAGGAAGACGTGCAGATCCCGGCCGACACCAAGGAATTCGCGATCAACATGAGCAACATGCGGCACTGGGACGAGCCGGTGAAGCAGTACATCGGCGAATGCCTGCAGGGCAAGGACGGCCCGCGCGGCAAGGACTTCAACATGCGCTGGATCGCCAGCATGGTGGCCGATGTGCACCGCATCCTGACGCGCGGCGGCATCTTCCTCTACCCGTGGGACAAGCGCGAGCCCGAGAAGCCGGGCAAGCTGCGCCTGATGTACGAAGCCAACCCGATGGGCTGGCTGGTCGAACAGGCGGGCGGCGCCGCGACCGACGGCCGCCAGCGCATCCTCGACATCGAGCCGACCAAGCTCCACCAGCGCGTCGCGGTGGTGCTCGGCTCGAAGAACGAGGTCGAGCGCGTGACCTCCTACCATTCCGCGCTATAATCATGGGCTTGAAGCCGGTGTAGCTCAGTCGGTAGAGCAGCTCATTCGTAATGAGAAGGTCGGGTGTTCGATTCATCTCTCCGGCACCAATAGATGCAAGGCCCTGATGCTATTAAAACGATAGCGTCAGGGCTTTTTGCTTTGTAGAGGTAAGGCCAAGGTAAGGGCCAGCGCTCAACACCCCCTCGGACCCATCTCAAGGATGCGGAGCCATCACCAAGGTGCGGGGTGACGGCAGAATCGATCGTTTGGGATGTACACGACGCACCATCGACGATTAGCCAAATCGGTCAACTCTTCGTAAAATCAAGCGGTCGGATGTTCAGCATGGCCACAAGCCCAGTCTGATCGCACATGGTGAGCGCAAGGCCACCCGCTACCTGGAAAAGCGTAACCCAGGGTCCATCAAGACTTCATTCAATCGCATCGGTACCGGACGCCGTGCACCGCCAGCCCCAGAGGCATGGCGGAGCACATCTGAAACCGAAAGATCCGAATGAAGTTCGCAATCGCAATCGCATCCCTCTGCTCGCTCGTCACCGTTGGCCAAGCCATCGCCCAGCAGCCTCCACTCACCTACACAGACCTCGTTCGTGAAGCCCGCAAGTACGAAAAGCTCGAAGGCGGCGAGCGCATCGTGTTGAACAAAGTCCTGTTCCACACAGTGAAGCTCGACCTGAAGCCGTTCGTCGGCGGCTCGAAGGACTACTACGTCAAGAAATCCGACGAAATCGGGTTCATCTGCCAGTCCACCTCCACCAACTTCAAGGGCGGCACCGTCATCGCTGAAGTGGTGAAGCATGAAGAAGGCGCGGAAGGCTCGCACTTCTACACCTTGAAAAGCTGCGCCCTGGCAAAGTAAGAGGGAGCCGCCCAATGGTTCAACCCCAAAACCGGGCGGCTGCACGCGCTGCCCGAGAAAACGCCACCCAAGCCGACCCCTTCGGCCAGCTCGAGCAGGCCATCGCTCAGCACGAAGACGGAAGCCAGCTCGCGCTCGAATTCGATGGCGAAGAGCGTTACCTACCGCTTGTGCAAGACATCAAGCACAACATCATCAAGCAGCAGATCGAACACCTGCGCGTGTTCGCGGAGATGCGCGGCGAGAAGCTTCTCTTCGAGAACCTCTGCTGTGATCACTGTGGATCTACAGAAGTGATTCGCGAGCTTGAGGACAGTCACTGGTTCTGGGAGTGTCGCAACTGCGCGAAGCACGTCAGCGACACCAAAGCGATTCAGCAAATGACGAGGCTTTTCGATGAGCTGCGCGCATTTTCGAGCAACCTCCCGAGCCAAGACTTCGACAATGGAATCGAGGTATTCAGCCTCGAAGACATCAACGCTCTGACCGAAAACTTCCGCACCGTGAGCTCAGACGAGCACGCTTCAGCCCGCGTCAAGGCGACTCTGAAGCGCCTGATCGACATTGGAAACATCCGACCTTACGTAGTGCCAAACCCTGCCTGGCGGGGGCAGCTCGATGAACTGCGCGAGCAGTTCCCAAACTTCATCAGCGCGATCGATGAAGTCCTGGAACCATCGTTCGCGATCGCCGCAGCAGGCGGTCGCTGCAGGCCGGCCCCCATGCTTCTGGTCGGAACGCCGGGGGTTGGTAAGAGCTACTTCAGCAGCCTCATCGCCGGCGTGCTCAAGACGCCGATGTTCAAAGTCGACCTCGCCAGCGCAACCGCTGGCAGCTCGCTCGACGGACTCGCCACGCACTGGTCGAACTCCTGCCCAGGGGAGGTTTTCAAAACGTTGGCGTTCGGCCGGTCCGGCGTTGTCGCAACAGCCTGTCCCGTCGCCTACCTCGACGAGATCGACAAAGTCGGCGAGGGCCACAAGTACGACCCCCTTGGCGCCCTCTACGGCCTGCTAGAGGTCCAAAGCGCCAAGACATTCGAAGATCAATCGCTTCCAGGCTTGAGGATCGACGCCTCGCACATCCGCTGGATTGCGTGCGCGAACACCCTGGACACGATCCCGGCCCCAATCCGCAGTCGATTCCACATCGTGCACGTTCAAGCCCCCACCGCTTCCGAAAACCAGCGCATGTTCGAGA
Source organism: uncultured Xylophilus sp. (assembly GCA_913776965.1). Lineage (GTDB taxonomy): Bacteria > Pseudomonadota > Gammaproteobacteria > Burkholderiales > Burkholderiaceae_C > Xylophilus. The sequence continues at coordinate 68,830 of CAJYQL010000025.1, forward strand.
AGATTTTCGCGAGCGTGGTCCACGACACCAGGCTCCACGACTTCGGGTCACAGATCTCGCGCGCGGTCATCAGCCACGCTGTCGAAAAGTTCAGCGCTCGCGAATTCAAGACGAGGTCGGCGATGGCCATCGGCAGGGCTCTGGCACGCAATCGGCAAGTCGTCGAGGCTGAAGATTTCGGGACTGCACCAGCACCAGTCCCACGAAAAATGGGCTTCTGAAGCTCCAATTAAATTACCCAAAGAATACGGTTAAAGATACAATAGTTGCTCCCCGCCCAACTGGAGAAAGACATGCAAATGAACGTTGAACAAACCCTGCTCATCCGCATGTACGAATCTGGAATCCTTGACGCATTATCCGAATGCGATCGCCGTCGCCGTGAAGCTGCGACAGCGGAAGTTAATGCCGAACTCGAGAAAGAATTCGGCCCCGCAAATCGCGTCATGGCTGATCCCGCAGACGCAATGATTCGAATCCTTCGCCAGCCAAAGCGGTGGCTCAAGTGATCGAAGTCGAATTCATACCGGATTCGGACTTCTTCACTCCGATGCCGGGGAGAGCCGAAAATGATTTCCCTGGGCGGTTTCGTGATTACTGCGACTCTCGTGGCCTGGACCCTGCAACAGCTGCGCTAGATGACGAAGTCGAGTATTCCCCGAAATTGGAACGCGCAATTAAAGCGAGGCTGGCGCTTCGCAAACTACTGGAGAAGTGAAAATGACGACCCCAAGTTTTGCCGAGCGCACCAAAATCAGCAGCATTTTGCGAGAGTTAATGCAGGGTGACGGTGTGCATGAGGAAGGTAAATCCGACCCCATGACTTCTTCCCTCGTCACCGATCTTCCTGGTAGGCCTGTCCCCGTCCTCCTTGAGGCGGATGAGAGATTCCTCCGCATCATCGAAGAGAGCGGCGCGTTCACCCTGGAGAAGTCGGCCGGGATGTACGGTGATGTGGTCCGTTTGCGCCCCAAGGAAACTCTGCAGGACTACCGCCGCCTGTTCGAGTGACCCTCAGCCCACTCACTCAAGCGCCTCAAATCCGAGGTGCTTTTTGTTGCCTGGTGCACATCGGACACCAGGTAGCGGCGGTGGTCAGGCTGCAGTTGACCATGCCAGTAGTTGAGCCTGAAAGCACGGGTAAACGCAATAAACAAAAGTGATCTGGTAACTCTGGACTTGCTGTTTTGCACGATCTTTTCCGTCCTTATGCTGTTGTTAATGGTAACTTTTTCGGCGCCGCTTTTTCGGTGTTTATTCTGTCAATGCCTTAGTTAATGGTAACTTTCGGCGCTGTTAATTGAGGTGTTTATGAGTGTCTCCGAACATACCAGCAACCTTGTAATCTGGCCCGGGACTTGGTGCGGCCGGGTAGTAGTTGCGTTGCATGAAGCGCGCGTCGATCCCGACCTGGGGATGCTCTGGCGGTGCCGATCCAAAGGCCAGCATGTGGACCTTCCCGAGCTCGCCCTCTTCGCCCTCGAACTCCACGGCACCGAAGACCCAGTCGCGCGCGAACTGCTCGACGACGCCGGAAAGCAGGCATGGGACGCCTGGCACACGCCGCCCGACATCAACTTCTGACCCAAAGAAAAGGAGATACAGGGCTCTTTTTTGCTTGCCGCCAGCTGAGCTGGCTCCAGCTTAGTCAGCGCCATTTCAATCGATTGCGCATTTACTTCTAAACGGTGATTATCGCAATCGTGATTAATGGTCTATTTTTACGCTTAGTTTTCTGGCGCTGGGAAAATAAGGCACCGAAAATACACTGTAGTCCGTTTCATCCTCATCGAGGAGACGCCAACGTATTTTTTCCATCGAATGCAGAGGCTCCGCGGCCGATCGACATCGCGCAACCAAGATTACCGCCAATGATTGGAAGCAATTACGGGCCGATTTTAGCGACGCCCGTTGGAATGTGCACGAGAGTCGCGATGAGGGGCGTGCGATCCTCATTTAGCTAAAATCGAGCTTCGTGAATTTCGGAGAGAAGTGCGCTGCGTGCATGTTCGTGGCCACTCTCTGTGTGCCAACTTCATCATTGAACGACCACACGAATTGGACAAAGTCATCTCCTAATTCAAAGCCGATGCCAGCCATTGCTGCTGTACCGTATTGACTTCCGTCGATGAATTGCCAGCCACGCAATCCACCAGAGATCGCTTCGTTTCCGGCCAGGAAGCCCACGAAGAAACTGTCCCATACGGTCCCCTCGGTTTTCGAGCGCGAATCGAGTAATGCCTTTCCAAAATCCCGACTGCAGCTTCTTCAAGAACTTCGGCATTACTCCAACAGCAATTGACCCGAGCATCAAAGAGATGTTCTGCCATGCTGGCCGTCCGCAACGAAGCATCGTTAAATTCAGGATGATGAAGCGGGCCTGGTGTTCGCGTCCCCTTTCACCGCGTCGTAGTTCACTACGCTGGTGAGCCCTTCTTTGCGATTCATGTAGCCCAGGCCGACTGCGTTCAGTGGATCCAGGTCGTTGCTCACGACCGCTGATTTGAAGCCGCGAATGACTTTCATCGAATCTGAACCACCCCGCTGCCGCCACCAGTTGGGCCAACGCAGCTGCAGCGTGCCCTTGACCGCCGGCTTCCGCACTTCCTTCTCGGGCGCCTTGTGCGGCACCAGCACGCGGGCCGGTGCATTCACATCGTGGCCATCCGTCGCAGTGAGCTTCACGAACTGCATGCCCGCCTCTCCCCAGGCGGAACCACCGAACGTGTCGACGCCAAAAGGTGGATCGGTCCAACCGTACCCGCGTGCTGTCTTAACAGAGATCTGCTCGGTTGCTGCGCTGGGCGGCAGGCCGGTCAACCGCCAGAAGGGGACGCTCAGCGCATCGGGCCAAACGTCTGCTTCAGACTGACTGCAGTCGGTCGACCTGGCCCGATCAATGTCGGCGCTTGCACAAAGCAGACGACTGCGTCTTTCGCCGCCGAGCGCCCTCTCTTACCCCGAGGCCGACCATGACGGGGTGCAACCGTACATCAAGCTACTCGGCTTGCGTCTTTCCTCGCGCGCCGCGGAAGTCGGATCAGTCAGACTCGATCGCAGTGATCCTCAGCCGCAGCGCGTTGCCGATCAACGACACCGAGCTGAGGCTCATCGCCACCGCACCGACCATCGGCGACAGAAGCCAGCCCGTTAACGGAAACAGCACGCCGGCAGCGAGCGGCACGCCCACCAGGTTGTAGACGAAGCGAATCCGAGGTTCTGCTTCATGTTGGAGACGGTGGCGACCGACAACGCGCTCGCCGTCGCGATGCCGCGTAGATCGCCTTTGACCAGCATGAGTTGGGCGCTGTTCATCGCGACGTCGGTGAAAGTGCCCATTGCGATGCCGACATCCGCTTTGGCGAGCGCGGGCGCGTCGTTGATGCCGTCACCAGCCATCGCGACGACTCGTACCTCCTTTGCAGGCGCTCGACCAGTTGCAGCTTGTCCTCTGGCTTGACCTCGCCATGCACCTCGTCGATCCCCAGGCGCTTGCCGACAGCCTGAGCGGTGGTGAGCCCATCGCCCGTGGTCATGATGATGCGAAGGCCGGACTTGCGAAGCATCGTGAGCGCCTCCTGCGTGCTGGCCTTCACCGGATCGGACACGGCAAGCAGCTCGGCCAGCTTGCCGTCTACGGCCAGGTGCATCACGCTGGCCCCTCGCGCGCGCAAAACTTCGGCCTGGTTCGCCAGCGGCACTACATCGATGCCCAGTTGCTCCATCAACGTCGCATTGCCGATGGCGAGGGTCTTGCCGCTCACGACGCCCTTGATTTCGATTCCCGACGCGGAGTCAACTTGCTCGGCCTTGTCCAACTTCAACTCGCGATCCCGCGCTGCCTTGACGATGGCCGCGGTCACCGTTGCGTTCGCCGCCGCGCGTAAGCGCTCGCAAACCCTTCTGGGCGAACCAGTGAGATGGCCAAACGCGCGAGCGATCGACCGCCTGGCTTCGGCAGCCTGCTGTTCGGTGTCAGTTGGGGCCTTGCGGGCTTCTGTCCTGGACCCGGTCTGGTGGCGCTCGGAAATGGGGGAAAGCAAGGCGCTTGTCTTCACCGCCGCGATGCTCACCGGAATGATCGTCTTCGAAGGCATTGAGCGTCGCAAGTCGCTGCGTGCAGAACCCGCGATCTGACACAGGCTCAGGGATTCGGCTTCTGCGCCATCGGCGATTCGATCGGATTGCCATAGAGCGGTCGCGCGCCGAATTGTGTGCTGATGGCGTAGGCCACGCCGCAGGCTAGCATCACTGGAACGGTGAGCTGGAATTGATTTGTCATCTCCAGCACCATCACTATCGCCATCAGCGGCGCATGGGTGACTGCGGCCAGCACCGCCGCCATGCCGACCACCGCGAGCAGACGCGGATCGCCCACCCACACCGCCGGCAACCAGAGCGCCGCCACTTGGGCCAAGACACTTCCAGCGGTCGCCCCGACGAAAAGCGATGGCGTGAACACACCGCCGATCGCGCCGCTGCCCGAACTCAGCGTCGTCGCCACCACTTTTGCGAGCAGCACCCACGCGAGCCATTGCCAGGCGTGGTCACCGTGAAGCACCTGCGACACCACGCTGTAGCCATTGCCCCAGACCTGCGGCACCCAGGCCGACAACAGCCCCACGAGCAAGCCCCCGAGTCCCAGGCGCAGGACTGGCGTACGGATGCGCGCGAACCAGCTTCGCCCTGATTCGAGCAGCGCCAGCAACCCCCAGCCCAACCCGCCGAACAGCACGCCGGCGAGTAAGGCGATGCCGAGGCTCGTCGGTGCCATGACGACAGGCGTAACGTCGTAGAGCGGTTTGGGTTCGACCAGCCAGTAGATCAGTGAACTGGCCGTGGCCGACGCGATCAGCACCGGAGCGACCGTGTGGCGCGCGAGGAAACCGAGCGCCAGTTCCAGAACGAAGACGACGCCCGCAATGGGTGCGTGATAGGCCGAGCCGATGCCTGCGGCGATGCCGCACACCAGCAGCGTGTTGCGTTGTTCCGGCGCCGTCGCGACGAGCCGTGCCAGTCGCGCACTGACCCAGGCAGCCAGTTGGACCATCGGCCCTTCGCGTCCGATGGAAGCGCCCGTGCCGACGGATAAGAGCGCGGACACGGTGCGTGTCAACGTCGTTCGATCGTTCAGGTCGACTCTTCCTGCGCGCGCGGCATCGATGTAGTCGAGGTTCGCCGCGCCGCCCGGGCCCCGCCTGGCCCAGGCCGTTCCGCCTTGCAGGACCAGCCCTGCGAGCAAGCCGCCCGCGGTGCAGACCAGCGCGCGGTGCCAGGGCGACAACGACAACGCGGCTTCGACCAGTCCGCCGCGCTGACCGGTCGCGAGTTCCTCGACCCATTGCGTCAACCACCGGAAGCCCACGACGGCAGCCGCAGCGAGCGCGCCCGTCACGGCCGCCCACCACCAGACGCGCAACGTTTCGGCAGCCGGTCCCATGGCCCACAGGCGCGCACGACCGCGTCTGGGAGACGCTACTTCTTCGGGAAATTCGTTGGCAGCCACGGGGATTCCATTTCAAGACGCTCGCAGTGCGCCACGAAGCGTTGCAGGTTGCCCGAAAGGCGCTTTTTCTGATGGTGCACCAGATAGAAGCGGCGAGTCAGACGAGGCAACGTGGTTCGCAGAACGACCAGTCTGCCGAGTGTCACCAGGTCCTGCACCGCGCACAGCGACAGGCAAGCCAGCCCGAGGCCTTCGGCCGTCGCCTGCTTGATCGCCTCGGTGCTGCCCGGCTGCATGTCGCCGTCCAGGTGGTGAAGGTGCGGCAGCAACACGTGCTCCACGGCCTCGCGCGTGCCGGAACCCGGCTCACGGAGCAACCAGCGTGCCTGCCGCAAGGCCTTCAACGGAACGCGTGCCTGCACGCCCTCCTGCACCAGCGCATGCGTCGGTGCAGCCACGATGACCAACTCGTCCTGAAGCCATGGCGTCACTCGAAGCTCGGCCTCGTGGCAGGGCCCTTCGATCAGACCGATGTCGACCTCCAGGCGGGTCACGGCCGCAGCGATGTCGCGCGTGTTGCCGATGACGACATCCACCGCGGTCCCGGGCCACGTTCTGCTGTAGCCAGCGACCAGCGCTGGCAGCACGTAATTGCCGATTGTCGTGCTGGCACCAACGCGAAGGCGCGTGACCAGAGGCGCGGTTGCAGGTCCCGTGCTGCCGAGCCCGAACCGGCTTTCGATTTCCTGTGCGCCGTCGAGCAATGACCTGGCTTGCGGCAGCAGCGCACGGCCGTTGTCGTTCAGCAGCAAGCGCTTGCCGATGCGGTCGAACAGTTGGGCGCCGAGCAGGCTCTCCAGTTCGTTCAGCGCGCCACTGGTCGCCGACTGGGACAGCGAGACCCGCTCACCGGCGGCGGTGGTGCTGCCGGTGTCAGCCACGGCCGTGAAGATCAGAAGTTGACGCAATGTCAGGCGCATCCAAACGCTTTCGTTACCTGTTAGATGGCTAGGTTATAGCGGAAGTATCCGTTTGCCGGATAGATCGAATCGGTTCAAAGTTCGTCTATGCCTTCAGAAAACGACGCGATGGAGAAAACGATGCACACCGCCACCCCCCCGGTTCAACTACTGCACAACCCTACTGCCAAGGGTCGTCTGCGTCAGCTGTTGCCCGGCTTTGCACTGACGGGCGCGCTGGCGTTCGCATCGATCCAACTGGGCAAGATCGGCTGGCTGCAAGCCAACGGCATCAGCGCATTGACCCTGGCCATTGTGCTGGGCATGGGGGTCGGCAACACCGTCTACCCACGCATCGGCGCGCTGGCCGGCGCGGGCGTGACCTTCTCGAAGGCCAATCTGCTGCGCCTGGGCATCATCCTGTACGGCCTGCGTCTGACCTTCCAGGACATCGGTAACGTGGGCTGGACCGGCGTCGCGATCGACGCCACGGTGCTGTGTACCACCTTCGGGCTCGCCTGCTTCCTCGGCACCCGGGTCTTCGGGCTCGACCGCAAGACGGCCATGCTGATCGGCGCCGGCAGTTCGATCTGCGGCGCGGCGGCGGTAATGGCGGCCGAACCCGTCGTGCGCGGCCGCGCCGAGCAGGTGATGGTCGCGGTGGCCACGGTGGTGGTGTTCGGCACGCTGGCGATCTTCCTGTATCCGGTGCTGTATCACCTGGTCGCGCAATTCCGGCTGTTCGACCTGTCGCCCACCGCTTACGGCGTGTTCGCCGGCTCGACGATCCATGAGGTGGCACAGGTGGTCGCCGCCGGTCGCGCCGTCAGCGAGCAGGCTGCGAACACCGCCGTCATCGCCAAGATGGTCCGCGTGATGATGCTGGCGCCGTTCCTGATCATCCTGTCCGCCTACCTCTCCCGCTCCAGTGCCAAGGACGCCGATGGCACCGACGAAGCCAATGCCTCGCCACGCGGCGGCATCGTGATTCCCTGGTTCGCCCTCGGTTTCGTGGCGGTCGCCGGGCTCAACTCGCTCGCGTTGCTGCCCCATGCGGTGGTGACGCAGGTGATCGACATCGACACGGTGCTGCTGGCGATGGCAATGGCAGGTCTGGGCCTGACGACGCACGTCTCGGCGATTCGCAGGGCCGGCATCAAGCCGCTGGCGCTGGCAGCCGTGCTCTTCGTCTGGCTGGTGTGCGGCGGCTTCGCCATCAACGCGGGCATCACTGCACTCTTCAATTGACAGGGTAGACCTGGAATAAATCGCCCCCGCCATTCGTCCATCCATCCAGACAACCGAAAGAAATTCATGAAACTCCGTCCTCTCGCACTTTCGCTGTGCCTCGCCCTCTTGACACTCGCCTCGATCCCTTCGACGGTAACGGCACAACCTGCGCCTGTCGCAGCGTCCGCAAGTGCGACGCAGCGCTGGACCTTCGACGGTGCCATCCACAACAACTCGCTGGCGCTCAGCCCGGACGAGGGCACGGCCGTGGTGTCGTACAGCGAACGCCCGGACGTCGTCGTCTACGACCTGAAGACCGGCAAGGTGCGCAAGGTGCTGGATGGCTTCGTGACGCCACGCAACATCGTGTTCGCGCCGTCTGGCGAGTTCTTCTATGTTTCGGACAGCAGCCTGGGCACCGTGGCGAAGATCGCCACTTCCAGCCTGAAGACGGTCAGCAGCCTGCCGGCAGGCCCCGGTGCCTTCGGCACCGTGCTCAGCAAGGACGGCGCCACGATGTATGTGAACAACCAGGCCGCCAGCACCGTCACGCGCTTCGACGTCGCGAGCGGCGAACCGCGCGCCGTCATCACCGGCTTCGCGCAGCCGCGCCAGGGTGTGCGTCTGAGCCCCGACGGAGGTGCGCTGTACGTCACCAACTTCATGGGCGACAAGATCACCATCGTGAACACGGCGACGAACAAGATCGACGGAGAGATCACCGGGTTCAACAAGCTGCGCGCGATCTCGGTCACCGGCGACGGCAAGACGCTCTTCGCTGCGAACAGCGGGAGCAACACCATCGCGGTCGTCGACCTGGACAAGCGCGCCATCGAGTCGACGATCGCTGTTGGCAAGGACCCGTATGGTGCGGCGCTGTCACCAGACGGCCAGCGCGTCTACGCCGGCAACCTGGGCGACAACTCGCTGTCCGTCATCGATGTCGCGAGCAGGAGCGTCGTCGCCACTATCACGGGTTTCAAGGAACCGCGGCAGGCCATTGTCTTCACGCGCGACGGCCAGGCAGCCTATGTGCTGAACGAAGACTTGGGGATTGCCAAGGTCGACCTGGCGAGCAACCGTGTGGAGGCGACGCTGGCTGCGCCTGCGGCAAGGGTGCAGAAGACCGCGCCGTGAAGAAAGCGCTCTCGGACTTCCTGAAATCGCCTGCAGGACAAGCAAACTTCGCCAAGTGGGGTTGGAAGACACCCTGAATAGCCACTGTATTTATCTAACAAACGGAGACAAACCATGAGATCAGGTCGCGAAGCCACACCCACCGCGCAGCACGACGCCAAGCGCGCTTCATCCCGTCGGCGCTTCGTCCAGGGCGCCGGTCTTCTCGCGCTGGGTGCGTCGCCGCTCGCCGCGCTGGCGGCTGGTCGCGATACAGGCGAAGGCGTGACCTTTGCCGACGGACCGCGCCCCATGGTGACGTACCCGCAAAAACGGCCGCTGATTCGTGTTCACACCCGGCCGCCGCATCTGGAAACGCCGTTCTCAGTCTTCAACGAAGGGCCGATCACCGCCAACGACGCTTTCTTCGTGCGTTACCACCTGGCCAACATCCCGCTGGCGGTCGACCCTGCCACCTACCGGCTCACCGTCAAGGGAAAGGTCAACACGCCGTTGAACCTGTCGCTGGCCGACCTGAAGGCACTGGCCGAGCCGGTGGAGGTGGTGGCGGTCAACCAGTGCTCCGGCAACAGCCGCGGGTACTCGTCGCCGCGCGTCTTCGGCGCCCAGCTCGCCAATGGCGCGATGGGCAATGCCCGCTGGTTCGGCGTGCCGCTGCGCAAGGTGCTCGAGAAGGCGGGTGTGGCTGCGGGTGCCCGACAGGTGACCTTCAACGGCCTCGACACGCCGGTGCTGCCCGCGACCTCGGATTTCCGCAAGGCGCTGGACATCGAACACGCGCTGCAGGACGAACCGATGCTCGCGTGGAGCATGAACGGCAAGGACCTTCCGTTCCTCAACGGCTACCCGGTCAAGCTCATCGTGCCGGGCTACTTCGGCACCTACTGGGTCAAGCACCTCTCGGAAATCGAGGTCATCGACCATGTGTTCGACGGCCATGACGCGCTGTTCATGACGACCGCCTACCGCGTGCCCGACAACGACTGCCAGTGCGTGGCACCGGGTTCCGCAGCGGCGAAGACGCGGCCGATCTCGACGCTGCCCGTGCGTAGCTTCATCACCAGCGTCCAGGCCGGTGGCATCCTGCCCGCCGCCCGATTGATCGAACTCAAGGGCATCGCCTTCGATGCCGGTGCCGGCATCAAGACGGTGGAAGTCTCCATCGACGGCGGCCGGAGCTGGAAGGCGGCGACGCTCGGCAAGGATCTGGGGCGCTTCTCGTTTCGCGAATGGCGGGCGCCGGTGAGCTTCGCGAAGAAGGGCCGAGCCGTGCTCATGGTCCGTGCGACCAACCAGAAGGGCGAAGGCCAGCCCGCCACGGTGGACTGGAATCCGGCAGGTTACCGCCGCCATGTAGTCGAGTCCACGCCGGTCACCATCGCCTGAGGACACGCCATGAAAACCACCACTTTTTTGGCCCGTGCCGTTCTTGGCTGCTGCGTGTTGATCGCGTTCAACGCGTTGGCCGCGCCGCCCGACATCAAGCTGCTCCCCGACACGTCGAAGCTGCGCCCGTCGAAGCTGCCGGGCTACGCCATCGCGATGCAGAAGTGCGCGATCTGCCATTCGGCCGACTACGTCAACTACCAGCCGCCCGGCATGACGCAGCCGCAGTGGACCGCCGAGATGGCCAAGATGCAGCACACCTACGGTGCGCCGATCAGTGACGACGAAGTCAAGCAGGTGGGTGCCTACCTGGCGGTCGCCTACGGGTCCGCGAAGGCCACAGACGCCAGTGTGATCGCCGCATCCACACCAGCGCATGCGCCGCCCGCTCCGCCAACGTCACCGGGTGCTGCGGCCGCGCCACCAGCCGGTGGCGCGACTGTCAACGTTCAAGCGCTTCTTGCGAGCAACGCCTGCCTGAGTTGCCATGGCGTGACCCAGAAGATCGTCGGTCCGGGCTATCACGAAGTTGCCGAAAAGTACAAGGCCGATCCGCAGGCGCAGTCGAAGCTGGAGGCCAGCATCCGTGGCGGCAGCGTCGGCAAGTGGGGAAGCGTGCCGATGCCGCCTTTCGCCGCACTGAAACCCGAAGAGGTGAAAGCGCTGGCTGCGTTCGTCTTGAAGCAATAAGCACGCCCCCGATCGCCGGAGCGAAGACTCCGGCAACGACTAAAAACCCCCACGAGATTAAAAAAATGACCCCCACAAATCGCCGCTTTTTCATCTTGCAAGTTGCCGGCGCTGCAACTGCGCTGTCCGTTTCCGCCGCCCACGCACAGTCCGGCGGCCCGAAGCTAGCCGAGACCGATCCTCAGGCCGTGGCGCTCGGCTACAAAGAAGACACCACCAAGATCGACGCCAAGAAATTTCCCAATCACGCGGCCAGCCAGAACTGCGCGAACTGTCAGCTGTTTCAAGGCAAGCCCAAGGAAGCGACGGGCGGCTGTCCGCTGTTCGCCGGCAAGCAGGTCGCTGCCACGGGATGGTGCAGCGCATGGAACAAGAAAGCGGCATGAGCAGCGCCTTCGTTCGTGCGGGCATCCTCGGGTTGCTGGTCGCAGGGAGCACGTTGACGCAGGCGGCCGACATGCACGCGCACGGTATGCATGCCGAAGGCGTCGTGCCACCCAGCTTCATGGCCAGCACGGCCAAGCCCTTCGATGCGCTGATGGGTGATGCCATGGCCGTGATGGACCACGACATGCGCACCGCACCCATGAACGGCCAGCCCGCGCACGACTTCATGACCATGATGATTCCCCATCACCAGGGCGCCATCGACATGGCCAAGTCGATCCTGCTCAACACGCGAGACCCGGAAGTGCGCAACCTCGCGCAGGGAATCATCACCGAGCAGGCCAACGAGATCCGGCTGATGAAGGCCTGGCTTGCACGCCACGCATCACCCGCCAAGTAGTCGCTCCAGGCACGTCGAAGAAGGACCTTTCATGAATTCACTCAAACCCCTTGTCCTTGCCACGGCGCTGGCCGTTGCATCTTTCGCTGCATCGGCAGTTCCCAATCCCGGCGACCGCGTCTACACCGCAGACCAGAACACCAACACGGTGTCGGTGATCGACCCGAACACCAACGCATTGCTCGGCCAGATCAAGCTGGGCAACCAGCGCCCCGACGTGCTGTCACCGATCTACAAGGGCGAGATCAACGTTCACGGCCTCGGTTTCTCGCCTGACCACCGCACGCTGGTTGCCATTGCCAACGGCTCGAACTCGGTGACCTTCATCGACACGGCGACCAACAAGGTCAAGGGCGTGACCTACGTCGGCCGCTCGCCGCACGAGGCCTTCTTCACGCGCGACGGCAAGGAGGTCTGGGCCGTGGTGCGCGGAGAGAACTACGTCTCGGTGATCGACGCGAAGACCTTCAAGGAAAAACGTCGGATCGAGACCGCGCCCGGCCCCGGCATGGTGCTGTTCACGCCGGACGGTGGGCGTGCGTTCGTGGTGTCGAGCTTCACGCCCGAAGTGGCTGTGGTCGACACGCGCTCGTACAAGATCGTGAAACGTATTCCGGTCGTGAGTCCGTTCTCGCCGTTCCTGCAGTTCACGCCGGATGGCACAGAAGTCTGGATGGGCCACAAGGACGTCGGCAAAGTCACACGCATCGACGTGAAGTCGATGGCGGTGACGAGCGTGATCGACACCGGCTTCATCACCAACCATCTCGGCTTTGCCAAAACCGCGCGCGGCACGCTCGCGTACGTCGCCGTGGGTGGTGAGAACGTCGTGAAGGTCTATTCGACCGATGGCGAGGCGAAGTTGCTCAACACCATCGCGACCGGCGCGCTGCCGCATGGCGTATGGCCATCGGACGACGGCACGCGCATGTACGTCGGACTGGAGAACGGCGATGCGGTCCAGGTGATCGACACCGCCAGCGACAAAGTCATCGCGGCGGTGCCGATTGGACAGGCTCCGCAGGCGCTGGTCTACGTTTCGAACGCCGTACCGTCGGGTGCCGGCACGGACAACCTGAAGCCGCTGGCCAACGCCGCGCCGGTCAACATCCCGCTCATGCCCGCTTCAGGCGATGCCAAGGGCTTCGTGGTGGCACGCAATTTCGGTGTGGTCGATGCGCTGGAACTGTTCCTCTACAAGCTCAAGCCGGAGACGGTCTACAGCATCTATGTGGGCGATCAGAAAGTGCCCGTCGCCAGCTTCAAGACCAATCCGATGGGAATGGCCGACGGCACGGCGATCGGCGAGATCCGCGAGGTCACTCGTCTGCAGTCGGAAGCCAATCCGAAGACCGCATCGATCGTGGTCATCGAAGGCGATGGGCCGATGGATGCAGCCAAGGTGGTTCTGCGCAGCCCGATGTGATCCAAGGCCCGCGCATCTTTCGTTACGTCGTGCGGCAAGACCGCGGCGGGTCGCCGAATCCTTTTCACGGCTGGTGCTCGCTCGCTGTGTGCAAGCCGCAGATTCGTCGCTCGGCACGTGTCGGCGACTGGATCGTCGGCCTGCGCAGCCGCCACAACGACCAGCTCGTCTACGCGATGCGCGTCGATGAAGTCATGGCGCTGGACAACTACTGGGCGGACCCGCGCTTTGTCGCCAAGCGACCTGGCGGCGACGGCCCCCCGGACAACTTCTATCGGGCGATGGCGAACGGCTCGATGAAGCAGGTGGCCAACACGTTGCACGACGACAGCGAGGCCGCGCGAGACATTGCGGGCCTCAACGCCCTGGTGTCGTGGAATTTCTGGTACTTCGGCGACCAGAGCCCACCGCTGCCGACCGATCTGGTGCACCTGACGCATTCGGGCCAGGGACACTCGCTGCACCGGCGGCGGCGGGCTGATGACGTCGCCGTGCTGCAGCACTGGCTTGACCACTGGCCGATGGGCCGCAACGGAGCGCCTGTCGATGCCTGGCGGCCCCGCGTGTTCGTCACGAGGCGGGCCTGAAGCCGCGGTGGCCGAGCGCTGCTCTTATTCAATTTTTCCGATGAGACTCTCGATGAACTTCCAGCCATTCGTTGCAGCGGCATTCGCCATCGCCATCGCAGCCGGTGCCCCGCCCGTTTTTGCACATGGCGACGACAGGCCGGCCGCAGCCGCCGGCGGTGCCGAACTGCTCATACAGGGTGGGCAACTCGGCAAGTCCGTGTTTCCTGACGGTAATACCGCCCATGGCGGCCAGGGCCAGCCGGTGGATGGCATCGAAGGTTCGAGCCAGGAGATGCTCAAGACCCATTTCCATGCCCACCTGGCCATTTACTACAAGGGCGAACAGATCGCAGTGCCACGCGGCATCGGCATCATTGCGCCGCTGCGCATCGATCGCGGTTTTGTCAGTGGCGGTAAGGGTTTCTACTGGCTGCACACGCATGATGCCAGCGGCATCCTGCATGTCGAATCGCCGAACGACCGGGTGTACACGCTGGGCAACTTCTTCGACGTGTGGGGACAGCCGTTGGCGGCCGACAACGTGGCAGGGCTCAGGGGCGCGCTGCGGGTGTATGTCAACGGCAAGGTGCAATTCACGCCGGTGCGCGACCTTCCGCTCAAGCCGCACGACCAGATAGCGCTGGTGATCGGGCAACCCTCGGCGTCTCCCGTGACGTACACGTTTCCCGATGGGCTGTGAAGTACGAGCCAAGCTTCAGTGCATCACGCAGTGGCAATAGACGAACTGCTGCTCCACGCCTGCGAGTGTCCGATGGGCTTTCGGCGCATGTTCGACCAGTTCGAAGGCATCGCCGAACTGGGCGTGCAACGCATCTGGCGCATACCGCATCACCGGGAGCCCGCTGCACTGCATCGGCCCGTCCGGCCCGAACACCGCGACGATGACGTGACCGCCGGGGCGCACAGCCTGGCGCACTTGCGCGATGTAGGCCTGGCGTTGCTCGGGTGTGGTCATGAAATGAAAGACGGCCCTGTCGTGCCAGATGTCGTAGGCATGTGCGGGTAAGGCAAGCCGGGTGATGTCTCCCGCCAGCAATCGCACCCGCCGGGCGTCGAAAGCGAGCCGTTGACGGGCCACGTCGAGCGCATTCTCCGAAATGTCGAGCACAGTGACGTCGAAGCCATGCAGTCCGAGCAGATCGTCCACCAGTGTCGAAGTACCGCCTCCGACGTCGATGACCCGCGTCTGACCGCCAGCAGCAATTCGCTTGATGAGTCCGAGGGACCGGTCCGCATGCGGTTGAAACCAGCTCAGCGTACTGGACGACTTCGTCTGTAGACACGCTCCCAATGCGACTTGTCCTGCATGGTTCCAATTCCTGAAAATTTGCGCATGGCAAAACATCTTGCCAGTCGAAGGACCAAATTATTTGCGTGCTTCAAGCTGGCTGTAAACCGCCTCGGCGACCCGCAGCATTTCGGACTTGCTGTCGCCTGACGAAATGGCGTAGCCGAAGTCCTTGTCGACCCAGTAGAAGACATTCACCGGGCCATCCTGGCCGAACTTGAAGGCCGTCTCGCGTCCGGCGTCCTCGCGAGTGACGTACAGCGTCAGACGCTCGCCCTTTGCGCCGCCGAACATGAACTGCGCCACCGGCCCCTTGTCGCCCGGCAGCAGCCGCCCGCCGATGAGCTCGTAGCCCAGGGCGCGCAGGTCGGGCGGCTTCACTTCGGTGCCCATGCGCTTGGTCAGCCAGGTGACGAGCGCCTGCTCCTGGTCGGCGCCGACCTCCACCGGACGACGCACGTCCGGGCTGTAGACCACGTGGGCCACGGCCGCGCGGTGGGCAAAACCATTGAGCGTGCCCGCCCGCGCCGCGGCCAGCGTGGCACTGCGCTGCAGTTGCCCGTCGTAGGCGCCACGGCCCCACCAGGCCGACCCGGTGCTGACGACCGCGATCGCCACGCCGGCTGCCAGGGAGCGCCACGGCCATCCCTGCCAGCCCGCCCCCGGCGCCGGCTTCAGCGGCAGGCGCAATGGCAAGGGCTCGGACAGGACCGGGTCGAGCAACTGCTTGAGCGCCAGGTTCTGGGCGCGCCAGTCGTCCACGCGCTGGCGTTCGGCCGGGTGGGCATCCAGGAAGGCATCGATCTCTACATGCCGCGCAGGGTCCAGAAGCTGATCCGCAAAAGCATGCAGATCGGCTTCGGTCACCGGCTTGATGCCGTCGGTGGAAATGGGTTTGAGTGGGGGAGAGTCCATGTCACTTGATCCTGCGCAGGGGCGCGGCAACTTGGGCTGATGGCGCGCGGCCTTGCAGTTCCTGTCGCAGCTTGTCACGGCCGCGCGCCAGGCGGGACATCACCGTGCCGATGGGCACGCCGAGCACTGCGGCGGCTTCTGCGTAGCTTAGTTCTTCGACTGCGATGAGCAGCATCACCTCGCGTTGCTCCACAGGCAACCGCTGCAGGATACGGTCCAGATCGCGGACCTCAATGCCGTCGGACTGGCTGGCACGCTGCGGGATTTCGGGCAGGTCGTCGCCCGCGCTGTCCTCGGGTCGGCTGCTCCTGGCGCGTACACCGTCGATGAAGTGGTTGTGCATGATGCCGAACATCCAGGCGCGGATGTCGCCGCGTTTCTGCCAAAGCGAGAACCGGCTCCACGCTCGCTCCAGCGTGTCCTGCACCAGGTCGTCGGCCCGAGTGGTATCTGCCACCAGCCCGCGCGCGTAACGGCGCAGGCTGGGAATGCAGGCGACGATCGCGGCTTCGTCCTGTGCGCGCATGGGATGAAGCGTCGTGCTCTCTGCGGTTCTGGTCGATCAGGGCTTGATGACGTGCCAGACGTTCTTGAAGTTGTCGCCGGTCATGTCGCCGGCCTTCATGTCGGACTTGTACAGGTACACCGGCTTGCCCTTGTAGGCCCATTGCTTGGTGCCGTCGTCGCGCGCGACGATGGTCATGTCGCCTTCAGGCTTCGCGTCCGCTTCTGCCATCACCGGCGGCCACAGTCCGGCGCACGGGCCGTTGCAGGCACTCTTGCCGCTGCCCGCCGTGTCGTTGTCGAAGGTGTAGAGCGTCATGCCGCTGGTGTTGACCAGCATGCCGCCGGCTGTCTTGACCGGAGCGGCGGCCATAGCGGCGCCAGAGGCGAGCGCGGCGAGCGCAAGAATCAGGGTGGGCAGAAGGGAAGATTTCATGGGAAGTCCTGTGGAAGATGGAATTGGTCAGAGTTGACATCCAGACAGACGCTTGGCCGCCTGCGTTTATTCCGCTGTCTCAAAGAATTTTTGAGATGGGCGCCAGCGCAGATGGCTGCCAGATGCATTGCAGATGCAGTGTGCGACCAGCGCCTGACTCATAGGCACGCATTTCGCCGTTGGCGATCTCCAGGCACGAGACCGCTTGTTCACTGAGTTCTTCAAGCTGCATCACCAGCGCCCGCAGGCTGTTGCCATGACCGACGACAGCTACCGTTTGGGCCGACGCCAATGATGGTTCGATCAGTTCCTGCCAGAGCGCGGTCACCCGCAGAACGGTTTGCGCGAGTGATTCCGCCAAGGGCAGGGGTTCCAGCCCTGCGCAGGGTGGTTCCATCGATGGATCCGTCGCCACCCGATCGACATCGTCCTGAGTCCACGGCGGCGGTACCGCGCGGTACGACCTGCGCCAAGCTTGCACCTGATCGGCACCGTACCGCGCGATGGCTTCGGCCTTGGATGACCCCGTCAATGCACCATAGTGCCGCTCGTTCAACCGCCAGTCGGCTGTGCGTGGCGCCGATGGACTTCCCGCTGCGAGCAGCAAGCAGTCGACAGACCGTATGCAACGGACCAGCATGGAGGAGAAGACGCGGTCGACGACCAGACCTGACCGCCGAATCGCACGGCCGGCCTCCTGCATCTGACGCACACCCCGCGGCGTGAGACCCACGTCGGCCCAGCCGGTGAAACGCTGTGCCAGGTTCCATTCGGACTCACCGTGTCGGATGAGCAGCAGTTGCACCTGCGATCGTGGCGCCGACACGTTCAATTGCCCTGCCTGTCGGCATGCGGATCCGGTGGCGTGGGTGTTCTCAGCCGAGCCATTGAACGTCGCAGATGCGGCGGCGATGCCCAGGCGAGCGCACAAGCAAGGTGCCTGTTCATGATCTTCTTTAGATTCGGGATTTTCGAAACATGATCTGAGTGTTACTTCAGTCGATCTGCGCGCAGGCGCTGTCGGTCGTCGGTGACAGCCCTCGCCGCCAGATAGACCGCGCCCGCCGACGCGAGACCGCCGGCGCCTGTGAGCAGGAAAAGCAGCAGGATCTGGTATTTCACGGCCTCGAGTGGATCCATGCCGGCCAGCAACTGCCCCGTCATGATGCCGGGCAGCGTGATGACACCCGCGGCCGACATCTGGTTGATGATCGGAATCATCCCGCGGCGGATCGCATGGCGGATCGGTGCGGCCAGCGCTTGGTGGATGCTGGCGCCGAGCGCCAGCTGCGCCTCGATCGCCGGGCGCCCGGTGCTGATGCCTTCGAAGAAGCTGTCGAGACCCAGGCTGGCCCAATTGAGCACACTGCCGAGCACGATGCCCATCAGCGGGATGGCGTAGCGCGGGTCGTACCAGGGCTGCGGGCGGATCGCCGTCATCAATGCGAGCAACACGGTGGCGATGCTCGAGAAGCCGACGACCACCGCCGCGATGCGGTAACTCCCGGCACCCTTGAGACGCCGAGTTGGACGCACTGCGACTTCGCGCGCGGCCGCCAGCAGCATGAGCGCGACGATCCCGAGAGTGGCCGCCGGCGACGCCGCCTGGAACACGAAGCGCAGCACCAAGCCGACCAGCAGGAGCTGGACGACCATGCGGGTAGCGGCCCAGAGCACCTGCCGATGCAACTGCAGGTGCAGGAGCACGGACGCCAGGGCGTTGATCAGCACCAGCAACGTGGCGAGCGCCACGTCCGTGGCGTGAAGATGGATGGTGCTCATGGCGCGTGCAGCTTGCCGTCGCGCATCTCGAAGTGGCGATGGCTCATCCGCACAGCCTGCTCACGCGAGTGCGTCACCATCACGATGCCGAGGCCGGAGCGGAGCTGTTGCAGAAGCAGGGATTCAATCGCCAGCGTGGAGGCGCCGTCGAGCGAGGCCGAAGGCTCGTCGAGCAGCAGCACGTCGGGCTCCCGCACCATCGAGCGGACGAGCGCCAGGCGTTGACGCTCGCCGGTCGAAAGGCGTGCGATGTCGGCGTCCAGCAGGTCCGGGCCCAGCCCGAGCGCCGCCATCAGTTCGGCGACCCGGCTCGACGCGGCAGACGGGAAGTGGGCTGCCGGCGTTGACGCCCACCAAGCGGGTTCGGCTGACTGGTAGATCACACGACCTCGCCACGCCGGCGCTGCAAATGTCTCCCGGCGTTTCCCGGCCAGGTTCACGCCGCCGGTGCCGGGGTCCATGTCGGCGATCAGGCGCAGCAGGACGCTCTTGCCCGATCCTGATCTGCCGAGCACGCAGACACATTCGCCGGCGTTCAAGGCCAGATCGAACGGACCGCCGAACGGCGACGCAAGACCGGAGATCGCCAGCAAGCAGTTGTCGACAGTCATTCGTAAACGGTCCTCGGCGAAGGTCAATGCTGCGGTCAATCGCCGGCATCAGCGGCATCACCGGCCGACGCGGGCGGCGTTGCTTTGCCGATCCGCCCGTAGACCATTGGCACCTGGATGTAGAACACCGTGACCGGCTCAAGCGCAATCGCTGCAAGCAGTCGTTCGGCGACCTCTTCCGTGGCCGATACCGTCACCGCCACAGGCTGCTGGGCCAGTTCGAAAAAGTGAGTGGAATGCATTTTTCCGGCGGATCCGAAACCCGTAGCCGCGCCCATCAAGCTTCCGCCCAACGCACCGTTGTCCTTGGCAAATTGCAAAAGCCAGTCTCCCATGGGGGTGTGGTCGTGTCGATGTTCCTGCTCGGCAAAGAACGTGATCTGGAACCGATTCGGGTCAACGCTCGAGCTCCTACTGATCGCAGAAGAGACGCGGCCTCTGGTGCTCCCAAGCCCGACATGGGAAGCCGAGCTCGAAGAGCTCGCGAATGCGTTTCCCGCGTTCGCGAAAGTGATCTACGAGGCCGTGTCGCCATCGTTGGCGGTGCTGGCCGCTGGCGGGACGGTCCGTCCGGCGCCGGTGCTTCTCGTCGGCGCACCCGGCATCGGGAAGACGTTCTTCGTCAGCGCCCTCGCCCGCGTACTGGGAGTGCCAATGGTCAAGCAAGACATGTCGTCGACGAGCACCGGCGCGAGCTTGTCGGGCCTCAGCGTGCACTGGTCCAACAGCTCGCCTGGCTGCGTGTTCAAAGCTCTTGCGTTCGGCCGTCCTGGCTCGCCACCGACGGCGAACAGCATCGTGATGCTCGACGAACTCGACAAAGGCGGAGGTGATCCGCGGTTCGACACGTTCGGCCCCCTGCACGCGTTGCTCGAAGAAGAAAGCGCAAAACAGTTCGAAGACGAAAGCCTACCGGGCGTCTTCTTCGATGCCAGCCACATTCGCTGGATCGGCACGGCCAACAGCATCAGGGGCATCCCGGCACCGATCCTGAGCCGCATGCACGTGATCGAGATCGAGGAGCCGACAAGCGGCGAACGCGCAGAGATGGCATCGCGCATCTACGAAAGCGTGGTTCGCTCGATGCAGCTTCGCGAGTTCGCCGACCACATGCCCGACGCCGTGCTCGCAACGGCGGCGCAGACCTCGCCACGCGAGTTCCGCCGTCATGCACAGATCGCGATCGGCAAAGCCCTCACCCGCGGCGACATCCAGACCCGAGACCAGGACTTCCGCCTGACAACACAAACAGCAAGAAAGATGGGATTCTGAAATGGACAAAGAACTTGAACAACTCAATGACCTGAAGCAGCGCTTCGACTACATGTTCTATGGCCCCCACATCGGCCTCGACATTTACCGCGGATGGCTCAACGACTTCGTTGCGGTATGCGAAGCGATCGACGCTCTGCTCGGCGACAACAAGCGGGGCTTCCATTGGAAGCAAATAAAAGAGAAGTACGGCTTCGCACGGTATTACTTCGACACCAACGAAGTCCGTCCGATGCGACTCAGCATCAGCGATGGGAAAGGCGTTCACGAGATCACCTACGGCCTAGACGGCCACGAAATCGAACAAGCGATCACGAAGATCTGCAACGACGCCGAGCAGGCATCGGCGACAAAATGCATCGTCTGCGGAGATCCCGCCGTAATCAAAACCTATGGCGGTTGGGTTGTTTGCGCATGCGAAAAGCATTCTCCAGACGTCCCCGGTGATCCCTTAAAAAAGGCCGTAGTCAAATAGCAAATTCTTTACTTTGAATTAGGGTAAAGATACAATAGAGGCACTTCACCAAACAGGCCAAAGACATGCAAATGAACGTCGAACAAACTCTGCTCATTCGCATGTACGAATCCGGAATCGTCGACGCATTTTCCGAATGCGATCGCCGTCGCCGTGAAGCTGCGACAGCGGAAGTTAATGCCGAGCTCGAGAAAGAATTCGGCCCACCGAATACGGTGATGGCCGATCCCGCAGACGCGATGATTCAAATCCTGCACCGGCCGAAATGGTGGTTGCCATGATCGAAGTCGAATTCATTCCGGATTCGGATTTGTTTCTTCCGATGCCGGGGAGAGCCGAAAACGATTTCCCTGGGCGGTTTCGTGATTACTGCGAATCGCGTGGCTTGGACCCGGCTACCGCTGCGTTGGATGACGAAGTCGAGTATTCGCCGAAAATGGAACGTGCTGTTAAAGCGAGGCTGGCGCTTCGTAAACTGTTGGAGAAGTGAAAATGACCTCTTTGAGTTTCGCTGAGAAAACCAGGATCGGTGGCATTTGCGCAGGTTAATGCTCGATGAAAATCGAGAGCAAGCTGAAGAATCGGCCCACCTGACTTCCGCCTCCGCCAACCAGGTTGAGGAACCTCTTGGCTCCGACGCCTGCCCCAGCGATCATCGATTTGGACCGCATGCCAGTGGTGATGCAGTCGCCGACCTTTACCATCCCCAACGGCCTCACGTGCGACCAAGGGCGTCAGTTCATCGGCCCTGATTGCCGGCCAGTCGTAGCCCCCATGACCTCACTCAAGCGCCTCAAATCTGAGGCGCTTTTTGTTTCTTGGTGCACTTTTGAGAGCAAGTAGCGGCGGTGATCAGGCCGCAGTCGGACCCGCCAGAAGAGGCCCTTAAAAAACTGGCCGATCGCAATAAACAAAAGCGAGGTGGTAACTCCGGACTTGCTGTTTTGCACGCTGTTTTCCGTCCTTATGCTGTTGTTAATGGTAATTTTTCTGAGGCCGTTTTCCGGATGTTTATTTCGTCGTTTCCTCAGTTGCTGGTAACTTCGAACCTACCAAGGAAAGTTCTAGATGAGGGTTTCTGAAAGCTCCCGAGCGCTCGTGATCATGCCAGGTCGGTGGTGCGGCCGCGTCGTTTTGGCGTTGCATGAAACACGCGTTGATCCCGCTCTCGGCATGCTTTGGCGGTGCCGATCTGGCGGCGTCGACGAAGACCTCCCCGAGCTCTCTCTCTTCCCCTTGGACCTTCGCAGCAGCGAAGATCCAGACGCCCGCGAGTTGCTCGACGACGTCGGCAAGCAGGCATGGGATGCTTGGCACACACCACCTGACGTTGATCTATGAGCACGCTGAACCGTGATGATGAAAATGAGCGAGCGATTTTGAGCGATTATGTCCGGGGTACATTATCCCGCTCTGCCGCGATGAATCGGCTTGGCCTGGATTGGTACGGCGATCTCCTGCTGAAAATGAACGAGCTTGGAATAAAGCGCCCTGTTCTTCCGGCGGCAGACATGATCGCGATGCAGAAATCCGCAGATGAAGTTTTATCTACGTACGTGAATAGATCGAAGCCAAAAGAATAAGGAGCCAAGAGGTTCCTTATTTACGATACCGAAAGCATACGACGCCGGTAAATTCCGGCGCCGAAAATCATTCAATAATCTGTTTCCATCGTCATCAAGGCGACGCCAACGTATTTTTTGTCGTAATCGTTTCCATCGAATGCGGAGGCTCCACGGCCGATCGACATCGTGTAGCCGAGATTACCGCCAATGAGTGGAAGCAATTGCGGGCCGATTTTCACGACGCCTTTTGGAATGTGCACGAGATTCGAAATTGGTACGTGCGATTTCCATTCAAATCGAAGCTGGCTTCGTGAATTTGAGAAAGCAGCGTGCTACTTGGCATTGTCGTGGCGAATTTCTAGTCAGCAGACTTTCATCAACCGCAAAAAGTCGCAGCAAGTTTTCCTCAAGCAATTTCACCGTGTCATCCAACGGTGCCGACCAGATTTCTGCAAGGCATTTGGCTGTCTGTCCGCGCCGAAATAGAACTGAGCCACCGAGGGTGCGGCAGATTTCTTGGACTGGTTAAACCAAGAAGCCCAAGCTTCTTCGGTAGTCGATAGGACTGCGCGTGCCCAGGGACACCTTGAGCCCCTTCTTGTTGTACCAGCGAATGAAGGAGTGCAAGGCTTGGACGAATTGCTCGACCTTCGTCGATTGCCAGTTACCAGAATAGAACCATTCGGCCTTAAATTGACTGAAGAAGCCGTCGCATGCCTTACCGATTTCGGTGCCTGCGCGCAGCGGCAGACCACAGGACGGCTCTCGCTCAGCAATTGAGTGGGCTGGAGCACTGGATGTGCCCTTCTTCCAATTTGACGTCGCTAAGGTGGCCGGGTCGGCAAGCAACCGACCTTCAGCGGTGTTCACGGCGCTGGCGTTCGGTACGGACTCGCGCGCAGCAGTGGCTAATCCCGTTGGCTTGGCGCAACTGGGGCTGCTGTACACACCGTCAGAACTGCAATCGGCGGAGTACCTCGCCAGGTTATTGAACGTCGAGGACGCCCAGATGGCACAAGACCCGGAGGTCCCTGACGTTCACTTCGACGCATCGTTCGTCAGGTGGATCCTGGCGTGCACAGACATGGACCACGTTCCTCCGAGAATCTTGAACCAATGCCACGTGATGCGCGTGTCGCCGCCACGGTATTCATGAGATGTCGAACGACCTTGAAAGAAGCGGTCCCGCCCGCCTCTACCCGCGCCGCGTCACTCTGGCGGAACCTTCTCAAATTCCACCAACAACGCTTCCACGATCTCGCGCTGTGCTCCAGACAAAGCCTGTATTCGACGTGCCAATTCTTTCGCGTTCAGAGACCTGTCAATGCCCCCGATCGACTTTCTCGAGGCGTCTGGGTCAGGACCAAAACGCAGCCAGTGTTCGGACACGTTCAACCATTTCGCCAAGACCGCAAGCCGCTCAGGGCGGGGAATGGCTGTGCCCGCCACCCATTTGTGAACGCTCTGGATCGACAGCCCTTGCGGGAACTCCATGGCCAGCGTGTCGGCAAGTTCGGTTGCGCCAAGGTCGCCATGGCCCGCACGCCGCATCGCTTGACGAAAGCGTGCGCCGAATGCGGCAGGGTCGTTGGCGGACGGCATCCGCGAATTTTCTCAATCATTTGATTTTTCCCCTTCCCCATAGTGAGATAATTTTATCGACATAACGATAAAGACCCGCCGATTTTTTGTCACGATCACCGTCGCTCGTGACCTGCCGGTCTCACAACAACCAGGAGAAAACAGTGAAATTTCTGCTATCAAGTGCTTGCGTCGCACTCATCGTCGGCGCGCAAGGTGTTCATGCCGGGACCTCCGGTCAAACGTCCCCGGAGGTGATGGCCTTCCTCGAAAACCCGACGCACTGCTCTGTTCTGATAGGAGGAGCGGATCGAGCGGGCGATGGCGCGGATCGAACCTACGCGGAGTCTTTGAACAAAGCCCTTACCGCGCTTGGTGGACCGTTGCCCTCGGCCGCTGAATGGATGCGATCGGCATGTGCGCATCGACCAATCCAATCGGCTAATTCGGCAAAGGCTGCACCATGAGTGCGCAACCTTTTCACCGCGGCCTCGTAGTGGCGTTGATCGGCATGGGATGCTGCCTTCTGAGCCAAGCGGCACCACAAATGATGACATTCGAACAGGCGGTCAAAAAAGGCCTTGATTTGAAGGGATGCCCCAAGCAAGACGTCGGCTCTATCGAATCGGTCTACATGAGCGATTCCCAGGCCAACCCAAAAGGACTGCGCCCGGGTCAACCGATCTACCTCGTCTTCCAAGCGAAAGGCGCGGCCAACATGCCTGTGATTGGTCCGCTTTCCGCACCACCGAGCGACCAACAACTGCAGGCGCTTCGAGGCAAGCGCACCTGCGTGATCTCTGAGTGAGGGGCATCGTCTTGGAGGCTTGGCATGCGCATGCCCTCTTCCTCGGCACACCACGCCGAACCACCACCCTGTCTTTATCAGCGAACAACGGCACAACCCCATGAAACACCACACCTCACTCCCCAAAATGCATCGCGGATTTGCCGTCGTCTCGCTGGCTTTGCTGGGAGTCACCTTGGCCGGCTGTAGCGGCGAGCCATCCGCCGGCGACATCGACAAGACTGTGCGCACCTACATGTCGCAAAGCCAGGCGCAGATGCAGAAAATCAGCGGCTCAAAGAGCAGCCTTGGCGAGATCCACGACGTCAAGAAGCTTGGCTGCAAACCTGACACGGACGTGTCATGGAAATGCGATGTGGAGCTCGACATGACACAACTTGGCAATCGGACGAAGGGGCCCGCTCAATTTCGCTTTGTCAAAAGCGCTGACGGCTGGGCCTTGAGCCGGTAATGCACAGAAGTTGCAGACATGCCAACCACAGTCGTTCTTCCGGGCGCAAGGCGCATCTGGCTCGAAGTCATACAGGGTGTCGTCCTCGAAGCATCCAGCTCATCCGTTGCCGTGATCAAGCAAGGGCGAGATCAAAGCCAACTCGTCGGCGGTACTGCGATCCGGCGACCGGGTCGGATCAGTTCCGAAATCGTATCGATCCACAAAGTCTGGATCCGAGAGGGCGATGGTCAGGAGTCGGCGTATGACCTCAGCGATTTTCCTGTTGACTCAAGACCGGGCCACTCCCTGGCTTTGGTGTACGGCGCAGCGGAGGGCGTTGAACAGGGCCAGTTCTTCGGCGCTCGAAACATCACCACCGGCAAGTACAACTTCGACGATTCGATCCACTGCGATCGATTGGCTCCATTCGGGCTCTACCTGGCTCCTAGGTTCTACCGCAAGCGCGTGAAATGGGGACTGATCGTCGGAGCCGTAGCCGGACTGGTCGGTCTTCTCTTTGGCGGAGATTTCTCGATTTTTGTCGGCGGTGTGATCCTCGGTTTTGTCTTTTCGCTTCCGGTGATGGTGGTGCAGGGAGTGATCAAGCAAATTCAGGGTCAACGGCTCGTGCCGGAACTGAATCGGCGCGCGTCAGAACTGCTGCTGAGCAAAAGCCGGTCCGACGGCGAACTAAAGCTCTGAGACTGTCGGGCGCAGGTACCGGGTCATCTGATGCCCAACATCAAGAAGAAAATGTCTGCCACTTGGGGCGGTTTGCCCGCACCTAACGCGCTGGACGACCGACCAAAGATTCTCTTTTTCGGTGACCCTCATAGCGATTTCGAGCCCGTGATCGCTGCCGCTAGCGATCGACGTTGAGACGTCCGGAGGGCCGGTCGGACTTGTGCATGGGGACTTTTGCGGGAGACGACTGGCGAGCGATGACATGCCGCTGACTGGTGACGAGATCGAACGCTGCCTGTGGTCGACCAAGTGGTTCGGCCGTCGATCCCCAGCGCTGGTCCGGAACGTCAGGGCGCTGGTCCACGGGCACCTGAGTCTGGCTGTGGCGCAACAGCGCGGCAACGTTTTTTACATCGACACGGGCGGCTGGATGAGTGCCAAAGGACATTTTACATTCGTCGACCTCGCGTCGCTGGAGCTGATCCGCGGGCCGGGGCCCAACGCCTCAGCCAATTCGAAGCGCAACCGCTAAATGATTTCTGATGACGACAAATAATCGCCAGAGTAAATCTTCCGATCACGGAAATAATCCGCCGGGGCTCGCGCACGTAAATGCATTTCTGATTTCGGAAAATGCCGATGTCGATGGGGATTATCGATCGCGAAAATCTTCGGTAGCTGGAATGGCGTCATCGAGGCGTTCGTTTGGCAACGCATTCCAATGGCTTCAGCGGTCGGGGCTGGTGTCGTTCGTTACCGGGCTTTCAGACGCCCGCCAACCAGCACCACAGCCTCCTTGTGATGCTCCTCATGGGGTCCTCGGCACGTCGTCTGGCCAAGTGCCCATCCAAGGCTTCGATGCCCCGGGCAAGCTCTTTCAGAGCTTCCCCGGCGCTGTTCGGAGTGTGCGTCGGATGCAGCCTGTATGCCCGTCTGTCGGCGGCCATCGCTTGGCTGAAATTGACACGCGGTGCGAGTCGAATAAACGGTTTTCGTCGCATCGTTCAAACGGCTTTTGGTCCCCCTATGCCTATGTTAATGGGAACTCTAGGGGGGTGTTTATTGAGACCTCGGAAAGTTACCAGATGGGCGATTTAATGGTAACTCTGAAAGCATCCAAATGAATGTACAAGCCAGCAACCTTGCGCTGGTTTTTGGGCCCGAAGCGGAGGCCGGGAAGGTGGTCCGCGTGTTGTGGCCCTTCGACATCAGCGAGCGCGTTGGACACCGCTGGGTGGTTCGAATTCGCGATGAAGCCGACTGTGTGATTGCAGACCGTTCGCTCATGTCGCTGGACTGTGATCCCCGCCGGGACCCTGGCGCGCGAGAGCTTCTCGACGATGCTGGACAGGCCGCTTGGGACCGGTGGTTCGCACCGCCCAACGTCGAATTCTGAAGTGGAATTCTGCTTCCACAGCAGATCTTTCTGCTACCAAAGCAATAGATTCTGCATCCGATGCAACTCATTCTGTGTCTGATGCAATTCATTCTGCATCGGATGCAAAATGATCGTTTTCAAGGAAGGAAACCCCATCAAAGAAGCGTGGTGGCGGGAGTAGGGAAGGTCTGGGATTTTAGTGCACATGAACACCAAATGGAAAATGCACAAAGCGCGCCAAGCATTAACTCAAATCCGAATTAGGTTTAGTGCACATGTGCACCAACTTCAACTCCGGTTCGGTGTCTGCGTCCGGCCATTGTGTTTAAGTCGGATCCGGTCTATGCGAATAGCAGCAGCCGTAATCAAGATAACCTGGCCGGACGCATACGGGTCTTCGACCATGGAGCCTGCTCCAAAGCTGACAGTGGCAAGTGACCGCAGTTGACCGAAATAATTCTCTACCTTCGCGCGTTAAGTGGCCGCTTAAGACTGATCTCGGTCGTTCGCAAGAACTTCAGAGAACGACGACTCGGGCCCAAAGCGGTAGCTGAGATCTCAACTGGCGGCCACACAGCCGACAGTCGACCGGACCATGCGCGTGGGGCCACTGCTCTTGTCGCTGTCAAAATCTCAACTGCTCGCGCAGCCGGCTTGCACACCCGCGCCCGGTGGCTGTGGCTGCGCTCCCAAAGATGCCCAGAGTTCCATCGAGCCCGTTTGCAACGCATGTCACTTCTCTCCCTACGCTCTGTTCTCGAAACCCACCAAGTAGCGATCTACTTTGCCGCCGTGGTCCTTGCTGGGGCGCTGGCATGGTTATGGCCCGAGTCGACAACCATGTCACCGGCCATCGATCCCTTACTGGCGTTCATGCTGTTCGTGACGTTCCTTCAGGTGCCGCTGACGGAATTGCGCCGTGCCTTGTCGAACATGCGCTTCCTCGGGGCGCTGATGCTGGCCAACTTCGTGGCTGTGCCGTTGCTGGTCGCCGTGTTGTTGCCCTGGATGCCGCAGGACCCGCTGCTGCGGATCGGCGTGCTGCTGGTGTTGCTGACACCGTGCATCGACTACGTCGTGACCTTCGCCCATCTCGGGCAGGCAGATGCCAAGCCGCTGTTGGCATCCACACCGCTGCTGCTGGCAGCACAGATGATTCTGTTGCCGGTCTACCTGGGCGTATTCATGGGGGACGCAGCCGCTGGATTGGTCAAGTGGGAGCCCTTTGTGCACGCTTTCATCTGGCTGATCGCTGTGCCGCTGTCGCTGGCGGCCGTGCTCCAGCCCTGGGCGGCTCGATCGACCGCAGGGGAGCGTACCGTTGCATGGCTCGGACTGTTCCCGGTCCCTGCAACGGCCGCGGTCCTGTTCGTGGTCGTGGCGGCTGTCGCGCCACAGCTGAGCTTGGCCATGGACGCCGTGCGCGCAGTCGCCCCGATCTATGTCGCGTTTGCGATTGCAGCCCCGATGCTCGGGTGGGGTGTTTCCCGACTGTGTCGCTTGCCAGCCGATCAAGGCGGGGCCATCGCCTTCAGCTCGGCGACGCGCAACTCCCTGGTTGTGCTGCCCTTGGGGCTGGCCATCCCCGGCGCTTTGCCCTGGGTGCCTGCCGTGATCGTGACCCAGACACTGGTGGAATTAGTTAGCGAGCTGGTGTACGTGAAGGTAGCGCCAAGCTTGAGAACAAAGATTGTTCGGCAGGGTTCGTAACCTGGGTCACCGCACGAAGAGACGCCGATGTTTGCGCAACCGGCGCCGCGTTGAAGTCATTCTTTAGAGCGCAATGCCATCAAGGCGCCGAACGCCACCAGCCCGAGCGTTCCTGAAAGCCAAAGAGCGCCCGCTCCCCAACGATCCAGGCACACGCCAAAAAGCCATGGCGCAAGCGCCTGAGCGATCCGCGCTGGAACCATGAGCAACCCCTGTCGTGCGCCATAGCCCTGCGGCCCGAACAGAACCAGCGGCAGCGTGCCCTTCGCAATCGTCAGGATGCCGTTGCCGGCGCCGTGAAAGATCACAAAGACCGCCGCGAGCGGCGCACCGGCGAGCGCCATTAGCGCGGCTCCAATCGGGTGCATCAGTGTCGCCAGCCTGGCCGACAGCAGGGGATGGACATTGCGTAGCAGCCCAAACTCCAGGATCCGCGCGCCGACCTGAGCTGGCCCGACCAGGGCACCGAAGGCGACCGCTGCCGCAAGTGTGGCGCCGCCGGCCATCAGCAGCCTGGGCAGATGCGCCGCCATCGCGGTGCTGATGAACCAGGTAATCGCGAATACGATGGAAAGAAGCACGGAGGCCTTGAGAGGGCTGCTCGCCGTCGATGTCGACGAAGCCCCTTCAACTGCCGGCTCAGAAATGCTGGCGATGGCTGCGGCTTTTGGTAGCAACGCGTTGAGCGGCAGTCCGAGGCAAACGTGCAGCGCAGCCCAACCAAAGCAGGCCCCGCGCCATCCGTACTGGGCCTCCAGCAGTGTCGAGAGCGGCCACCCGATCGTGCTCGCAAAGCCCGCAAAGAGGGTGATGCCTGTGATTGCGCTGCGCGAGTCGCGCCCGTACAGCCGGACCAGGCCGGCGAAGGCCGCCTCGTAGAGGCCGCTGCCCATCCCAATCCCCAACACTGCCCAGGCCACCAGCAGCCCGACTACGCTGTGCGCCATTCCCAGCAGGAGCAAGCCGGCAGCGAACACAAGGTTCGTTGCCATCAGGACTGGCCGGCCGCCCCAGCGGTCGATGCACCGACCGGCGTACGGTCCGAGGAATGCGGAAATCACCAAGGCAAAGGAGAACCCGGCGAACACCGTCGGCGTCTCGATGCCGAGATCCTTGGCCATCGGCGCCGCCAGCATCGCCGGCAGGTAGTACGACGATGCCCAGGCTAACGTCTGCGTGATGCCCAAGGCAACAACGACGGCAGAGCGACTGGACAGTGGCATCAAATCGAGCGCTGGTTGACCCGCTTGGACAGTTGCTCGGCGCCTTCCTTTCGCTCGCTGTAGCGGTCAACCAGGTAGGCGGCCGAATCGCGGGTGAGCAAGGTGAATTTCACCAGTTCTTCCATCACGTCGACCACCCGCTCGTAATACGAAGAGGGCTTCATGCGGCCCGCATCGTCGAACTCCATGAAGGCCTTCGCGACGGACGACTGGTTCGGGATCGTGATCATGCGCATCCAGCGCCCAAGCACTCGCAGCTGGTTCACGGCATTGAAGGACTGAGAGCCGCCCGATACCTCCATCACCGCGAGCGTTTTTCCCTGCGTGGGCCGCACCGCACCGATGGCCAGCGGAACCCAGTCGATCTGCGCCTTCATGATGCCGGTCATGGCGCCGTGCCGCTCGGGCGAGGTCCAGACCATGCCTTCGGACCACTGTGCCAGATCGCGCAGCTCTTGCACCTTCGGATGGTCCTCGGGCGCGTCGTCCGGCATCGGCAGGCCGCGCGGGTCGAAGATGCGCGGCTCCGCACCCAGGGCTTGCAGCAGGCGTGCGGCTTCTTCGGTCAGCAGGCGGCTGTAGGAGCGCTCGCGCAGCGAGCCGTAGAGCAGCAGGATGCGCGGTGGGTGCGTGGCGCGCTCGTTCGGGTGCAGGCGTTCAGGATCAGGCTGCTGAAAGAGCGCCGCGTCGATGTTGGGAAGTTCAGGACTTGTGGACACGCTGCCCCTTCGCGTCGACCACCGCCTCACCGTCTTCCTTGGCGAACGCCGCCTGCTGCGGCTGCGGCAGGATGTCGAGCACGGCCTCCGAAGGGCGGCACAGCCGCGCGCCGAGCGGCGTCACCACGATCGGGCGGTTGATCAAGATAGGGTGCTGCAGCATGAAGTCGACCAGCTGCGCGTCCGTCCACTTGGGGTCGTTCAGGCCGAGTTCGTCGTAGGGTGTGCCCTTCTGCCGCAGCACATCGCGCACCGGCACGCCCATCGTGGCAATCAGGCCTTCGAGAGTAGCGCGGTCGGGCGGGCTTTTCAGGTACTCAATCACCTCTGGCTCCTCGCCTGAATTGCGAATCAGCGCGAGCACGTTGCGGGAGGTTCCGCAGGCAGGGTTGTGATAGATCGTGATGTCGGTCATGAGAGAAAAACGAAGTGACGGCGCTTAGCTCAGGCGAATGGCCAGCGCCGCCAGGGTCACAAAAAGCACCGGCACGGTCAGCACGATGCCCACCTTGAAGTAGTAGCCCCAGGCGATGGTGGTGCCCTTCATGGCCAGCACGTGCAGCCAGAGCAGCGTCGCCAAGCTTCCGATCGGTGTGATCTTCGGGCCGAGGTCGCAGCCGATCACGTTGGCATAGATCATGGCTTCTTTCACCACGCCGGTAGCAGAGGAAGCGTCGATCGACAG
The DNA here is from genome assembly GCA_913776965.1 of uncultured Xylophilus sp. GTDB lineage: Bacteria > Pseudomonadota > Gammaproteobacteria > Burkholderiales > Burkholderiaceae_C > Xylophilus. The sequence goes on from CAJYQL010000025.1 coordinate 100,550, forward strand.
GGCGCCGATCAGCACGGTGGGCATGTTGTTCATCACCGAGGACAGGAGCGCCGTAAGGAAGCCGGTGCCCAACGCTGCGCCCCAGACGCCGCCCTGCGCGAAGACGTTCAGCAGCCCCGCGATGCGGTCGGTCAGGCCGGCGTTGCGCAGGCCGTAGACCACCAGGTACATGCCCAGCGAGAAGATCACGATCTGCCAGGGCGCGCCGCGCAGTACCTTGCCCGTACTGATCGCCGTGCCACGCGCCGCTACGGCCAGTAGCAGGACGGCGCCGACGGCAGCCACTGCGCTCACCGGCACGCCCAGCGGCTCCAGGCCGAAAAAGCCGACCAGCAACAGGATCAGTACGACCCAGCCCGCCCGGAAGGTTGCCCGGTCCTTGATCGCGGCCGAAGGCGGCTTGAGCTGTGTCACGTCGTAGCTGGCGGGGATGCTGCGTCGGAAATAAAGCACCAGCACGACGAGGCTGCCCAGCACCGAGGCCACGTTGACCGGGACCATCACCGCTGCGTATTCGTCAAAGCCGATCTTGAAGAAATCGGCGGAGACGATGTTCACCAGGTTCGACACGATCAGCGGCAGGCTGGCTGTGTCGGCGATGAAGCCCGCCGCCATGACGAAGGCCAGCGTCGCGGCCGGCGTGAAGCCGAGGGCGATGAGCATGGCCATGACGATCGGCGTGAGGATCAGCGCAGCACCGTCGTTGGCGAACAGCGCCGACACCGCGGCACCAAGCAAGACGATGAAGGCGAAGAGCAGCCGGCCGCGCCCGCCGCCCCAGCGCGCGACGTGCAATGCCGCCCATTCGAAGAAGCCAGCTTCGTCAAGCAGCAGGCTGATGATGATCACGGCCACGAAGGTGGCAGTGGCGTTCCAGACGATGCCCCAGACGACGGCGATGTCGCCAAGGTGGACAACTCCCAGGACCAGGGCGATCACGGCCCCGAGCGATGCGCTCCAGCCGATGCCCAGACCCCGCGGCTGCCAGATAACCAGGACCAGCGTGAAAACGAAAATGAGGATGGCGGCCAGCATGTGAGCTTCTTGTTGGGATCCGGAAAGAGAGAGCTGAGCGCCCTCCCCGGGCTTAAAGGGCGTCGAGAGCCGCCCGCAGTTGCGCGTCGTTCAATGAGTCAAAAGGCACTTGCGCAAGCTGGCGCATGCGCTCACCGATCGCCTGCCGCGTGGCTTCGAATGCCGCGCGTTTCTCAGCGGCGTTCGCACCGGCGTTGGATGGGTCGGGGTAGCCCCAGTGGATCTTGACCGGCGCGCCAGGCCAGTAGGGGCAGGCCTCTTGGGCAGCGCTGTCGCAGACAGTGATGACCACCCGCATCTGCGGCGCATCCGGTTCTGTGAACTCGTCCCAGCTCTTGCTGCGATAGCTCGATGTGTCGATGCCCGCCGCCTGCAGGACCTCGATGGCTATCGGGTTGATGCGCCCGCTTGGGGCACTGCCAGCGCTGTAGGCCTGCACATCGACCCGAAGCTGCTTTGCCCAGTGGTTCAACATGCCCTCGGAGAGCACGCTGCGCGCCGAGTTGTGGGTGCAGAGGATGAGGATGTTCGTCGTCACTGCCGGGTCCCGATGTTGCGCATCTCATGCTGGATGGCCATACGCTCCAGCTTGTCCATCGGCAGGGACAGCATGAACTCGATGCGGCGCTTCAGCGTCACCGCAGTGTCCATGAAGGCGCGCTTTTTCTCTTCGTCAGTGCCTTCCACGGCAGCCGGGTCGGGCAGACCCCAGTGCGCTGTGATCGGCTGACCCGGCCACACCGGGCACATCTCGCCTGCGGCCTGGTCGCAAACGGTGATCACGAAATCCATCGGCGCGGCGCCGTCCTTGGCGAACTCGCCCCAGCTCTTGCTGCTGTAGCCGCGGTCTTCGATGTGAAGCGTGCGCAGCGTTTCCAGGGCGAAGGGATTCACAGCACCCTTTGGATGGCTGCCTGCGGAGAAGGCCTTGAACCGGCTGCTGCCGAGCTGGTTGAGCAGGCCTTCGGCAATGATGGAGCGAGCCGAATTGCCGGTGCAGATGAACAGCACGTTGTGGAGAGAGGCAGTCATGGTGGTCAGTGGATTGGAAAATCTTCAACGCCCGGCATCTAGGAACGATCTGCTCAGGGCGAACAAACCAGCGAGCCATTCGAGACGGCGCAAGCCTCGCCTTGGCAGCAGTTTTCTGTGAGGTAGCCCACCAGCGCATTCATCTGGTCGAAGGCGGCGCGGTAGATGAGGTGGCGACCCTGACGCTCCTGGGTCACAAGGCCAGCGTGCGTCAGCTCTTTGAGGTGAAACGACAGGCTCGTGGCAGGTACGCCGATCGCTTCGACAAGCGCGCCGGGCGTCAGCCCCTCTTGGCCTGCCACGACCAGGCAGCGAAAAACCTGCAAGCGCATTGGCTGTGCCAAGCCTGCAAGGGCGCGAACGGCATCGTTTGATTCCATACTTCGATTATGTTCGAAATGTCGGAGGATTTATGAAGATTTTGTGTCACGCGAGTGACCTCGGGGAGAGCAAAAAAAAGCTGGCGCGAGGCCAGCTTTTGGTCCGGTCGCCAGCTCCGCTGACGCGCCCGGTTTGCTTATTCGCAGCAGGGCATCGCGGCTTGGTCGGCTTCGTCACAGCAGCAGCACGGTGCTGCAGCAAAGACTGCGGTGGTTGCGAGCATGAGGGTGAAGATGGCGAGGAGCTTTTTCATGGTGATCCTAGGGAATCGAGGGAAGCGGTTCTGGCCGATCCAGGGTGGCTGGCCGGATGTCGGGGCAGCATCAAGCGGCGAGCATCCCAGAGAATAGCAGCGCACCAACCCGGCATCCAGCCATTCAGGACGCCCTTGGCTGCCTCGCCCTGAAGGCGTTCATGCCAAAGCCTGCTACGGCGATCAGCAGGACGATGCTTTGAACCACGATGGTTTCGGCGGACGGGTAGATCCCTAGCAAGTCGACCCGAGGAGCCATGAGAGGCGTGGCTCCGAGCCAACCGGCCTCTTGCAGGCCAGCCACCCCCTTGCCTGCAAGAACGACAGCCAGGACAGCCACCAGAACGGAGCTGATGCTGAAAAACTTCCCGATCGGCATCCGAGCGCTGGTCTTGAGCATTACCCAAGCGAGAACTGCCAGGAGCAAGATGCCGAGGCCCAGTCCGCCCAGCAGCGCGTTGCCGTTCCCGTCCGCCGACAAGGCCGAGTAGAAAAGCACCGTCTCGAACACTTCTCGGTAGACAGCGATGAAGGACAGTCCAAACAAAGCCCAGGCCGAGCGCTTCGACATGGCCGAAGACAGCTTTTCCTTGAGGTACGCCTGCCAACGACCCGCAGCGCTCTTTTGATGCATCCATAGGCCAACGCTGAGCAGAACCAGGGCAGCAAAAAGCGATGACAACCCTTCCGTCACTTCGCGGCTGGCACCGCTGATGTTCACGAAGTAGGTCGCAACCGCCCAGGTCAGGCCGCCCGCGGCCAGGGCGGCCACCCAGCCGCCGTGCACGTAGCGCAGGATGTCATGCCGATCTGCTTTCTTCAGGAACGCGATCATGCCGACGACGATCAACAAGGCTTCGAGACCTTCTCTGAGCAGAATCGTGAGAGAACCCAGGAACGTGGTGAGCGGCGCGGCGGCCTCGCCGCCGAGCTCCTTTTCTACTTCGGCGAAGAGATAGTCCAGCTTCTGCGCTGCGGTCTCGGCTTGAGCCAGCGTGCCAGTGGCAATGGCCGATCGGTAGGCAAGCATGCCGTCCTCAACCTCGGTCAACAGGGTCTTGTTGCGCGCGCCCAGAGATGGCTCCAAGGGCTCGAAGCCGTCAAGGTACGCGGACAGTGCGAGTCGGGTCGCGCCAGGCTTGTCACCTTGGCGGATGGCCGCAAGGCTCTCATCGAGCCGCCTGCGCGAGAGGGCCAACCCACCCGTGTTGCCGGCCGCCGAAGCCACCTCCAGATGGCTGCGCAGGTACGCAGTGAGATCTCGCGCTGCATCCGGGCCAACGGAACTGGATGCAGCAGCCTCGGTCACCGTGGTCACAGCAGCGAGGTCGGGGAACGCCTTGCGTGCAGCTGCGTCGTTCTTCCAGAGCTGCTCCCCTTGGGTGCGCATTCGATCGTCATGCGAAAGCGTGCCTGCAAAAAACGCGAGTGCCCACCGATCCTCTTCCGGCAAGGCTGCAAAGCTCGGCATCGACGTCCCGGTGACCCCTTGGGAGACGACCTGGTAGAGCGCCATCACGCTGCGCGAGCGAGCGCGCTCGCGATCGGTGAATGCGATCGGGGGCGGTTCCAGATTGGCGGCAAGCGGGCCGTCCCCGCCGCCCGTCGCGCCATGGCAGGATGCGCACTGAGCTTGGAAAAGCGCTGCGCCCTTCTTGAGGTCCGGCAGCACCTTGGGCGCGACCGGAATCGGGTACGCGGCGATCAACAGGGCCTCGGCTTGATGTGCCAGGCGTGCCACTTCTGCGCCGTCTGCCTTGGCTGTGACAGCCTCCTGCAGCTTGTGGGCGGCTGCGATGACCGCATCTTTTGAAGCGTGGGCCGGGAGGGCCTGGGCCTGGGTCACCGCATTTGCTGTGAAGTCGCGCATCTCTGCGTACTCGGACTCGCTGACGACGGCTCCTTTGTCTACGGCGCCGCTGTAGTCGACGGCGACGTAGTCCAGCAGCTGCCAAAGCTGTCGAGGGCCCTCTTCGCCGCCTGGATTTGGCGTCTGCGCTGCGGCAGCTCCCATGAAACACAACCCTACCCACAACACCAACAGCAAGCGCTTCATTCTTCAACCTAAACAGGAACGAAGGGGATTTTCGTTCACGAGAAAAAAGAGCTGCAACGTCTCATCGCAGCTTCGGCCTGGCTCAAGCTTCGGTCTTCACCTTCATGAGCCGAAGACCGTTGGCGACCACCAGCAGCGTGGCCCCCATGTCGGCGAACACGGCCATCCACATGGTGGCCGTGCCGAATACTGCGAGCACCATGAACACGGCCTTGATACCCAGGGCAAGCGAGATGTTCTGCATCAGGACGGTGTGCGTCTTGCGGGACAGCCGAATCGTCTCTGGAATGCGCCGCAGGTCGTCGTTCATGACCACGACATCGGCCGCTTCCATGGCGATGTCCGTGCCCATGCCGCCCATTGCGAATCCGATGTCGGACTTGGCCAACGCGGGGGCATCGTTGATGCCATCACCCGTCATGCCCGTCATCCCATGGCGCTTTCTTAGCCCCTCGATCTGAGCCAGCTTGTCTTCTGGCAACAGATTGCCAAGCACCTGGTCGATGCCGGCTTGCGCAGCGATGGTCTTGGCGGTGGCGGCGTTGTCGCCCGTCAACATGATCGGAACGACTCCGAGCGCCTTCAGCTCCGCAACCGCTTGCTTCGAAGATTCCTTGATCGTGTCGGCCACGGCGAAGATCGCCAGGACGCCTTCTTCATCCGCCAGAAGAGTGACGGTGCGGCCTTGCTCTTCATGCGTTTTCAGCTCTGCTTCAAGTTCTGCCGACAACAGCCCTCGCTCCTGAACCAGGCGAAGGTTGCCCAGCGCGTACTTGCGCCCTCCAATGGCTCCCTCCGTGCCTCGGCCAGGCAAGGCCGTAAATGAAGAAACATCGCTGGTTGGTAGTGCCAGGCCTTGAGCAATCGCCTTGGAAACCGGGTGGTCGGAGCGAGCCGCCAGGCTCATCCCGATGCGCCCGATCGGACCTTCATCGTCGCCGCCGCGCAGAGACCTCCACCCCACGAGCTTGGGCTTGCCTTCAGTGATGGTGCCCGTCTTGTCGAGCGCCAGAGCCTTCAAGTTTCTCGCTTCCTCCAGGTAGGTTCCGCCCTTGATGAGGATGCCTCGGCGTGCGGCCGAAGCCAGTGCACTGACGACCGTGACGGGCGTCGAAATGACGAGCGCGCATGGGCACGCCACCACCAGCAGGACCAAGGCCTTGTAAATCGCGTCCACCCAGGCGAAGCCGAAGAGCCAGGGGCTCAGCACCGCGACAGCCAATGCAAAGGCAAAAACGGCCGGCGTATAGATCGCTGCGAAGCGGTCAACGAAGCGCTGTGTGGGAGCGCGCGTGCCTTGCGCTTCCTCCACCGCATGAATGATCCGAGCCAAGGTGGTGTTCGAGGCCGCTGCGGTTACCCGAAACTGAAGCTCTCCGGTCTCGTTGATCGTGCCGGCATACACAGGATCTCCGACAGTCCGATCGACCGGCAGGCTCTCACCGGTCACAGGGGCCTGGTTCACGGCACTGCGACCTTCGGTGATGAGGCCGTCCAATGGCACCCGCTCACCAGGGCGAATCCGAACGATCGCTTCCAGTGGCACGCTCTTCGACGGAAGAGCCTTCCAGCTCTTGTCTGGCTGCAGGACATCGGCCTCCTCGGGTGCCAGCGCGACCAAGCCCTTGATGGCGTTGCGCGCGCGGTCCGCCGCGCGTGCCTCGATCAGCTCCGCGATGGCGTAAAGAGCCATCACCATGGCTGCTTCAGGCCATTGGCCGATGAAAAACGCGCCTGTGACGGCAACACTCATGAGGGCATTGATGTTCAGGCGCCCGCGAACCAGTGCCTTTATGCCCTTGGTGTACGTTTCCACCCCGGACAGCCAGATAGCCACCACGGCGACCACCAGGCCGGCGTACTTCAAGGCTGGCGTGTCGCTTGAAAGGAAGTGAAAACCCTCGGCGCCGATCGCCAAGACCAAAGCCGCGCCAAGACGCATCACGCTCGCGCCGTGCTCGACCTCGTCGTCTTTCCCACCAACTGCCGCGTCTCCCGCCCCCTTGACAGGGGTCGGCTCATACCCAGCATTCCGGATCGCCGCGACTGCGGCGGTCAGGGCGTCTTCAGAGGCCTGAATGGCGACGGTCCGCGCACCGAGCTGAAAGTTCATGCTGCGGATGCCCTCGACCTTGTCCAACGCGCGACGAATGTCACTTTCCTCAACCGCGCAATCCATCGTTGGGATGCGAAAGACGCTGGCGCCTGCGGGGGTCGCCACCGCTGCCGTTGACTGCGCCGCAGGAGCACAACAAGCGTCCGCGGTGCAGCAATCATCTGCGGCAGGACGCGTGTTGGACGTACTTTGGGGGGCTGGAGACGGCGCGCAACAGGAGGCCCCGCTGCAGCATTCTTCAACGGCAGAATCGGCGACGGCGCGAGGAATGGCATTTGACATTCAAGCATTGGAAACCCTGCAGTGGGTGTAGAGTCAAGGCCTCCAGGAGGCTCCAATGAAGATCGGCGAGTTGGCGAAGGCCACAGACACAAGCGTTGGGAACATCCGCTTCTATGAACGGGAAGCGTTGCTCCCGGCCCCCCAGCGCTCAGAAAACAACTACCGGTCCTACGGGGACGAGCACATCGAACGGCTCACCTTCATCCGACATTGCCGATCTCTTGACATGGCCCTGGGGGAGATCCGCTCTCTGCTGCGCTTCAAGGAAACGCCTCAAGAAAACTGCGATGGCGTCAATGAACTGCTTGATGAGCACATCGGGCACGTTGCCGAGCGGATCCGGGAGTTGAGAACGCTTGAAAAGCATTTGAAGGTACTGCGCGCGCAGTGCGCGGAATCCAACGATGCCGCGTGCTGCGGAATTCTTAAAGAGCTTTCAACCCAAACGTCTGCTTCGGCCGTGCAGCCAGGCCGCAAGCACATTCACGGTACTCACTGACCTGACACAGCGTACGCGTTAAACAGATGATGCCTAAAAGCGGGCACTCGTCTACGTCTGCTTTCTGGCCGGATGCGGAAGCTCATGGGGCGGCGCCAGTGTCTGCAGCCGCTGCAAAGCAGACGTCCGCAAAAGCCCGCCGTATCGCGGCTTGGTGACCCGGAGCGATTCTTGGTACATCCGTGAAGCAGAAGGTCGGCTTGCCGGGAGGGCTGTATCCCCACCGCGCTCGGCCACGAATGGGCTCGCCCGGCCACTTCACCGTAAAAGCAGCAGTGGAACTGCTACTCAGGGATCAGTCGATTACCGTGTCGGCTGAATCCAATTTAACTGGCGGCGAAACGGTTGCCCGTGACGATGGAGACGCTGTGGTGGTGCTGGCGGCCTTGGACCCGGAGGAGGCCAGGCTGGGTCACTCGAACATTGGATTCAGCCGCGCCGACTGGGAGCGCGGCTCGCCAGACTGGTGGTATGTCTCGATGTACCTGCACAAGGCCGCCTTTGATCTTCTTTTTTCCGCAGTCGGTGAATGCAAGGCGTCGCGCATGCACTTGGTGGTCAGCCTCAAAGGCTACACCTCGCATCACCCGATGGCGCCCGGAACTCGCGCGGAGAACCTGTTCTTGAGGCCGGCCGATCCGAGCGAGACGCTCGGATCGGCCAAGTTGGCCAAAGGCTACGTGAGCAGCATCTTCGCGAGGAACACTCTCCACGCAATCGCACCCCCTCCGGGGCCGGACCCTTACGCCTCCGAAGACGAAACGAACACGGAAATCCCGGCTCCCGCACTGATCCCAGCCGACCCCGTGGCCGCCGCTGTCGTTGCTCTGACCGTCAACGTTGAGAAGCTCCGGACCTCGCTGAAATGGGGTGCAGGCCTCATCTTTGTCGCCCTGCTGTTCCTGGTCGGAAGTGACCCGTTTCATGTAACAGGCCAAAGGGTCTGTACATTAGATCTACTGAAAATAGAATTTGGCGATGATCTCAAGTCGTTGTCGGGCAACAAGAATCCAGACATTAGTTGCCGTCTTGGGGTGGTAGTAGTTTCTCAGCTCTACTGAAAATGTGTAACAGAGGCCCGGGTTTCTGCCGCTGCGGAAAGCACCTCCCACGGTTACATTAGGGGATGCCCAAGACCCGGTACTCATTCACTCTGCGAATCCCAAATCGCAAGGCGAGTGGCGTCCCCATGAGTCGGATCGGTGAGTACATCACTGAATTTGCGGAGCTGCTCGGCGACGAGAACAAGCCTCGGTTCAAGGGCATCAGGAATCTGAGCGTTGGGTACGGCGCTGCGGTGGCCCCCGAACGAGAGCATTACTCGCATGCCAGGATCGTGGAGGCGAAGTCGAAGCCCAGCAGCAGGCCCGGTAAGCACCTGGCGAAGCTCGAGCAAATGATGGGAGAAGACGGCATCCCTAAAGCCGAGATTTTGGATGCGCGAGACAACGTAATCCACGTGATCTTCGGCATCAAGCCCGATGCCGACGAAGACACTGAGCGCCTGTTCCAAGAGAGCAAGGTCGACGGCGTGGTGACGGGCTTGATCGGTGTCGATGACACCATGCACCTCCACATCCGGGACTTCTTCGATCGAGATCTGAAGCTGATCGTTAAAGACGACCAGCTCGCCCGTGACTTGCTCAAGCTTTTCAAGCTCGGAACTGTGCGATTAGTTGCCCGCGGCACTTGGATTCGCACCGAGAACGGATGGTCCCCGGAGGTCAACAAATGCGTCGTGCAGAGCTTTCAGCCGCTCGACGACACCCCATTCAGCACCATTCTTGAGCGCGTTGCGCGGATTCCAGGCAATGGCTGGAACGAACTTCAGGACCCTCTTGCCACATGGGACAACATTCGAGGCATCCACTGATGAGTCCTCTGCCTCGTTGCATCGTCGTTGACTCCAACTTCATCATTTCGTACATCACGAAGAAAGACACGACCGCCAGCGACCGTGCCCGCATCGATCACTTCATTTCTGAGGTCGACAAGCTGAAGGTCAGAATTATCTTCCCGATGATCTCGATCAGCGAATTCCTCGTGAAGGCCGACGCCGCCAGCGTTGCGTTCCTCGAGGAGCTCGAGCGAAAGTCCACGGTCTTCGTGGCCGACTTCGATCGCGGGGCAGCCCAGGAGCTGGCCAAGATGGAACGCGAAGCGCTGGCTGGACCCGGCGGCAAGCGTGCCGGCTCCGAAGAGCCGTACCAAAAAATTAAGGTCGACCGACAGATCGTGGCGATCGGTCTGGCGCACGGCGCCAAGATGATCATTTCGCGCGACGAAGGTGTTCGCACGCAGGCGATCAGGTTGAGGCTCGAAGCCAAGCGCATCCAAGACCTCGAATTGCCCGAGAGCGCGAAGCAACTGACGCTGATTGCGCCGGTGTCCAAGGGGCGTCGGCTCAACTTCAGGCCAGCCCCACTGACCGTGGTCCCCACCCCGCCAGCGCCAGCGCAAGTCCCGAAAACGGACTGATCTGCGCATGCGGACCGGCACGATCTCCGAAGCCGAAAAAGCACGCCGTCGCAAGGCAGTCGACGTCGCTCGCGGCAACATCGGCCTCTCCGGTTTCAAAATCTCCGAAGCGCATGAAGCGCACGCGCAACGCTACGTCGACGGGGAAATCGACCTGGCCGAGTTTCTCAAGCCCGGCCTGCCATCCTCTCCAGCGAAGCGAACCTGATGGCCAATCGGTCGATGCACCCGATCCGCACCGTCCGCTGATCGATCGCCGGCTTCGGGGCGGAGATCCATTCCACAGGCAGCCTGGCGGCTTCGAGCCTTTCCGTTTCCGTGGGTTTGCGCGGCTGAGCCCAAGCGTGCCCGGCCTCAAGGAACGCAGTGTGGGCTTCCGCCACCTCAGATTCGAAGTCGTTCACTCCCCGGCCTCGATTTGTTCCAGGATGTCGCGCGCTTTGGAGCCGGTGGCGCGGGTCATCAGGTTGTGTTGGCCGGTGTCCGTGAGGCACCACCGAGACTCAAGAGTGGGAGGCCCCCTTTTCTTCGTCGGCAAGCGCTGCACCCGAAAAGTTTTGAGCAGTCCCTTATCACCGATGCGGGAAAACGCCATCTCGGCAATGTGATGGTGAGCGAAGTTGAAGGCTTTGCGGCCTGGGTAAAGAACCTTCAACAGGTCCTGAGCGCTTGCTTCCCCATCCGTGGCGCTCTGGACGATCAGCAGGACTTCGTGCTCGGACAGGCGCCGAGAATCGAACTCGCGCTGAGCCTTAGCTTTGTCCGAGTAGTACCGAGCGACTGAGATGGGGTTTTCGTGGTTCAAGATCATCTCCGCTGTTCAACGAAGTATGCCGGGAGCCCCGCCAACGTTGATTCGAAGTCGTTCATACGATCGAGTATTCGAAGATCTTGACAACGTCGATTTCGACGGACTTGGCAACCTCGTCAGGCCGCTGAAAGCCCCATCCGGGGATTTCGAGGCACAGATCTCCCGGTGTCTTTGGCTCAAGAGGGGCCAGCGCCTTGGTCAATTCGGGTGCGTTGATCTCGATGCATCCGCCCAATTCGAGATCAAACATCACCACGGGAAGCTCAGGGTCGTAGGCCTTGAGCGCTTTGATCAGTTCGCGGACTTTCATTTCATTCCCCATTCCGAAGTCGATACATTTCCGCGGGTGAAGGCTTGATGCCCTTCTTGGCGCGCCAGCGTCGGAAGCAGCCAACTTCTCGGGATTCATCATTGGACGTCTTTCAGCGAGGAAACGGTGATCACCAAAGCGCCGCCAGGAACCGGCTCGCCGTATGCCATCGCGATCGAACGGGTCTGGGCGTCGTCGGTGAACGCGATGCCGATGAGGCTGTCCTCCGCCACTTTGAGCGAGTTGGACAGGTCGATGCACCGCGGGCGCTTGCCGGTGGCCTTCTTGGTCTTCTTCGCGTGCAGAACCACCTCCAGGCGCACATCGCCTTCGATGGGGTGATGCCTGCATCAAGCGCCAGCTGGGCTGCCAGGGCCTTGTATTCGCGGCCTTTGGCCGAGAGCACCGGGCGGCCGGGAAAGTGGCGCCACATCACGTTTGTGCTCACGGGGTACGGAAGGGTCAAGGTGTAGCTCACGATGATCCTCAGAACGACCGCACGCGGCCGAGGTACAGCGCGTTCTGGAGATAGGTCTTGGTGGACCGACCCGGCGCGTGGAACTCAAAGCGCTGACCGTGTCGCGTCCAGTACAGGTGCCAGCGACCGTGACGGTTGCGCATCCGGCAAACCTTCGTGTGGCGAGGGTCGACAGCCCATGCCAGCACTGAGCACACCAGGCAGTTACCGGGCAGCGTCAGGGCCTGGGGCCCGACAGCGCGCCTGAAGCCGCTGTAGGCCTCCTGGGCGGCAACGATGAACCCAATCTCGAGGCCGACCAGCAAGATGGCCATCAGAAGCGCGCTCATCGAGCACTGCCCCTCTTGAAAAACGGCAGCGGCTTGACTTCGAACACGTCACTGTCGTGATGCGCACGCGCTTCCGCGAACGTGAGGCACGCGGCTTCAGCTTCGGCCTCGGACTCGAACACCGCCAACGGAATTTCGAATTCGTGACACTCTTCGTCGTCGCAGACACCGCGCTTCTTCGTCACCGCAAACAGGTTCGTCGACGTTGCCAGCAGATCCGTGAGCGTGATGTCTGCGGCGTCGTAAATGCGTTCCTGCTCTTCCTTGAGCTGGCGCTGGTGCTCGACCTCGGCCTCGTGCTGGCGGATCTCCTCGTCGGTGGCCTGCACCCACCCACGGGGGTGGTAGTAGCGCTCCATCGAAAGGTAGCCGGTCTTCACTGTCTGTGGATCTGACACTGGCGTGATCTCCGAACAGCAGTAGATCCGCTGGTCTTCGAAGCGGATGGTCGTCGTCTCGATGCCGGTGGCGTCATCGATCTGCCGGCCCACCCGGACAGGCTTGTAGTGCTTTCCCATGTCGTCGTTCACGCTGCACCGCCTTTCCGCTTCCGAAGCCACGGCTTCGCAGTCACCCACGACCGCGGGTCCTTCACGCCACCACGCTCGCCAAAGATCTCTTGCTGAAGGGTCACCTCCAGCCCCGAGGACATGACTGCGCGATCGAAGTGCGGTGACGCGAAGAACTGATCACACACCTTGCGCATCAGGAAATGCAGCGTGGCCCTGCACAGGCGGGTGTGTCGCTCCTCTTCCGTCAGCGAAACCTTTCCCGAAATCGAAGAAATCTCGATGGCGCAATTCGCAAAATCGGCGCCGATGAGGGTCTCGACTTCGTCAAGGGGGAGTCCCTCTGCGAATGCGAAGATCTCTTCGCCTTCGTGGAAAACACGCGTGATCAGGTGCTGCGCGAACATGTCGGGCATGGCGGAGCCCTGTTTGATGATGAGGTTCATGCCGTGCCACCCTTCCGATCGATCGGCATCCAACAGAACACGCTCGCAATGCTAGGGTTGCCCGTTGTCCGGCCGCCCTTCGAGCGACGCTTTGGCCGACGGACCTGCTTCGGTGCGACGCGGACCAGTTGGCGGCTTGAGACGAACACATCGAAGTCGAAGTCGAGGGTCCCAACACCGCGGGGAACTTCAACATCAAGATGCAGGATGGGCATGCCTGCTGGCGCATCGAACCTCATGAACTCACGCTTTTCGTTGTTCATGCTTGGCCTGCCGTTTCTGCGAACACTGCGATCGCGCGATTGGCAACGTCGTCGCACGCGGCCTCGGCTTCATCCAATCGCACGAGCGGAATGGGCCGAGCACCACAGTTGCAGGGCCAGTGGTCCCAAGCAGGGCAGCCGGTGGTGTGCTGCGCTGGGAGATGAGCGACTACCTTCATGCTTGGCCTGCCATTTCTGCTTCGATTTCGTCGAGGGTTTCGCGAGCGGATTTGCCGGTGACGGAGGTCGTTGCGATGTGCCGGCCGGCGTCAGTGAGTCGGTAGCCCGGGACAAGTCCAGCGAGCTCTCCGTAATGCCCGTGGTGCTCAAAAATGCAGCTGACGATGAGGCCCTCGTCCCTGGCCCGCGCCATCGCGTGCAAAACGACTTTTCCAGCATGGCCATGGAAGGCGTTTCCGCATTCGCGAAGACTTATGAAGTTGAGATCGGCCTCGTGAAACCGGTTGCAGATCTCAAGATTGGTGATCTGCTTGGACAGCTCGATCCGTTCCAGGTCGATTGCAATAATTCGGTTGGCGCGCCATTGCTTGCGGTTCATGCGTCACCCGCCATTTCTGCTTCGATCTCGTCAAGGATCGAGTGCGCCTTGGGGCCTGTCATGGCGGTCTGGAGATAGAAACGACCAGCCTCGGTCAGGCGGAAATAGTGGTGCGCCTGGAGGATTCGGAAGCCTTCGATCAGGCCTTCATCGACCGCGTCTTGAAGAATCACAGCTTTTGCGCGCTGGGAGATGCTTCGGAAGCGCGGGTTCGCAGTGATGCCTTTTAGGCCAGCCTCACCGGCGGCTTCGACCTCTTGGCAGATTTGGAGGCGCTGGTTCATGCCGCACCCGCCATTTCTGCTTCGATGTCGGCCAGGATCGAGTGCGCCTTGGGACCGGTGTCGAACGTTCGGAGGATGAAGCGGCCGGCGTCTGTGAGCTCGTAGGCGTGCTGATACGACTCGTCGGGCACGTTCTCACCCGGATCGCGGATCAGGCCCTTGGTCACAGCCATGCCAATCGCCACATAAACCACGCTCAGGTCGATGACCGTCTGAGGTGGCTTGTTGCGAATCAGCCCGGCCAGATCATCAAACCGGACCACGTCCTGGCCGCTGGCCTCGATCGCTTTGCAGATCTGCAGGCCGGTGATCTTGAGAGCCTCGAGCGCGACTTTCAGGGTGCGCTGATCGCGCTTTGAGAGGGTCGTGGTGCTCATTTGAACTCTCCTGCAGCCTGGCGGCGAATCCAGACGCACTGTTCGACGAACAACTGCAAGAACGCGTTCTGCGCGTCCGCCTCGGCCATGGACCAGAGTTCGTTCAGCTTGTCGAGCCGCGGGTGCTGGCGGCGGTTGCTTGCGTCCCACAAGAACAGGACGAAGGCCGCGCGCATGGCCTCGAGGCTCAGGCGCTCAGGGTTCTTGGTGAAGTACGCGATCACGATCGCGGAAAAGTCGCGCTCGGGGAGCGGGTTGATGAAGTCGTCAGTGCCGGCGTGCTGGTAGACAGCGTTGGCAACGACAAGGTCGCCCATGGAGATCGGCGGCGTGGCGTCAGGGAACACGACGCCAGCGGCCAGGCACGTGCGGACGAGCGACGAGTGGCTCAGGGGGATGCTGGTGAGGAAGCTCATGCCGATGCTCCTTGGAGCTCAGCCACCACGGCCTGGATGCGTTCGGCGTGAGCTTGCAGGAACACGGCCTTGCGGGACTCGTTGGCGCAGGCGTATTCGGTCTTGAAGTCACCGATCGCGTCTCGGAGCGCTTGGCCACCGGGCACGATGTCGTATGCCTTTGCGGCGCCGGAGAGGACGTCAGCGTGGCCGGGGCTGTACTGGGTGGACAAGCTCAGGTCCAGAAGCCAGACGATCAACAGCGTGTCGATGCTGACCTTGTCGCCTCCGCGGAAAAACTCGGCGCCGAACTCGGCGAAGTCGTACTTGAACGCGTGGTCGTGGTCCGCGCGGGCGGAGAGGGCTCGGTGAGCGTGTTCGACGTTGTCGAAAGAGTCTTCCAGCGTGCAGAGCAGCGTGGGCAGGAATGGCTCGAATTGAATGTCAGCAAGTTGTTTCATTGGCGTCTCTTCGTAGATTTCGAAGTAGCCCACGGCGCGGATTCGCCGTGGGCAAGTCCAACTTTTCAGTTGGAGGACGCCTCCCCTTACTCGGGGCTTGCTGTCGTGCAGGTCTGTTTCCTGCCGATGACTCTATTGTATCTTATTGCAGATTTGTTTGTGCGGTCTTTTTGAGGGTGAGCCAAAAATAGTTTGCGTTGGCGTAGGTCAGCCTGAGCAATCAAAACTCCTGGTCGGAGCTCGACCAATCTAAAGTCTGAACTCAGGGGAACTGGCCACAGGCCCCATAAATCCCATGCTTGGCGCTGTGGTTGGAACGGACGATGCGCAGAGGTCCACGCGCCTCAAGGCCGGGGAACATGTCCGCAATGCTCTGACGAGCTTGCCGCGGGTTCAGCTCGAGCTAGCCGCAGACCAGATCGAAAGGAAGCGGCGCTTCGCTCTCGTTGATCCAGTCCAAAGACTTGGCGTAGTACCTGGCGCCGGGCCCTCTGGCCAGGTCGTCGAGCGTTTGGGCGATCGAATCGAAAGCCAGCAAGAACGAGGTGAACTCGTGGAAATCGGTGACATCCACGCCGGGGAAGAATTCGGTGATGAGTGCCCTGATTGAGGGCTTCGACTTGAGGCGGCGGAACAGACCACCTGCCTCGGTTGGATTCACGGCGCAATCCCGCCCGTTGCTTTCCGCCAGCAATAAAGCTGAGGCGTGGTGATGCCGTACTTGGCGCAGATTTGGTCGGTGGTCAGCCTTTTGCGCACAACGCGGTGCACGCGCAAGATGCCTTCCAGCAGATCCTCGGAGACCACCGCTCGGCGATTCCAGTAGGTATCCGGGTTGACCCCGAAGCGAGCACAGATCGACCTGGTAGTGCTCTCGCGGATCTCGCGTTCCACAGATTTGAAGACTGAGCATGGGATCGCCCTGGGTTGAGAGTCAATGCCGTGCCGAAGGCGCCAGCGGAGGTACCCAGAGCGGGAGACGCCTTGGGCTGGCGCAGCGATCGACGGCAGTTCGCCGCCCACACGCGCCGGTGGACGGCGACGAAGTCAGCATGGCGCCGCGCGAACCCGACTGGCTCGATGTCTTTCATCGGCTTCACGCGGCGGTGCCAAACATCGCCTTGATTTCCGCTTCAACGGTGCGCAGGCTTGTCCGAGGCGCCACCCTCCCGTTCTTGGCACACCACCGGCGGAGGTATTGATAGCCGATGCCCTCAGCCTTTGAAACGACGGCAGCAACTTCACCGGCAAGAGCTCGTGAGTAGGCACGCTCTGCCGCAGCATCCCGTCCACCAACAGGCTCGATGTTTGTTCGGCGAGGAGAAGGAAACCCGCGCTTCCTGTACATGAACTGAGCCGCGGCGAACGACACACCGACGTTCTCGCACGCGCTCTTCCAAGAGTCGCCGGCCAGCACACGCTCGTAAACGATGCGGTGCTTTTCATCACCAGGCTTCCAAGCAGCTGGCTGGCTTTCAGTTGTTTGTGCGGTCATCATGCGGTCGCTCCTTGCGAGAGTGCAACTACAATTCTACCGTGCTGCCTGTTTTTTAGACAGTTGATTCCTGTCTGGCAATTTGTCTGGCAAGCTGTCTTGGAAGATTTTATATATAAATCAATGACTTAACTCGTTCCCAGACAAACAAGACAAACAAGACAACGTTTACCAAGAGGAGAGAGAAATCACAAGGAGGGATCGGTGACGGAGGAAAGGAGTCATAGGGTGTTTTTCCTTGTCTGGTTTGTCTTGTTTGTCTGGATTCGAATTTATCCAATCAAAACAACGGCTTAAACGCATGGAAAACAAGACAACTCCCAAGACAGCTTTTGTCTGGTTTGGTCCAGGTTGGAAATAATGGGTGTTCAAGCCCCAAATTTCTGTTGACAGTTTTGTTTTCAAGATACATTAGTGCATGTCGCCGTCCTGGCGGCAGGGATTAAGCACCCCATAACACGGAAAGCACTCCATGCAAGTCAAAAACGCGAAACTCTCTTCCCTCGTCACTGATGCCTCTTTGAAAGTGGCCCCGACCCCGCTCGTCGACGACGGTGGCTGCAAGTTGATCCCGTCGTCATCGGTTAATGTCACGCCCGACGGCACTGTCATGGTCGAGACGGTTCCCGCATACAAAAACTACGAAGAAGCCGCCCTGCGAAAGATTGGCATCGACTCGATCGCCGCGGCGGTTGCGGGCATCACCTTCGATGGCGACGTGCCAACCCCGCGCGCAAGCTTCCAGGGAGGGCTGTACCAGCCCCCTGGCTTCAAGTCGAACCTCGCCTTCGAAGATCGCCTGTTGGTGGCTGCCTCGATGCTCGACGCGGTTGCAGCCGATGCCCAGGGTCTTCCTTGTGTTGCCCTTGCCGCGGCGTCCACGGGTGTGCCCGAGGGCCTGCTGAAGCTCCTGGGGGACCGGACCCTTGTGCTCGTGCGTGACGGCACCAAGTCGGCTGGCAACGACGCCATCCGCGCCTTGGAAAAGGCCTTCAAAGCCGCAAAGCCCAATTCGCCTGTGGTTGTGGTCACGTGCCCGTCTGCAGAGAGCTTCAAGCTCAAAGAGGGCGAAGAAGTCACCCTCGGCGTATGGCTGAAGCAGCGCTCGTCGGCGGTCGTCAGCTCCTCTATCTCAAAGAAGGTCCGTGAGAAGCGCGATGAAACCAGCCGTTCCCGGACAGGCGGCGGGTTCGTCCCGCTCGGTTTCAGCGGCGACAACTGCACCATTTTTTCGCTGAGCCGGAACAAGATCATCGACCTGTCGCCGAACGATCTGACCAAGTGGTCAAGCATGGCCAACGCTGTGGGCGCCGGCTTTCTGCGCTCAAACTACTTGAAAGTTTCGGCCGAGACGAAGTCCGAAACCATCGACACGCTCGCCCTGGGCCTGGACATCAGCGCGCGATGCCAGGAGCTTGGCGATTTCCGACGCGATCACGTTTTCGGCGATGGGGTCTGGCGTAACAGCGAAGGCAAGCTGGTCATCAACAGCAAGATCGCCTTTCACGCAGATGGCAGTCTTGCCAAGCGCCTGGACGGCGACGCGATCTACGTCGCGGGGCGAGACCTCGGCATCACCCCGGATACACCCGAGGCCACCGCCGAAGAAGCTCACACGGCGTTTGAGTTTTTCAAGCGCTACAACTACACCAAGCGCGGAGATGCCTTGAAGGTTTTCGGGCACACGGTGAACACTTACACCGCGGGCGCGAACGAATGGCGCGGTTGGCTCCTTCTGACCGGCCTGCCTTCGGGCGGAAAGTCGACGCTGATGCTGTATTCGAAATCACTGCTGGGTGAAGCGTGCGATGCCGTGGTTGGCGGCAGCGAAGCGGGCATGCGTCAGGGCGGCGGCATGAGTTCGCTCGGATGGTTTTGGGACGAAGCAGAGTCTGAAGAAGGCGGTCAAGGCGAGTTCCGGAAGATGATGGCAAACCTTCGAAAAGCAGCGAAAGGCGGCGTTGAGAAGCGCGGATCTTCGCCAGGTAATGTTGTTGAGCACGCCATCAAAGCTCAAGCGATGTTGGCCTCCAACAAATTCCCCGACCTCAAAGCGTCAGAGGTGACGCGTATGTTCGTTGTGAAGCTGGAGAAGTTCACAGACAAAGGCCTGAAGCCGCACCCGCTCGTGCCCAATCCAAAGGCGGGCAGGTTCCTGGCCGCGGAAGAGATGGGTCGCAAGCTGTTCATGCGCATGATTCGCTCGAATGATCGCTATTTGCTAAACCTCGAGCAGGTGAAGATCGCCTTTGCTTCGGACAGCCGAGCGAGCGACACGCTTGCGCCTTGCATCGCTGCATCTTTCACCGCCCTGCACGACGACGTGCTCGACAAGGACACGGCGGCCACCTGGCTCGCAAACTTCGACTTCGCAGAAGACCTGGCCAACATCGAAGAAGCCCAACGAAGCACCGGAATCATTGAGCACATCTCGCACATGCAAGTGCCACCGAAGTGCCTGGCCCAGGGAACGCTGCCCTGCACGATGTTGGATCTGTGGCACGTTGCCCGCCATGGCGAAGGGGCTTCGAAAGCCAACGCCATTGCCGCTCTCGCAGTGATGGGCATGAGCGTACAGCCGAGTGGACACCGCGGCTCGATGGAGATCCGATTCTTCCCGAAGCGTGCCGGCCTTCGTGAACTTTTCAAAGGCACGCAGTGGCAAAACGAAGACTTGATGCGCGCATTGCTGAACGACCCGCGCACGGACAACAAGATGTCGATCAAGACTGCCGAACTGCGAGTTGAGTCCGCCAGGTTGAAGGCCCAAGGCGCTCAGACTTTCACGCCTGTTGGCGGTGACGAGAACCGCACGACCGGCGAGCGCTTCGTTGTGCTCACGCTGGAAGAGATCGACGAAGCCGAAGAAGCCCGCACCGTCCGCGCAGCCACGATCGCTGTCCACGGCGACCCGGTTGCGAAATCGAAATCCGAAAACGCCACCGAAAAGCAAGCGGCCGCTTGAGCCGTGGCAAAAAGAAACCCCGGTCGCCGTGAGGCGCCGGGGTTTTGTGCAGCTGGGTAAGCGGTCCAACTGCGGTTCGTCGAAAGCACTCCAACGATGACGTAATTCTAATCTCAGAGCGCGTTACATGCAACTATTTTTGCTGTTTCCGAAGTCTTTAAAGATACAATAACGGATCAGTTCCGAACACGAAAAGGTTCCCTCCATGGCCCGCATTTCTGCCGCAGACATTCTTGCGGCGATCAAGTCCGACAACCCGCCAAAGTTGGCCATCGTCGGCAGCAGCGTCTCGACGAAGGGCCGGCACAACATGCTTGTGAAGATCCGCCCCTCGACGCTCAAGCGCGTGCAGGCCGTGGCTCTGGGCCCTATCTACTTGCTGATTGAACAAGCGCTCCTGGAGCTCTGCGAGGACCTTGAGAAAAGCAAGGTTCCGCGCATTCCCATTCTTGCGTCGAAGTTCAACCCGACTGCCGAGGACCTCAAGGAGCTTGAAGAAGCCGAAGCGCGAAAAGTCGAAGGCAAGAACGTCAATCGCCGTGTGAAAAAAGGTGAGCCGGTTTGGCCAGGAAGAGAGTCGGAGGTGACTGACCTGACAGACATCTCAGACTTTTTTCAGACGCGGATACCGGGAAAGCGAGGCTAACAAAATGCGCCTCGACGATCCGCGTGCTGATTTCAGTCGCTCCTTTTCTGGCTCGAAAGGTCCTGGTGTTTCGGCGCCGAAACACCCGCTGAAAATTACCCGAGATC
The DNA here is from genome assembly GCA_913776965.1 of uncultured Xylophilus sp. GTDB lineage: Bacteria > Pseudomonadota > Gammaproteobacteria > Burkholderiales > Burkholderiaceae_C > Xylophilus. The sequence continues at coordinate 121,117 of CAJYQL010000025.1, forward strand.
GGCTGATGATCGCTGCATTGCGAGTTTCGCTTTTTGGCGAAAACTCGAAGAGTAACTACACTCATACCTCTCTAGACGTGTATGAGGAATGCAATGGCGGAAGTCGAGCAGAAGAGTCGGGGCAACGCCGCGTACCTCGCCAAGGTGGCCCGGGAAGCGGCTCAGAAAGAGCTGAGGGAGCTTGCATCGCCGAAGGTGAGCAACGGTGCCATCAAGACTCTGGAGTCGATGCAGGTGCCTCCAGGCCGCAAGCCAAAACTGATCATCACGGGACGATCGAGCATGGACGGTCGGGGCGCGACGCTGATGAGAATCAGGCCGACGATCTGGAGAGATCTCGAGGAGCTCGAGGTGACCGGCACGCGGCAATACCTGATCGTCGAAGCAGCTCTTCGGATGTTCATCGGCCACCTTCAGTCGCTACCAGAAGACAAGCCGATGGTGCTGGACGCGGCGACGATGCAGCCAACGCCAGAGGATCACAGGCTGCTCGAAGCGACTGGAAGAGTCGTCAAGAAGATCCCACGAAAGCGCGTGCCAAAGACGTCGTATACGGACCTCGAGGACAACAAGCGCCCGCTGTCGAAGTGAAGCGCCTGGCCGAACTTTTCCAGTTCTCAACACACGTGTCGAACGTGGTCGCGGCGCAAATTCTTGGTCTTCAGCCACAGACGCTTCGGCGCTGGTCGAGCCACCAGACCGGGCCGATCCAGTCGACCCTTGGACCCTCGGGCCGCAGGATGTGGGCGATTGCCGATCTGCAGAATGTCCTGGACGGCAAAGCCTCTCTTTAAACCGCTTCGACTTCAAGGGCCGGAAGCTTCGCCTTCTCCCGCACGAACTCTTCGAGCCGCACCAGCTCCTCGCGCAAGGCATCGATTCGGCGGGGTTTGTAGTGCTCCTCCATGCTGCTGACCGAGTGGCCCATGATCTGCTCAACGGCCCCCGATGGGCACCGAGCCGCTTCGCCCACCAACGAGAAAGTGCGTCGCAGGCCATGGGGGGTCAGGTGCTTGATTTTTGCGTGCTCAATCACAGGCGCGAGCGACTTGCGGGCATCTTGCACGTACCCGAGTTTCGATCGCGGAGCTGCGAAGACGTACGGGTTCTGGTCGACTTTTGGCATGCTTTTGATAACGGCCTCGAACCAGGGCGCGAGCGGAATTTCACGAGTGCGGTGAAGCGTCTGCGTGCTTTTGTCAGCGATCGTGAGTTTCTTCAAATCGAAGTCGATGTCGGACCACTTCAAAGCTGCAAGCTCTTGACGCCGTGCGCCGGTGATCAGGAGCCCTGTCAAGTAGCCGGCCATCGTGCGATTGGGCAGCTTCGACACGCCTTCAAAGAACTTTTCGAGCTGCACGATCTCGACGAAATCCAGCCGGCGCACGCCGGTTTTAGATGGCAGGTTGTCTTGCACAGTCGGTGACCGCGCAGGGTTTCCATTGATCAGGCTTTTGTACTCGCGCTCTCGCGATGCCCAGCGAAACATCCCGCTCAGGCTCTCGGCCGCCTTGTTCACGACGGCGTACCCAGGCGGGTTCACGCCGGGCTCGCCGCGGAATCGTTCTCCAATCCTGTCGAGCTCGTCGCCCAGGATGTCGGCCAGGGCGTCATCGTCGAATTCACCGATTGGAATGTCGCGGGCAACGAACAGCGGCCCTTGAACTGTGCGCCTTTCTCCACAGCGCGGGAACATCTCGCCGCCTTCGTGCATGGCTGATTTCAGCGATCGCAGATACGTCGGCGCCCATGGCCTGCCCCTCTTGCCGACACCTCTGGCGATGTAGGCCTCCCACACCTCTCCGACAGTGATCTCGATCCGCGACTTCGCCGCAATGGCCTTCGCAGTCTCGGCCTCCCGATCTTCGCGCTCCAGCTTCGGATGGATCCCTCGGTCGATGAGCGTGCGCATCCTGCGCGCTTCTTCTTGTGCCGCTGGGATCGTCCAGGTCTGGGTGTTGCCGATCACCAGGTTCACTGCTTTGCCAGCCATTGAACCAACAAAGAGGAACGCTGGCTTGCCACGGGGCCGAATGCGAACGTACAGGTTGGGCGTGTCGGCATCGATCAGGAACCCTGGGTTCTTGTCGTCCACGGGGCGGAGGTCAGCGATGCGCTTGACCGACAACTTCACTTTATTAGTCATGCCTCGATCATCTCTTACCTTGGCCCCTCAAGGTAAGGCCAAGGTAAGGGAATTTGAGCGACGCCGATCAACGCGATCCAAACATTAGTGCACCTAGAATCGTCCCCTCACAGGAGAAATGCCTCTGAAAGGCCTCCAAAACAACACCGATCAACACCGGAAACTTTTCATTCGTAATGAGAAGGTCGGGTGTTCGATTCATCTCTCCGGCACCAAAACAGGAAACCCCCTGGTTCGCAAGAGCCAGGGGGTTTTTCCTTGGGGCGTCCTGTCATCGAGGACGCTGCGACTGGGCTGTCAGCCGCTGCGCTTGCCCACCAGCACGTCCACCAGTTCCGGCACGAAAGTGCTGCCTCCCGCGATCCGCACCCCTTCGCCGAAGGTGGCGTGTACGGCTTCGGCGATGACGTGCGCCGCGCCGGTGTCCTCCGCCATGGCGTTGTAGTAACCGAGATCCTTCTGCGCATTCGAGAGCGCGAACTTCAAACCGGTCGGGTCCTGCGCGGTGAGGAAGGGCCGCAGCCGCTCCAGCGCCGCCCCGCCGCCGCCGCCTTGGGCCAGCACGTCGGTGAACACGTCCATCGCCACGCCCGCCCGCTGCGCGCAGGCCGCCGCCTCGGCGATCAGCGCCACCGAGCCGAGCGACACGTAGTTGTGCAGCAGCTTCATCCGGTGGCCGGCGCCGACCGGGCCGGCATGGACGATGTTCTCGGCGAAGCACCGCAGCAGCGGCCGCCCCTCTTCCAGCAATGCAGCGTCGGCGCCCACCAGCAGGTTCAGCCGGCCTTCCGCGGCCTCCTTCGGCGTGCGGGTCATGGCGGCGTCCATGAAGCGGCCCCCGGCCTGCTGCACCGCCGCAGCCAGGCGCTCGGTGGAGGACGGAACCGCGGTGGAGCAGTCGATGACGATGGTGCCGGGCCGGATGCCCGACAGCACGCCGCCCTCGCCGAGCAGCACCGCCTCGACCTGCGGCGTTCCGGTCACGCAGAGCAGCACGATGTCGCAGACGGCCGCGAGCGCTGCGGTGCTCGCTTCGCTGGTCACGCCGGCAGCCTTCAGGGCGTCGAGCGGCTGGTTGCCGGGATGTTCGAGGACGGTCAGCGGATAGCCGTGCTTCGCGATGTTGCTCGCGATGCCGTGGCCCATCAGGCCGATGCCGACCATGCCGATGCGGGGACGTGTGCTCATGGAAGTTCTCGTCGGAGGGACTGCGGCCGCGGCAGTCAGTCGTGCTTGATGGAAATCGTCTTCAGGACGGTCAGGCCGTAGAGCGCCTCGAAGCCCTTTTCGCGTCCGTAGCCGCTGGCTTTCACGCCGCCGAACGGCAGCTCCACGCCGCCGCCGGCGCCGTAGTTGTTGATGAAGACCTGCCCGGCCCGAAGCTTCCTGGCCAGTCGCATCTGCCGGCCGCCGTCGCGTGTCCAGACACTCGCGACCAGGCCGAAGTCGGTGGCGTTGGCGATCCGGACGGCGTCGGCCTCGTCGTCGAACGGGATCGCCGCGATCACCGGGCCGAACACCTCTTCCTGCGCCAGGCGATGGTCCACCGGCACATCGCGCACCAGCGTCGGGACCTGGAAGAAGCCGCCTGCCGGTGCCCCTTCGGCGATGCGGCCCTGGGCCGCGATCGTCAGGCCGTCGCGCCGCACGTCGTCAAGGAAGGCGCCCACGCGCTGCTGCTGGCTCTGGCGGATCAGGGGCCCGCAGTCCAGGTCCATCTGCGAGGAGCCGACCTGCAGGCGCGAGAACACCTCGGACAGGCGCGCGATCACCGTTTCGTAGGCACTGCGCTCCACCAGCAGCCGGCTGCCGGCGGAGCAGGTCTGGCCGGCGTTCTGCACGATCGCGTTGACCACCACCGGTAGCATCGCGTCGATGTCGGCGTCGGCGAAGACGATCTGCGGCGACTTGCCGCCGAGCTCGAGCGTCACCGGCGTATGGTTGTCCGCGGCCGCCTTGGCGACCACGGTGCCGATGGCCGGCGAGCCGGTGAAGGACACATGGTCGATGCCGGTGTGCCGCACCAGCAGATCGCCCACCTCGTACCCGTAGCCGGTCACGATGTTGATGCTGCCCGCCGGAAAACCGACCTCGGCGGCCAGTTCGGCCACGCGCAGCAGCGAGATGCAGGCATCTTCTGCCGGCTTGACGACGCAGGAATTGCCCGCGGCGATCGCGGCGCCGACGCAGCGGCCGAATATCTGCATCGGGTAGTTCCACGGCACGATCGATGCGGCTACGCCGTGCGGCTCCCGAGTGCACAGCACTGTGTAGCCGTTCTGGTAGGGAATGGTGTAGCCCTGCAGCTTGTCGGCGGCACCGGCGTAGAACTCGAAATACCGGGCAAGGGCCGCTGCATCGGCGCGGGCCTGCTTCATCGGCTTGCCGCAGTCGCGCGCTTCCAGCTGTGCCAGCTCTTCCGCATGCTCCTGCACCTTGAGCGACAGCCTCATCAGCAGCCGGCCGCGCTCGGTCGCGGTCAGCCGGCCGAAGTCGCCCTCGTAGGCGGTACGTGCCGCGGCGACGGCCTGGTCGATGTCGGCACCGGTGCCGCGCAGGATGCTGTCGAAGGTTTCGCCGGTGGAGGGGTCGATGACCGGGATGGTTTCGCCGGTGCCCACCCATCGGTTGGCGATGAAATGCTGCTTCATGAAATTCCTTGGTCTGTGCTGCCGCGGCCGAAGACATCCGGCGGCTCCGACAGGTGCGCAGACGACTGTAGGCAGCCGCCGTCGAGTTGTCAATCGAGTTAACTTCTTGAACGTTCTATTCATTTTGCCCAAGTGGAACAGCGAACCCAATCAGTCAGTTCTGCGGACAGGCGTCAGAACGCCTGTCGTCCGCCGATCTTTCATAATCCCGGCCATGGCCGCACCCGATACGCTCACTACGCCCTGCACCGGACGTCGAGACGACGTCTCAGGGCTGGGCTTGGAGCCGGTGCGCCACGAACGTTTCGCCGAACGTGTCTACGACGGGCTGTTCCACTCCATCGTGACCGGCAAGCTGGGACCGGGGACACGGCTGCCGCCGGAGTTGCAGCTCGCCGCGACCTTCGGCGTGTCGCGCCCGGTGGTCCGGCAGGCGCTCGACCGCCTGCGCAACGAGCAACTCGTGGAATCGATCCGTGGCTCGGGCACCTATGTCTGCCAGGGTGGCACGCCGGCAGCGCCGATGGCAGCGCCCACACCGACGGCGGCCGACATGAGCCACATCTTCCACGGCCTGGAACTGCGGATGCTGGTCGAGCCCGAGAGCGCCGCGCTGGCCGCCCTGCGCCGCAAGCCGCGCGATCTGGAACGCATGGCCGAGCTGCTTGACGGCTTCGATACCGCCAGCCGCCGCGGCGACATCGCGCACCACCTCGACTACGGCTTCCACGAGGCGATCGCGCAGGCCACCGGCAACCCCCGCATTGGCCAGGTGCTGAAATCGCTGGAATACGACGTGAGCCGTGCCGTCAACCTCGGCCGTCGCATCGCGCAGCTGAAACCCTGGCACCGCACCCAGGACACACTCGACGAACACCGGACGATCCTCGAGGCCATCCGCACGCAAGACCCGGATACCGCCCGCCGTGCGATGCGGGGCCATATCGAAAACGCCCGTATCCGCATCCTCGAAGGCGACCCGAAAATCTGACGGGCAGCGCCGCGCTGCTTTCCGCCCGCCACCCGAACATGACCGACGACGACTTCATCGACCTGCACGTGCCGGCGCTGGTGCAGTTCCCCGACTGCAGTTTCTCGATGCAGAACATGGGCGGCGGCATTTGCGACATCCTGGTGGACGGACCGCCCGCCGCGTTGCGGCAGGTGGCGTCGCTCTTCGAGCATCCGGTGCCTGCGCTGTGCAACGGCAATGAGGTCCTGCTGCGGGCACAAATCTTCACCGACGGCGTGCCGGTGCGGCGAATTGCATTGCGGGTGGCGACCCAGGCATCCGCCTAGCGCCACCACAGCCCATCGCACGTCAGCGCAGGCCCGCCGAACCGCTGGCGCTGCCGCCGGCCCGGTCGCCGCCGTTGGCGGTGCCTTCGGGACCGGTCTTGCGATTTTTCGTGCCCCACACGGCGTCATTGATGTTGCCGTCCTTCTGCTGGCGCTTGCGCTCCTGACGGGCCTGCAGGTTCTCGCGTGCGACCGCATCGGACTGTGCCTTGAAACCTTCGGAGGGAGCCTCCGGGTCGGTGCGAACGGTGCTGTCGCCCTCGGCCGACGGGCGGTCTGCGGCTTGGGCCACGGCGGCCGTGGCGGCGCCTGTCAACAGCGCTGCGGCGATCCATCGGGTGCGAACGTTCATCGGAATCTCCTTTGTCGAAAATGGGGGTGTCGGCAGCGGTTCTGACGATCTTCGGAACCATGCCGCGCTCGGAGCCTCGACGGCCTCGGCGCGCATCCACCCAGCGCGCGGGCGTAGCCACCGTGGGTGGCGTCGGTCGGCACCTACGGCACGACTGCCCGCGCCCATCGCTCCGTCACCGCCTCCGCCGGCACGGTCGTCGGAGCCTCGATACTTGCACCTTTTGCCAACTGCCCGAACCTGTTCATGGAAAAAGAAGTCGACGCCGCCGTGATGGCGGTCATCAACGAAAAGCGTTTGTCCGGCGTCAAGCTCACGCCGGTGGAAATCATCGCCAAGATGGGCGTCTTCGATGCGCGCAGCCAGTCGGCGGCTTCGGCCTGGCTCGCCAGCGGCGACAACGTGATCGTCACCTTGTGGGCGGAGCTGGTCTGCATCGGCGCGGACGGCCGCTGGTTCTATCTGGAATCGCTCGACAGCCAGCGCCGCATCGGCGGCGGCACCCGCTCGCCGGCCCAGGTGCAGCGTGCCAAGGACCGGATGCAGCTGCTGCGCCAATCGCTCGAACGCGGCCATGCGGTGCGGGCCGTGCTGCAGGCCAACCGCGTCGACATCCTGGCGGCCGAATCCGACAAGGCAGCCAAGGTGGCGGTCCGCGTGCCCGACGACCAGGAATGGCACGTGGCCGACTGGGATGCCGACGGAAAGATTGCCGTGCTGGTGCGCGGCGAGCGGGGCTGGATGCCGTCGGCCGAGGATCTCGCTGCGGCCCGGTCCAAAAGCGGCGTTCCCGAGGCCGCCCCCCCTGCGCCGGCTGCCCCGAGCTCGGAAACCGACGTGCAGGAAGCCGCGATGGCCTATCTGATGGGGCATTTCGCGGGCTACGGTTATGTGCCGACCGATGTGCGGGCCGATGCGCCCGGCTACGACATCGAAGTGCGCGACAAAAAGGGCAAGGTGCTGATCCAACTGGCGGTCAAGGGGCTGGGCGGGCCGGTCCGCAGCTTCACCCTGAACCCGCAGGAACGGGCCGCCGCCGGCCGCGGGGACCCGTGGCGGCTGGTCGTCGTCAACGATGCCGGCACGCCCGAGGTCCAGCACAAGATCCACAAGGCTGCCGAGGTCGACGGACTGCCGACCTTGCAGAAGATGTCGTAACAGGAGACTGACGGCTAGGCGGATGGACGGGCGGCCACCGCCGTCCATACCCTCCTGCACTAGCCGGCAAGCAACGCCGGCTGTGCGGCCAGGCGGGCGCGAGCGGGGCCGCCGGTGCCGAGGGAAAACGCCTGCACCGACGCCACCAGTTGCTGGGCCTGCACCCGCAAGCTACCGGCCGCAGCGGCCGCCTCTTCCACCAGGGCCGCGTTCTGCTGGGTCACCCGGTCCATCTGGTTGATCGCGTCGCCGACCTGCGCGACGCCGTTCGCCTGTTCCTTGCTCGCCAGGCTGATCTCGTCGACCAGCTGTGCCAGCGACTTGACCGAGCCAGCCACCTCGTGCATCGAACTGCCGGCTTCCTGCGCCAACTGCACGCCGTCGCCCACCGCGGTGACGCTCGTATTGATCAGCTGGCGGATCTCGCCCGCGGCGCTCGCGCTGCGCTGGGCCAGGCTGCGCACCTCGCCTGCCACCACCGCGAAACCCTTGCCGTGCTCGCCGGCACGGGCCGCCTCCACCGCCGCGTTGAGCGCCAGCAAGTTGGTCTGGAAAGCGATGCCGTCGATCACGCCGACGATCTCGGCGATGCGCCGCGACCCGCTGTTGATCGAGTGCATCGACGCGACGACCCGCTGGACGATGCCGTTGCTCTCGTCCACCACCTGCAGCGAGCGCGACGCCATGCGTGCCGCGTTCTCGGCATGCACTGCGTTGTTTTGGATGGTGCCGGCGATCTCGTCCATCGTCGCCGCGGTCTGCTGCAGGGCGCTCGCCTGCTCCTCCGTGCGCTGGCTCAGGTCGGTGTTGCCGGCGGCGATCTGCGCAGCGCCGGTCATGATTGAGTCCGCCGCATCCCGCACCTGGGAGACGGTGGCATGCAGGCTCTTCTGCATATGGGCCAGCGACGCCAGCACGCTCGAGCGCCGTGCGGCCGCCGCACCGGCAACGTCGCTCAGATCTCCGGCCGCCACGACCTGCGCGACCTTGCTGAGGTCGGCCGGTTCCGAACCCAATACGTTGATCAGCGACCGCACGATCGCCCAGCCGCACAGCAGCGCCAGGGCCAGCGCCAGCGACGCCACCGCGATCAGCACATTGCGGTCGAAAACGAACTGGGCTTGTGCCTGCGCGATCTGGGCCGCAGACCGCTCCGCCGTGTAGTCGCGGAAGGCCTCGGTCGCCGCGACCAGCTCGCGCAACAGTGGCCGGCAGTCGTCCAGGATCTTGAGTGCCGCTTCGGCATTGCGCCGTTCGTTGGCCATCGCGACGATCGACAGCGCCACCGGACCGTAGCGGCTTTCGACTTCGGCGATGGTGCGCACCAGCGCGGCCGTCTTGTCGTTCGCGTCGTCGGCCTGGGCCACCATCTCCTGCAGGCGCTGGATGCGATCCTGCACCCGGCGATGCGCCGCGACCACGGCGTCGTATTCGAACTTGGTGTCGTCGGTCGGGCGCAGCAGTGTCAGGTTGCGCGCGGCGATCGCCCGCTGGTCCACCCCTGTCCGTACCTGCTCGGCCATCGAAGCACGGGCGTTGATGCCTTCGACGTAACGCACGAAACGTTGTTCCGACGACTCTAGGAACACGACCGCCAGGGCCGCTACGAATGCCATGAGAACGACCAGCAGGCCGAACGCAAAGGTGAGTTGTCGCTTGACGGACAGAGATGCGAGCTTCATCAGGAAATGACTCAAATAAACACTTTTTACATGCTAAGCATTTGTGTTTAATTTGTGTGCACTTCGCAACAACGACGCGGCTACCGCCTACAGCGTCCAAAACAGCACCGTAGTGCCGCGCAAGCGGTTATTTGCTCTCATTTCGAGAGCACAGAAGAGCCATCACGTCGGCGTATCGGCCACTTTTCCTTGCCGTCACGCCGTACAGCAATAGCGCCGCATCAACGCGCTAATTAAAAAATGAGCAGTCGCGACGACCACATCATGTGTTGTTACCCGCACCTCGTGCCGCGAGCGGAACGGCTTAAAGATACTCAGGAGTTACTGCGGTTCCGGCCGTTCGATCAGAAATTGCCACATCACGCTCAGACCGATCTGGGTCATCCAGACACCACGAGAATCAACGGCCCAAAACAAAAAAGCCCTTGAAGAACTTCAAGGGAGGGTCTGCAAAACCCGCTGCGGCCGCACGACCGATCTGCCAAGCCGACGAGATGAGTCCATAACGGATAAGTTTCAGCGTCCCAGGGCCATCAAATAGCGCCATTGGACTGGCCGCAGGCCCTTCTGGGCTGCAGCAGACGCACTTATGCCTGCATGGCCAGCAGCCGCGCTCGCACCATCCACAGATTGCCCAGCGCGAACAGCATGGTCAGGCGGGCCGTGTTCTTGGCCAAGCCGCGGTAGCGCACCTTGCGCGTAGCCGAACTGCTGCTTGACCACCCGGAACGGATGCTCGACCTGGGCCCTGATGCTGGCCTTGAGCTTCTCGGCCTTCTCCCGAAGCCTGTCGAGCTCCCGCGCTGGATCGAGCCGGCGCCGCTTGCCAGAACGCATGGCCACTTCCCAGCGCACGACGCTGCCCTCGCACTCCTTGCGCTTGTCCACGCCCTGGTAGCCCGCGTCGCCCCAGGCATCGCTTTCCTGCCCATGCAGCAAGGCCGCCGCCTGGGTGACATCGGCGACGTTGGCGGCCGTGCCGATGACGGTATGCACCAGCCCCGAATCGGCATCCACGCCGATGTGGGCCTTCATGCCGAAATGCCACTGGTTGCCCTTCTTGGCCTGGTGCATCTCCGGCTCACGCTTGCCCTCGGCGTTCTTGGTCGAGCTCGGCGCGGCAATGATGGTGGCGTCGACCACCGTACCGGTCTTGAGCATCAAGCCCTGCCGGGCCAGGGTGGCGTTGATCGTGGCCAGCACCTTCGGCGCGAGTTGCTGCTTCTCCAGCAGGTGCCCAAAGCGCAGGATGGTGGTCTCATCGGGCATGCGCGCCGAGCCGTCGAGCCCGACGAAGCGCCGGTACAGAGGGCGCTCGTGCAGTTCCTCTTCCATGGCCGGATCGCTCAGGTTCCACCACAGCTGCAGGCAGTGGATGCGCAGCATGGTCTCCACTGCAAAGGGTGGGCGGCCTCCCAGGGCCTGGTGCGCCCCGCGGGCATGGGGCTGGATCAACGCCACCAGCGTCGACCAGGGCACAACCCGGTTCATCTCTTCAAGGAAGACTTCCTTGCGCATCTTCTTGGGCAGCGGGTCGAGGCCGAGGTTGATCTGGTCCATGGCCCCGATCCTCGCCCATCCAATGCTTGCCTGCCACCGGGCCGGGAGGTTTTGCAGAACCTCCTTAGAGGTGAGTGATTCGGCCCATTAGAGTGAAAATAGGCTTTCACGGAAGATGCTGAGTGTATCGCGTCAATAACCAAGCTGGAGTTCTGATGCGTCTCTCTATTTCCCGTACGGTCCAAAAGGGCTTTGCTCTGATTGAATTGATGATCGTTGTTGCGATCATTGGTATTCTTTTCCCTGTTGCATTGCCTGCTTATCAGGACTACACCGTGCGAGCTCGCGTTTCTGAGGGGTTAATTGCCGCTTCAGCTGCAAAAGTAAACGTCCAGGACATATTGTCCTCTGGCAATCCTACAGGGGCTGCGGCAGGCTATAGTCTAGGGTTTTCTGCCCCTGCTGCGTCTCGGAATATTACCAGTGTTGCTATCGATCCTGCTACAGGGTTTATTACGGTCACCACTACGGCTGCTGCTGGTGGTGGCACGCTGACTATTATGCCTTATTTGGGTGCTGCCCTTCCTGGTACGGCTCTCCCGGTGGGTACTGCAACCTTTACTCCGCCTGCCGACTCAGTTAAATGGCGCTGCGCAGCCGCTGGAGTAACAACGCTTGCTGTGGGTCAAACGGCTGGAACCTTGCCTGCCCGATTCGCTCCTGCAGAATGCAAATAAGAAAAAGACCGGTATATTGGTAATCAGGAATGGTGCAGTCGCACCATTCCTGAGCAAGATTGATATTAATCATTTTATTTTTGAATTTCAGTTTTTTTTGCGGTTCTGCCTCCGCTTTTCTCTTTGAGAAAAACATCTGTTATTGCCATCGTCTTGTCTGCGGATTTGCACATATCGTATATCGTAATTAAGCCTAATTGCACTGCTATGAGTGCCTCCATCTCGACCCCTGTCTGGCCAAAGTTTTCTACGATTGCATTGCACCGAATCGCCGTTGTGTGAGTTTGGTCTGCATCCTCATAAATAAAATCGACTGCGATCCGGGTTAATGCGAGTGGATGGCATAGCGGAATCAAATCACTAGTTTTCTTGGCGCCCTGAATGGCTGCTATCCGGGCGATGCCCAACACATCCCCCTTTTTTGCCGTACCGCTACGAACCAACTCCAGCGTCTCGGCCCGCATGGTGATCCGGCCAGTAGCAACGGCGATACGGTGGGTATGCGCTTTGGCGCCGACATCGACCATGTGAGCCTGGCCGTGAACGTCGAAGTGGGTGAGGGAACTCATGGCGGGTCTCGCAGTGCCGGCGCCAGCCTCGGGACGGGCCGGCAGGCCGGGTCGCCGTGCACCCCGTAAAGCAGCAGGCGCAGTGAACGTTGGCGATCATCGCGCATCATACGGCGATGCCTTGTTCTACCCGCACCTACCCTGGCCGCGCATGGTCGCGCTTCCGAGCCGTTGTGTGTGGTGCGTTGATCGTCGGCAGCGCAATGCCCGCTAGGGCGCACCTCCCCACGCTCGGCGACGGCAGCGAGATGACCGCCGGCGACGAGCGCCGGCTGGGCGACCGGATCGCCCGTTCGCTCTACCGCGACCCGGACTATGTCGACGATCCTGTCCTGGTCGAATACATCCAGAACACCTGGACCGCCCTGGTCGAGGCCGCCAAGGCGCGCGGCGAACTCAGCCCCGAACTTGACGAACGTTTCGCCTGGCGGGTGCTACTCGGCCGCGACCGGTCGGTCAATGCCTTCGCGCTGCCGGGCGGCTACCTGGGGGTGCACTGCGGACTGATCGCGATCACGACGTCACGCGACGAGCTGGCCTCGGTGCTGGCGCACGAACTCAGCCACGTCACCCAGCGGCACATTTCCCGGCTGATGACCCAGCAGAGCCGCACCACGCCGCTGATGCTGGCGGCGATGGTGCTGGGCGCGCTGGCGGCCAGCAAGAGCCCGCAGGCCGCGAATGCGCTGGTGGTGGGCGGCACGGCGCTGCACGCCCAGGCGCAGCTCAACTTCTCGCGCGACATGGAGCGGGAGGCGGATCGGGTGGGCTACGGCGTGATGACGCAGGCCGGTTTCTCCGGTTACGGCTTCGCGTCGATGTTCGAGAAGCTGCAGCAGGCGTCCCGCATCAACGACAACGGCTCCTATCCCTACCTGCGCAGCCATCCGCTGACGACCGAACGGATCGCCGACATGCGGTCGCGCCTGCCGCTGGGCGCCGCGCCGCCACCGGACGACGTGGTCGCGATGCCGGCGATCGGGGCGGGATCGGCGGCGGCCACGGGTGCAGGGGTGCCCGCGGACGAGGCGACCGGCGCGACGGTCACCGTCACCGCCCGCCGGTCGAGCGCGCTGGAGCACGCGATGATCGCGGCCCGTGCCCGGGTGGTGTCGCGGCCCGGTGTCGACGTGCTGCGTGCCTGGGGCGGCGAGCCCGACCAGAGCGGTTTCGGCGCGCTACCCCGTCCGCGGCAGGCCGCCGCGCTCTATGCAGGTGCGCTCGCGGCGCTGGAGCAGCGCGACGGCGACCGCGCGCGGCGCCATGCGACCCGGCTGGCATCGCTGGTGGCGGGCGACGTGCGCGCGGCCCGGTTGGTACGGCTGCTCCAGGCGGATATCGAGCTCGCGGCGGGCCGCGGACCGGCTGCGGTGCAGGCGTTGCTGCCGACCGGTGTGACGGCGCTGCCGCTGCGGACGGGCCGGCCGGAACTGCTGGCCTACGCGCAGGCACGGCCACTGGGCGTTTCAGCGCCGGACCTGTCGGGCCGGCTGCAGACCTGGGTAGCGACCCATCCGGACGACGCGACCGCCTGGCAGGCGCTGGCGACGGTTTACCGGGCCGAACAGCAGCCGCTGCGGGCGCTGCGTGCCGAGGCCGAGGCGCAGGTCGCCCACCTGGACTGGGCGGGCGCGGTGGACCGCTACAAAGCGGGACAGGAGTTCATGCGCCGCGGCGGACCGGGCGCGGACTATATGGAAGCCTCGATCATCGACACCCGCCTGCGCGAGGCGGAATCACGACTTCGTGAACAGGCCGCCGAGCGCTGACTCGATCACCAGGCCCAGCGCCGAATAGATCAGCGAGCCGATCAGCGCGGCGGCGAAGCCGTTGACCTGGAAGCCCTGCAGGACGCCGGAGGCGGCCCAGAACATCAGCGCGTTGATGATGAAGAGGAACAGGCCGAGGGTGAGGATCGTCACCGGCAGGGTGAGCAGCACCAGCACCGGCCGCAGCACTACGTTGAACAGGCCGATGACGGCCGCGGCGACCAGCGCGGCGCCGAAGCTCTGGACCTGCACGCCGCTGTAGATGTAGGCAACGAACAGCAGGGCCGCGCCGCTCAAAAGCCATTTGAGGATGAGTTTCATGGTCGGAGCGCAGGGTGGAGGATCGACCTGCGAGTCTGCACCGGTCCCGCCGCGGCGCGGGTAAGAAAAAAGCCCGTGGCCCCTGCGTGCGCACACGCGGAGGCCACGGGCCGGGCCCGAGGGCAATGCCTTATTCGGCGGCGAGCACCAGCATGGCGCCCATGCCGGCGACGGCACCGGGCAAGGTCCAGCGGCTGTTCTGCGCGGGCGCGGGGCCCTGGTCGCTGATCGGCTGCAGGTCCTGGCCGAACTTGGGACGGCGCGCGTCCATCACGCGGGCGCCGGCATGCTGGGCCAGCAGAGACTCGGTCAGGTCCGCCAGCGGGCCCTTGGCCAGCACCGGCACGACGGTGTCGCCCTGGGCTTCCAGCCACGGCAGGGTCTGGCCGAACAGCTTGTCGGCCCACTTGGCACGCCAGTTCTCGCGGGCGCTATGGCTCACCCACTTACTGATGCGGTGTGTCATGCGCGGCGCGCAGGCCACCACGATCCACTGCGTCGCGGGCGTGCCCGAACCCCGGCGCTGCACCATCGAGGCGAGGTGCTGCTGTGCGTAGGCGGCGTCGTCGACGTACACGATGATCTTGTCCATGGAAGCTCCTTCTGGTGTAGTGGGTTTCGGAGACACGGGAACAGGGAGTTTCATCTTCGGCCGTCCCGGGCGGTCAGTCGATAGGGTTTACCGCAGCAGCGGTCTTGGCCTGGTCGATCCGCTCGGAACCCGGCACCTTGCGACGCGACTTCAGCCAGCCGGCGCCCAGCACCAGCACGATGGCCAGCACGCAGACACCCCAGTACGCGACCTGGTGGATCGTCTCGGGACCCTTGAAGTAGGCGGCCAGAATGCGCTCGTTGACGATCATCTTGGCGGCGGTGAAGGCCAGGACGGCGGCACCCAGCTGGATGATGATCGGGAAGCGCTGCACCAGCTTCAGCACCAGGGTGCTGCCGAACACGACGATCGGCACGCTGATCAGCAGGCCGATCACGACCAGGTCGAAGGAGCCGTGCGCGGCACCGGCCACGCCCAGCACGTTGTCGATGCCCATCAGTGCGTCGGCGATCACGATGGTCTTCATGGCGCCCCAGAAGGTGGTGGCGCCGCCGGCATGCTCTTCGCCGTCGTCATGGCCCTGGTCGGCCAGCAGCTTGTAGGCGATCCACAGCAGGCCCAGACCGCCGACGAGCATCAGGCCCGGGATCTTGAGCAGCCATACCACGCCGATCGTCATGGCGGAGCGCACGACGATGGCGCCGACGGTGCCCCAGACGATGGCCTTCTTCTGCAGGTGGGTGGGCAGGCGCCGTGCCGCGAGCGCGATCACGATGGCGTTGTCGCCCGCCAGGACGAGGTCGATCAGGATGATCGCGAGAAGCGCGGAAAACCACGCGGTACTGAACAGTTCCATGGACACAAAGCTCCGGGTTGATTCGATCGTTCGATCTACAACCTGCAGCCGCAGGGCGGCCAAAGACGGAAGCATGCGCGCCCTCGGGGAGGGCACGCTGCCGGCACGCTTCGACCAAACCGCGGTTGCAGGTTCCAATCGAAGGTCTTGCTCGGCATGGTGTCATGTCGGTTCTTCTGCCCAGCACGCCGGAAGTTGTTATGACTTCGTATTGACGACGTGCCGATACTCTCCGCCGCGACGCCGTGGGGCATCCTCCTTGTGCGACGGAAGGCGGGAGCTACTCCCCTTCGTGGCGCGGATTAGAACACCGCCCGCCGCCCGCCGGCAAAGGGTTTGCGACGGATGCATCCGGATGTGTCGCGCGGGTTTGAAACAGGATGGCGCCATCACGCTCGTCCAGCCTGCGGAGTGTGCTATCGAAAGATGAGCATGTGATTTCTGAGCGCTCCGGGTAAGCCCGGGGTGGCAGGGCTGCGCCTATCATCGCCCTCCCGCTGCGCCGGCCGATGCCGCCCGCCCCGGGCCTGTGCATGGCCACCCTCCACATCACCGACATCGAAGCCGCCATCAACTACTGGCGCGCCCGCAGCCCCTCGTCCGACGGCGTGACGCTGGCGCCGCAGGTGCGGGCGCTCGCCGAGGTCTATGCGCTGATGGTGTACTTCCACGAGGACGAGGTGGCCTGCGAGGGCTTTCCGCCGAAAGCCTGGGCGGCGTGGCTCGCCTGGTACGACACCACGCCCGACACGCCCTGCATCGCGATCTGCTCGACCAGCCAGGGCGATGCGTCGTGCAAGGGTTGCGGCCGCACCTTCGACGAGGTGCAGCGCTGGCCGGAGATGGACCCGGTCGCCAAGCGGGCGACCTGGCGGCGCATCACCCGCGAAGGCACGGCCTGGCGCTTCAACCGCTATGCCGAGCGCGCCGCGGAAGGCCGGGCGGCGCCGGACGACGGCAGCGCCCCGGCCGAGCCGCCGACGGCCCCGATCTTCGGGCGGCGCCGGTGATCCGCCTGACGCAGGCGCCCAATGCCGCGATCGCGACCGTCTGGGCCGACCTGCTGACCGAGGCCGGCTATCCGGCGATGGTGCAGCGCCAGTTCCTCGGCGCGGCCGCCGGCGAACTGCCGCCCGACCAGTGCCTGCCGGAGATCTGGCTGCGCCACGACGAGCACGCTGCGCCGGCCCGGGCGCTGCTGGCGGCACTCGAAGCCCTGCCGCAGCGCCGCTGGACATGCCCGGCCTGCGGCGAGGCGATCGAGGGCGGCTTCGAGCAGTGCTGGAACTGCGGTGCCTGGATGCCGCGCGAAGCATGAAATCGGATGCTTTCAGGCCTTCTGCGCAAGCGGGACGTGCGCAGCATGCTATGAATAAGTGAGCATCGTATGGATCTGGCGAAAACCCTGGCCCTGTTCGCCGCGACCGCGGTGGCCGAGATCGTGGGCTGCTATCTGCCCTGGCTCTGGTGGCGCCAGGGCGGCAGCGCCTGGCTGCTGCTGCCGGCCGCGGCCAGCCTGGCGCTCTTCGTCGGTCTGCTGACCCTGCACCCCGCGGCGGCGGGCCGGGTCTATGCGGCCTACGGCGGGGTCTACGTCGCGGTGGCGCTGGCCTGGCTCTGGGTGGTGGACGGCATCGCGCCCAGCCGGACCGATCTGCTCGGCGCGGCGGTGTGCCTGGTCGGCGTGGCGATCATCGTCCGGGGCAGCCCGACGGGCTGAGGCCGCGCTATTTCCAGCGCACGCACTCGACGGTGACGGTGCGGCTGGCGTCGCCGAGCATCAGCGTGCCGTCCTGGATCGTCGCCTGCAGCTGCATCGTGCGCTGGGCGAGCGCGGCGAGTTCCTGCGACTGCTCGGTCGGCACCCGCCAGACCTGCAGCTTGTCGAGCCGGGTCAGCTTGGTCTCGATCCCTTTCCACCAGACCTCAGCCGCGTAGCTGAAGCAGTAGAGCAGCACCGCGTCGGCCTGGCTGCAGGCCTTGGCGAGCGGCTTCTCCTCCGGCTGGCCGACCTCGATCCACAGCCGGGTGCGGCCGGTGAAGTCGCGCAGGTGCACGTCCGGGTCGTCCGGGTTCGACAGGCCGGCGCCGAAGGCCAGCGTGCCATCACCGCCGCAGGTGGTCTGCAGCTGGTGGGCGTTGAGGGCCAGCGCGACCAGACGGATCATCATGCGTTCGTCGGTCTCGCTCGGGTGGCGGGCCAGGGTCAGCGCATGGTCGGCGTAGTAGCCGTGGTCGATGTCGGCGATCGCGAGATTCGCCTTGAAGATGGTGGATTTGAGAGCCATGGGGCGCGGGGAAGGAAGGGGCGCGGCCGGCGGTCGGGCGCTGGAGACGGCTGCTGGGCGGCGGATCGGACCGGACCGGCTGGCAGGGCGGCGCCCGGGACGGGCGAGGGTGCCGGATTCTAGGGCGCGGCCCCGCCTGGGCCCCCTTTGCCGATCTCGCCGATCCGGCGGAAGGTCAGGTTGATGCGCGGCAGCACCTCCTTGGCGGTACGGGCGATCTGGTGCTGCCAGTGGTGCTGGGTCGCGCCGCCCATCACCAGCAGGCTGCCGGGGCCGAGGTCGATCGAATGTGCGATCCGGTGCTCGCCGCGGCGGCGCAGGTCGAAGCGGCGGGTGCCGCCCAGGTTGAGCGAGGCGATCACCGGGTTGCGGCCGAGGACGGATTCGTCGTCGCTGTGCCAGCCCATGCGGTCGCGACCGTCGCGGTAGTAGTTCAGCAGCAGGCCGTTGAAGGACTGGCCGCAGGCCGCTTCCACCCGCGCGCGGATCGCGGCGAGCAGCGGCGTCCAGGGCGCGGCGTCGTGCCGCAGGCCGGAGTATCCGTAGCCGACGTCGCCGACCCAGGCCAGCCGGCGCGGCACCGGCACGGTCCGGGCGTAGACGCGGGTGGACGGCTGGGTCCAGACGGTGTCGTCCCGCAGCCGGGCGAACCACTCGGCGGCTTGGTCGGCCGGAACCCACTGCGGCGCGAAGCGCAGGTCGGCATCGGCCAGCGGCAGCGGCTGCAGCACGGCCGGATCGGCCTCGGCGCGGCCGGCGGCGAAAAGGTCGTGCTGCACGCGGCGGGGATCCTCGGCAGGCGACCGGGGCACGGTCAGCTGCGCCGCGCCAGCTCGGCCGCCTTGCCGGTGTAGCTGCCGGGCGTCATGGCGAGCAGGCGGTCCTTCTCGGCGTCGGGGATCGCCAGCGAGCGGATCAGGCCGTGCAGGTCCTCGGCGCGGACCGTCTTGCCGCGGGTCACTTCCTTCAGCTTCTCGTAGGCGCCCTGCACGCCGTAGCGGCGCATCACGGTCTGGATCGGCTCGGCCAGCACTTCCCAGGCGGCGTCGAGGTCGGCCTCGATCGCCTCGGTGTTGAGCTCCAGCTTGTTCAGGCCGGTGGCGAGCGAGTGGTAGGCCAGCAGCGTGTAGCCGAGCGCCACGCCCATGTTGCGCAGCACCGTGCTGTCGGTCAGGTCGCGCTGCCAGCGGCTGACCGGCAGCTTTTCCGACAGGTGGCGCAGCAGGGCGTTGGCCAGGCCCAGGTTGCCTTCGGCGTTCTCGAAATCGATCGGATTGACCTTGTGCGGCATCGTGGACGAGCCGATCTCGCCGGCCTTCAGCCGCTGCTTGAAATAGCCGAGCGACACGTAGCCCCAGACGTCGCGCGACCAGTCGATCAGGATGGTGTTGGTGCGGGCCAGCGCGTCGAACAGTTCGGCCATGTAGTCGTGCGGCTCGATCTGGATGCTGTAGGGCTGGAAGGTCACGCCCAGGCCGAGCGGCTCGGGCGTCTCGACGACCTTGCGGGCGAAGGCTTCCCAGTCGACGTCGGGCCAGGCCGAGAGGTGGGCGTTGTAGTTGCCGACCGCGCCGTTCATCTTGGCCAGCAGCTTCACGCCGGCGATCTTCTCGCGGGCGGCGGCCAGGCGCACCACCACGTTGGCGATCTCCTTGCCGACGGTGGTCGGGCTGGCGGTCTGGCCGTGGGTGCGCGAGAGCAGCGGCACGTCGGCGTAGGCATGAGCCATCTCGCGCAGCTTGACGACGATGCCGTCGAGGGCGGGCAGCATCACCGTGTCGCGCGCGGCCTTGAGCTGCAGGGCGTGGCTGGTGTTGTTGATGTCCTCGCTGGTGCAGGCGAAGTGCACGAATTCGGCCGCCGCTTCCAGTTCGGGGCGCGCGTCGAACTTGCTCTTGATCCAGTACTCGACCGCCTTCACGTCGTGGTTGGTGGTCTTCTCGATCTCCTTGATCGCGAGCGCGTCGGCTTCGGAAAAATGCTTCACCAGGCCCAGCAGGTAGGTGCGGGCACCGGCCGACAGCGGCTTGAATTCGGCCAAACCGGCGTCCGACAGTGCGATGAACCAGGCGATCTCCACCTGCACCCGGCGGTGCATGAAGCCCTGCTCGCTCATCAGCGGGCGCAGCGGCGCGAGGCGTGCGGCGTAACGGCCGTCGAGCGGCGAAAGGGCGGAAACAGGCGAGTGGGTGGCAGGGATAGGGCTCATGGCGCGAATTGTAGGTGCCGACCTACGCCGGAGCCCCTGTGACCGGCGGGCGCAAGGCGAGTCGATAGAATCGGTCGCCCCGCCGGGAGGCCCCCGCCGGCGGCCGTGTCCCGCCTTCCTCCCCACCCCCCGAGTCCCCTCCATGAAACTGATCGGATCCCTGGCCAGCCCCTACGTACGCAAGGTGCGTGTCGTCATGGCGGAGAAGAAGCTGGACTACCAGTTCATGCTCGAGAACGTCTGGAGCCAGGACACCGCGATCGGCGTCTCCAACCCGCTGGGCAAAGTGCCCTGCCTGGTGATGGAAGGCGGCGAGGCGGTGTTCGATTCGCGGGTCATCGTGGAATACCTGGACACCCTGTCGCCGGTCGGCAAGCTGATCCCCCAGCAGGGGCGCGAACGCGCCGAGGTCAAGACCTGGGAGGCGCTGGCCGACGGCCTGCTGGACGCGGCCATCCTGGTGCGGCTGGAGAAGGGCGGCTTCCAGGGCCGCGCGGAGGGCGAGCGCAGCCAGGCCTGGGTGGACTGGCAGCTGCGCAAGATCCAGGGTGCTCTCAAGGCCATGTCGCAAGGGCTGGGCGACAAACCGTACTGCAGCGGCATCCACCTGAGCCTGTCGGACATCGCAGTCGGCTGCGCGCTCGGCTGGCTCGAGTTCCGCTTCCCGGAGATCGGCTGGCGTACCGAATATCCCAACCTCGCCCGCCTGACGGACAAGCTGGCGCAGCGTCCGAGCTTCGCGGACACGGTGCCGGCATAACGGCGGCTTTTTCTCAAGGATTTCGGCCTCCGACGCAGGTGCTACCTGCGCATCCTGCTCTCGATTCCGTAGCGCGGGTCGCTCGCGTGCGGCACCGGCGGAAGACAAAATTGCTGCGAAGCGCCCCGACACGAAGGAGGGAGGGAGGGAGGAGGAGAAGAGTCGCCTCGGGATTGCAACCGGATCACGCAAACCCGGAAGACTTCGCAGCAAGAAATCGGTGGGAGGCAGTCGCCCCCCGTACGCTGTAGGAGCGGGCGGCCCGTCCGGGGTTCCGCACGCAAACGTAAGCGTCTGTTAGCGCTTCTGCGCCTTCTAATCGCAATTCCGAGCCGCGGGTCGGCAGGGCATTAGCGCACCGCGAGCTGCTTTTCCACGTCGCGCACGAAATCCCGGCTGTCGGGCGCGGTGACGCTGGAATAGCTGTCCACCACTCGGCCGTCGCGGCCGATCAGGTACTTGTAGAAGTTCCACTTCGGCGTGGTGCCGGTCTGGGCCGCCAGCTGCCGGAAAAGCGGGTTGGCGTCGGCACCGCGCACCGCCGACTTGGCGAACATCGGGAATTTCACGCCGAAGGTGTTTTCGCAGAAGGCGGCGATCTCCTGGTTCGAGCCCGACTCCTGCGAAAAGTCGTTCGACGGAAAGCCCAGTACCACCAGGCCCCGGTCGCGGTACTTCGCATGCAGCGCCTCCAGCGCCTTGTACTGCGGCGTGAAGCCGCAGAAGCTGGCGGTGTTGACCACCAGCACCACCTTGCCGGCGTACTGGCAGAGCGACTGCGGCTTCTCGTCCTGCAAGCGGGGGAAAGTGTGCTGGAGCAGGGCGGGGCAGGCCGCTGGGGCGGCGGACGCCGGCGGTTCGGCGGCGCGGGCGGCCGGCAGCGCAGGCAGTCCCGCGAGGGTCGCCAGGACAGCGGCAGCGAGGAAGCGGTGGATGGACGACATGGCGGGCCTCGAGTGGATCAGGATGTGCGGGCCTAACAGCCGGTTCAGATCATCGCCAGCATGCGGTCGAGCTGCAGCTGCACCTTCACGTCCCGGTGCGCCACGCTGCCGACGATCTTGAACATGATCTGGCTGGTGTCGCGCACCACGATCTCGCCGATCGGCATGCCCTGGCGGTTCAGCACCGTGGCCACCTTCGGCGTGGTGCCGGTGCGGCCGCGCTTGAGCACGATCGCCGTCTCGTTGCTCGCTAGCTTCACGAAGGAGCCGGGCGGGTAGACGCCCATGGCGGTGATCAGCGCGGCGCCGCCCTCGTCGACCCGGTGTTCGTCGTCGAAGTAGCTGGCCCGCATCGCGACCGCCGCGGGCATCGCCCAGCGCGACACCCGCGGAGACAGCCGGGCCGCGAAGATATCGGCCCGCTCGATGATCCGCGCGATGCGCTCGTGCGGCTGCATGTCTGCCAGGCGGCCGGACGGCGGCTGGTGGTGCAGCCGTACCGCGCCCAGCCACAGGGGGTCGGCGACGCCCTGGCGCTCGAGCAGGCCGACGGAGGCGTCCGAATGCACGGCGATCGTCGCCATCTGCGATTCCGTCGGGCGGCCGACCTGCTGCGCGAGTTCGTCCTGCAGTTCGGTCATGCTGATGTTCATCGTGAGGGCAGCCTTGCCGACCGCATCCACGGCTGCGACATCCCAGTGCAGCGTGTCGCGGGCCGCAAGGATGCAGACTGCCGCCACCAGCAGGCCATGCGTAGCGCTGTACATCGACAACTCGCGCGCGGCGAAATGGATCAGCGCGAACATGGTGGCGTCGGGCTGGCGACGGGTGAGTACGCTGAGTTCGGCGTGCAGCCGGTCGAGGCGCGGCAGGAAGTCGGCGGCTTCCGGATGCCTGAGCAGCGCGGTGGCGCGCAGCTGCATCTCCTGCCAGTCGGGCGGTCCGCTGCGCATGGCCAGTTCCGCGCGTTCGAGCGGGCTGGTGGGCACCGTCTTCGCCGTCATCTGCGCCGCGGCGATCTGGCCGATGGTGCGCTGCTCGCGGACCAGCGTATCGAGCTGCTCCATGAACGCCCGCGCTTGATCCGGCGATTCCTCCAGGTCGATGTGCAGGGTGCCGGCCCGCGCCAGCATCATGTCGAGCTGCCGGCGGTTGGCGACGACGAAACCCTTGTGGGCCAGCAGCGTGCCTTCCTGCGTCCGCAGCGAGAACGGAAGGGGATGCCCGAACTTGATCGATTCGGACTGGAGCGGGATCAGATTCATGAATGGCGCGGCAGGTATGACGGGATTATCCGCGTCGAACCTGCCGTCCGGTGTCGCGGCAGGCATAGGCCTTGCCGCGACACCACGTCAGAAGTCCACCGACGCGGACAGGCTGAAGGTCCGCGGGGCGCCCAACACCAAGTAGCCGGAGCCCGGGTAGCCGCCGACGGAGGCCCAGTAGTTGCGGTCGGCGAGGTTGTCGATGCGGGCGCGCAGCGTGAGCAGCCGGCCCTGTACCTCGGTCGTGTAGCGCGCGCCGACGTCGAGCCGCGTCCAGCCCGGCACCTTGAGCGCGTTGGCTGCGTCGGCATAACTACTGCCGGTGGCGGTGACGCGGCCGTTGAGCGCCAGACCCCGCACGCCGGCGACGTCCCACTCGGCGTTCAGGCTGCCCTGCGCCTCTGCGACGCCGATCACCCGCTTGCCGTCGGTCGCAGCGCTGCCGGTGGAGCGCTGTTGCGCGTCGAGCAGCGTCAGCCCGCCGAGCAGCCGCAGGCCGCGCAGCGGCTCGCCGAAGACGGTGGTCTCCAGGC
This sequence comes from uncultured Xylophilus sp., assembly GCA_913776965.1. Lineage (GTDB taxonomy): Bacteria > Pseudomonadota > Gammaproteobacteria > Burkholderiales > Burkholderiaceae_C > Xylophilus. The sequence goes on from CAJYQL010000025.1 coordinate 144,709, forward strand.
CCTGGTGGCGGTCCTGGCCGCGCGGGCCGAACACCTGGTCGACCGTGATGCTGCGCGGCCGCTCGGTGCTGAACAGCGCGGCGCTCGCGCCCAGGCGGCCGCCGTCGTACTTCACGCCGACTTCCTTCTGCTTCGCAACGTACGGCGCGAGCTGGGCGCCGGCGTTGCGGACCGGCACGCCGCCCACCTGGGCCGGCGCCGTCTCGCCGGGGCTCAGCTGCTCGGTGTAGTTGACATAGAGCGACACCTGCGGCTGCAGCTTGAACACCACGCCCGCCGACGGGCTGGTGCGACTCTGGTCATAGACGGTGACGCCACCGCCCGGACTGGTCAGCGCGCTGCCGAAGAAGGTGCGGTAGCCGATCTCGGTCGTGTTGACCGACTGCCGGCGCAGGCCGAGCGTGACCAACAGCGTGTCGTCGAAGAAGGACAACGTGTCGCCGATCGCGATGCTGTTGAGGCGGCTGCGGCGCTGCAGGGCCGGGCCGTCCGGGTTGCCGCTGCCGGCCGATGCGCTCCAGCCGGGGAAGGGCGACAACACCGGGTTGTAGAGGTTGGTGGTCTGCTGGCGCGCGAAGTCGAAGGCGTACGAATTGTCGCGGTCCAGCCCGAAGTACGCGAGGGACGCCACCAGCGTGTGCTGGACCGGGCCGGTCTCGACCCGGGCGCGCACCCCCAACTCGCCGGTCTTCACCGTCTCGCGGCCGGTATTGTCGAAGCGGTAGGTGGCGCCGTCCCCGGCGTTGTTCGACAGCGTCAGGTTGGCCAGCGAATTGGCTTCGGCGCCCCGGCGGGCGCCGGCCGCGAACCAGCCGGTCACGCGGTCGGTGATGTCCCACTCGCCGCGCACCGTGCCGAAGGTGTCGCGCTCGTTGGAGAAGGACCAGGGCTGGGCCCAGTTCACCGACGCATCGGGGGCGCGCGGGATCGCGGTGACCGCGCCCGGAGTGACGCTGGGCCGCGCCGCGTTCAGCCGGTGGTCCTGGTAGCCGATGTCGCCCGACAGCCGCACGCCGCGGCCGCGCCAGTCGAGGCCGAGCGAGGCCACGTCGAGCTTCACCTTCTCGCGGTCGATGCCGGTGCCCCCCTCGCGGTGCGCCGCATTGACGCGGATGCCGGTGCTGTTGTCGGGGCCGAAGCGGCGCGAGACATCGGCGGCCGCGTAGACCTGCGAGCCGCTGGCGACGCCGAACGTCACCTGGGTCAGCGGATCGTTGGCCGCGCGCTTGGGCAGCAGGTTGACCGTACCGCCGATGCCGTCGCCGCCGGGGGTGATGCCGGTCAGGAAGTTGCTCGCGCCGTGCAGCACCTCGACCCGCTCGAACAGTTCGGACGAGATGTACTGCCGCGGCAGCAGGCTGTAGAGACCGTTGTAGGCCATGTAGTCGGAGCTGAGCAGGAAGCCCCGGATGAAATACGACTCCTGGAAGTTGCCGAAGCCGCGGGCGATGCGGATCGACGGGTCGTTCAGCAGCACATCGCCGACGCTGCGCGCCTGCTGGTTCTGGATCAGCTCGTGGGTAAAGCTGGTGACGGCGAACGGCGTAGACATGTTGTCCTGGTTGCCCAGGATGCCGACCCGCCCGCCGCGGGCGACCTGGCCGCCGGCGTAGGGACGCGTCAGGCCCTCGGCGGACGCGTCGGCGCTGGCGTTGACGGTCACGGTGGAGAGGGTCGCGCCACTGTCGGTGGCGGAGCCGGTCTGCGCCTGGGTGCCTGCGGCAGCGAAGACGGTGCCGAGAGCGATGCTGAGAGGAGCGAGAGGACAACGGGCGCGGCGCATTAAGACTTCACAACAGGAATGAGAATGCATCGTATTTTCTAGTGCGTTCGGGGCGGCTCGCGGCTTTTTGTGGTGTCGGCGCGACGGGCGACCGAATTTGTCGTGCCGTCGCAACACCTGCACGACGCTGCGACCGCTCGGGAGGCCGCATGCCAGCCGGCGGGGCGCGGCGCCCCCGCCCTTCCATGCGACAGTCCCGCCATGACACAGCCGCCCCGCCTGAAACAGTTGGCCCGCGAGACGCTCTGGGACCGCGCCTATGCGGCGCTGGAACTGGCGCTGCTGGCCGGCCGCTATGCGCCGGGCGAACGCATCCTGCTGCGCGATGTGGCCGACGCGCTGGGCATCAGCCTGACGCCGGTGCGGGATGCGGTGAACCGGCTGGTCGCGGAGAACATCCTCGACCGCGGCAGCGTCGGGCAGGGGGGCGGCGCGACGGTGCCGCTGCTCGACGCCGACCAGTTCGGCCAGCTGATGACGATCCGCAGCGGACTGGAGCCGGTCGCCGCCGCGGCCGCCACGCTGCATGCCACGCCCGAAGCGCTGGAGCCGGTCGCGGCCGCCCTGCACGAGATGAAGGACGCGGTCGAGACCCAGCGGCTGGACCGCTACCTGGATGCGCACTACCGCTTCCATTTCGGCATCTACCGGATGTCCCGGATGCCGATCGTCGAGCAGGCGATCGAGAACGCCTGGCTGCGCTGCGCGCCGACCCTGACGCTGGCCTTGCCGCGCAACATTCCGGGCCTGAAGCGCTATCCGTTCCACGAAGCGGCGCTGGGCGCGCTGCGCCGGGGTGATGCCGACAGCGCCGCCGAGGCGATCCGCGCCGACATCGAGAGCGCCCGGGCCGACATCTGCGCCCTGCTGGACGACGCTGCGGCCTGAACGGGCCACCCGCCTTCGATGCCTTGAACCTGCGCGCCGCCTGACCGGCACCCGGTCGCGGCGGCGTTTCGCACCGACCCGCTGGGCATTGATTGTTGTTTGTTATAACATTGAGCCGTTCACGCCAAAACGACAGGAGACACAGATGATGGTTCGTTCCCGCCGTGCGCTCGCCGCGGCCTTGCTGGGCGTCGTCGCCCTGGGCGCCACCGGCCTGACGGCCCATGCCGCCGATCCGTTCCCCGCCAAGGAGATCAAGTTCATCGTGCCGTGGAACGCGGGCGGCTCGAACGACATCGCGGCGCGGCTCCTGGCGCAGCTCGCATCGGAGCAGGGCGTCAAGGTGCTGGTCGAGAACGTGCCGGGCGCCACCGGGGCCATCGGGATGACCAAGGTCGCCAATGCCGAGCCCGACGGCTACACCATCGGCATGGGCACCAGTTCCACGCTGGCGCTGATCGCCCAGGGCCTCACGCCGCTCAAGAACGAGCAGTTCGCGCCGATCGCCCGGGTCACGATCGACCCGCTGGTGCTGGTAGTGCCGACGAGCGGCCCGGCGACCAGCCTGGAGGCGTTCATCGCCCACCTGAAGCAGAACCCCGGCAAGGTGTCGATCGGCACGCCCGGCACCAACAACCTCAACCACATCTTCAGCGTGATGACCGGGCGCGCCGCGGGGGTCGACACGATCAACGTGCCCTACACCGGCGGCTCCAAGGTGGTGGCCGACCTGGCCGGCAAGCAGATCGACGCCGCGGTGCTGAAGCCGTCGGAGAGCAAGGCCATGATCGACGGCGGCCACGTCAAGGCGATCGCGGTGTTCGCCAACCAGCGGCTGCAGGCCATGCCCGACGTGCCGACCTTCAAGGAGCGCGGCTACGACGTCTTCCCCTACGGTCCGCTGGTGCAGATGGCGTACATCGTCGCGCCGGTCGGCATCCCCGAGCCGGTCCGCGCGAAGCTGACCGACATCTTCAACAAGGCGATCCAGAGCGCCAAGTTCAAGGCCCCGACCGAACAGCAGGGCGCCGTCGTCGACAACCTGACCGGCGCTGCGCTGGGCCGCGAGATCGCCAACGTGCAGAAGTCCCTGAACGAGGTCGGCAAGAAGGTCTTCGTCGCCGAGAAGAAGTGAATTTTCCCTACCACAGCCGCCGCATCCGAGAGAACGCCCCGCATCCATGAGCACCATCAAGAAAGTCACCTGCCACGTCGTTTCCGCCCCGGTGGAAAAGCCCTTCACCTCGTCCCGCGGCTGGCTCTACAAGACCCGCGGCTCCTGCATCGTCGAGATCGAGACCGCCGACGGCATCGTCGGTTGGGGCGAGTGCTACGGCCCGTCGGCCGTGTCGAAGGCCTATATCGAATCGCAGTTCGCGCCGCGCATCATCGGCCGTGACGCGTTCGACGTGGAAGTGATCTGGGAAGACCTCTACAACCGGGTGAAGGACTACGGCGGCCGCGGCATGGTCACCTCGGCGATGAGCGGCATCGACATCGCGCTGTGGGACATCATCGGCAAGACGGTGAACAAGCCGGTCCACAAGCTGATCGGCGGCGCCTTCCGCACCGAGGTCGCCTGCTACGCCACCGGCCTCTACTTCATCGACATGGACCGGCTGATCGAGGAAGCGGTGGAAGAGGCTCAGGGCTACGTCGCCGAAGGCTTCACCGCGGTCAAGATGAAGATCGGCCTGGGCGACCCCAAGCTCGACATCCGACGCGTGGAGGCGGTGCGCCGCGCGGTCGGCGACCAAACCCGGCTGATGGTCGATGCCAACCACTGCTTCACCGTGCCGCAGGCGATCCGCCTCGGCCGCGAGCTGGAAAAGCTCGACGTGGAATGGTTCGAGGAACCGATTTCGCCGGAGGACATCGACGGCTACGTCGAGGTGACCCGCGCGCTCGACATGGCGGTGGCCGGCGGCGAGAACGAATTCACCCGCTGGGGCTTCCGCGACCTGGTGGTGCGCAAAGCGATGGACATCGTCCAGCCCGACGTCTGCGCGGCCGGCGGCATCACCGAGTGCAAGAAGATCGCCACGCTCGCGACCACGCACGGCGTGGAATGCGTGCCGCACGCCTGGGGTTCGGCGATCGGTATCGCGGCCACGCTGCACTTCATCGCGTCGCTGCCCGACCAGCCGCCGAGCTTCCGCCCGATGCCGCCGCTGCTCGAATTCGAGCAGTGCGAGAACCCGTTCCGCGACCACCTGTCGGTCGAGCCGATCGTGCAGCAGCGCGGCGTGGTGCAGATCCCGACCGGCGCCGGCCTCGGCATCGAGATCGACCGCAGCGTGCTCGACCGCTACCGCGTCGCCTGAGGAGACGGTCCGCATGCGTTTCGTCTCTTTTGCCGGCGCCGACGGTGCGCCGGTCGCGGGGGTGGTGCAGGGCGACGGCGACGCGGCGCAGGTCGCCGACCTGTCGCATCCGTCATGCCGGGCGGTGCTCGGCGGCACGCAGCCCTCGCTGATGGCCTTCGTCGAACAGGGCCTCGCCGGCTGGGTACGGCGGCTGGGCGCGGCGTCCTTCGCGCCCGATGTGCTGCGGCCGCTCGCCGGCCTGCGTCTGCTGGCACCGGTGCGGCCGGGCAAGGTCGTCGGCGCCGCCTTCAACTTCACCGATGCGCTGGCCGAGCGGTCGATGGCGCATCCGCCGGAGCCGGTCACCTTCGTGCGCTCCGGCAGCACTGTGATCGGGCCGGGCGAGTCGATCCTGGTGCCGCCGGACGTGGGCGACGTCGGCTACGAGGCCGAACTCGCGGTGGTGATCGGCCGGCGCGCGCTGCGCGTCGGCGCCGAGGACGCGATGGACCACGTGGCCGGCTACACGCTGCACAACGACGTGAGCGGCAGCGCGCTGGTCAAGGCCGACGGCGGCAACTTCGTGCGCGGCAAGAACCTGCCGGCCACCGCGCCGCTCGGCCCCTGGCTGGTGAGCGCCGACGCGCTGCCCGATCCGTATGCGGTCGGCATCCGGCTCGACATCGACGGCCGCCGACTGCAGGACGGCTCGACCGCCACGATGCTGCACCGGATCGCCGCGCTGATCGCCTATGCCTCGGCCCGCATGCCGCTCGACCCGGGCGATGTGATCGCCACCGGCACGCCCGCGGGCGTCGCCGCCACCCACACGCCGCCCGCCTGGCTGCGGCCGGGCCAGACCGTGACGGTCGAACTCGCCGGCCTGGGCCGGCTGACCAACCCGGTGCAGGCCGGCCCCGCCTTTTTCCCCGAATCGACCCCGTTATGACGACCCGGCCCCGCATCCTGCTGACCAACCCCATCCATCCGGAACTGCTGCCGGTGCTCGAGGCCCGCTGCGAGGTGGTGACCGCGCCCGACACCGGCGCCGCCACGCTCGCGCGGCTGGTCGCCGATGTCGACGGGCTGATCGTGCGTGCGCACCTGCCGCCGAACATCTTCGACCAGGCGCCGCGGCTGCGCTTCGTGGTGCGCCACGGCGTCGGGCTCGACATGATCCCGGTGCCGGCCGCCACCGCGCGCGGCATCGTGGTGGCCAACCTGCCGGGCTCCAACAGCGCCGCGGTGGTGGAGTACTGCTTCGGTGCGCTGCTGCACCTGCGCCGCAACCTGGCCGGCATCGACGGCCGGCTGCGCCGCGACGGCTGGGCCGCGGCCCGGCCGATGGCCGACGGCGGCACCGAGCTCGGCCGCACTGTGCTCGGCATCGTCGGCGTCGGCGAGATCGGCCGCCGGCTGGCCGGTGCGGCGCAGGGCCTGGGCATGCGGGTGCTCGGCCTGACGCGGCGGCCCGACAGCCTGCCTCCGGGCGTCGAGGCAGCCGACAAGGCGACGCTGTTCGCCCAGGCCGATGCGGTGGTGCTCTGCTGCCCGCTGAACGACCAGACCCGCGGCCTGGTCGATGCCGCCACGCTCGCGACGATGAAGCCGACGGCGGTGCTGGTCAACGTATCGCGCGGCCCGGTGGTCGAGACCGAGGCGCTGCTCGCCGCACTGCGCGCAGGCCGCTTGGCCGGCGCCGCGCTCGACGTGCACGACCGCCAGCCGCTGGCCGCCGACGAGCCGGTGTTCGAGGCGCCGAACCTGCTGCTCACGCCGCACGTCGCGGGCATCACCGCCACCAGCATGCGCGGCATGAGCGAAGGCGCGGTGGCCACGCTGCTCGCGCTGCTCGACGGCGAACGGCCGGCCAATATCGTCAATCCCGAGGTCTTCCTCGCCGCCCAGCCGTCCTGACGGCCGCGCCCCTTCCTCACGCTCCATCGACACCATGCGCATCGCCGACATCCGGGCCGTCCCGCTCTCCTTTCCCGTTCCTCCGCACCAGTCCGTCACGCTCGGCATCGGCCGCAGCGTCAAGCGCGACACGGTCCTGATCCGCGTGGAGACCGACGACGGCCACGTCGGCTGGGGCGAAGCCCACCACGGCCGCTGCCCCGGCGCGGTGGCGAAGCTGGTCGACACCACCCTGCGCGAGCTGGTGGTCGGTTTCGACGCGCGCGACGTGAACGGCGTCTGGGCGCGGGTGTTCAAGATGCAACTCGCCAGCCACGGCATGGGCGCCGCCGCGGCGCTGGCGCTCAGCGGTCTCGACATCGCGCTCTGGGACCTGCGCTGCCAGGAGACCGGCTGGCCGCTCTACCGGATGCTCGGCGGCGTGTCGCGGCCGATCAAGGCCTATGCCGGCGGTATCGCGCTCGGCTACCAGCCGCCGGCGCAGCTCGCCGAGGAGGCGCTGGCGCATATCGCAACCGGCTACCGTGCGCTAAAGCTGCGGGTCGGCGACACCGCGGCCCGCGACATCGAGCGGGTGCGCGCAGTGCGCCAGGCGGTCGGCGACAGCATCGACATCCTGGTCGATGCCAACACCGCCTACACCGTGGACGACGTGCGCCGCGTCATGCCTGCCTACGACGAATGCAACGTCGGCTGGCTGGAAGAACCGTTCCCGCCGCAGGACCGCCGCGCCTACGCCGCCGCGGCTCGGCTCGGCCGCACCCCGCTGGCCGCGGGCGAGAACCACTACACCCGCTACGAATTCCAGGCGCTGTTCGAGGACGGTCACGTCGGCTTCGTGCAGCCCGACCTGTCGAAGACCGGCGGCGTGACCGAGGCGATGCGCATCGCCGCGATGGCCAGCGCCCTGAAGCTGACCGTCAACCCGCACACCTCGGCCACCGCGATCAACATGGCCACCACGATCCACTACCTCTGCGGCGTGGACAACCCGGGGTACTTCGAAGGCGACGTCACCGCGCTCAACCCATTCCGCGACCGGCTGACCGACCGGCCGCCGTACGCCCTGGACGAGCAGGGCTGCGTGCGCCCGCCCGAGGGCGTGGGTATCGGGCTGACGATCGACCTCGATTTCATCAAGGACCATCCGCTGATCGAAGGGCCCTGCTACGTCTGAGGCTCGGCGGGCGGCTTTTGCTCGGCAGGGCCCCGCAGGCACCGTCACGCTGCCGGCGGTGGTTCCACGTCGGCGTACAGCTCGGCCGCCGGCAGCGTCAGCCCAACGCTCGCCAGCGTCAGCGCATCGTCGGCACCGAACGGATGCAGCACCCAGAGGCCATCCGCGCCCTTGCGGTACACATTCGAAGGCGCCGGTGCCCGGCGACAGCACCTCGCACAGCAGTACCGGCTCGGCCTTCGACAGCGGGCTGGCATGGTCCGCATCGCTGCAGGTGACCGATCACATTGGGATAGAAGTAGGCGTTGGACGCCTGCACCTGCAGCCCCATGTCGCTCATGAAGGTGCGGCACCGGGTGCCGCGCAGGTGGTGGCGCAGCGCCATGTAGAGGTTGCCCGACACCGTTACGTGCCGGTCCTCGGCACCGGCCATCGCGAAGACCTCGCCGTCGATGTATTCGTGGCGTTCGGTCTGCTCCGCTTCCCAGGCGAGGTAGTCGTCGGCGGTGAGGCGATGCGGGGGTCGGGGGCGGGCCATCGCGTCCCTCGGGGATGCAAGGGTCGCCATTATCGGCCGGGGAGGTCAGCGCTGCGCCTCTGCCGCCGACTACAGGGACCGCAGGATGCGCCGCCTGATCAAGCCGCTCACCGGCCGGATCAGCATCCGGTGGAGGCGCATGCGTCGGCGGGCTGCGTCGTCGGTGGACTGGATGCGGGTGATCGTCTCGATGCGCAACGTGCCCGCAACAGACGAGGGCTGTGTGGCGAAGCACAGCAGCAGCCGGGCGCTGCCGGGTGCATCGAAGGTCTGGAACTGCGCGAGGTCGGCGCAGGGGCCGGCCCGAAATCGCCGGCCCAGAAGCGGCCGATCAACCCGAGGGCGATGTGGTCATCGGTGCGCTCCAGCTCGGTGAAGCTGTGCAGGCCGAAACGGCGGGTGCCGGGCGCGATGCCGCCGCCGAGGCTGATACGACGCGCCAGCCGCGCCGGCGCGTCGCGCAGCTACAGGGCGGTGCGCAGCAGCGGGTCGGCCGCATCGTCGTACCGCGCCACCGCATCGATGACGGCCGACGGTACGGCGCGGACGCCGCTGCGCCGGTGGGTTTCCGCGAAGTCGGACACCGGCAGCAGCCGGTCGGCCAGCGCGGTGGCCGGTCCGGCGCCGGCCGGCGGCCTCATGCCTGCGGCCCGGCCCGCCCGCCGCGCAGCTTGCGCAGCATCCACTGCCCGATGTCGTCGATGAAGGTGAACACCGGCGGGATCACCAGCAGGCTCAGCACGGTGGAGGTGATCAGGCCGCCGATCACCGCCACCGCCATCGGCGAGCGGAAGCTCGAGTCGGCGGCGCCGAAGCCGAGCGCGATCGGCATCATGCCCGCGCCCATCGCGAGCGTGGTCATGATGATCGGCCGGGCGCGCTTGTGGCAGGCGTCGAGCAGCGCGTCCCAGCGGCTCATCGGCGTGAGGTCGTGCGCGTCGGCGTCCTCGCCGGCATGGTTCTGGCCGCGGCGCGCCAGGATCGCGTACTCGACCAGCAGGATCGAGTTCTTGGTCGCGATGCCCATCAGCATGATCAGCCCGATGAGCGACGGCATCGAGAAACTCTTCTGCGCAATCAGGAGGCCCACGAAGGCGCCGCCGAGCGACAGCGGCAGCGCGGCCAGGATCGTCACCGGGTGCAGGAAGTCCTTGAACAGCAGCACCAGCACGATGTAGATGCAGAGCACGCCGGTCAGCATCGCCAGGCCGAAGCTCGCGAACAGCTCGCCCATGACTTCGGCATCGCCCACCTCGGTCACCCGCACGCCGGGCGGCAGGTTCTTCACCGACGGCAGCTCGCGCACCAGCTTGGCCGCGTCGCCGAGCGGCACGCCCGACAGCTCGATCTCGAAGTTGATGTTGCGCGCCCGGTCGTAGCGGCTGATGACGGCCGGCCCGCCCGCCACCTCCAGTGTCGCCACGTCGCCGAGCAGCACCGGGCCGCGGGTGCCGGGCACCGTCAGGCGCTCCAGCACCGCCAGGTCCTGCCGCGCGGCGTCGTCGAGCCGCACCACGATCGGCACCTGGCGCTGCGACAGGTTGAGCTTGGGCAGCGACACGTCGTAGTCGCCGACGGTCGCGACGCGCAGCGTCTCGGCGATCGCGGCGCTGGTCACGCCCAGGTCGGCGGCGCGGGCGAAGTCGGGCCGCACCGCGATCTCGGGCCGGGTCAGGCTCGCCGACGAGCCGATGTTGCCGAAGCCGGGCACCGTGCGCAGGTCGCGTTCCACGTCGCGGGCGGCAGAGGTCAGCGCCTGCGGGTCGTCGCCGGCCAGCACCAGGATGTATTTCTCGTTGCCGCCGGCCAGGCCCACCTTCAGCCGCACGCCGGGCAGCGATTCCAGCGCGCGGCGGATCTGCTGCTCGATGCCCTGCTTGCGCTCGCGCTCGCCGCGCGGCGACAGCTGGATCGTGAGCGTCGCCTTGCGCGGCTCGGCCGCGGCGCTGCCGGCGAACGGGTCGGCGCCCGCGCTGCCGGCGCCGACGGTGGTGTAGATGCTTTTGACCGTGTCGATCGCCATCAGCCGCTGGCGGGCATCCTCGGCGGCGGCGGTGGTCTGCTGCAGCGTGCTGCCCGGCGGCAGCTCCAGGTACACCTGCGTCTGCGAGTTGTCGTCCGGCGGGATGAAGCCGGTCGGCAGCAGCGGGATCAGCGCGACCGAGCCGACGAAGAACACCGTCGCGGCGCCGAGCGTCGCCCAGCGGTGCTTCAGGCACCAGGTCACCGCCCGCATGTAGGCGGCGAGCCAGCGCGGGTCCTTCTCCTGGTCCACCAGGGGCTTGAGCAGGTAGGCGGCCATCATCGGCGTGAGCACCCGCGCCACCACCAGCGAGGCGAAGACTGCGAGCGACGCGGTCCAGCCGAACTGCTTGAAGAAGCGGCCGGCGATGCCGCTCATGAAGGCGGTCGGCAGGAACACCGCGATCAGCGTGAAGGTGGTCGCGACGACCGCCAGGCCGATCTCGTCGGCCGCCTCCATCGCCGCTTGGTAGGGCGACTTGCCCATGCGCAGGTGGCGCACGATGTTCTCGACCTCCACGATCGCGTCGTCCACCAGGATGCCGATGACGAGCGACAGCGCCAGCAGCGTGATCACGTTGACCGAGAAGCCCAGCAGGTACATGCCGATGAAGGCCGGGATCACCGACAGCGGCAGCGCCACCGCCGAGACCAGCGTGGCCCGCCAGTCGCGCAGGAAGATCCAGACCACCACCACCGCGAGGATCGCGCCCTCGTAGAGCAGGTGCATCGAGCCGTCGTATTCCTCGGCCACCGGCTGCACGAAGTTGAAGGCCTCGGTCAGTGTGATGTCGGGATGCTCGGCTTTCAGATCGTCGAGCGCCTTCTGCACCTGCGCGCCGACCTCGACCTCGCTCGCGCCGCGGCTGCGGGCCACCTCGAAGCCGACCACTGGCTTGCCGTTGAGCAGCGCGGCGGCGCGGCGTTCGGCGACGGTGTCGCTCACCGTCGCGACCTGGTCCAGCCGGATACGCCGGCCGTCGGGCAGCGAGAGCTGCAGCGCGCCGAGTTCGGCCGCGGACTTCACCGTCGCGATGGTGCGCACCGGCTGCTCGCCGCCGCCCAGGTCGGCCCGGCCGCCGGCGCTCTCGACCTGCACCTGGCGCAGCTGGCGCGAGATGTTCGCCGCACTGGCGCCGAGGGCCTGCAGCCTGTTCGCGTCGAGCGCCACCCGCACCTCGCGCTGCACGCCGCCGACGCGGTTGACCGCGCCGACGCCCGGCACCGTCAGCAGCCGCCGGGCGACCGTGTCCTCGACGAACCAGGACAGGCCCTCGTCGTCCAGCTTGGTGGACTGCACCGTGTACGCCAGCACCGGCGTGCCGGCTAGGTCGACCTTGGTGATGATCGGGTCGCGCAGGTCGGCCGGCAGGTCCGCACGCACCCGGCTGACGGCCGAGCGCACATCGTCCACCGCTTCCTGCACCGGTTTTTCCAGCCGGAACTCGGCCAGGATGGTGACCGTGCCGTCCTGCACCGTGGTGGTGATGTGCTTCAGGCCCTGCAGCGTGGCGATCGAGTTCTCGATCTTGCGGGCCACGTCGGTCTCCAGCTGGCCGGGCGCGGCGCCGGGCAGCAGGGCGGTGACGTTGACCAGCGGCAGGTCCATGTCGGGGAAGTTCTGCACCTTCATCGCCTTGAAGGACAGCAGGCCGGCGAAGGTGAGCAGCACGAACAGCATCACCGCCGGGATCGGGTTCTTGATCGACCAGGAGGAGACGTTCATCGCCAGGCTCCGGTGGTGGGCGGCAGGCAGGGGATCGACATGCCGTGCTCCTTATTTCGTAGCTGCCGGCGCAGGTGCGGCGGGCGCCGGGGCCGGATTCGGTACCGAAGACGGGTTCGCCACCTTCACCAGGTCGCGGTCGTTCAGGAAACCGGCGCCCTGCACCACCACCGGCGTGCCGGCGGGCAGGCCCTCGGTGATCTCCAGCCGGTCGCCCACGCGCCGGCCGGTCTGCACCTTGCGCTGGGCCACGCGACCGTCGTCGCCGACGGTGAAGACGTAGCTGAACGCCTCGCGCACCACGACGGCCTGCTGCGGCACGGTCAGCGCGTCGCTGGTGCCGAGCAGGAAATCGCCGCGCGCGAACATGCCGGCCTTGGCAGGGATGCCGTTGCGGCTGGTGGCGGGCAGGTCCACATAGACCAGCCCGTTGCGCGTCTGCGGATCGACCGTCGGCGCGACCATGCGCACCCGGCCGTCGAGCTGCGCGCCGCTGGCCGCCACGATGCGCGCCGGCGTGCCGGGCCGCACCCGGCCCAGCTCGGCCGAGGTGACCTCGGCGCGCCATTCCAGGCGGCCCTTGCGCACCATGCGGAAGAGTTCGGTGCCGGCGCCCACCACCGCGCCGACCGTCGCGCTGCGCGACGAGATCACGCCGCTGTCGGGCGCCCGCACCGATGCGTACCCCAGCCGCACCTGCTGCGCGTTGTAGGCGGCGCGGGCCGCCTCGACCCGCGCTTTCGCGGTCTGCTCGGTCGTCTGGTACTGGGCGATCTGCGCGGCGCTGAGCGCACCGCTCTTCTCGAGCGTGCGGGCGCGCTGGGCGTTGGCCGCGGCGTCGGCGGCGGTGGCCTCGGCCTCCAGCACGCTGGCGCGCGACTGAGCGAGCTCGGCCCGCACCGTGTCGGCGGCGAAGGTCGCGAGCACCTGGCCGGCTTGCACCGTGTCGCCGACATTGACCTTCACGTCGGTCAGCCGCAGGCCGTTGGCCTCGGAGCCGATGATCGCCTCTTGCCAGGCGGCGATGCTGCCGTTGGCGGCGAAGCTGACCGGCAGCGGCGCGGTCTGCGGCAGCACCGTCGTCACGGTCAGCGCCGGGCGCGGCGCGGGCGGCGGGTCGGCGGCGACCGCCTTTTGCGCGGCAAAAATGCCCCACGCGCCCGCCAGCAGGGCGGCAGATGCTATCGAAAGCGTAGCGAAACGGCGGCGGGGATGGTCGGCGAGGGCCGGCGGCAGCAGGCGGCGGGCGGCGGCGTCGGCGGTGGAGATCAGGCGGTGCATGGTGCGGTCTCGGACGGAAGGCGGCAGGACGACGGGCGAGGTGGGGCGGCGGTCGGGATCAGCGCGACGTGGGGGCGGGGCCGACGGCCGGCGCGGGTGCTGCGGGCGCGGATGGCGCCTCGGCGGGCGAAAGGACGGCGACGGTCGCGCCGCTGTCTCCCGGCGCGGCGGCCGACGGCTCCCAGCCGCCGCCGGCCGCGCGGTAGAGCGCGATCCAGGCGGCCATACGCTCGCGCTTCAGGTTGACCCGGGTGGTCTCGGCCGCCAGCGCGGTGCGGCGGGCGTCCTCCAGCTGGATCTGGCTCGCCAGGCCGGCGTCGTAGCGGGCCTGGAAGCCCTCGAACGACGCGCGGTAGCCGGCCGCGGCGGTCTCGGCATCGGCCGCCCGGTCGGCGGTGGCGCGCAGGTTGACCAGCGCTTCCTCCACCTCGCGCACCGCCTGGCGCACGCGGGCGCGGTAGAGCGCGACCGCCTCGTCGTATTTCGCCCGGGCGGCGGCGGTGTTGGCCGCGCGCCGCCCGCCGTCGAACAGCGGCAGCGACAGCTGCAGCGGCCCGGCGGTCCAGGTGGTGCTGCTGCCGGAGAACTGCGGCGCATCGACATAGAACCGGCCGATCGCGCCGCCGATCGTCAGGCGCGGGTATCGCTGCGCCTCGGCATTCGCGACGTCGGCGCTGGCGGCCACCACGTCGCGCGCGGCGATGGCGATGTCCGGCCGCTGGGCGAGCACCTGGGCCGGCAGCTCTGCTATCGAAAACAGGGCATCCGGCACCGGTGCGACGGGCGCTGCATCCAGTTTTTGCCGCAGGACCGTCTCGTCGATCGCGGTCAGCGCGACCAGGCCCTTGACCGCCACGTCGCACTGCGCCTGCTGCTGCAGCAGCCGGTTGCCGGCGTCGGCGGCGCTGGCGCGGGCCAGCGCATCGTCGGCCGGCGCCTGGAAGCCGGCCTGGGTGGTCAGGGCCGACAGCCGGGCGCTCTCGCGGCGGGAGCGGGCATCGTCGGTGGCGACGACCAGCTGCTCGCGGCAGGCGCGCAGGGCGGTCAGCTGGTTGGCCGTCTCGGCGGCCACCGACACCCGGGCGTCGTGCCAGCCGGCCTGCGCGCCTTCCAGCCGGGCCTGCGCCGCATCGCGCGCCGCCCGGTTGCCGCCGAACACGTCGGGCTCCCAGCCGGCCTGCAGGTTGCCCTGCGCGGTGGTCGCCACCGCCAGGAACTGCGGCTGGAAGCCGCGGCTGAGGTTGCCGACCGCATCCAGCGTCGGCCCCAGCGCGGCGCCGGCCGCGACCCGGCTGGCGCGCGCCTGCCCGATGCGGGAGGCGGCCTGCGCGAGCGTCGGGCTGGCGGCCTGGGCGGCGCCGACCAGTTCGACCAGCAGCGGATCGCCGGCGCGCTCCCACCAGCGCGCCATGCCGTCGGCGCTGCCGCCGTGGGGCAGCGACGGGTCGGTCGCGGGCGCCACGGCGGCGGGGGCCGGCGGGCGCGGCGCCTGCCACGCGGTGGGGAGGGCCACGTCGGGCGTGGCGGGCGGGCGGGGCAGCGCGCAGCCGGCGAGCGCCAGCGGCAGCAGCAGCGCCGCCCAGGGCGCGCGACGCGGGAGGAAGCGGGAAGGCAGCGGTGTCATGCGGCTTTGCGGGTGCGGGAAGCGGGGGCGGATGAGGGCGCGGATGCGGGACGGACGGAGGCGGCCGGCGCCGTGGCGGGAGCGGCCGCCATCCTGCGGCGGCGCGGCGACGGCGGCGTGACGGCATTGGCCGCGGAACGCGGCGTTGCGCGAGCACGGGCGGGTGCGGGTGAGATTGCGGGGGCGCCGGCAGCACTCCGCCGGCGCCGTGCACGCTCGGCCGCCACCAGCGCCATCGCCTGGTCCACCAGCCGCGCCGTCCAGGCATCGACCGCCTCGGGTGTGTCGAGCAGGGCCGGGCGCATCAGGCCGATCATGTCCTGCGCGACGAACAGGTGCACGCCCAGCCCGGCGATGCCGAAGGCCAGCCGGTGCAGGTCGTCGTCCTCGGCCGCGAGGCCCAGGTGCCGGCGCAGTACGCCGACCAGCGCCTGCTGCGGCGCCACCTGGTCCTGCTCGACCTCGACGGCCCACTGGTCGGTCGGCTCCAGCATCTCGCGGATGTGCAGCCGCAGGCACTGCCGGGCCAGCTCGCCCTGCTTCAGCCCCGCGGTGACGCCGCCGAAATACGCCTGCAGCGCCGTGCGCAGCGTAACGTCCGTGCGGTCGAGCAGCGGCACCAGCTCGCGCGGCGCGGCGCCCAGCGGCTCGGTGAAGGTCGCGCGGTAGAGGCCGGCCTTGTCGCCGAAGTAGTAGCGGATCGCCGCCAGGTTGACGCCGGCGGCCTGCGCGATCGCGCGGGTGGAAGTGCGGGCGAAGCCCTGTTCCGAGAACAGCCGCAGCGCGGTGCGCAGCAGCCGGTCGCGCGCTTCGGCGCCGTCGGGGCGCAGGGCCGGGGGGGGGGTGGCGGC
>CAJYQL010000026.1 GCA_913776965.1 uncultured Xylophilus sp.
AGTTCGGCGTCTCGGGCTGCACCCGCGAATGCGCCGAGGCGCAGGGCAAGGACGTGGGCATCATCGCCACCGAGAAGGGCTGGAACCTCTACGTCTGCGGCAACGGCGGCATGAAGCCGCGCCACGCCGAGCTGCTGGCCTCCGACCTGACGAAGGACGAACTGGTCCGGCTGATCGACCGCTTCCTGATGTTCTACGTGCGCACCGCCGACCGGCTGCAGCGCACCAGCACCTGGCGCGACAACCTCGAAGGCGGGCTGGAGTACCTGCGCGGCGTGGTGGTGAACGACACGCTGGGCCTGGCCGCCGAGCTGGAGGCGCAGATGCAGCACGTGGTCGATACCTACCAGTGCGAATGGAAGACCGCGGTGACCGACCCGGCGGTGCGCCAGCGCTTCCGCTCCTTCGTCAACAGCGACCGGCCGGACGAGCACATCGTCTTCGTGACCGAGCGCGGCCAGGTGCGCCCAGCCCGGCCCGAGGAGCGCGAGAGCGCCTTCGCCGATCCGGCCGCCGCCCGCGCCGCCGCCCTGGTCTGATGCTCCTGAAACGATAGCTGCCTGCGCAGGACCCACCTGCGCAAACGAGGAAAAATGCCATGAAACACGAACCGACCGCCAGTGCCATGGACGGGGCGGCGCCCGCCCCGGTCTCGGCCGCCGCAGCGGCCGCGGCCGCCACCGAAGCCGAGGCGATGGCCGCCGCCGTGGCCGAAGCCGCCGCCAGCGCGGACGACACCTGGACCGACGTCTGCGCCGCCGACGCGATCGTGCCCGACACGGGGGTCTGCGCCAGCGTGCAGGGCCGCCACGTCGCGGTGTTCCGCCTGAAGGGCGAGCGCTATTTCGCGATCGACAACGTCGATCCGAAGTCCGGCGCCAGCGTGCTGTCGCGCGGGCTGGTCGGCAGCCTGGGCGAGCAGATCGTCGTCGCCTCGCCGCTCTACAAGAACCACTTCGACCTGCGCACCGGCGCCTGCCTGGAGGATGCGGCGCATTCGGTCGGCGCCCATGCGGTGCAGGTGCAGGACGGCCGGGTGCGGGTGGCGCTGGCCGCCTGAGGTTGCGGCCCGAGGCCGCTGCCGTCCGGGCGGGCCCGCCGAGCGGCCGCCGCGGCGTCCATCCTGTGACAGGACGGACCGCCGCGCGGCGGACAATCGGGCGGTGCGCAGGCGTCCCCGTCCGCGCCGGCCCGCCATGACGACCACCCCGCCTCCCGACGACTCCCGCTCCGCCCCGCCCGCCGGCCTGCCGCCGCAGCGCGACGCCATCGCGCACCACGACTGGGCCGCCACGCCGCTCGGCGCCGCCGACGGCTGGGATGCGGCACTGCGCACCGCGGTGCAGATCATGCTCGACACCGCCAGCCCGACCTGGGTCGCCTGGGGGCCGGAGCTGACCTACCTCTACAACGACGCGCAGTGCGCGATCCTCGGCGCCAAGCATCCGGCGGCGCTCGGCCTGCCGCTGCAGGTGGTGTGGCACGAAACCTGGCCCGAAGTGCAGGCCCTGATCGAGCGCACGCTGGAGGGCCGGCCGGTCACGCTGCGCGACATGCCGCTGACCGTGGACCGCGGCGACGGCCCGCAGCGGGGCTACTTCACCTTCACCTATTCGCCGCTGCGCGCTACCGGCGGCGCGATCCGCGGCCTGTACTGCTCGGTGTCGGATACCACCGCCGCCGTCACCGCGGCCGCGCAGCGGGCGGAGGACGAGCGCCGGCTGCGCGAACGCGCGCTGGACCTGGAAGACGAGATCCACGCCCGCGAGCGCGAACGCGAGCGCATCTGGGAGGTCAGCCAGGACATGCTGCTGGTCTCCGACCTGGACGGCGTCTGGCGCAGCATCAACCCGGCCTGGATGCGCTGCCTCGGCTGGACCGAGACCGAGCTGCTCGGCCGCACCTCGGCGTGGATGGAGCATCCGGACGACCAGGACCGCACCCGCGCCGAAGTGGCGCACCTCGCGCAGGGCGGCACCACCTTCTCGTTCGAGAACCGGCTGCGCACCCGGTCGGGCGACTACCGCAATCTGTCCTGGACGGCGGCGCTCGACGGCAGGGCGATCTATGCGGTGGCCCGCGACGTGACCGAGGAGCGCGCCCGCGCCGAGGCGCTGCGGCAGGCCGAGGCCCAGCTGCGCCAGGCGCAGAAGATGGAGGCGGTCGGCCAGCTGACCGGCGGGCTGGCGCACGACTTCAACAACCTGCTGGCCGGCATCGCCGGCTCGCTGGAGCTGATCACGGCGCGGGTGCGGCAGGGCCGGGTGCAGGAGCTCGACCGCTACGTCGGCACCGCCCAGGGCGCTGTGCGGCGCGCGGCGGCGCTCACCCACCGGCTGCTCGCGTTCTCGCGCCAGCAGACGCTCGCGCCGACCGCGCTCGCGGCCGACAAGCTGGTCGAGGGCTTGCTGGAACTGCTGCGGCGCACCGTCGGCCCGGCGGTGGCGATCGAGACCGCCGCGCCGCCCGACCTCTGGCCGGTGCTGGCCGATGCCTCGCAGCTGGAGAACGCGCTGCTCAACCTGTGCATCAACGCCCGCGACGCGATGCCCGACGGCGGCCGCATCGCGGTGCGGACCGCCAACCACCGCATCGACGATCCGGCCGACGCGCAGCGGCTCGGCCTGGCGCCCGGCGACTATGTGCGGCTGTGCGTGTCCGATACCGGCACCGGCATGCCGCCCGACGTGGCGGCCCGCGCCTTCGATCCGTTTTTCACCACCAAGCCGCTCGGCCAGGGCACCGGCCTGGGGCTGTCGATGATCTACGGCTTCGCGCAGCAGTCGGGCGGCCATGCGCGCATCGATTCGCAGCCGGGCCGCGGCACCCGGGTCTGCCTCTACCTGCCGCGGCACCGCGGCACGGCGGCGGCGCTGCCCGGCGACGACCGGCCGGCGCCGGACGCGGCAGGCCGCGGCCCCGGTGCCGGCGACACGACGGTGCTGGTGGTGGACGACGAGCCGACCGTGCGCCTGGCCATCGTCGACACGCTGCGCGACCGCGGCTGGCGCTGCCTGGAGGCGGCCGATGCCGCCGGCGGGCTGGCCCTGCTGCGCGCGGATACCCGCATCGACCTGCTGGTGACCGACATCGGCCTGCCGGGCGGCATGAGCGGCCGCCAGATGGCCGGCGTCGCACGCGGGCTGCGGCCGGCGCTGCCGGTTCTGTTCGTGACCGGCTTCGCCGAGAACGCGCTGGCCGACGACGGTGCGCTGGAGCCCGGCATGGCGGTGCTGACCAAGCCCTTCGTGCTCGACACCCTCGCGGCCCAGGCGGATGCGCTGGTCCGCTCCGGCGGTTGAGCGGGCCGGCCCGTTCGTCCCGTCTGCCGCATTTCCAGGCCTCGTTTTTCCACCCGTTTCGCCCCGAGAAGGACCCCGCCGCATGACCGAGCCGGTCGAACCCCTATCCGCCACCGCGCTGGTGATGCAGGCGAAACAGCGCGAGATCGACGCCCTGCGCCACCTGGCCGCCCGGGCCGAACTGGTCGATGCGATCGGCCAGCTGATCCAGGCGCTGCAGCGCGAGCGCGGCGCGTCGAGCGCCTTCCTCGCCTCCGGCGGCCAGCGTTTTGCCGATCCGCGGCAGGCCGCCATCGCCGAAGGCGCACCCGCGCAGCAGCGGCTGCGGACCGTCTTCGCCCACCACGCCCAGCCGTCCCAGGCCGCAGACGCCCGCAGCCTGGCGCTGATGGCCTGGGTGCTGCTCGGGCTGGACGCGCTGGCGGCGCTGCGGCTGCAGATCGACCGGCGCGCCCTGGGCGCGCACGATGCGGTGGCGGCCTTCAGCCATCTGATCGCCGGGCTGGTGGAGCTGGTGTTCCACATCGCCGACGGCGCGCCGGAGCCCGGCATCTCGCGCCGGCTGGTGGCGCTGCTGCATCTGGTGCAGGCGCAGGAGGCGGCGGGGCAGGAGCGGGCGGTCGGCGCGCTGCTGTTCGCCTCGGGCCGCGCCAGCGAGGCGCAGCAGCAGCGGCTGGTCCACCTGATCGACGCGCAGGAGCGCAGCCTGCAGACCTTCGCCGAATTCGCCGAGCCGGCACAGCGCGAGCGCTGGTCGGCGCTGCAGGTCGCGCCCGGCGCGGCGCGACTGGAGCGGCTGCGGCGCACCCTCTGCACCGCCCGCGACGGCGCCGTGCTCGACAGTGCGCAGAGCGACCCGTGGTTCGACGCCTGCAGCGAGCGCATCGACGCGCTGTGGCAGCTGCAGCTCGATCTGGTGCAGCAGCTGCGCACTGCCTGCGCGGACCGCATCGCCGCCACGCAGCAGGAGCTGCACGACGTGCAGGGCCTGCTGCGCCGGCTGCGCGACAACCCGCCGGCCCGCGCGCATGCGGCGGACCGGTTCTTCGACGCCGCCCTCGCGCCCGAGGACGTGCCCGCGCCGCCGGCCGCCGCCGCGGTGGCGGGCGAATCGACCTCGCTGCTGGAGCTGCTGCAGGCCCAGTCGGCGCGCCTGTCCGGCATGGAAGCCGAACTGGAAGCCGCCCGCCGTGCGCTGCACGAGCGCAAGGTGATCGACCGCGCCAAGGGCGTGCTGATGGCGCGCCTCGGCATGACCGAGGAAGCCGCCTTCCGCGCGCTGCAGAAGACCTCGATGGACCAGAACCGCCGCCTGCTCGACGTGGCCGAGGCGACGCTGTCGCTGCCGGATTTCGCGTTCGGCGCGGCGGGCGGCAGCAAGGGCGGGCGCTGACCGGCGCGCCGGCCCTTTCTGCGCACCCGGTCGCCGAGCGTGATCGACGCGAGCCGGCCGTTCTTGCCGGGTCGCTGGAAGAACGGCGAAGGTGCCGACGGCGGTCTTGCAGAAACGGTCCTTCGCGAACGGGGCATCGCATGAAGCGGCGACAGGGTGGTGCGAGTCGCCAGGCGTTACCGGCACGGAACCTGCTTCGATCCGGTGCATCGGGCTGACGACGGCCCGGTGTCGGCACCTCCCGCACCTCGGCGGGGCGCCCGGCTCCCGCGACCCGCACGGATGAAGGCGTCCGTTGCTCCGTACCTGCACCAGCGCGATGCGCCGGCGGCAGGTGCGTGGCAACGAACGCCTTTTTTCGTGGGCCGCTCACCGAACCTCTTTCCGCAGGATCCCCATGGCCTACCTCGCACCCACCGAATTCGTGACCAAGATGGTCGACAGCGGCGAATCGAAGCTGCTCATGTCCACCCGCGACACGCTGATCCGCTCCTACATGGCGGGCGCCATCCTGGCGCTGGCGGCGGCCTTCGCCGTCACGGTGACCGTGAATACCGGCAACGCGCTGGTCGGCGCGATGCTGTTCCCGGTCGGCTTCATCATGCTGTACCTGCTCGGCTTCGATCTGCTGACCGGCGTGTTCACCCTTGCGCCGCTCGCGGTGCTCGACCGCCGGCCGGGCGCCACCTGGGGCGGCGTGATGCGCAACTGGGGCCTGGTATTCTGCGGCAACTTCGCCGGCGCCTTCACCGTGGCGGTGTTCATGGCGATCATCTTCACCTTCGGTTTCTCCGAGGCGCCCAACATCGTCGGCCAGAAGATCGGCCACATCGGCGAGGGCCGGACCCTCGGCTACGCATCGCACGGCGCGGCCGGCATGCTGACCCTGTTCATCCGCGGCGTGCTGTGCAACTGGATGGTGTCGACCGGCGTGGTCGCAGCCATGATGTCCACCAGCGTGTCGGGCAAGGCGATCGGCATGTGGATGCCGGTGATGGTGTTCTTCTACATGGGCTTCGAGCACTCGATCGTGAACATGTTCCTGTTCCCGATCGGCCTGATGCTCGGCGGCCAGTTCACCCTGATGGACTACCTGGTCTGGAACGAGATTCCGACGGTGCTGGGGAACCTGGTCGGCGGGCTGACCTTCGTGGGCGCGACGCTGTATTCGACGCACTACAAGACGGCACCGAAGCGCAAGCTGGTGTGATGGAGCGCATCCCCCCGAGCGGCTGCGCCGCTCCCCCTTCTCTCGCTGCGCGGGAAGGGGGGCGACGCTGGCGGCCCGGCGAAGCCGGTTCCGCGGCGTCTCTTGAAAAAGCCGGCCCTGCTGCCGGAACCACGCGACGCTTCCATGAGCACAAGTCTTCGCATCACCCTCGGCCAGCATTCGGAGCCCGGCGCCGACGGCGGCGTGAACCAGGACTTCCACGGCGCGCTGCTGCCCGAGGGGCGCCTGCGCACCACCAAGGGCGTCGCGGTCGCGCTGGCCGACGGCATCGGCTCCAGCGCGGTGAGCCAGGTGGCGAGCGCGGCGGCGGTGCGCGGCTTCCTCGACGACTACTACGCCACGTCCGAGGCCTGGTCGGTGCGCCGCGCCGCACAGCGGGTGCTGGCCGCCACCAATTCCTGGCTGCATGCCCAGACGCAGCGCGGCGACGGCCGCTTCGACAAGGACCGGGGCTATGTCTGCACCTTCAGTGCGCTGGTGGCCAAGGGCCGCGACGTGCACCTGCTGCACGTGGGCGACGGCCGCATCTGCCGGCTGCACGCCCAGGCGCTGGAGCCGCTGACCGAGGACCACCGGGTGCAGCTGTCGTCGCAGGAGTCCTACCTGGGCCGCGCGCTTGGCGCCAGCCCGCACGTCGAGATCGACTACCGCTGCCTGCCGGCCGAGGCGGGCGCGGTCTACCTGCTCGCGACCGACGGCGTCTGGGCGCACATCGACGCGGCGGCGGTGCATGCGGCGCTGGCCGCGCACGGCGAGGACTTCGACGCCGCCTGCGCCGCGCTCTGCGCCATCGCCCGGGCACGCGGCAGCGACGACGACCGCACGGTGCAGCTGCTGCGCATCGACGCGCTGCCCGACGCGGCCGACGCCGGCGCGGCGCTGCAGCAGCGCCCCGAGGGCGGCTGGGCGATGCCGCCGCCGCTCGCGCCGCGCAGCGCGTTCGAGGGCTACACGGTGGTGCGGCCGCTGCATGCAAGCGCCCGCAGCCACGTGTTCCTGGCGGTGGACGACACGACCGGCGCGCAGGTCGCGCTGAAGACGCCCGCCGTCGAACTGCAGCAGGACGCTGGTCTGCTCGACCGCTTCCTGCTGGAGGAATGGGTGGCGCGGCGCATCGACAGCCCGCACGTCCTGAAGTGCGCCGCCACGCCCGACCGGCCGCGCCGCCACGTCTTCACCGCGATGGAGTACGTCGAGGGCTGCACCCTCTCGCAGTGGATGACCGACTATCCGCGGCCGACGCTCGACGCGGTGCGCGCGGTTGTCGCGCAGGTCGCGCGCGGCCTGCAGGCGTTCCACGGCCGCGAGATGCTGCACCAGGACCTGCGGCCGGAGAACGTGCTGGTCGACCGCGGCGGCACGGTGCGCATCATCGACTTCGGATCGGTGCATGTGGCGGGGCTGGCCGAGGCGGCGCCGCTGCGGCGCGGCGACGCGGAGGACGGCCGGGCGGACAGCGCGCATGCCGTCGCCGGCACGCTCCAGTACACCGCGCCCGAATGCTTCACCGGCGCGGGTGTCGATGCCCGATCCGATCTTTTCGCGCTCGCGGTGCTGGCCTACCAGATGCTGTCCGGCCAGCTGCCCTACGGCCTGAACGCGGCACGCGTGCGCACGCCGGACGACGCACGACGGCTGCGCTATGTGCCGCTGCGCCACCTGCGCCCGGAGCTGCCGGCGTGGCTGGACGCGGTGCTGCAGAAGGCGCTGCATCCCGATCCGCGCAAGCGCCAGGAGGCGGTGTCGGAATTCGTGCACGACCTGCACGCCCCCGGACCGCAGTTCCACCGCCTGCGCCCGCCGCCGCTGGTGGAGCGCGACCCGGTGCGCTTCTGGCAGGCGACGACGGTGTTGCTGGGTGTCGTGGCGATCGTGCTGGCGGGGTTGCTGGTACGGGCGGGCTGACGACGTATCGGCCGTCGGAATCGCACGAAAAACGGGCGTTCGCGCACTACCCGCCTGCGCAATTAGCTATCAAAAAAAGAGCTGGATGTGCAGATCCGGGCGGGAGCCGCTGACGCTGGAGACCCTGTTGCCGCGCGGTGCGGGCGCGTGACCGGCTCAGGACGGCGCACGGAACACTGGCAGTTCGCCCGCATCCGACCGGACCAGCCCCCGGTAGCCGAGGATGCGCGGCACCCAGAAGCCGCGCCAGCGGTCCTCGTATGCATCGACCGCGGCCAGGTAGCCGGCATGGCGCGCCGCGTCGGCGCCGGCCAGCCGGCGGGCCTGCAGCAGCAGCGCCAGCGGCGGCGACAGCCAGGCGTGGCGGCGCAGATGGTCTTCCTGCGCGGCGCGGGCCGCGGGAAAGCGCCGCTGCAGCGGCCGCAGCGCGGCGTCGGCTGTCAGCGCACGGGGCACGAAGGTGACCGGCCAGCCCGGGGCGGCCGGGGCGACGGCCGGCGGCGGCCGGTGCTGCGGATGGGCTGCGTACCAGGCGGCGAGCAGCGCGGCCTCGTCGTCCTCGGCCCGCTGCCGGGCGGCGCGCAGGGCGACCACCGCCTCCAGCCGCGAGGGCATCGGCGCCTGCCGCTCGGCGACGGCGGCGAGCAGCGGCGGCGCGGCGAAGCAAAGCGCGAGCCACAGGCCGAGCCCGGCCATCGTCGCCGCGCCGGCGGACACCGGCAGCCGCTGCAGCGCGAGGCAGACCGCGCACCAGAAGGCGGTGTAGAGCGCCAGCGCGCCGCACCAGGCGACCAGCGCGCCGGACGTGCCCGGCCCGCCGTCGCCGCCGGTGGCGAACGCCAGCGCCGAGGCCGCCACGGCGACGGCCAGCACCAGCGCGCCGCGCAGCAGCACCGCGATCGACGCGACCGCCGCCGGCGTGCGCGTGCCCTGCGCGCGCACCTGCAGCCAGGTGCCGGTGGCGCGCTCGTCCTGCACCGCGCCGGCGCAGAGGGCGAGCAGCGCCAGCGGCAGCAGCAGGGCGCAGACGGCGGCGAAGTCGGGCAGGCCGGTGGCGGCCAGCAGCGGGCTCTGCAGCGCCGCACCGGGCGCCCGGCCGTCGAGCGCGCGCAGCTCGACCGACGCGCGCTGCACCGTCGGCTGCTGGCGCCAGGCCTGCACCGCCAGCGGCAGGCCGGCGCCGGGCGGCAGCCGCGCGCTGCCGAGGTCGCCGCGGGCGAGCGCATAGGCGGCGCGCACCGCCTGCTGCGCGGCGGCGGGATCGGCCGGTGCCGTAGCCGCCGCACTGTCCAGCGCCGCCTGACGTGCCGCACCGATCTGCTGCGCCGCCTGCCGGTCGTCCTGCCGCAGCTGGCGCGCCGCCCCGCCGGCACCCAGGGCGCTGGCCGCGAGCAGCAGCGCCAGCGCCAGCAGCACCGCGCGCGCCACCGGGTCGCGCCGCAGCCGCAGCCATTCGCCGCCGAGCCACAGCAGCCCGGTCCGCAGCGCGGCCGTCATGGCCGCAGGCCCCGCGCGGCCCACAGCAGCGCCGCGACCGACAGTGCGCACCAAGCCGCGAGCACGGCGAGGTCGGGCGCCGCATGGCGCAGCGCGAACCCAGCGGGCGGCACCGCGTCGGCGAAGGCCGGGACCGACCGCCAGAGCGTGTCGCCGGCATAGCGCGATTCGAAGGACGACAGGCCGCGGCTGGCGCGCACGTCCCAGGCGTCGAGCGCGGCGGTGAAGTCCTGGCGGTAGGCCTCGGCGGCGTCCTCGAAGCGGCGCTGGTGCGCGATATCGGTGCCGGCCAGCGCCATGGCGGCGCTGCGGGCGGGCAGCGCCGGCGTGGCGAGGCCGGCGGCGCGCAGCACGGTCTGCTGGCGCCCGAAGGCCCGCCACAGCCGGTCGAAATGCAGGGCATGCACGCGGGCGGCGTAGGCGTCGCGGTCCAGCCGCCGCAGCGCGGAGGCGCCGAACGGCAGGTCTTCCAGCCGGGCCACGCCGTGCGTGCGCAGCAGGTCGGCGTCGAAGGCGCGCTGGCGCTGGGCGGCATCGCCATCGCCCGGCAGGCCGTGCCGGATGTCGTGCTCCATCGCCTGCCAGAAGGCCGTGGCGGTGGGCAGCGGCACGGTTGCCGCGGCCAGCGCGGCGCCGGCGCGCGGCAGCACCAGCACCGCCGCGGTCCACAGGCCGAGCAGCGCCAGCAGTGCGCCGCGCACGCTGCGCAGCCGGGCCGACACGGCCACGACGAGGGCCGCCCAGAACATCCCGTAGAGCACGACGGTGCCGCAGAGCGCCGCCGCGCGCGGCAGGCTGCCGGCCGGCGCCTCCACCCGCGCGAGCCCGGCCAGCAGCACGGCCGCAGCCGGTGCCAGCACCGCCAGCAGCGCGATGCACAGCGCGGCCCACTGGCCCACGAGCAGGGTGCGCGCCGGCACGCCCGCGGCCTGCAGCATCGCCAGCGTGCCCTGGGCCCGCTCGCGGCCGACCAGGTCGTGGCCGAGCGCGATCGTCAGCAGCGGCAGCAGCAGCACCAGCATCGGGACCAGCGCGGTCGGCGCGAGGTCGCGGCCGGCCGGTGCGTCGGCCGATGCCGGGGCCTGCGGCAGGTTGCGCCGATGCGGCTCCAGCCACAGCGTGCGGCCGACCTGCGGCGTGATGCCGGGCTCCAGCGCCGCCAGCGGCGTGTCGGCGCGGAACACGTACAGCCCGAAATGCGCGCCGCGGTGCGGATGGCGGTCGCCCTGGGTGTCCCACTGCGCGCGGGTGCGGGCGGCGACGGAGTCGCGCTCCTCTGCCGCGGCGCGGTAATCGATCAGGGCTGCAGCCGACACCGCGGCCAGCAGCACCAGCATCGACAGCGCGAGCACCGCTGCGCGGCCGTCTCGCCACCAGCCGCGCAGCGTGGCAGCGGCGATGCGAGTTGTTTGGGCAGCGGCGGACGGGCGGCGCTGCACCGGCCACGGCCGAGGTTCGGGCGAGCATTCGCGCACGATTCCCGCAACGCCCGCAACGCCCGCAACGCCCGCAACGCCCGCGGCGTCCGCGGCGTCCGACGCGGCAGCGGGGGCCGGCCCGCCTGGTGGCCGATGCGGCAACGCCTGCCTCATGCGCCTGGTTCCGCCGCCTGTCGCGGCGCTGGCTCCGCACGCCGGGACGGGTCCACCGGCGCCGGGCCGCCTGCCCGCGTGCAGTCCAGGTAGCGCGCCAGCAACTCGCCGGGCGCGAGGCCGTCGGCCGCCAGGTCGGCCGCCAGCCGGCCGCGGTGCAGGATGCCGATGCGGTCGGCGCACTGCAGCGCATGCGGGATGTCGTGGGTCGCCATCAGCACCGCCAACCCGCGGGCCGCGGCAGCGCGCAGGCCGGCGGACAGTTCGTCGGCCGCGGCCGGGTCGAGCCCGGAGGTCGGCTCGTCGAGCACCAGCGCCCGCGCGCCTTTGGCCAGCGCGATGGCGATGCCGACCTTCTGCCGCATGCCTTTGGAATAGCCGGCGGCGCGGCGGTCGTGGGCCTCGGGCGCGAGCCCGGCGCTCTCCAACCAGGCGCGCGCCTCGGCTTCCCCCGGCCGCAGCCCCGCCAGGCCGGCGAAATAGCGCAGGTTCTCGTGGCCGCTCAGGTGGCCGTAGAGCGCCACCTGCTCGGGCAGGTAGGCGATCTGCCGGCGCGCCGCGTCCGCGTCCCGGTGCGCCGCGACGCCGCCGACCCGGGCCGCGCCGCCGTCGGGCACGAGAAATCCCAGGAAGGCATGCAGCGTGGTGGTCTTGCCCGCTCCGTTGCCGCCGAGCAGGGCGTGCACGCGGCCGGCCGGCACCGCGAGGTCGAGCGCGTCCAGCACCGCGCGGCCGCCGCGGCGCACGGTCAGGCCGTCGGCCTGCAGCACGGCGGCGGGATCGGGGCGGGCGTCCATCGTGCGAGGCGGGAGCGGTGGGCGGCCGCCGGTCAGAAGAAGTAGCGCACGCTGGCGCCGACCGTGGTGCGCGGCACCGGCGACAGCAGCAGGCCGGCGCTGGTGCCGTAGGCGATCTCGGTGCCGAAGCGGTGCGGCTGGAAGGCGGCGTAGAGCGTGAACTGCAGGGCGCGCCAGTCGTAGGTGCCGCGCAGGTCGTAGCGGGTGTAGAGCGGCATCTCGCGCTCGCGCACCTGCGGCGTACCGTCGTAGTAGGGGATGCCGGCGATCAGGTAGGCGTCGGCGTTCAGCGTCAGCCGGCCCTCGCCGAGGCGGGTGCGGAATTGCGCGCCGGCCTTCAGCATGTCCGCCGGCACGGAGAGCTTGGCGCCGGTGTTGGGCGCCGGGTTGTTGGCGCGGGCCTCGGCGATGCGGGTGTAGCTGCCGTAGACGGTCGTGTCGGCGCCCAGGCGCAGCCGGGTCTCCAGTTCCCAGCCGCGGCGCGTGGTGCTGCCGACCGAGCGCGAGGACCCGTCGGCCTGCGCGACGATCTCGTCGTCGTTGTCGATCTGGAAGACCGCGCCGCCGGCGGTCCAGCCGGCTGCCGGCTCGGCCGCGAAGCCGAGGTCGTAGGAACGCACCTTGCTCGCGTCGACGCGGCTCACCACGCCGCCGGCCGCGCCCAGCGGGCCGGTGGCGCCGCTGCTGCTGATCTGCTCGGCCGCGGGCGAGCGGAAACCCTGCGCCACGTTGGCGAAGACGTCCCAGCGCGGCGCGACCGTCCAGGCCACGCCGAGCTTCGGGCTGGTCACGCCCGAGCGGTAGTCGCGCACCGAGGCCGCCGGCAGCTTGCGGTTGGCGATGTCGTAGTCGAAGCGGTCGTGCCGCAGGCCCGCCAGCAGCTTGACCGTGGGCACCGGCCGGAACTGGCCCTGTGCGAAGACGCCGTAGGTCAGCAGGTCGAGGTCCTGCGCGTTCACGTAGTTCGTGGTGGGCGCGCGGTTGACGAAGATGCGCCTTTCGGCGACGCCGTCGTCGCGCCGCAGCTCGGCGCCGGCGACCAGACTCGCGCGCTCGCCGAAGGTCCAGTTGTTCGCCAGCCGCGCGCCGGCCATGCGGCGGTCGTCGAAGCCCACCGTGTGCTGGGTGGCGCTGGTCGGGATCGCACGGCTGCGCCGCAGGTCCTCGGCGTAGACGGTCGCGTACCAGCCGGCCTCGCCCTGCGCCGGCGCCCGGTTGAAGACGACCGAGCTGCGCTCGGCATCGCCGAAGCCGGGGTTGTTGAACTGAACCGAGCGCGGGTCCAGCCCCTGCTGCAGCGCGGGCAGCGCCAGGTAGCCGGAGGCGGCGTAGTCGGCCTGGTAGTGCGACACCCGCAGGCTGTAGCGGCCGTCGCCGATGGTGGTGCCGAGTTTCCAGAACAGGTTCTGCCGGTCGGTGCGGGCCGCTTGGCGCCAGCCGTCGTTGCGGTAGGCGTCGGCCACCAGCAGCGAATCGACCGTGCGGCCGGCCGCCTGCCATTCGTTGGACAGCACCAGCGAGGCACGGCGCAGGCCGTAGCGCTCCACGCCGAGCGCCACGCTCGACGGCGTGGCCGCGCCGCCGTCCCGGGTGCGGATATCCACCGCGCCGGCGCGGTTCTGATCGCCGTAGAGCGCCGATACCGGTCCCTTGATCACGTCGAGCCGGCCGATCATGTCGGGCGCCAGCCATTCGAGGAACGCCGGGCCGTGGCCCGCGCCGGACTGGCTCGACGGGATGTTCTGCGGCACGCCGTCGACGTAGACCGCAGTGTCGGCGCCGTGGGTGCCCTGCGTCGCGAAGCCGCGCATGCGGAAGCCGTTGCCGGTCTCGCCCTGGTCGATGTTGTTGGCCAGCACGCCCGGCACCCGGCGGAAGATGTTGGAGATGTCCCGGCCGACGTTGGTGTCGGCGATGTCCTCGGCGGTGACGGCAGTGGAGGAGGCCGGCAGCGCGGCGGGGGCGAGCGATACCGCGGCGCGGGCGCCCGGTGCCGGCGCGCCGCCGGAGGCGCCGGCCGTCTCCCGCACCTCGACACCGCTGAGGGTCCTCTCGGCGGGCTGCGCGGCGCTCCAGCCGCTGCCGGCGAGCGCCGCCATGCCGGCCACCAGGCACACGGTGCGCCGCCGCACAGACGGCGAACAAGAGGGATTCGGCAGAGCAGAAACAAGCATGGCGAGAAGTTGATAACGGATTATCAAGATCATAACGAAATGCAACGCCTTCGCTCGGGCGGACAATGGCCTCGTTCCGACGCCTGTCCTCTCTTCATCCGCTGCCCATGCAATTCCAACCCGTGCTTGACGCCATCGCCGAGGAACTCCGCCCGCACCGCGGCCGCATCGGCAAGGTCGCCGACTACATCGAGCCGCTGGCCGAGGTGCCGATCGACCGCTTCGGCATCGCGCTGCGCACCTGCGACGGCCAGGAGGCCGCGAGCGGCGACTGGCAGGAGCCGTTCTCAATCCAGAGCATCTCCAAGGTGTTCTCGCTCACGCTGGCGATGCAGGCGCTCGGCGACACGCTGTGGCAGCGCATCGGCCGGGAGCCGTCGGGCACCGCCTTCAATTCGCTGATCCAGCTGGAGTTCGAGGAAGGCGTGCCGCGCAACCCGTTCATCAATGCCGGGGCGATCGCGGTGGCCGACCGGCTGGTGAGCCAGGGCGATGCGCCCGCGATGATGCTGGCGCTGATGTCGAGCCTCTGCAACGAGCCGGTCGCGATCGACGAACGGGTCGCCGCCGCCGAGGGCGCGACCGGCTACCGCAACCTGGCGGTGGCCAACTTCATGAAGAGCTTCGGGAAGATCGACAACACGGTGTCCGACGTGCTCGACGCCTACTTCCACCAGTGCGCGATCCGCATGGACTGCATGCAGCTCGCCCGCGCCGCCGGCTTCCTGTGCCGCGACGGCCGGCACCCCTACACCGGTGCGCCGGTGGTCACCGACCGGCAGGCGCGCCGCATCAACGCGCTGATGCTGACCTGCGGCACCTACGACGCCGCCGGCGAATTCGCCTTCCGCGTCGGCCTGCCCTGCAAGAGCGGCGTGGGCGGCGGCATCGTCGCGGTCCTGCCGGACCAGCTGAGCCTCTGCGTCTGGTCGCCGGGCCTCGACAAGGCGGGCAACTCGGCGCTCGGTCAGATGGCGCTGGAGATGTTCGTCGCCAAGACCGGCCTGTCGGTGTTCTGAGCATGACCCGCATCGCCGTCATCGACTTCGAGACCACCGGCCTGTCGCCCGCCATGGGCGCCCGCGCGACCGAGGTCGGCATCGTGATCCTGGAGGACGGCCGCGCGGTCGACCGTTTCCAGGGGCTGATGAACGCCGGCGTGCGCCTCTCGCCGTTCATCGAGTCGTTCACCGGCATCACCAACGCGATGGTGGCCGCCGCGCCGCCGGCCGCGCAGGTGATGGCCGAGGCCGCCCGCTTCGTCGGCGACCTGCCGATGGCCGCGCACAACGCCTCGTTCGACCGCAAGTTCTGGATGGACGAGCTGGCCCGCG
Organism: uncultured Xylophilus sp.; assembly: GCA_913776965.1. Taxonomy (GTDB): domain Bacteria; phylum Pseudomonadota; class Gammaproteobacteria; order Burkholderiales; family Burkholderiaceae_C; genus Xylophilus. Next base: position 15,226 of record CAJYQL010000026.1, read on the forward strand.
CCGACCGGCCGGCGCCGCACGCCTTCGTCTGCACCGTGCTGCTGTCGCGCCGGCTGCACCCCGAGGCCGGCCGCCACGGGCTGGGCGCGCTCGCGGCCTTCCACGGGCTGGAGACGACCGGCCCCGCCCACCGGGCGCTCGCCGATGCCGAGACCGCCGCCGCGCTGCTCGGCCATATGCAGCGCGGCCTGCAGGCGCGCTACGGCGTGCCGCATGCGCACCACGCGCTGCTCGACCGGCTGCAGCGCACGCCGCGCGCGGCGGTGGCGAAAGCCGTGGCGCAGTTCTTCGGCGGCGCCGCGCCGCAGGACAAGACGCCGCGGTAACGCGGCCGCGGCGGTGCTGCTCCACAATGGATTTCGCATCCACAGGAGCTTTCCCGGTGACCTCTGCCGCTTCTTCTTCCTCTCCCGCCTTCGCC
>CAJYQL010000027.1 GCA_913776965.1 uncultured Xylophilus sp.
GCGCCGTCGTTGTAGAACTTCATGTAGTTCGGGTCGTCCCAGGTCTTGCCCAGGCCGTTCTGGTAGCGGCCCAGGATGCGCTGGTTGATCGCGTCCACGCTGGTGTTGACGTAGCTCTTCTCGGCGATCGTCTCGGCCATCTTGTTCTTGTTCGACAGTCCGCCGTCGATCCACTTGCTGGCCTCGAGGATGGCGGCGGTCACCGCGCGTGCGGTGTTCGGGTTCTTCTTGACGAAGTCGGCCGACGTGCCCAGCACCTTTTCCGGATGGTCCTTCCAGATGTCCTGCGTGGTGACGGCGGTGATGCCGATGCCGTCCATGATCGCGCGGTGGCCCCAGGGCTCGCCGACGCAGAAGCCGTCCATGTTGCCGACGCGCATGTTGGCCACCATCTGGGGTGGCGGCACCACGATCGACTTCGCGTCCTTCATCGGGTTGATGCCATTGGCTGCCAGCCAGTAGTACAGCCACATCGCATGGGTGCCGGTCGGGAAGGTCTGGGCGAAGGTGTATTCGCGCTTCTCGGCCGCCATCAGCTTGGCGAGCGAGGCGCCGTCGACCGCGCCCTTGTCGGCCAGTTTCTTCGACAGCGTGATCGCCTGGCCGTTGTTGTTGAGCGTCATCAGCACGGCCATGTCCTTCTTCGGACCGCCCACACCGAGGTGCACGCCGTAGACCAGGCCGTACAGCACATGGGCGAAGTCGAGTTCGCCGTTGACCAGCTTGTCGCGCACGCCGGCCCAGCTGGCTTCCTTGCTGGGCACGATCTTCACGCCGTACTTCTTGTCGATCCCGAGCACCGAGGCCATCACGACGCTGGCGCAGTCGGTCAGCGGGATGAAGCCGATCTTCACTTCGGTCTTCTCGGGGGCGTCGGAACCGGCGGCCCAGACGCCGCTGTGACCGAGGGTCGAGAAGAAGGTGGCGGCGCCGAGGGCACCGGTGCGGCCCAGGAACGCACGGCGGTTCTGGGCGGGAGCGGCGGTCGTGTCGGTGGTCGTATCGGCCGGGACGGTGGAAGGCTGCGGGGTCATCATCAACTCCTTGCGTAGCGGGTAAGCGGTCCGGAAACGAAGACGGCGTCCACTCCCGGACCGCTGCGCCGCGGTAAGGGAATGGACGCCGTTGTCCGTGAGGTCGGGTGACTGGTGAACCCGACCGCCATTGGCCGGGTGTCGCAGGGAGATCAGCAGAAACCGTGCCAGCTGCGTTGGGGGCCGGGGGCATGCTGCGGGATCGGCAAACGGGCGCCTGCGGATGCCGCGGTGGCGAAGCGGCCCCGTTGTGGTGCGGTGCGATGGTGCGGCGCACCAATGCGCCGCCGCGCAGATCAGCGCGCGGGTCCGGGCAGCAGATCGGCCATCGCCAGCACGGCCTCGGCGACATCCACCAGCCGGCGGTTCTGGCTCATCGCGGTCTGGCGCAGCATCTTGTGCGCGTCGTCCTCGCTGATCTGGCGGTGCGCCATCAGCAGGCCCTTCGCACGCTCGACCCGCTTGCGTTCGTCGAGCGAGGCGCGCACGGTCGCCAGCTCGTCGTGCATCGCCTGCAGCCGGCGGGACTGCTCCTGCAGCAACTCCAGCACTGAACGCTCCAGGTGCGGGCCGTAGACCTGCGGCGCGACGTGGAAGCCGTCGGCACCCTGCGCCGCGAAACCGGCGCCCGCCGGCGCGGGTGGGCAGGCGAGCGCATCCAGCAGCGACTGCTGCGACTGCAGGTCCTGCCGCGCCTGGGCGATCCGGTCGCGGCAGAGTTGCAGCAGGTCGGCCGCGAGCCGGCTCTCGACCGCCTGCATGCCGTCGATGCGCGCCGAGCAGCAGTCGAACCAGACCGGGCTCAGGTCGGGCGCCAGCGGCGCATCGACCGGTGCGGTGCAGCCGATGCGCCGCAGCCGTTCCAGTTCGGGCACGGTCGGGCCGGTGGCGCACGCGTGCCAGAGCACGAGCGGGCCCGGCTCGGCCAGATCGACGAAAACCTGGAAGCAGCGCTCCTGCGAATCGATCAGGTGCAGCCACTGCTGCTGGCGGCGCAGGTCGGACCGGCCGCTGGTGAAGGCGGCGGCGCCGGTGGCGCGCTCCTGGCCGGCGAATTCCTTGCCCTGCATGAAATTGAACATCGCGACCAGCTGCCGCGACACCTGCGGATCGCCGGCACTGTCCGCGGCCTCGAACACGACGGCGAGCAGCCGGGCGACCAGGCCGATGAAGGCCTGCGTCGACTCGGCCGCGCCGATGCCGTCCACCGCGTCGATGCGCCGGCGCAGCGCCGGCAGCGATTCCAGGTCGTGCAGCGCATAGGCGATGCGGCTGAACAGCCGGGCGCCGTTGCCGATGCGGCTGCCCTCGGTGTCCAGCCGATCGAAGGCGGCCCGTGCCTCGTCCTCCAGCCGCAGGCAGTCGGCCACCTGCTGGCGGCGCTCGACCGCCCAGCGGCTGCCGCGGGAGGCGAGGAAGACGTTGGTCATGCCGCGCTCGCGCTGCAACGCATGGATCAGCCGGCCGCAGCACTCGACCAGTTCGCCGGTCAGCAGCAGCTGTTCCAGGTCGCGGATCTCGCAGCGGCGCGCGGCGATCAAAAAACTCAGGCCAGATTTCATGGAATGCGGAAAGCCGTGACGGAAAGCTTCGCAGCAAGTGCCATGCCGCGGGGCCGCGCATCATGCCCGGGCCGCTGTTGTCCAAGGCCTACACTCGGCCGCATGCTGGTACTCGGAATCGAATCCTCCTGCGACGAAACGGGCGTGGCCCTGGTCGAAACCCGCGCCGAGGGCGGCGTGCCGCGGCTGCTCGCCCATGCGCTGCACAGCCAGATCGAGATGCACCAGGCCTACGGCGGCGTGGTGCCCGAACTCGCGAGCCGCGACCACATCCGCCGGGTCCTGCCGCTGGCCGAGACGGTGCTGGCCGAGGCGGGCCGCACGCTCGCGCAGACCGACGTGGTCGCCTTCACCCGCGGACCGGGGCTGGCGGGGGCGCTGCTGGTCGGCGCCGGGGTCGCATGTGCGCTGGGTGCGTCGCTCGGCCGTCCGGTGCTCGGCGTGCACCATCTGGAAGGGCATCTGCTGTCGCCGTTCCTGAGCGCCGATCCGCCCGAATTCCCCTTCGTCGCCCTGCTGGTGTCCGGCGGCCACACGCAGCTGATGCGGGTCGACGGCGTGGGCCGCTACACGCTGCTCGGCGAGACGATCGACGATGCGGCCGGGGAGGCCTTCGACAAGAGCGCCAAGCTGCTCGGCCTCGGCTACCCGGGCGGGCCGGCGCTGGCGCGGCTGGCGGAGGAGGGCGATCCGCAGGCGTTCGCGCTGCCGCGGCCGCTGCAGCATAGCGGCAATCTCGACTTCTCCTTCGCCGGCCTGAAGACGGCGGTGCTCACCCAGGCGAAGAAGCTCGGCGACGGGCTCGACGCCCGCAAGGCCGACCTCGCGGCCTCCACCCAGGCGGCGATCGTCGAGGTGCTGGTGAAAAAGTCGCTCGCCGCGCTGAAGGAGACGGGGCTCAGGCGTATCGTCGTCGCGGGCGGCGTGGGCGCCAACCGGTCGCTGCGCGCGTCGCTCGACGCCGCCTGCGCCAGGCGCGGGGTGCGGGTCCACTATCCCGAGCTGCACCTCTGCACCGACAACGGCGCGATGATCGCGCTCGCGGCGGCCATGCGGCTGGATGCGGGCATCGCGACCGCCGACCGGCGCTACAGCTTCGACGTGCGGCCGCGCTGGCCGCTCGACGCGCTGGATGCGCTGGATGCGCTGGACGTGACCTGAGTTTTTTGCAAGCGGCGCCGCCGCACGCAAAAAGGCCCGCCGGGCGATCCGGCAGGCCTTTTCTTTTTAGCGCTTTGCAGCGGCCGCCCAGCGAGCGGCAGGGACGGTCAGCTGATCTGCAGCTGCGTCACGTTGCTGACCGGCGCCTTCTTGCCGAGCACCAAGCTCAGCACACCGTTCTCCAGCTTGGCCTGGCTGGTGGCCGGATCGATCTCCTGCGGCAGCTCGTAGTTCGCCTGGAAGCTGCGGGCTGCGCCTTCGACGGTGGCAATGCGCACGGTCGATCCCTCGATGCCGATGGTGAGTTGCTCGCGGGACACGCCGGGCAGGTCGAGCTGCAGTTTCCAGCTCGTGTCGTCCTGGGTCACGTCCAGGTTGCGGGCACGTGCCGGCTGCAGCGCATCGCTGACGAAACGCTCGAAGCTGCGATCGACCGGACGCAGGGCGGGCACATAGGCGGAACGGCGGATGACCGGTGCGAAAAACATGGAAATGGCTCCTAGTACACTGCGCGGCCCTCGGACTGGATGAGCGCCGCATGGAGCGAATCTGCGCACGGCCGGGGCGGTTTCAAGGGGGAAAAATGGGCAGAAAAAATTTGGTTTCGCGCGTCTTGAAATGGGCCGGCGCAGCAATATTTCTTTCGGTTTTTTCGGCCGGCGCGCAGACCGCCGCGCCGCCGCCGCCGCTGCGCATCGCGATGATCGAAAGCCTGTCCGGCAGCTTCTCGAATGCGGGCGAGGCCGTGTTCCGCAACCTCGTCTGGGCGGTCGAGCGGGTCAACGCGCGGGGCGGCGTCCGCCTGCCGGCGGCGGCCGGCGGTGCCCGTCCGCTGCAGTTGACGCGCTACGACAGCAAGGGCCAGAACGAGGAGGCGCTGTCGGCCCTGCGCGCAGCGATCGACGACGGTGCGCAGGTGGTGATGCAGGGCAACTCGTCGGCCACCGCCGCCGCGCTGCTCGACGCGATCGACAAGCACAACGCGCGCGACCCGCAGCGGCGGGTGGTGTTCCTCAACTACTCGGCGGTGGACCCGGTGCTGACCAACGAGAAGTGCAGCTTCTGGCACTTCCGCTACGACGCCCATGCCGACATGCGCATGGCCGCGCTGATGGAGGTGCTGCGCGACGATGCCGCAGTGCGGAGCGTGTATCTCATCGGCCAGGACTACAGCTTCGGCCAGGCGGTGCTGCGCGAGGCGCGCCGGCAGTTGGCGGCCCAGCGGCCGGACGTGGCAATCGTCGGCGACGAGCTGCATCCGATGGGCCGGGTGAAGGACTTCGCGCCTTACGCGGCCAAGATTCGCGCCAGCGGTGCGCAGGCAGTCATCACCGGCAACTGGGGCAACGACCTGACGCTGCTGGTGAAGGCGGCGCGCGAGGCGGGCTTCGACGGCAAGTTCTACACCTTCTACGGCAACGCGCTCGGCGCGCCGGCAGCGCTCGGCGATGCGGGTGTCGGCCGGGTGGTCGCAGTGGCCGACTGGCTGCCGAATGTGCCGGGCGCGCAGAGCGAGGCGTTCTACACCGCCTTCCGCCAGCGCTATCCGCAGCCGGCGGACGACTATGTCCACATGCGGATGCAGCTGATGGTCGAGTCGCTCGCCCAGGCGGTCGAGCGCGCGGGCAGTACCGACACCACCGCGATTGCCCGGGCGCTGGAGCAGTCCGAGGTCGCGCTCAGCGGACAGTCCGGCCGGATGCGGGCAGCGGACCATCAGTTCCAGCAGAACTTGGTCGTCGGCGAGATGGGCCGCAAGGGCCAGCCCGGCGTGAAGTTCGATGTGGAGGGCTCGGGCTACGGTTTCCGGGTGATCCGCACCATTCCGGCAGCCCGGGCCGAGCAGCCGACCAACTGCCGGATGCAGCGGCCGGCCTGACCGGCACCGCGCGGATCAGCCGCCGAAGCCGAGGCAGGCGCCCGCGTTCGGCCGCCCGCGGCACTCGCGGGCCAGGCGGCGGTCGCGCTCGGCGGTGGATTCGTCGGAGCTGCTGCGCTGGACCCGGGGCCGCTGGACGCGGTGGCGCCGCACCCGGGGAGCGCTGTCCGCCACCGGTGCCGCGCTGGTCTCCCCGGTCCGCCGCGCAGCTTCGGCCGGTGCGGGCATCAGCAGCAGCAGACTCGCCGCCGCGGCGGCGAGCAGGGCCAGGCTCCAGTAGGTGCGGGAAGTGGGTAACGGTGCGGTGGGCGGCATGGACGGCTCCGGCGATCAGGCGAGGGAACAGGCAAAGGTCGGCCACGTTATAATCGACGGGCTTTGCATTCGGCAAGGCACACGTGGGGCGCATTTCCAGTGCCCCTCGCAAGTCAAACATCACCGGAAAAACAACATGATCGAATCCTCCATCAAGGCGCAAGTCGTCAAGGACAACGCCCGTTCCGCCAACGACACCGGCAGCCCCGAAGTCCAGGTCGCCATCCTGACGGCTCGCATCAACGAACTCACCCCGCACTTCAAGACGCACGCTAAGGACCACCACGGTCGTCGCGGCCTGCTGCGCATGGTGAGCCGCCGCCGCAAGCTGCTGGACTACCTGAAGGCCAAGGACGCTGACCGTTACACCGCCCTGATCGCCAAGCTGGGCCTGCGCAAGTAAGCGCCACGCATGCACGAAACGCCTGAGTTAGCCCGCTAGCTCAGGCGTTTTGCACTTCCGGAGCCGCACGACAGAGCGAAGCTGTGTCATTCCACCGGTCCTCCCGACGAGGGTCGCTGGAATGGCATCGTGTTCTGGACTGCCCTCCGGCCCCGGCAGGCCCCGAACGGCCTGCCATCCCTTCCTCCGAGAGCAGAAAAGGAACGCCATGAGCATCTTCAACAAGATCACCAAGACCTTCCAGTGGGGCGAGCACACCGTCCGCATGGAAACCGGCGAAATCGCCCGCCAGGCCGCCGGTGCGGTACTGGTCGACATCGAAGGCACGGTGGTGCTGGCCACCGTCGCCGCCTCCAAGACCGCCAAGAGCGGCCAGGACTTCTTCCCGCTGACCGTCGACTACATCGAGAAGACGTACGCCGCCGGCAAGATCCCGGGCAGCTTCTTTAAACGCGAAGCCAAGCCGAGCGAGCTCGAGACCCTGACCAGCCGCCTGATCGACCGTCCGATCCGCCCGCTGTTCCCCGAAGGCTTCTTCAACGACGTGCACGTGGTGATCCACACCGTGTCGCTGAACCCCGAGGTCGATGCCGACATCGCCGCGATGATCGGCGTGAGCGCCGCGCTGGCGATCTCCGGCATCCCGTTCGCCGGCCCGATCGGCGCCGCGCGCGTGGGCTACATCAACGGCGAATACGTGCTGAACCCGGGCCAGACCGCCCGCAAGAACTCGCAGCTCGACCTGGTCGTCGCCGGCACCGAATCCGCCGTGCTGATGGTCGAGTCCGAAGCGCAGCAGCTGTCCGAAGACATCATGCTCGGCGCCGTGGTGTTCGGCCACGAGCAGGGCAACATCGCGATCAACGCGATCCACGAACTGGTGCGCGAAGGCGGCAAGCCGGTCTGGGACTGGCAGCCGCCGGCGAAGGACGATGCCCTGATCGCCAAGGTCAACGGCCTGGCCGAAGAGAAGCTGCGCGCCGCCTACCAGCTGCGCAACAAGCAGGCCCGCACCCAGGCGCTGCGCGAAGCCACCGCCTCCGTCATGGAAGGCCTGAAGGCCGACGGCACCGCGTTCGACAGCGTCAAGGTCGAAGGCCTGCTGTTCGACATCGAGGCCAAGATCGTCCGCAGCCAGATCCTGGCCGGCGAGCCGCGCATCGACGGCCGCGACACCCGCACCGTGCGCCCGATCGAGATCCGAAATTCCGTGCTGCCGCGCACGCACGGCTCCGCGCTGTTCACCCGCGGCGAGACCCAGGCGCTGGTCGTCACGACGCTCGGCACCGAGCGCGACGCGCAGCGTATCGACGCGCTGGCCGGCGAGTTCGAGGACCGCTTCCTGTTCCACTACAACATGCCTCCCTTCGCCACCGGCGAAGTGGGCCGCATGGGCTCCACCAAGCGCCGCGAAGTCGGCCACGGCCGCCTGGCCAAGCGCGCGCTGATCGCCGTGCTGCCGCAGAAGGACGAGTTCCCCTACACCATCCGCGTGGTGTCGGAGATCACCGAATCCAACGGCTCCTCGTCGATGGCCTCGGTCTGCGGCGGCTGTCTGTCGATGATGGACGCCGGCGTGCCGATCAAGACGCACGTCGCCGGCATCGCGATGGGCCTGATCAAGGACGCCAACCGATTCGCCGTGCTGACCGACATCCTGGGCGACGAGGACCACCTCGGCGACATGGACTTCAAGGTCGCGGGCTCCGCCACCGGCATCACCGCGCTCCAGATGGACATCAAGATCCAGGGCATCACCAAGGAAATCATGCAGGTCGCCCTGGCCCAGGCCAAGGAGGCGCGTCTGCACATCCTCGGCAAGATGCAGGAAGCGATGGGCTCGGCCAACACCGAAGTCTCCAGCTTCGCGCCCAAGCTCTACACGATGAAGATCAACCCCGAGAAGATCCGCGACGTGATCGGCAAGGGCGGCTCGGTCATCCGTGCGCTGACCGAGGAAACCGGCACGCAGATCAACATCGACGAAGACGGCACGATCACCATCGCCTCGACCGACAGCGCCAAGGCCGACGAGGCCAAGCGCCGCATCGAGCAGATCACCGCGGAAGTGGAGATCGGCAAGGTCTACGAAGGCCCGGTCGTGAAGATCCTGGACTTCGGCGCGCTGATCAACCTGCTGCCCGGCAAGGATGGTCTGCTGCACATCAGCCAGATCGCCCACGAGCGCGTCGAGAAGGTGACCGACTACCTGACCGAAGGCCAGATCGTGAAGGTCAAGGTCCTCGAGACCGACGAGAAGGGCCGCGTGAAGCTGTCGCTGAAGGCGCTGCTGGATCGCCCGGAACGCCCGGCGTTCGACGGCAACCGCCAGGGCTAAACCTCGGGTTGCTATCGTTTTCGGAGCTACCTGCGCAGGCGCGGCAAGCGCAGGAGCCCGATTTCCTTCTGAAATCATGCGATCCGGAGCCCTTATGCGTGTCGTTGATATCACGTCCTTCGGAGCACCCGAGGTGCTTCGCCTGGGCGAGCGCGCCCGGCCGGTCCCCTCGGCGGGCGAACTGCTGATCCGCGTCGCGGCCAGCGGCGTGAACCGGCCCGACGTGCTGCAGCGCACCGGCAACTACCCGGTGCCGCCGGGCGCGTCGGACGTGCCCGGCCTGGAGGTGGCGGGCGAGATCGTCGAAGGCGATGCCGCGGCGCTCGCGGACGCGGGCTTCGCCCTCGGCGACCGCGTGTGTGCGCTGCTCGCCGGTGGCGGCTATGCCGAGTTCGCGGTCGCACCGATCGCGCAGTGCCTGCCGGTGCCGGCCGGCCTGAGCGACGTCGAGGCGGCATCGCTGCCCGAGACCTTCTTCACCGTCTGGAGCAACGTCTTCATGCGCGGCCGGCTCCAGGCCGGCGAAACCCTGCTGGTGCAGGGCGGCACCAGCGGCATCGGCGTGACCGCGATCCAGCTCGGCAAGGCGCTGGGCGCGACCGTGATCGTCACCGCCGGCAGCGACGACAAGTGCGCTTCCTGTCTGCAACTGGGTGCCGACCACGCGATCAACTATAAGACGCAGGATTTCGTCGAGGAGGCGAAGCGCCTCACCGGGGGCCGCGGCGTGGACGTGGTGCTCGACATGGTCGCCGGCGACTACGTGGCGCGCGAAGTCGACTGCCTGGCGGAAGACGGCCGCATCGTGATCATCGCGGTGCAGGGCGGCACGCGCGCGGCGTTCAACGCCGGGCTGGTGCTGCGCCGGCGCCTGACGATCACCGGCTCGACGCTGCGGCCGCGTCCCGTCGCATTCAAGGGCGCGATCGCCCGCGAGTTGCGCGAGCGTGTCTGGCCGCTGCTCGCAGAGGGCTGCGTGCGCCCCGTGATCCATGCCACCTTCGACGCAGCCGACGCTGCGCAGGCTCACACCCTTATGGAGTCGGGCGCACACGTCGGCAAGATCGTCCTGACCTGGTAAACCTTCTCATGCAGAACAACAAGAAACTCATCGCCGGCAACTGGAAGATGAACGGCGGCCTGGCCGCCAATGCCGCGCTGCTCGACGGCATCCTGGCCGGTCTCGGCACGCCGGGCTGCGACGTCGCAGTCTGCGTGCCCGCGCCGTATCTGGCGCAGGTCGGTGAGCGCGTGCAGGGCACGGCAGTCGCACTCGGCGCACAGGACGTGTCGGCGCATCGGCAGGGCGCCTACACCGGCGAAGTGTCGGGCGCGATGCTCGGCGACTTCGGCGTGCGCTATGTACTGGTCGGCCATTCCGAACGTCGCCAGTACCACGCAGAAACCGACGCCACGGTGGCTGCCAAGGCAGTCGCAGCGCTCGACGCCGGCTTGACGCCGGTGGTCTGCATCGGCGAGACGCTGGCCGAGCGCGAGGCCGGCGACACCGCGGCGGTCGTCGGCCGCCAGCTGGCGGCGGTGCTGTCGGCGCTTGGCGAACGGGCTGCGCAAATCGTCGTCGCCTACGAGCCGGTCTGGGCAATCGGCACCGGTCGCACCGCGACGCCGGAGCAGGCCCAGGCCGTGCATGCCGATCTGCGTGCGCAACTGGCAGCGGCAGATGCCGCGACGGTCCGCGTGCTCTACGGCGGCAGCATGAACGCGATCAATGCCGCGGAACTGCTCGGTCAGCCCGACATCGACGGCGGCCTGATCGGCGGCGCATCGCTCAAGGCGCCGGATTTCCTCGCCATCGTCGGTGCGGCCAGCGCCTGACATCTGCCTTCCCGACTTCGGAGTTCTTCCATGACCATCGTTCTCAATGTGATCCTCGCGGTGCAGATGCTGTCCGCCCTGGCCATGATCGGCCTGATCCTCGTCCAGCACGGAAAGGGTGCCGACATGGGCGCCGCGTTCGGCAGCGGCGGATCCGGCAGCCTGTTCGGCGCGAGCGGCAGTGCGAACTTCCTGTCGCGCAGCACTGCAGTGCTGGCAGCCGTGTTCTTCGTCTGCACGCTGGCGCTCGCTTATTTCGGCAACCTGCGTCCCGCCGATTCGGGCAGCGTGCTCGACCGTCCGGGTGTCTCGGCTCCGGTGCCCGCACCGGCCGCGCCGGTCGACACCGGTCCCGCATCGCAGATCCCCGGCAACACGCCCGCGGCACCGGCTGTACCTGCCACCGCGCCCAAGGCACCTTGAGGCGCGTCTTGCGCGAAAACTGCGTCCGCTCCGGAAAACAGGGTTAATCCGGAGTAGAATCTGAGTCTGCTCGGAAAGCCAAACACCGCAAGGTCCTCATGCCATCCGAGCAGCGCAAAACCGCCGTCGTGGTGAAATTGGTAGACACGCTATCTTGAGGGGGTAGTGGCGAAAGCTGTGCGAGTTCGAGTCTCGCCGACGGCACCAAACTTAGCCGGCCCGGATGTTCTGTCCGGGCCGGTGCAGCGGTAAAGCCTCCCCAACGATGAACCTCGACCAGTACCTCCCCGTCCTTCTGTTCATCCTGGTCGGCATAGGTGTCGGCATCGCGCCGCAGGTTCTCGGTTACATCCTCGGCCCCAACCGCCCCGACGCGGCGAAGAATTCCCCCTACGAGTGCGGCTTCGAAGCCTTTGAAGACGCCCGCATGCAGTTCGACGTGCGGTACTACCTCGTCGCGATCCTCTTCATTCTTTTCGATCTCGAGATCGCCTTCCTGTTCCCGTGGGCGGTGGCGCTGAAGACCATCGGCCCGACCGGCTTCTGGGCGGCGGTCCTGTTCCTCGGCATCCTCGTGGTGGGCTTCGCCTACGAATGGAAGAAGGGCGCGCTGGACTGGGAATGATCCGGCAGCGTCCGACAAGGGAGCACATCCATGGCTATTGAAGGTATTTTGAAGGAAGGCTTCGTCACGACGTCGTACGACTCCGTGGTGAACTGGGCCAAGACCGGCTCGCTGTGGCCGATGACGTTCGGCCTCGCCTGCTGCGCGGTCGAGATGATGCATGCCGCAGCGGCCCGCTACGACATCGGCCGCTTCGGCGCCGAGGTGTTCCGTGCCAGCCCGCGCCAGTCCGATCTGATGATCGTGGCCGGCACACTGTGCAACAAGATGGCGCCGGCGCTGCGCAAGGTCTACGACCAGATGGCGGAGCCCCGCTGGGTGCTCTCGATGGGCTCGTGTGCCAACGGCGGCGGTTACTACCATTACAGCTATTCCGTCGTGCGCGGTTGCGACCGTATCGTGCCGGTCGATGTCTACGTGCCCGGTTGCCCGCCGACTGCCGAAGCGCTCATCTACGGGATCATCCAGTTGCAGCAGAAGGTGCGCCGCACCAACACGATTGCCCGCGTATGAGCGACATCGCCACATTTGCTTCCACCGACGCGCCGGCGATCACGCCCGAGGCGTTGCAGCAGACCATCGTCGCCACTCTGGGCGACCGTCTGCAGCGCAGCTACATCCGGCTCGGCGAACTCACCGTCGTGATCGCTCCCGCGCACTACGCCGAGGCGATGCGGACCCTGCGCGATGCGCCGGGTTGCAAGTTCGAGCAGCTGGTCGACATCTGCGGCGTGGACTATTCCACCTACCGCGACGGTCTGTGGGAAGGCCAGCGCTATGCCGTCGTCTCCCATCTGCTGTCCGTAAGCCTGAACCAGCGTGTGCGCGTCAAGGTGTTCTGCGCCGACGACGATCTGCCGGCGGTGCCGTCGGTCACGCCGCTGTGGAGCTCGGCGAACTGGTTCGAGCGCGAAGCGTTCGACCTCTTCGGCATCGTGTTCGAAGGCCACGAGGACCTTCGCCGCATCCTCACCGACTACGGCTTCATCGGCCATCCGTTCCGCAAGGACTTCCCGCTGCTCGGCCATGTCGAGATGCGCTACGACGCAGAACTGCAGCGCGTGGTCTACCAGCCCGTCTCGATCGAAGCGCGCGAAGTCACGCCGCGCATCATCCGCGAAGACAACTACGGCGGCCTGCACTAGGCCCGGCCGTCCACGGTATCCCCATGGCTGAAATCAAGAACTACACCCTGAATTTCGGGCCGCAGCATCCTGCGGCCCACGGCGTGTTGCGGCTGGTGCTCGAGCTCGACGGCGAAGTGGTCCAGCGCGCCGATCCGCACATCGGCCTGCTGCACCGTGCGACCGAAAAGCTGGCGGAGCACAAGACCTTCATCCAGTCGCTGCCTTACATGGACCGGCTGGACTACGTGTCCATGATGTGCAACGAGCACGCCTACTGCCTGGCGATCGAGAAGCTGCTCAGCCTCGAGGTGCCGATCCGCGCCCAGTACATCCGCGTGATGTTCGCCGAGATCACCCGGCTGCTGAACCACCTGATGTGGCTCGGCTCGCACGGCAACGACTGCGGCAGCTCGACCATCCTGATCTACGCATTCCGCGAGCGGGAAGATCTGTTCGACATGTACGAAGCCGTGTCGGGCGCGCGCATGCACGCGGCGTACTTCCGCCCGGGCGGCGTCTACCGCGACCTGCCGGACGTGATGCCGCAGTACACCGTCAGCAAGATCCGCAATGCGCGGGCGCTGGCGAAGATGAACGAGAACCGGCAGGGTTCGCTGCTCGACTTCATCGACGACTTCACGCAGCGCTTCGACCATCACATGGACGAGTACCACACGCTGCTGACGGACAACCGGATCTGGAAGCAGCGCACGGTGGGCATCGGCGTCATGACGCCGGAGCGAGCGCTGAACCTCGGCCTGACCGGGCCGATGCTCCGCGGTTCCGGCATCGCCTGGGACCTGCGCAAGAAGCAGCCCTACGACGTCTACGACCGCATGGACTTCGACATCCCGGTCGGCAAGACCGGCGACTGCTACGACCGCTACCTGGTGCGCATGGAGGAAATGCGCCAGTCCAACCGCATCATCAAGCAATGCGTGGACTGGCTGCGCGTCAATCCGGGTCCGGTGATCACCGACAACCACAAGATAGCGGCGCCCGACCGCGAATCGATGAAGGCGAACATGGAGGAGCTGATCCACCATTTCAAGCTCTTCACCGAAGGCTTCCACGTGCCGGAAGGCGAAGCCTACGCTGCCGTCGAACACCCGAAGGGCGAGTTCGGCATTTATCTTGTCAGCGACGGCGCCAACAAGCCGTACCGCCTGAAAATCCGCGCGCCGGGTTTCGCCCATCTGGCTGCCATGGACGAGATGGCTCGCGGTCACATGATTGCCGACGCCGTCGCCGTGATCGGCACGCTGGACATCGTTTTTGGAGAGATTGACCGATGATCTCCGACAGCACACGCGCCCGTTTCGAGCGCGAGATCGCCAAGTACCCGTACGAGCTTCGCCAGTCGGCCGTGATGGCCTGCCTGTCCATCGTGCAGCAGGAGCAGGGCCATGTGAGCCAGGAGAGCGAGGCCGCCATCGCGGAGATTCTCGGGATGCCCGAGATCGCGGTGCGTGAGGTGACCACGTTCTACAACATGTACAACCAGCAGCCGGTCGGCCGGTTCAAGCTGAACGTCTGCACCAATCTGCCGTGCCAGCTGCGCGATGGCCAGAAGGCGTTGCACTATCTGGAAAAGAAGCTCGGTATCACCATGGGCGAAACCACGGCCGACGGCTGTTTCACGCTCCAGCAGAGCGAATGCCTGGGTGCATGTGCGGATGCGCCAGTGATGCTGGTCAACGACCGCACGATGTGCAGCTTCATGAGCGACGAAAAGCTCGATCAGCTGGTCGACGGCCTGCGGGCCGCCGATGACGGCTCAGCCCGGGGAGTCTGAGATGAACGCTCAACAAGTGCTCTCGCAGTTCCAGGCCACCGGTGTCCAGACCTGCTTCCACGACCGGCACATCGAGCCGCAGATCTATGCGGATCTCGACGGCACCAACTGGTCCCTGAAGCATTACGAGGCGCGCGGCGGCTACCAGGCTCTGCGCAAGATCCTCGGCAAGCTCGACGTGCCTGCCGACGCACCGGTGCAGACAGACGCTGAAGGGCATCCGCTCGATCCGAATGCCGGCATGACGCAGGACCAGGTGATCGCCACGGTCAAGGAGTCCGGCCTGCGCGGCCGCGGCGGTGCGGGTTTCCCGACCGGACTGAAGTGGAGCTTCATGCCCCGTCAGTTCCCCGGCCAGAAGTACCTCGTCTGCAACTCCGACGAGGGCGAGCCCGGTACCTGCAAGGATCGCGACATCCTGCAGTTCAACCCGCACATCGTCATCGAAGGGATGATCATCGCCGCGTATGCGATGGGCATCACCGTGGGCTACAACTACATCCACGGCGAAATCTTCCAGACCTACGAACGCTTCGAGGAAGCACTGGAAGAGGCCCGTGCCGCAGGCTACCTGGGCGACAGGATCCTGGGCAGCACCTTCAGCTTCCAGCTGCATGCGCACCACGGTTTCGGCGCCTACATCTGCGGCGAGGAAACTGCGCTGCTGGAATCGCTGGAAGGCAAGAAGGGCCAGCCCCGCTTCAAGCCGCCGTTCCCGGCCAGCTTCGGCCTGTACGGCAAGCCCACCACGATCAACAACACCGAAACCTTCGCAGCGGTCCCCTGGATCATTTGCAATGGCGGCGCGGCCTACCTCGCCGTGGGCAAGCCTAACAACGGCGGTACGAAGATCTTCTCGGTCTCCGGTGATGTGGAAAAGCCCGGCAACTACGAGATCCCCCTGGGAACGCCTTTCTCCAAGCTGCTGGAACTCGCCGGCGGTGTGCGCAAGGGCCGCCAGCTCAAGGCGGTGATCCCGGGCGGTTCGTCCGCGCCGGTGCTGCCGGCGTCGATCATCATGGAATGCACGATGGACTACGACTCCATCGCCAAAGCCGGTTCGATGCTCGGCTCGGGCGCGGTGATCGTGATGGACGATTCGCGCAGCATGGTGGAATCGCTGCTGCGTCTGTCGTATTTCTACATGCACGAGTCCTGCGGCCAGTGCACGCCGTGCCGCGAGGGCACCGGCTGGATGTGGCGCGTGATCGAGCGTATCCAGCACACCCAGGGCCGCGAAGGCGATCTGGATCTGCTCAATTCGGTCGCGGACAACATCCAGGGCCGCACGATCTGCGCCCTCGGCGATGCCGCGGCGATGCCGGTGCGCGCGATGATCAAGCACTTCCGCCCCGAGTTCGAGGCACTGATCCAGCAGAACAGGAACGCCGCCGGAACGGCCCACGCCTGAGACCGCGGAATACACGACATGGTTGAAATAGAACTCGACGGCCGGAAGGTCGAGGTGGCCGAGGGCTGCATGGTGATGCATGCGGCCGAGAAGGCGGGAACCTACATTCCGCATTTCTGCTACCACAAGAAGCTGTCCATCGCCGCCAACTGCCGCATGTGCCTGGTGGAAGTGGAGAAAGCGCCCAAGCCGATGCCTGCCTGCGCCACGCCGGTGACCAACGGCATGGTCGTGCGCACCAAGAGCGACAAGGCGGTCAAGGCCCAGCAGTCGGTGATGGAATTCCTGCTGATCAACCATCCGCTGGACTGCCCGATCTGCGACCAGGGTGGCGAATGCCAGCTGCAGGACATCGCCGTGGGTTACGGCGGTTCCGCCTCCCGGTATGCCGAAGAGAAGCGGGTCGTCGTCCACAAGGACGTCGGTCCTCTCATCTCGATGGAAGAGATGAGCCGCTGCATCCACTGCACCCGCTGCGTGCGGTTCGGCCAGGAAGTGGCCGGCGTGATGGAACTCGGCATGATTCACCGCGGCGAGCATTCCGAGATCACCACCGTCGTCGGCGACACGGTGGATTCGGAACTGTCCGGCAACATGATCGACATCTGCCCGGTCGGCGCTCTGACCAGCAAGCCGTTCCGCTACAGCGCCCGTACCTGGGAACTGTCGCGCCGCAAGTCCGTCAGCCCTCACGATTCGACCGGCGCCAACCTGATCGTCCAGGTCAAGAACAACCAGGTCATGCGCGTGCTCCCGCTCGAGAACGAGGCGGTGAACGAATGCTGGATCGCCGACCGCGACCGCTTCTCCTATGAAGCGCTCAACGGCGAAGACCGCCTGACCCAGCCGATGCTGAAGCAGGGCGGCGAATGGAAGACGGTGGACTGGCAGACGGCGCTCGAATACGTCGCGAACGGCCTGCGGCAGATCAAGGCGGACCATGGCGCGGGCGCGATCGGCGCGCTGGTCAGCCCGCACAGTACCCTGGAAGAGCTGTACCTGGCCGGCGCGTTGGTGCGCGGCCTGGGCAGCGACAACATCGACCATCGTCTGCGCCATGCCGACTTCACGGCGGCACCGGCCGGCGCCGTTCGCTGGCTGGGCACGTCCATCTCATCGCTGTCGCAACTGCAATCGGTGTTGGTCGTCGGTTCCAACCTGCGCAAGGACCATCCGCTCTTCGCCCAGCGCATCCGTCAGGCGGCGCGCAAAGGCTGCGTGGTCCATGCCATCGGTGCCACCGAAAACGACTGGGCGATGCCCGTGACCTCGACGGTGCTGCCGCACGACCAGTGGATGCAGGCATTGGCTGCGGTGGCGTCGGCGGTCGGCGCCGAAAAGGGCGGTGCGTCCCCGTTCGGCGGCGTGGCCGATGAGGCTGCGACTGCTTTGGCGCAGAGCCTCCTGCGCGGCGAGCGGAAGGCGATCCTGCTCGGTAACGCCGCGGCGCACCATACGGACGCGTCGGGCCTGCTGGCGTGCGCTCAGTGGATCGGCGAGCAGACGGGTGCGTCGGTCGGCTACCTGACGGAAGCGGCCAACAC
>CAJYQL010000028.1 GCA_913776965.1 uncultured Xylophilus sp.
ATCGCCGCCGGCAGCACGATGGTGCGGGTCGGGACAGCGGTCTTCGGCGGCCGCAGCTACGCGCCGGCCGGCTGAGCCGTTCCAGCGGTCAGGGCGACCGCACCGATCCGCCGGTGCATTCGGGACCCAGCCAGCGGCCGCTGGCGTTGTGCGCATTGGCGTCGGTCGTGCCCTGCGCGCCGTGGCTGGACTGCATGCGCAGCGTGTAGGCCTCGGGGCTGGCGAAGGTGTAGGCACCCTCCCCGCTCGACGGCGGCTGGGTACAGACGTACCGCAGATGCTGGCTGTTGCCGACGCGCGGCAGCACCTGCGCGGTGCAGCGGTCGCCGACGGTGGTCGGCAGGGCGTTGCGGGCGATCATGTCGCGGGTGATGCAGACCCGGCGGGTGCTGGTGCCGTCGGGGCCAAGCCGGCTCTGCCGCTCCAGCTGCGCTTCGGCCTGCCGGCGCTGGGCTGCCGGCATCGACGCCATGCGGCGCTGCAGCTCCGCCATCGCGTGGCCGACCGTACCGCCGGCGGGCACCGTCGTCACCTCCCACAGGCCGGGCCGCATCGTCTGCGCACCGGCGGCGGAAGCAGCGCTGGAGAGAACTGCGGCCACGAAAAACGGCAGGAAGCGGACGGGCAGCATCGACGATCTCCGGCGGGGACGGGCGGCCATGGTAGCGCCGACCTGCCGTGCACCCGTCCCGCAGTGCATACGTGGCGCGGATCGCACGGACGCCGCAGGCGCGGAACGGTCGGGGCGCGTTATCGCCGCACCAGCGTCGCCTGGCCGAACAGGCTGGCGACCAGCTCCACCGCGACTTCCGCGGTCCGGTTGCGCACGTCGAGCGCCGGGTTGACCTCCACCACGTCGAGCGAGCCGAGCCGGCCGCTGTCGGCGATCATTTCCATGCAGAGCTGCATCTCGCGGTAGGTCGGGCCGCCGCGCACTGCGGTGCCGACCCCCGGCGCGTCGGCCGGATCGAGGCAGTCCACGTCGAAACTCACATGCAGATGCGTACGGTCGTCCAGGTCGATCAGCGCCTCGGTGATCGCGGCGCGCATGCCGTGCTCGTCGATGAAGCGCATGTCGAACGCCGACAGGCCCAGCTGGCGGATCGCCTGCTTCTCTTGTGCATCGACGCTGCGCAGGCCGACGAAGTCGATCGCGTCCGGCGCCAGCGCCGCCGGCGCGCCGCTCCAGCCGGTCAGCGCCGCCGGGCCGTGGCCGAGCAGGCACGAGACCGGCATGCCGTGCAGGTTGCCGCTCGGGCTGGAGGCCGGCACATTGACGTCGGCATGCGCGTCGAGCCACAGCACCCGCAGCGGCCGGCCGTGCGCGCGGCAATGGGCCGCCACCGCGCTGATCGAGCCGACCGCCAGGCAGTGGTCGCCGCCCATCAGCAGCGGCCTTGCGCCGTCGGCGAGCGCGGCCACCACCGCGTCGAACACCGCCCGGTTCCAGGCCACCACGCCGTCGAGGTGGCGCAGGCCGCCGACCGGCACGTCCCACGGCGTGGGCGGTCCGGCGAGGTTGCCGGCGTCGGTCACCGACAGGCCGAGCGCCTTCAGCGTCTCGGTAAGGCCCGCCACCCGCAGCGCGTCCGGACCCATGCCGCAGCCGCGCACGCCGGCGCCGATGTCGGTCGGGGCGCCGATCAGGCGGAGGCGGTCGGGCGGGACGAAGGCGGTCATGGCGGACGGTCGGTGGCGGGCGGTCAATGGTCCGCCGCCGCGGGCCTCAGCCGGTAACAAGCCGGAACGCCAGCGGCACCAGCAGCGCCGCCAGCACCACCTGCAGGCCCAGCGCCAGGCCCGCGTAGGCACCGGCGTCCGGATCGACCTGCAGCGCGCGCGCTGCGCCGATGCCGTGCGCCGCGGTGCCGAGCGCGAACCCGCGCGCCGCCCATCCATCGGCATCGGTCGGGATGCGCAGCAGCGCGAACAGCGCCTTGCCGCTCAGCGCCCCGACCAGTCCGGTCAGCACCGCGAACACCGCCGCCAGGGCCGGCACGCCGCCGATCGCCTGGGCGATGCCCATCGCCACCGGCGCAGTAACCGACTTGGGCACCAGCGACAGCACGACCGCGCGCGGCAGGCCGACGGCCCAGGCCAGCGCCACCGCGCTCGCGCCGGCCGCCAGGCCGCCGGCGAGCGCTGCCAGCAGCAGCCGGCCCCAGCGCGCCCGCAGCGCCGCCCGGCGCTGCCACATCGGCCAGGCGAGGGCGACCACCGCCGGCCCGAGCAGGAAATGGATGAACTGCGCGCCGGCGAAATAGTTCGGGTACGGCACGCCCGATGCCAGCAGGCCCCCGGCCAGCGCCAGCACGCTCCACAGCACCGGGTTGGCCCACACCGCCTGACCCGACCGCGCGTAGAGCGCCTGGGCCAGCAGGTACACCACCAGCGTCGCCGTCAGCCCGAACAGCGGCGACGACGACAGGTAGACCCAGAGTTCGACGAAGTCAGGCACCGCGCCCCTCCCCGTCCACTGGCGGCCGTGGCGGCTTTTCCGCCGGCCGGTCGCGCAGCGCGTGCAGCACGCCGACCGTCACTGCGAGACCGACCCAGGTCGACAACACGACGACCGCCAGGATGCGAGCGCCATAGCTCTGCAGCAACGACAGGTGCGTCATCACGCCCACGCCCACCGGCACGAACAGCAGCGACAGATGCGACAGCAGGAAGTCCGCACAGGCCGCGACGGTACCGCGCACCGCCGGATGGAACAGGCCACCGAACAGCAGCAGCATGCCGAGCACCGGGCCGGGCAGCGGCAGGGCGAGTGCGTGCGACAGCGCCTCGCCGACCGACTGGAACACCAGCAGCCAGGCCAGTCCGCGCAGCGGCGCCATCGCAGCCGTCCCCTGGCCTAGAAACGCGGCAGGTCCGGATGCGCGATCCGGCCGCCGCGCACCAGCATCTTTCCGTACTCGGCGCAGCGCTGCAGCGTCGGCACCACCTTGCCCGGGTTGAGCAGGCCCCGGGTGTCGAACGCATGCTTCACGCCGAACATCTGGGCGTTCTCCTCCGGCGAGAACTGCACGCACATGCTGTTGAGCTTCTCGACGCCCACGCCGTGCTCGCCGGTCACGGTGCCGCCCATCGCGACGCTGGTCTCCAGGATGTCGGCGCCGAACAGCTCGCAGCGGTGCAGCTGGTCGGGGTCGTTCGCATCGAACAGGATCAGCGGATGCAGGTTGCCGTCGCCGGCATGGAACACGTTCGCGCAGCGCAGGCCATACTTCCGCTCCATCGCCTGGATCGCGATCAGGATGTCGGCCAGCCGCTTGCGGGGAATGGTCGAGTCCATGCACATGTAGTCGGGGCTGATCCGGCCCGAGGCGGGGAACGCATTCTTGCGGCCGCTCCAGAACCGCAGCCGCTCGGCCTCGTCCTGGCTCACGGTGATCGCGGTGGCGCCGCAGTCGCGCAGCACCGCGGACATGCGGCCGATCTCCTCCTCCACCTCCTCGGGCGTGCCGTCGGATTCGCAGAGCAGGATCGCCTCGGCGCTCAGGTCGTAGCCGGCGTGCACGAAGTCCTCGACCGCGGCGGTCATCGGCTTGTCCATCATCTCGAGGCCGGCCGGGATGATGCCGGCGGCGATCACCGCGGCCACCGCGTCGCCGGCCTTCTGCAGGTCGTCGAAGCTGGCCATGATGCAGCGCGCGAGCTGAGGCTTGGGCACCAGGCGCACCGTCACCTCGGTGGTGACGGCGAGCATGCCCTCGCTGCCGACCAGAACCGCCAGCAGGTCCAGGCCGGCGGCGTCGAGCGCCTCGCTGCCGAACTCGACCGGTTCGCCCTCGGCGGTGAAGCCGCGCACCCGCAGCACGGTGTGCACCGTCAGGCCGTATTTCAGGCAGTGCACACCGCCCGAGTTCTCGGCCACGTTGCCGCCGATGGTGCAGGCGATCTGGCTCGACGGGTCGGGCGCGTAGTACAGGCCGTAGGGCGCGGCCGCCTCGCTGATCGCGAGGTTGCGCACGCCGCACTGCACGACGGCAGTGCGCGCCAGCGGATCGACTTTCAGGATGCGGTTGAAGCGCGCCAGCGACAGCGTCACGCCGTGTGCGTGCGGCATCGCGCCGCCCGACAGGCCGGTGCCCGCGCCGCGGGCGACCACCGGCACGCCGAGCCGGTGGCAGGTGCGCAGCACCGCCTGCACCTGCGCCTCGGTCTCGGGCAGGGCGACGCACATCGGCCGCTGACGGTAGGCGGTCAGGCCGTCGCATTCGTAGGGCGTCGTGTCTTCCGGCGTCCACAGGATCGAATGCTCAGGCAAATCAGCCTGCAGCGCCCGCACCACCTGCGTCTGCAGCTCACTTTTCGATAGCGCGGGCGCGGGAGTGTCGGCGAGGGCGTGGGTCATGGGCGGATTGTCGCCAAGCCCCGCGCAGCGCGGCGTGAAATTTGTGCAGCCCGCGGCGCCGAAAGCTTCGCGCGCCCGGCCTCGGCGGTCACGCGGCTGCGACGAGGCTGAACACCCCCGCGTCCGCCAGGCGAGCCGCCTCGGCATGCACCAGGTCGGCGACCACCGCGGTCGCGGAGGCGTCGGCGCGCTCGACACGGGTCGCCAGCACCAGCATGCGATGCAGTTGGGCGCCAGCGATGGCCGACAGCCGGGCGCCGCTGCCGCGCGGCGCCTGGAACACCGACACCGGCATCACCGTGGCCCGTCGGCCCTGCAGCACCAGTTCGCGGATCGCATCGACCGAGTCGATCTCGGCTTCGACCTGCAGCCGGCCGCCGAGCGGTGCGAGCGCCCGCTCGACGATGCCACGGTGCAGGCCGGTCATCAGCAGCGGCACCCGGGCCAGCTCCGCCAGCGTCACCGTGGCCGGCAGCCCCCGCGCGGCCGGCGTGACCAGCACGAAGGGCTCGGCCAGCAGCGGCTGCAGCGCCAGGCCGCGCTGCGGCGGCGGATTGGTCGCGACCGCCATGTCGATGCGGCCCCGCTCCAGTCCCTCCAGCAGCTGCGGTGTGAACGCCTCGCGCACCACCAGCCGCACGCCGGCCAGGCTGCGGTGGCAGCGCTCGAACACGCCGGGCAGCAGCACCGGCGCGAGCGTCGGCGAGACGCCGAGCACCACCGTCGCCTCGGTGGCGATGTCGCGGCTGCCCGCGAGGTGCTGGCGCACCCGCGACGCCTCGGCGAGCATGCGCCGCGCCGACGCATAGAGCGTTGCGCCGTCCTGCGTCAGCCGCACGCCGCGCGGTCCGCGCTGCAGCAGTGCCACGCCGAGCTCCGCCTCCAGGTCGCGCATCTGCCGGGTGAGCGCCGGCTGCGCGATCGCGACCGCGGCGGCCGCGGCGGTGAAGCTGCCGGCGTCGGCGATCGCGACGAAGTAGCCGAGGGTGCGCAGGTTCATCGCCGCGCAACGGAATTCACACCGCATGCCATAGCAGCATGATATGGCTGCGCGCGCAAACGGCATTGGACGCTCCTGCAGCGGCTTCCTAGACTGAGGTGGTCCCCTTCCCTGCCGCCATGACGACCACGCATTCCGCCCCGCCCGCCTCCCCGTCCCCCACCCGTACCGTGCCGAGCGGGCAGCTGCGGGATTTCACCGCCCGCGCCTTTGTCCGCGTCGGCCTGCCGCAAACCGATGCAGACACGATCGCCGACCTGATGGCGCAGGCCGACCTGCAGGGCTCCGACGGCCACGGCATCATCCGGCTGCCGCAGTATGTGCAGCGGATCGAGGCCGGCGGCATCGCGCTGCGGCCGGACATCCGGATCGTCGAGGAACGCGCCGCCACCGCAGTGGTCGATGGCGGCAACGGCATGGGCCACCTGGTGGTGTCGCGCGCGGTGGAGATCGCGATCGAGAAGGCGCGGACTGCCGGCGTCGCCTGGGTCGGCACCCGCGCCAGCAACCATGCCGGACCGGCATCGCTCTACGCCCGCATGCCGGTGGCGCACGACATGATCGGCCTCTACTTCGCGGTCGGCAACGCCAACCACCTGCCGCCCTGGGGCGGCATGGAGATGCTGCTGTCGACCAACCCGATCGCCGCCGGTATCCCGGCCGGCGACGAGCCGCCGATCGTGCTCGACATGGCGACCACCGTCGCCGCCTACGGCAAGGTGAAAGCCAAGGCCAAGCGCGGCGAGCCGATGCCCGAGGGCTGGATGATCGACCGCCAGGGCCGGCCGCTGACCGACCCGCACCGCGCGCACGAGGGCTTCCTGCTGCCGATCGGCGGCCACAAGGGCTACGGCCTGGCGCTGATCGTCGGGCTCCTGGCGGGCACGCTGCAGGGCGCGGCGATGGGCCGCGACGTGATCGATTTCAACGCCGACCACACGACGCCCACCAACACCGGCCAGGCGATCCTGGTGATCGACCTCGCGGCCTTCGGCGGCGCCGGACCTTTCAAGGCGGCGGTGGACCGGCTGGTGCGCGACATCCGCGACAGCGAACGCCTGCCGGGCGTGGAGCGCATCTGGCTGCCGGGTGAGCAGAGCCACGGCCGCCGCGCGGACTACGCCGCACACGGCGTGCCGGTGGCCGCCGGCGTGCTCGCCGACCTCGACCGGCTGGCCGCGCGCCTCGGCATCGCGCCGCTGGACGGCGGCTGACCGGCGACCGCGGCCGGCCACCCCGACACCAACGACAGGAGACACCCGCATGACCGCCCTCGCCCGCCTCGCCACTGCCGCCTGCCTGGCTTTCGCCGCCTTCGCCGCGTCCGCCCAGGGCGCCTACCCGACCAAGCCGATCCGCACCGTCATCCCGCTGGCGGCAGGCAGCGCGGTGGACAACGGCGCCCGCGTGCTGCTGCAGCGCATGGGGACCGAGCTCGGCCAGTCCTTCGTGCTGGAGAACATCCCTGGCTCGGCCGGCCTGATCGGTGCGGAGCGGGTCGCCAAGGCGGCACCCGACGGCTACACCATCGGCGCCTTCAACGACAGCGTGCTGACGATGGTGCCGCACATCTATCCGAAAGCCGGCTGGGACGCCCTGACCGACTTCGTGCCGGTGTCGCTGGTCGGCACCATCGAATGGGGGCTGGTGGTGAAGCCCGAGTCGCCGTACCGCACGGTGGCCGACTTCGTGCAGGCGGCCAAGGCCCAGCCGGGCAAGCTCAACTACGGCTCGGGCGGCAACGGCAGCCCGCAGCACCTGGCGATGGCGATGTTCGCGACGCGCGCCGGCATCGACGTGACGCACGTGCCCTACAAGGGCGCGACGCCCGCCGCGATCGCGGTGGCCGGCGGCGAGGTCGATGCCGCCTTCCAGGGCCTGGGCACCGTCACCTCGCTGATCCAGGGCGGCAAGCTGCGGCTGCTGGCGGTCTCCACGCCGCAGCGGCTGCCGCAGTACCCGAACGTGCCGACGGTCGCCGAATCGGGCGTGCCGGACTTCTTCTTCAACTCCTGGTTCGCGCTCGTCGCGCCCAAGGGCACGCCCCGGCCGGTGGTCGACCGGCTGACCGGCGCGATGCGCGTGTCGCTTGACGATCCCGAAACGCGGCGCCAGCTGACCGGCCTGGGCATCACGCTGCGCGGCACCTCGCCCGAAGAGTTCGGCCGCGCGCTACGCGACCAGTACGCGCTCTACGGCCGGGTGATCCAGAACAACGCCATCAAAGCCGACTGACACCCATGGACCCCCGCCCGATGCCTGCACCCGACACCGCCGCCGCAGCGGCCATCCTCCATCCCGCCGACCTGAAGGCCTACGAGCGCGGCGGCGGCGCCCGCACCATCCCGCTGGTCTCGGCGAAGCTGGGCGCCACCGCCTTCATCAACGGCATCACCGAATTCAGCCCCGGCGCGCAGATCCCCTGGCACTTCCACAACTGCGAGGAAAGCGTGATGCTGCTGGAGGGCGACGCGCAGTTCGACATCGGCGACACCCACCACCGGCTGGTGCCGCAGGACACCACCTTCATCCCCGCCGGCGTGCCGCACCGCTTCCGCAACCTGTCGGCCACCCAGGGCATGAAGATCCTCTGGATCTACGGCCGGGTCGACGCCACCCGCACCCTGGTGGAGACCGGCGAGACGCGGGCGGTGAGCGCCGAGCACGTCTGACGCGACAGGCGCACGCGACCGGCCTCACTAAGATAGGCCGATGACCTCCCCGCCGACCGCCGCACCGCGCTTCTGGGCCGACCTGCGCACCACCGACTTCATGCGTCGCGCGGCCGACGGCCGCGCCGCCCGCACGGTGGCGGTGCTGCCGGTCGCCGCGACCGAGCAGCACGGCCCGCACCTGCCGCTGTGCGTGGACACCGCCCTGCTCGACGGCGTGATCGCCGCTTCCCTGCCGCTGCTGCCCGACACGCTGGAGGCGCTGTTTCTGCCGACGCAGGCAGTCGGCTTCAGCCCCGAGCACCTGGCCTTCCCGGGCACGCTTAGCTTCAGCGCCGAGACGGTGCTGCGGGTCTGGACCGAGATCGGCGAGGCGGTGGCCCGCGCCGGCATGCAGAAGCTGCTGATCTTCAACGGCCACGGCGGCAACGTCGGCGCGATGGACCTGGTGTCGCGCGACCTGCGCGCCCGCTGCGGGCTGCTCGTCTACAGCGCGAGCTGGTTCTCGCTGCCGCTGCCGGCGGAGGTGGAATCGCTGTTCCCCGCGACCGAGCACCGCTTCGGCATCCATGCCGGCGACATCGAGACCTCGATGATGCTGGCGCTGCGGCCCGACCGGGTCGACATGGCGGCGGCGCGCGACTTCCCCTCCACCTCGCAGGCGCGGGCGGCGCGCTACCCGATCCTCGGCAACGGCCGCAGCGCCAAGCTCGGCTGGCAGATGCAGGACTACCACCCGCAGGGCGCGGTCGGCAACGCCGCCGCGGCGACGGCGGAGAAGGGGCGCGCGGTGATCGGCGCGGCGGCGCAGCAGCTCGCGGCGCTGCTGCAGGAGATCGCCGACCTGCCGGCCGACACGCTGGTCGCGCGGCCGGCCGACCCCGACCCGGCCGCGTGATGCCGCCCCTCGTCGCCCGCGTCCTGTTTCCCGCGCTGTTCGTCTGGATCTGGTCCACCGGCTTCCTGGTGGGGCGGGCGGTCGGGCCGCATGCGGATTCTTCGCTGTTCCTCACGCTGCGCTTCCTCGCGGTCGCGGCGATCTTCACCGCGATCGCGCTGGCGATGCGCGCGCCGTGGCCGCGCCGGCCGCGCCAGATCGCGGTGCACCTGGCTGCCGGCGCGCTGATGAACGGCGTCTACCTGGGTCCGAGCTGGTGGGCGATGTCGCACGGGTTGCCGGCCGGCGTGATGGCGCTGATCGGCGCGCTGCAGCCGCTCTTCACCGCGCTGATCGCGGCGCTGGTGCTGGGGGCGTCGCTCGGACGCACGGTGTGGACGGGCCTCGCGGTCGGCTTCGCCGGCGTGGCGCTGGTGCTGCTGCCGCGGCTGGCGGCGGGTGCGGCGGTGCCGCTGTCGCCCTGGGTGGTGGCGGCCGGGGTGTTCGGCATCTTCTCGCTCACCGTCGGCTCGATGGTGCAGAAGTCGCCCGACGCGGTGGCCGACATCCGCAGCGCCAGCGCGATCCAGAGCCTGGGCGGTGCCGCGGTCACCGCTGTGCTGGCGTTCATGATCGGCGACTTCCGCTGGGACCATGCGCCGGCGCTGTGGTTCGCCTTCGGCTGGTCGGTGATCGTGCTGTCGCTGGTCGGCACGACGCTGCTGATCTGGCTGATGCGCCGCGGTGAGGCGACCCGCACCGCGGCCCTGCTGCTGCTGGTGCCGCCACTGGCGGCGGTCGAATCCTGGGCGCTGCTCGGCGAGACGCTGACGCCGGTGCAGATCGGCGGGTTCGTGCTGGCGATCGCGGGTGTGGCGATGGCGCGGCGGGCGCGCTGACCGGCGCCGTTTCACGCCGTTTTCGGGCGCCAGCGCCCGTCCCGCCTGCGCAACCAGCTATCTTTTCGATAGCTGTCGATCCGGTTGCCCGCCGACGGCGACGACCGTGCCGGCCAGCGCCTCCAGCAATGCGCGCAGCGCCGCCACCGCGCCCGGGGCGTCGCCCATCTGCGCCTGCACCACGGCGCCGTCGAACGCGACCACCGCAGCCCGGGCGCAGCGGGCACCCGCGTCGCCCGGCGGCAGCAGCAGGGCGACGACATCGGCCATCGCCTGCTTGTGGGCGGCGGCCTGTGCCGTGGCACGGGGCAGCGTCCCGCCGACCTCCGCCACCGCATTGACGAAGGCGCAGCCGCGGAAGGCCGGGTCGGCGCACCACTCGTCCAGCACGTCGGCCAGCAGCGGCAGCGCCCGGCCGTCGGCCGGCAGGTCGGCCGCGCCGCGGCGGCCGAGCGCATCGACGAACCAGGCCATCCAGCGGTCGTGCCGGTAGTCGAGGAAGGCTTCCACCAACAGGTCCTTGCTGGCGAAGTGCCGATAGAACGTCAGCTTGGCCACGCCCGAGGCGGCGATCACCCGGTCGATGCCGGTGGCGCGGATGCCCTCGCGGTAGAAGAGGTCGTGGGCAGTGAGCAGGATCCGGTCGCGGGCCGGCAGCGAGGCGATGTCCATCGGCCGATTGTAGACAGACCTGTCTACCTGCGGTATGGTCGGCACTGCATGTAGACAGATCTGTCTACATGCAGCCCGTTCCACTCACTCCCTCGATTCGAGGACACCGCCATGACGACCCGCCCGCCCCTGCCACCCTTCACCCCCGCCACCGCCGCCGAGAAGGTCCGGCTGGCCGAGGACGGCTGGAACTCCCGCGACCCCGACCGGATCGTGCTGGCCTACACCGAGGACACGGTCTGGCGCAACCGCGCGGAATTCCCGGTCGGCCGCGAGCAGGCGCGGGCCCTGCTGCAGCGCAAGTGGGCCCGCGAGCTGGACTACCGCCTCATCAAGGAACTGTGGGCCTGCGCCGGCCACCGCATCGCCGTGCGCTTCGCGTACGAATGGCACGACGACGCCGGGAACTGGTTCCGCAGCTACGGCAACGAGAACTGGGAGTTCGCCGACGACGGCCTGATGCACCGCCGCTTCGCCAGCATCAACGACCGGCCGATCCGGCCGGAGGAGCGGCTCTTCCACTGGCCGCTCGGCCGCCGGCCGGACGACCATCCGGGCCTGAGCGCGCTCGGCCTGTGACGCGCCGGGGCGTGCCGGCACAGCCATTGCTTGCCCGTCCAGGATGAGTCTTTCCCCTCCGACCGCCGCCGCCGCCGCACCTTCCGACCTGGCCGACCCGGGCAGCGCCTGGACCCGCCAGCTCGGCCTGCTGCTGGAATCCACCGGCGAGGGCATCTTCGGTGTCGGGCTCGACGGCCACTGCGTCTTCATCAACCGGGCCGGCGCTGCCCTGCTCGGCTACGAGGCGGCCGAGGTGCTCGGCCGCGACATGCACGCGCTGACCCACCATTCCTATGAAGACGGCTCGTCCTACCCCGACTCCGCCTGCCCGATCTTCCGCGCCTTCCGCCGCGGCCAGCCCTGCCGCATCGACACCGAGGTGTTCTGGCGGCGCGACGGCAGCGCCTTTCCGGTGGAGTATTCGAGCCATCCGATCCTCGACGGCACCAAGGTGCGCGGCGCCGTCATCACCTTCGTCGACATCACCGAACGCCGGCGGCTGACCACCGCGCTGCAGCAGTCGCGCGACGCGCTCGAGCAGCGGGTCGCCGCCCGCACGGCCGAGCTGACCGCCGCCCTGCAGGAACTGCGGGCCCTGTCCGCATGGACCGATTCGGTCCGCGAGGAGGAGCGCACCCGGATCGCCCGCGAGGTGCACGACGAGCTGGGCAGCCTGCTGGTGGCGCTGAAGATGGATGTCGCCTGGCTGGACAAGCGCCTGGCCGAGCTGCCCGCCCCGGCCGCCGGCTCGCAGCAGGACCTGCGCCCGGCGATGCGCCACAAGTGCGCGGGCATGACCACGCTGATCGAGGGCGCGGTCGACAACGTCGGCCGGATCATCACCGACCTGCGCCCGAGCATCCTCGACCACCAGGGCCTCTGGGCCGCGCTGGAATGGCAGGCCCACGATTTCGCGCAGGCCGCGGAACTGGTGCTCGACTGGGACCTGCAGGTCGCCGGCAGCCCGGAGCCCGACGGGCCGGCCGCGACGGCGGTGTTCCGCATCTTCCAGGAAATGCTCTCCAACGTCGCCCGCCATGCCCGGGCCCGGCGCGTGCGGGTGGCGATCGCCGCCGCGGCCGGCGCGCTGACCCTGTCGGTCGAGGACGACGGCGTCGGCGCCGCGCTGCAGGCGTTCGAGGCCCCCACCTCCTACGGCGTGCGCGGCATGCGGGAGCGGGCCCGGCACTTCGGCGGCACCCTCGCGATCGACAGCCGACCCGGCCGCGGCAGCCGCTTCCGCCTGTGCATGCCGCTGCAGGACGCCTGACATGCAGCACGCGATCCGCATCCTCATCGGCGACGACCACCGCATCGTGCGCGAGGGCCTGAAGCAGGTCATGCGCGACATGTCCAACGGCCCGCCCGAGATCCACGTGATGGCCGAGGCCGAGACCGGCCCGGGCGTGCTGGCGCAGGTCGCCGCCCTCGACGGTCCCCGCGGCCTCGACCTGGTGCTGCTCGACATCGGCCTGCCGGAGCGCGACGGCCTCGACGTGCTGCAGGCGCTGCGCGATGCTTGGCCGACGCTCCCGGTCCTGATGCTCTCGACCTACCCCGAGAACCAGTATGCGGTGCGCTGTATCCGGCTCGGTGCGGCCGGCTACCTGCACAAGAGCGCCGATCCCGACACGATGGTGGCCGCGGTGCGCAAGGCGGCAGCGGGCGGGCGCTACGTCTCGGCCACGACGGCCGAGGCGCTGGCCACGGCGGTCGGCGGCGGTTCGGCCACCGAGGCGCTGTCGCACCGGGAGCACCAGGTGTTCCGCCTGCTCATCGTCGGGCGTTCGGTGAGCGAAATCGGTGCACAGCTGGGCTTGGCGTCCAACACGGTCAGCACCTACCGGGCGCGCATCCTGGACAAGACCGGCACGAAGAACGACGTGGAACTCGCGCTGTACGCCGAACGCCTCGGCCGGAACCCGCCGGCGGCCTGACCGGACGCGACCGGCACGGCCCGGCGGCAGCTGCGTCGGGCGCCGTGTAGTGCCCGCCCTACAACGCATGGCGGGACGGTGCGCGATCTGCGTCTTCCGGAGCGTCCTGGCACGCCGCCGGCCCGGCGGTTGCATGACGGGGTGATCTTCACCTCCTGGAGCGCACCATGTCCGATCCGACCCTCGCATCCTCGCCCTACGATGCCGACCGCCCGCTGGCCCTGCGGTGCGGCTGCGGCGGCGACCATGCGCCGTCCGAGCATGCCTCGGCCGAGGCGCTGTCGCACCGCAAGATCGAAGCGGCGCTCGTGAAGGCGCTGTTCCCGGCGGAGCCGGTGCGCCGCCGCTTCCTGCAGGCGGTGGGCGCGGGCACCGCCCGTGCCGCGATCGCATCGCTGCTGCCGATCGGTGCCCTGCATGCGATGGCGCAGGACAAGGCGCCGCTGGAGAAGAAGGACCTGAAGATCGGCTTCATCCCGATCACCTGCGCGACGCCGCTGATCATGGCCCACCCGCTGGGTTTCTACAAACAGCAGGGCCTGAACGTGGACGTGGTCAAGACCGCCGGCTGGGCGCTGATCCGCGACAAGATGCTCAACCGGGAGTACGACGCCACGCACTTCCTGTCGCCGATGCCGCTGGCCATCTCGATGGGCGTGGGCTCCAACGCCGTGCCGATGGAAGTCGCGACGATCCAGAACACCAACGGCCAGGCGATCACCCTGGCCAACAAGCACAAGGACAACCGCGACCCGAAGAAGTGGAAGGGCTTCAAGTTCGCCGTGCCCTTCGAGTACAGCATGCACAACTTCCTGCTGCGCTACTACGTGGCGGAGCACGGCCTGAACCCCGACACCGACATCCAGATCCGTGTCGTGCCGCCGGCCGAGATGGTCGCCAACCTGCGGGCCGGCAACATCGACGGCTACCTCGGCCCCGACCCGTTCAACCAGCGTGCGGTGTTCGAGGAAGTGGGCTTCCTCCACATCCTCACCAAGGAGATCTGGGACGGCCATCCCTGCTGCGCCTTCGGCACCTCGGCCGCCTTCATCCAGCAGAACCCGAACACCTTCGCCGCACTGGTGCGCTCGGTGCTCACTGCCTCCGCGATGGCGCGCGACCCGAAGAACCGCGAGCTGATCGCCAAGGTGATCGCGCCGGCGCAGTACCTCAACCAGCCCGAGGTGGTGCTG
This sequence comes from uncultured Xylophilus sp., assembly GCA_913776965.1. Taxonomy (GTDB): domain Bacteria; phylum Pseudomonadota; class Gammaproteobacteria; order Burkholderiales; family Burkholderiaceae_C; genus Xylophilus. The sequence goes on from CAJYQL010000028.1 coordinate 14,172, forward strand.
ACCCAGGTGCTCACCGGCCGGTTCGCCGACGGCCTGGGCAACATCCGGACGGTGCCCGACCGTGCCGACTTCGACCCGATCCCGTGGCAGTCGATGGCCGTCTGGATGCTCACCCAGATGAAGCGCTGGGGCTACGTCAAGGGCGACGTGAACTATCGGCAGCTCGCCGAGAAGGTCTTCCTGCTGACCGACGCGAAGAAGCGCATGGCCGAGCTGGGCCAGAAACCGCCCGAGGGCGCCTATCCCAAGTTCACGATCATGGGCAAGGTCTTCGATCCGGCCAAGCCCGACGACTACGCCCGCAGCTTCGCGATCTCCCGCGCCGCGGCCTGAGGGACGTCCGCCGATGAAAAATCTCTCGCTCAAGGCGGCCCTGCTGTCGGTGCTGCTGTTCGGGCTGCTGCTCGCGGTGTGGCAGGTCGCCACGCTGCCCGGCGCCGGCGCGGCACCCGCGGCCCGCCTCACGCCCGAGCAGCTGGAATACGCCCGCATGCTCGGCAAGGACCCGACGGCCGAGGGCGGCCAGAAGAGCGCCGGCTTTCCCACGCCCGCCCAGATGGGTGCGACGCTGGTGCGCCAGCTGCGCGACCCGTTCTACGACAACGGCCCCAACGACAAGGGCATCGCCATCCAGCTGGGATGGTCGCTGCTGCGGGTCGGCACCGGCTTTCTGCTGGCCTGCCTGGTGGCGCTGCCGCTCGGCTTCCTGATCGGCATGTCGCCGCTGTTTCGCCGTGCGCTCGATCCGTTCATCCAGGTGCTCAAGCCAATCTCGCCCCTCGCCTGGATGCCGCTGGCGCTCTACACGATCAAGGATTCGTCGGCGAGCGGCATCTTCGTGATCTTCATCTGCTCGGTCTGGCCGATGCTGCTCAATACCGCGTTCGGCGTAGCGTCGGTCAAGCGGGAATGGCTGCATGTCGCGAACACGCTCGAAGTCGCGCCGCTGCGCAAGGCGTTCCGGGTGATCCTGCCGGCCGCCGCCCCGACCATCCTGACCGGCATGCGCATCAGCATGGGCATCGCCTGGCTGGTGATCGTCGCCGCCGAGATGCTGGTCGGCGGCACCGGCATCGGCTACTTCCTGTGGAACGAGTGGAACAACCTGTCGCTCACCAACGTGATCTTCGCGATCCTCGTAATCGGCGTGGTGGGCATGGCGCTCGACCTCGCCTTCGCGGCCATCCAGAAGCAGGTGACCTATGCCGAATGAACCTTCCGCCACCGCGGCGTCGCCCCTGCTGGTCATCGAGGGACTGGCGAAGTCCTTCGGCGGCGGCCGCCCCGTGTTCGCCGACGTGGACTTCGCACTCGACCGCGGCGAGTTCGTCTGCATCATCGGCCATTCGGGCTGCGGCAAGACGACGATCCTGAATGCGCTGGCCGGACTCGATACCGCCAGCGCCGGCCACATCTTCATGGACGGCCGCGCCGTCACCGGGCCGGGGCTGGAGCGCGGCGTCGTGTTCCAGAGCCATGCGCTGATGCCGTGGCTCACGGTGCGCCGCAACATCGCCTTCGCCGTCGAGTCGCGCTGGCCCGACTGGAGCCGCGCGCAGGTTGACGCTCAAGTCGAGAAGTTCGTCGCCCTGGTCGGCCTGAGCCATGCGATCGACAAGAAACCGTCGCAGCTGTCGGGCGGCATGAAGCAGCGGGTCGGCATCGCCCGCGCCTTCGCGATCCAGCCCAAGATGCTGCTGCTCGACGAGCCCTTCGGGGCACTGGACGCCCTGACGCGCGGCACCATCCAGGACGAACTGATGGCGATCGTGCGGCAGACCCGGCAGACGGTGTTCATGATCACCCACGACGTCGACGAAGCGATCCTGCTGGCGGACCGCATCCTGCTGATGCGCAACGGTGTCGACACGCCGTCCGGCTACCGGCCCGGCGGCATCGCCGAAGTCATCGTCAACCCGCTGCCGCGGAGGCGAACCCGCGCGGGCCTGCACCACCTCGAGGGCTACTACGCCCTGCGCAACGACATCGTCGATTTCCTCGTGGGCCGCGCCCACGCGGCCTGACCGGCCACTTCCTCCCGTTACTGTTTTCCACCCCCACGCTCAACCAGGAGTCATCGCATGAGCCGCCTCGCCGTCACCGAAAAGATCATCACCGCCAAAGTCCTGAAGGGCCTGAGCTGGGCGCACGTCGCCGAGCAGGTCGGGCTGTCGAAGGAATGGACCACCGCCGCCTGCCTCGGGCAGATGACGCTCAACGCCGCGCAGGCCGACGTGGTCGGCGAGCTATTCGACCTGAGCGCCGACGACCGCAAATGGTTGCAGGTGGTCCCGTACAAGGGCTCGCTGCCCACGCCGGTGCCGACCGATCCGCTGATCTACCGCTGGTACGAGCTGGTGAGCGTCTACGGCACGACGATCAAGGAACTGATCCACGAGGAGTTCGGCGACGGCATCATGAGCGCGATCGACTTCAAGATGGACATCCAGCGCGAAGGCAACCCGGCGGGCGACCGCGTCAACGTGGTGCTGTCGGGCAAGTTCCTACCGTACAAGACCTACTGATCCGCGCGGTTCAGCCCTGCAGCTCGCCCGCTGTGCCTGGAATCGCAGGCGCAGCGGGAGTCGTTGCCGAACAGTCACGCGTTACGCAGTGCCTGATCCAGGTCGGCGATCAGGTCTTCGGTCGGCTCGACGCCGACGGACAGGCGCACGATGCCGCTGTCGATGCGGCAATGCTGCCGTCGGGCCTGCTCCGCTGCCGGATAGTAGGCCGCCAGACTGTGCGTACCGCCCCAGCTCGCGCCGATCCGAAAAACCTGCAGCGCGTCGAAAAAGCGGTGAACGGCCGCCTCCGACGGCAGGCGCGGCACGAAGGACAGCACACAGCCGCCGACCGTGAAACTGGCCGACCACCGCGCATGTCCGCGGTCGCCCGGGCGCGGCGGAAACAGCACGTCCTGCACCAGATCGTGACCTGCGAGTGCATGGGCGACCTGGAGCGCCGCCGCACACTGATGGCGGTAACGTAGTTCGAGCGTCTCCATCCCGCGCAGGGCGAGGAAACAGTCCTCGGCACTCACGGCTTGGCCCAGCACGCTCTGGGTGGTGCGGAACGATTCGTACAACCCACGGTCGTCGGTGGCGACGGTCCCGAGCAGCAGATCCGAATGCCCGCCGAAGAGCTTGGATGCCGCCTCGACCACGACATCCACGCCTGCAGGAACGGCACGGAATCCGAGCGGCGACGCCCAGCTGTTGTCCAGGACCGTCCGCACACCGGCCGCCCGGGCGGCCTGGACGATGGCGGGAATGTCCTGCATCTCCATGGTGATGGAGCCGGGCGACTCCAGGAAGATCGCCTTGGTATGGGGCTTCAGGCGTTGCGCGATCGCGCTTCCGGCTTCCGGGTCGAAGGTCTCGCAGGTGATGCCGAATCGCTGCAGATAGTCCCGCGCAAATGTCCTGAGCGGTCCGTAGGCCGAATCGGCCACCAGCATATGGTCGCCTGCACTCAGCAGCGAGAGTGCCACTAGGCACAAGGCCGCCTGGCCCGATGGCAGTGCAATGCAGTGCCGCGCGCCTTCGAGTTCAGCGACCCGGTCTTCGAGTACCCGGGTGGTGGGTGTCCCGGTGACGCCGTAGGTGTAGCCATCGAAGAGGCGCTCCTTGCGCGTGGTGAAGTCGGCAATGTTGTCGAACAGCACGGTCGATGCCCGCCAGACGGCCGGCGAAAGACTGCGAAAGCCGCTGTCGCGACCGCTGGATTCCTGGTTGTCTTCTGATCTGATCACTTCGGTGCGCTCCCGGATCACTCGGGCTTGATGCCGAGCTCGGCCACCACCTTGGACCACTTGATCGCTTCAGCCCGGATGAAGGCCTGCGTTTCGTCCGGCGACCGGCTCGACAGGTTGATCGCCAGGCTGGAAATTCGCGCCTGGACGTTTTTGTCCACCACGGCGGCCTTCGTCGCCCGGAGAAGAGAATCGACCACGCTCTTCGGTGTCCGCGCGGGCACGACCAGGGCCCACCACTGTCCGAAGTCCAATCGGGAAAGACCCAGTTCGCTCGCACAGGGCACGGCAGGCAGCTGGGCGAGACGTTTGCTGCCCGTCACCATCAGCGGAACGATCTTGCGCGCCGACAACAGGCTGCTCGCGCTGGCCAGCGTGCAGATATGGCCTGCCACCTGGCCGGCCGCCACATCGGTCAAGGCAGGGGCCGAGCCCTTGTACGGGATCATGTCGAAGGCCGCACCGGCCTGGCGGGCCAGCAGTCCCGCTGCCAGATGGCTGATGCTCCCGGTTCCGCTCGTCGCGATTGGGAGCGGCGTCGTGGACTTCCTGGCATCGGCGATGAAACTCCGGTACTGACCTTCGCTGTACTTGTGCGAGTCCACGAATAGAACCAGGGGCGAATCGCCCAGCACCGACACCGCTGCCACGTCGTTCATGATGTCGTACGACATTTTTTGGTAGATCGCCGGTGCGATCGCATGGGCCAGCTCGATCACGCCGACGGTGTAGCCGTCCGGTGCGGATTTCGCGACCGTATCGATGCCCAGCCGGCCCGCGGCACCGGGGCGGTTGTCGACGACCACCGGTTTCCCCAGCACCTCGCCCAGGTTCTGGCCGACGGCGCGAGCCAGGACATCGGTGCTGCCGCCCGCCGACCACGGCACCACGAGTTTGATGGGCCGGTCGGGATAGGGCGCGTTGCCCCAGACATGCGTGGAGGGCAGCAGCGATCCCGCGGCTGCGCTGGCGGCAGCCACGAGGGCTGCACGGCGATTCGTCGATCCGGTCATTCCCACTCCGTTCATGCGCGCCATGGCGCGGTCGTTCCAGGTCACGGAACCGGCCTCTACGCCAGTCCCGCAGGACGAATCTAGAATTTCAGTTCATAAACATCAATGACGCACGCGTGGACCTCCATGCGAAAACCTTATGAATTTCCGGCAGGTCGAAGCGTTCCGTGCCGTCATGACCACGGGTTCCGCATCGCGCGCCGCGGATCTGTTGCAGGTGAGCCAACCGGCTATCAGCCGCAGCGTCATCGAACTGGAAAAAGCCACGGGTTTTGCGCTTTTCGACCGCATCCGCGGGCGTCTGGTGCCGACGGCCGAGGGCCAGCTGTTCTTCCGCGACGTCGATTCGGCATTCCAGGGGCTGGACCGTCTGCGCGACAGTGCGGCACGCATCCGCGATTTCGGCACCGGCGACATCCGCATCGCAAGCCTGGCAGCGCTCGGCTCGACGCTGGTGCCTCGCGCGCTCCGACTTTTTCGGGAGAAGCATCCGTCGATCGCCGTCACGCTCCAGGTCGCAGGGTCTGCTGCGGTCCGGGAGCTGGTGGTGAGCAGCAGGTTCGACGTCGGGTTGGCTGCGGACGAGATCGACGTCACTGGGCTGGGCCATCAGCTGTTCGCCACGCCCAAGGCCGTCTGCGCCATGCCCGCCGGCCACCGGCTGTCCGAGCGAACGGTGGTGACGCCCGGCGATTTGCACGAGGAGCCCTTTCTCGCGCTGTCGCCCGAAGATACGGTGCGGCGGAAGCTGGAACAGGTCTTCCAGCACGCCCAGGCCAAGCCTCGGGTGGTCGCGGAAACACCGAATTCCGCCACCGTCTGCGCGCTGGCGATGGAGGGCCTCGGTGTGGGGCTGGTCAATCCGTATGCGGCCGATGGTTACGCTGCGCGTGGCGTGGTCTTCAAACCGTTTTCCGCCGCGGTCCATTTCCGCACGCTGCTCGTGTTCCGACCCGATCTTCCGAAGTCACGCATCGTGCGCGACCTGACGGCCTGCCTGCTGAGCGCACGCAATGAGCGGGCGAACTTTCCAGACGTACGGGTCGGCGCTGCAGGGACGGACTGATCAGGAGCCGTTCGGCAGCGGCCATCGCCGGCCCGTCGACACGGCAGAGTCCCGTCAGGCAGCGCCAGATGCACCGACCGCCTGCAGTCGCCCTGCCCACGTCTGCGCCCGCTCACCACCCCTGGGCATCGAACGCGGCCTGCAGCCAGGTCACCGTGCCCTGCTCCACCAGCACCACGTCGAAGCGGCACGGCGGCGGTGCGGCCAGCCGCAGCAGGTAGTGCCGCGCGGCGAAGACGATGCGCCGCTGCTTGGCCGCGCCGATGCTCGCGCCCGCGCCGCCGTGCGTGCGGCTGGCGCGCTGGCGCACCTCCACGAAGACCAGCGTGCCGTCCCGGTCGCGCATCACCAGGTCGATCTCCCCGCCACCGCGGCCCGGCGTCCGATAATTGCGGGCCGCCAGCCGCAGGCCGGCCGCCTGCAGATGGGCCAGCGCCCGCGCTTCGGCCGCATCGCCTGCCTGCTTGGTCGTCGGTGCCGGCGGTGCCGATGCCGGCGCGGCGCCCTGGCGCTGCGCTCCCGCCGCCGCCGGGTTCCCGCGGCGCCCCTTCCCGAGGAAATCCATTTGAGTGCCTCCTTCGCCTCCGCCCTTGCGGCTGCGCATGATGCCGCAGCGGCGCAGCACCATCCGCGCGGCGCGCTCTACATGGTCGCCACACCGATCGGCAATCTGGCCGACATCACGCTGCGCGCATTGCACCTGCTGCAGGCGGCCGACACCGTCGCCTGCGAGGACACCCGCCACACCCAGCAGCTGCTGCGCGCCTACGGCATCGACCGGCCCGGCGCCACCCTGCTGGCGGTGCACCAGCACAACGAGGCCGAGGCGGCGCAGACCGTGGTCGCCCGGCTGCGCGATGGCCAGCGGGTCGCCTACGCGAGCGATGCCGGCACCCCCGCGGTGAGCGACCCCGGCGCGCGCCTCGCCGCCGCAGTGCGCGCCGCCGGCCTACCGGTGGTGCCGCTGCCTGGCGCCAGCAGCGTGACGGCCGCGCTCAGCGCGGCCGGCGTGGTGGGGCAAGGACACGATACCGGCGGCTTCGTCTTCGCCGGCTTCCTGCCGACCAAGGCCGGCGAGCGCGCCGCCGCCGTCGCCGCACTGGCCGGTGAATCGCGCGCGGTGGTGCTGCTGGAGGCGCCGCACCGGATCGAGGCGCTCGCCCAGGCGCTGGCGCCGCTCGGCGACCGGCCGGTCACGCTGGCGCGCGAGATCACCAAGCAGTTCGAGGAGATCGCCACCGTGGCGGCCTCCGGCGCCGCCGCCTGGCTCGCCGCCGGGCCGCAGCGCGCGCGGGGCGAATTCGTCGTGGTCGTGCATCCGGCGCCGCCGGCGGCCGACGACGCGGACGGCGGCGACGCGGTCCGGGTGCTGCAGCTGCTGATGGCCGAGCTGCCGCTGAAGACCGCGGTCCGGCTCGCCGCCGAGATCACCGGTGCGCCGCGCAACGGCCTCTACGACCGGGCGCTGGCGCTGCGGCGGGCCGCGCCGGACGAGGACGGCGGCGCCGACGCCTGACGGCAGCGCCGCTGCGGCGCTCAGCGCGCAGCGGCCGCCTCACTTCTGATGCAAAACCGGCTTACACGCCGGTCCCGCCTGCGCTCTATGCTCCTTTTTTCATAGTGCTGCGGTGTGCTGCGCGCCTGCCCGGCCCTCGCTGCCGCGCGGCAACCGCTTTACCGCAGCTTCGCATCGCCGTCGCATGCCCGACGCACGCCCCTTCCAGACTCGTTCCATGCGCCTGTTGTCCTCCCGTCCCCGCCTCCGCCGCATGCTCCGCCTGGCGATCGGCCTCGCGATCCTGGCCGGCATCGCCTTCGCCGTTTGGCGCAGCGCCTTTCCGCCGAAGGCGCCGGTGCGCTACGTCACCGCGACCGCGGTGCGGGGCGACCTGGAGGACGCGGTGCTCGCCACCGGCACGGTGCAGGCCTTCCGGCAGGTGAGCGTCGGCGCGCAGGTGTCGGGGCAGATCCGGGTGCTGGCGGTCAAGCTCGGCGATGTGGTGAAGAAGGGCCAGCCGGTCGCGGAGATCGATTCCACCACCCAGCAGAACAACGTACGCAACGCCCAGGCCGCGCTGGAGAACGTGCGCGCCCAGCTCGCGGCGCAGCAGGCCAACCTGGTGCAGGCCGAACTCGCCTGGAAGCGCGCCAAGGAACTGCTGGATGCCGACGCCGGCCCGCGCCAGGACTTCGAGGCGGCGGAGGCGACCCGCAACGCCACCCGCGCCAACATCGCCGCGCTGCAGGCGCAGATCCGCCAGGCCGCGATCACCGCCGAGACCGCGCAGGTCAACCTCGGCTACACCAAGATCGTCGCGCCGATCGACGGCGTGGTGGTGGCGGTGGTGGCGCAGCAGGGCCAGACCGTCAACGCCAACCAGACCACGCCGACGATCATCAAGCTCGCGCAGCTCGACACGGTGACGGTGAAGTCGCAGATCTCTGAGGCCGACGTGGTGAAGGTGCAGGCCGGCATGCCGGTGTACTTCACCATCCTGGGCGAACCCGACCGCCGCTACGAGGCCACGCTGCGCACGGTGGAGCCGGCGCCCGACTCGATCCTGACCGACAGTACCTCCTCCGCCGCGTCGAGCAGCAGCAGCGCCAGCAGCACCACCGCCGTGTACTACAACGGCCTGTTCGACGTGCCCAACCCCGAAGGCAAGCTGCGCATCTCGATGACCGCCCAGGTGTCGATCGTGCGGGCCCGCGCCGACGATGCGGTGACGATCCCGTCGTCGGCGCTCGGCCGCCGCGGTCGCGACGGCCGCACGACGGTGCGGGTGCTCGACGCCGCGGGCGAGGCGCAGCCGCGCAGCGTGAAGGTCGGCATCAACAACAACGTCAATGCCCAGATCCTCGACGGCCTGGAAGCCGGCGAGAAGGTGGTGACCGGCGACGCCTCGGCCGCGCCCGCCGGTGGCGGCATGGGCGGCGGCCGCCGCGGCCCGGGCGGCATGCGCCTGTGAGGACCGGCGGCATGGCATCCGAGCCGCGCGGCGCGGACACGCCGCTGCTGGAGCTGCGCGGCCTGCGCCGCGAGTTCCCGGCGGGCGAGACCACCATCGCGGTGCTGCAGGACATCGACTTGGCGATCCATGCCGGCGAGATGGTCGCGATCGTCGGCCAGTCGGGCTCCGGCAAGTCGACACTGATGAACATCCTCGGCTGCCTCGACAAGCCGAGCGGTGGCAGCTACCGGGTCGATGGCCGCGAGACCGGCCGGCTCGGCCCCAACGAACTCGCCGCACTGCGCCGCGAGCACTTCGGCTTCATCTTCCAGCGCTACCACCTGCTGTCGGACCTGACGGCGCGCGGCAACGTGGCGGTGCCGGCGGTGTACGCCGGCGTGGAGGCCGAGGCGCGCAACGACCGTGCCGCCGCATTGCTCGGCCGGCTCGGCCTTGCCGAGCGGGTCGGCTACCGGCCGAGCCAGCTGTCGGGCGGCCAGCAGCAGCGGGTGTCGATCGCGCGGGCGCTGATGAACGGCGGCAGCGTGATCCTGGCCGACGAGCCGACCGGCGCGCTCGACACCGCGAGCGGCGAGGAGGTGATGAAGATCCTGCAGGAACTGCATGCCGAGGGCCACACCATCATCCTGGTGACCCACGACATGGAGGTCGCCGCGCACGCCGAGCGGATCATCGAGATCCGCGACGGCCGGATCATCGGAGACCGGCCGACCGAGCGCATGCAGGGCGCGCCGCGCACCCAGGCCGCCCCCGCGCTGCCGGCCCGCCCCGCCGGCGCCGGCGGTCTCGCCGCGCTGACCGGCCGCTTCGCCGAGGCCTTCCGCATGGCGCTGCTGGCGATGAACGCGCACCGACTGCGCACTTTCCTGACGATGCTCGGCATCATCATCGGCATCGCCTCGGTCGTCGCGGTGGTGGCGCTCGGCGAAGGCTCGCGCCAGCAGGTGCTGAAGAACATCAGCGCGATCGGCACCAACACGATCGAGGTCTTCTCGGGCTCGGGCTTCGGCGATCCGCGCGCCAGCCGGGTGCGCAGCCTGGTGCCGGCCGACGCGGATGCGCTGGCGCGGCAGGGCTATGTCGACAGCGTCACGCCGACGCTGACCAGCGCGCTCACCGTGCGCTGGCGCAACGTGGAGGCGTCGGCCACCGTGACCGGCGCGGGCGAGCAGTATTTCCGGGTGAAGGGCGTCGAGATCGCCCAGGGCTCGCCCTTCGGCGCCGACAGCGTGCAGCGGCGCGAACAGGTCGCGGTGATCGACGACAACACCCGCAAGACCCTGTTCCCGAACACGCCCGAGCCGGTCGGCGAAGTGATCCTGCTCGGCAGCGTGCCGGTGCGGGTGATCGGCGTGGCCGCGCGCAAGGAGACCGCCTTCGGCAACAGCGAGGCGCTCAACGTGTTCGTGCCCTACACCACCGCGATGAGCCGCATCGTCAACCAGAACTACCTGCGCAGCATCACTGTGCGGGTGCGCGACGACGCGCCGACCACCGCCGCCGAGCAGGGCATCAACCAGCTGCTGGAGCAGCGCCACGGCCGCAAGGACTTCTACGTGCTGAACACCGACAGCATCCGCCAGACGATCGAGGCGACCACGCGCACGATGACGCTGCTGATCTCATCGATCGCGGTGATCTCGCTGATCGTCGGCGGCATCGGCGTGATGAACATCATGCTGGTGTCGGTGACCGAGCGCACCCGCGAGATCGGCGTGCGCATGGCCGTCGGCGCCCGGCAGGGCGACATCCAGCAGCAGTTCCTGATCGAGGCGGTGCTGGTCTGCCTGATCGGCGGCGTGGCCGGCATCGCGCTGGCGCTGGCGATCGGGCAGGTGTTCGCCCGGGCCGGCGGCGATTTTCGGATGGTGTATTCGCACGGCTCGATGGTGGCGGCCTTCGTCTGCTCGACGCTGATCGGCGTGGTGTTCGGCTTCCTGCCGGCGCGCAACGCGGCGCGGCTGGACCCGGTGGACGCGCTGGCCCGCGATTGAAGGCAACGATGACGACGACGAAACCCACCCCCTTTCCGCTCGCGCTGCTGGCCGCCGCGCTGCTCGCGACCGGCTGCGCCGGCCCGCACACGCCCTATGCGCCGCCCGCGGCCACCGTGCCGGCGCAGTGGGCTCACGGCAGCGCTGCGCAGGACGGCGTGGTCACCGCGCCGCGCGGTGCCGTCGCCGCGACCGGCGCCTGGTGGACCGCCTTCAACGATCCGGCGCTCGACCGGCTGGTGGCCCTGGCGCTGGAGCGCAACAACAGCCTGGCCGCCGCGACGATCCGGGTGCGCCGGGCGCAACTGCAGGCAGGGCTTGCGGCCCACAACCTGCGGCCGCAGTTCACGGGCGGCGTCAGCGCCAGCGCCGCCCGGCCGCTCGACGGCGGGCCGTCGTCGCGCGGTGCTTCGCTCAACCTGGGCGCGAGCTACGAGGTCGACCTGTGGAACCGACTCGGCAGCCTGCGCGACGTGGCGCAGTGGGAGGCGGTCGCGACCGCCGAGGACCGCGAGGCGACCGCCCAGGCCCTCGCCGGCACCACCGCCACCCTGTACTGGCAGCTCGCGCTGCTGCGCCAGCGGCTCGACGTCGGCGCAGACAGCGTCGCCTATGCGGAGCGCACCCTGGCGCTTGTCCGGGTGCAGTACCGGGCGGGCGCGGTGTCGTCGCTGGAAGTGTCGGAGGCCGAGCAGAGCGTCTCCAGCCAGCGGGCATCGCTCGCGCTGCTGGAGCAGCAGCAGGTCGAGGCGGCCAACGCGCTCGCCCTGCTGTTCGACGGCAGCCTGCCCGACGCCGCCAAGGCCGCGCCGCGCCGGTTGCCGGACGGCCCGCTGCCGCCCGTGGCCGAAGGGGTACCGGCGGAACTGCTGGCCCGCCGCCCCGACGTGCGTGCGGCCGAGCTGCGGCTGCGCAGCAGCTACGCAAATATCGAGGCGACCCGTGCCAGCTTCTATCCGGCCCTCACGCTGACCGGCGGGCTCGGGAGCTCCAGCGTGGCGCTGCTCAACCTGCTGCAGAACCCGGTCGCCTCGCTCGGGATGGGGATCACCCTGCCCTTCCTGCAGCAGACCCGGATGGACCTGAGCATCCGCGTGTCGCAGGCGACCTACGAGGAAGCGGTGGTGAATTTCCGGCAGACGCTCTACCAGGCGTTCGCAGACGTCGACAACGCCCTGTCGTCGCGCCGGCAGACCGCCGAGCAGGCCGCGGCGCTGGAGCAGTCGCTGGCCGCCGCCCGCAACGCCGAACGGCTCTACGAGACGCGCTACCGGCTCGGCGCCGTGGCGCTGCGGGTCTGGCTCGATGCCCAAGAGCGCCGGCGCAGCATCGAGAACTCGCTGGCACAGGTCCGCTACAACGAGCTGGCCGGGCAGGCCACCCTCTACCGGGTGCTCGGCGGCGGCACCGCCACGGCGGGCTGACCGGCCAGGTCAGTCGGCGTAGACGCGGTTGCGGCCGGCTTCCTTGGCGCGGTACAGGTTGCCGTCGGCGCGGCGCATCAGCAGTTCCGGCGTTTCGCCGCTGTCGGGTTCGAGCGTCGCCACGCCGAGGCTGATGGTCAGCACCGGCGCAACCTTCGAATGCGCATGGGGCACCTGCAGTGCCGCCACGGCCGCCCGTACCGTTTCGGCCAGCTGGATCGCGCTGCTGTCTCCGGTATCGGACATCACCAGTGCGAATTCCTCGCCGCCGTAGCGTGCTGCCAGGTCGCCCGGCCGCCGCATGGCGCTCTGTAGAGCGCCGGCTACCGCCTTCAGGGCCTGGTCGCCCGCCTCGTGGCCGTAGTGGTCGTTGTACTGCTTGAAGAAGTCCACATCCACCATCGCGACCGACAGCGTCTGGCCCGACCGCCGGGCGCGCCGCCATTCGTGCTCCAGCACGCTGTCGAACTGCCGCCGGTTCGGGATGCCGGTCAGGGCGTCGCGGTGGGCCAGCGCCTCCATGTGGCGGCGCTCGCCCGACAGCCGCATCTGCGCCGCGACCCGGGCTCGCACGACCGGCTCGTGGAACGGCTTGGTGATGTAGTCGGCTGCGCCGAGTTCCAGGCTGAACGCCTCCTCCTCGGGCCGGTCGAGACCGGTGATGAAGATCACCGGCACGTCGGCCATGTTGGGATTTGCCTTCATGCGGCGCAACACCTCGAAGCCGTTCACGTCGGGCATCACGATGTCGAGCAGTACCACGTCGGGCTCGACATGGCCGAGCAGTTCGAGCGCTTCGGCGCCGCCGCAGGCGCTCACCACCGTCCATTGGTCGGACAGCATCTCCTCCAGCACCGTGCGGTTCGCGATGGCGTCGTCGATCACCAGCACCGTCTGCCGGCGACCCCGCGGTTCTCGATCCGACTTGCGCACGGCCGGGGCCGCTGCAGGGTCGTTCGTTCCGGTGGTGGAGGGGTTGAAGTCGGTGAGCATCGGTGTCCCGGGCGCCGGCCTGCCGGAAAGGCAGTGCATCGGCAGTCCCGTTGCTAAGCCATCCAGTATCGAAATTTGGTTCTCCAGCGAAGCAGGAAAGGACAGCGTCCTGCGGCGGGAAGATGTCCTACAGCGACGGCATCCCCCCTCGGTCAAAAGGGTCGGCCCGGATGCCGCGCAGCCGTCAGCGGCGCCCCGCGACGGCAAGGCCGGCCGCGACGCCGCCGAACAGGTCGCCCTCCACCAGCGGCACGCCGGGAAAGGCGCCCTGCAGCATCGTCTGGAAGGGCCGCAGCGCCGACGATCCGCCCGTCAGGTAGAGCGTGTCCGGTCCGCCGGGCAGGCCGGCGCGGGCCACGCAGGCCCGGGCGCAGGCCGCGACCTGCGCCAGCAGCCGCTCGAGGTCGGCCGCCAGCGCCGCACCGTCGAGCGGCGCCGCCAGGCCCGGCTCCGCTTCGTCCAGGCCGATGGCGGTAGCCACACCGCCCGATGCAGCGATCTTGGCCGCTTCCACCGCATGGGCGATCCGGTGGCCGTGCCGGCCGTCGAGCACCGCCATCAGCCGGTCGTGCAGCCGCGGATCGGCATAGTCGGGCCGCAGGGCCCGGGCAGCCCGCAGTGCCGCGGGGGCGGCCAGCCGGTGGATCAGGTGCCAGGTCGCCAGTTCGAAGAACACGCCGCTCGGCACCTCCCGCCCGTGCGGGCCGTGGTGGCCGAGGCCGAGCAGCGGCATCACCCGCGCCAGGCTGAGCGCCCGGTCGTAGTCGGTGCCGCCGATGTGCACGCCCGCGGTGGCGAGGATATCGTCTCGCCGCTCGGCCCGGCCGGCGCGGTCCGGACCGAGGCGGACCACGGTGAAGTCGGAGGTGCCGCCTCCGATGTCGACCACCAATACCCGGGTCTCGCGGTCGAGCCGCTGTTCGTAGTCGAAGGCGGCGGCGATCGGCTCCAGCTCGAAGCGCACGTCGTCGAAGCCGGCCCGGACCGCCGCGTCGGCCAGCGCCGCCTGGGCCTGAGCGTCGCGCGCCGGGTCGTCGTCCACGAAATGCACCGGCCGGCCGATCACCGCCCGGCGCGGACGGGCGCCCAGCTGCGCCTCGGCCCGGCCGGCCAGCTCCGCGAGGAAGCGGGCGATCAGGTCGCGGAACGGCACCGCCTCGCCGAGCACCGCGGTGCGCTCGTCGATGAGCGAACTGCCGAGCAGGCTCTTGAGGGAGCGCATCAGCCGGCCGTCGTCGCCCGCCAGGTAGCGGGCGACCGCGGCGCGGCCGACATAGGTCCGGCGGTCCTCCTCGGCGAAGAACATCGCCGTAGGCAGGGTGCGGCTGTCGCCCTCCAGCCGCAGGAGCCGGCCGGTGCCGGTGCCGTCGCAGACGGCCAGCGCGGAATTGGACGTGCCGAAGTCGATGCCGACGACCGGCGCGGGGGCTGAAGCGGGCATGGAATCGGAGACGGGAAGAGATGAGGCGAGAGGGATAGGTCCGCCCGCCGGAAGGCGGCAGACGAAGGCACCGGACAGGGTCCGAAGCCGCGGAAGGGCGCGCAGTCTAGCAGCGGCCGGGCAGCACCCTTCGGTGCTCCGTGCCCAGCGCGACGACTACGAGAGCGACCCCGCCGGCGACTTCGGCAGCCGGGTGCTCTGCAGCCTGATCGGGCCGGCGCAGCCGAGCGCCGTCGGCGGCCGTGCCACGCTCGAAGGCGCCACCGTGTTCCCCGAAGGCATCGCGGTCGATGCGCGCACCGGCCACGCCTACGTCGGGTCGTCCTCGGAAGGCCACCTGTACCGCATCCCGGCGGGCGGCGGCCGGGCCGAGCTATTCCAGACCGGCGGTTCGCCCGGCCGCCAGGCGGCCTACGGCATGCAGGTCGATCCGCAGGGCCGGCTCTGGATCGCCGGCGGCCCGCACAACACCGTGTCGCTGGTCGACCTGCAGGGCGCCACGACGGTCGCGGTGGCGAAGGGCCCGGCCGGCCCGCAGGCCTTCCTCAATGACCTCGCAATGGCCCGCGACGGCATGGTCGACGTGACGGATGCGTTCCGCCCGGTGGTGTTCCGCATGCGCAGCACGCCCGGCGCGGCCCTGGCGCTGGAGCCGTGGCTCGACCTGTCGGCCACGCCGGTGCGCTATGTGCCGAACGAGGTCAACTTCAACGGCATCGTCGCCTCGCCGGACGGCCGCTGGCTGCTGGCGGTGCAGACGGCCACCGGCCAGCTGTGGCGCATCGACACCCGCAGCCGCGCCGTGGCGCAGGTGCGGCTGGAGGGCGGCGACCTGAAGGGCGGCGACGGCCTGGTGCTGCGCGGCCCCGGCGAGCTGATCGTGGTGCGCAACTCCGACAACGAACTGGTGCGGGTGCTGCTGGCCGACGGCTGGGGTACCGGCCGCATCGCCCAGCGCATCAACGATCCGCGTTTCAAGTACCCGACCACGGCGGCGCTGACGCCGCGCGGGCGGATGGTGGTGAACGGCCAGCTCGACAAGCAGAAGTCGCCGCCGCCGCTGCTGCCGTTCGACGTGCTGACGGTCGGCCTGCCGCAACAGCCCTGACCGGCCGGGCCTAGGGATTAACGCGGAAGCCTGTCGGACTGACAGCTTCCCGAAAGCCTGGCGGGACCAGCATGCGCCACCACCGACCACACGACCGGAGACACGCATGCCACCCGCCGACGCTTTCCCCCTGCTTCCCACCACCAACCGCCGCCGCCTGCTGACCGGCGGCGGCGCGCTCGCCCTGGGCGGCCTGCTGCCCGGCGTCGCCTCGGCCCAGGCCGCCTGGCCGTCGAAATCGATCCGCTTCGTGGTGCCGTTCGCCCCGGGCGGCAGCTCGGAGATCGTGGCGCGCTCCACCGCCGCCGAGCTGAGCAAGACGCTCGGCCAGAACGTGTACGTGGACAACAAGCCGGGCGCCGCCGGCAACATCGCGATGTCGGAAGTCGCCCGCGCCGACGACCAGCACACGCTGATCCTGGGCCACATCGGCACGCTGGCCGTCAACCCGTACATCTTCGACAAGCTGCCATGGGACCCGAAGGATTTCAAGCCGGTCAGCCTGCTGGCCAAGGTGCCGAGCCTGTACGTGGTGCACCCCGACGTGCCGGCGAAGAACCTGAAGGAATTCATCGCCTACGCCAAGAGCAAGCCGGGCAAGCTGAGCTACGGCTCGGCCGGCAACGGCAGCGCCGGCCACCTGGCGTTCGAGTACCTGAAGATGACGGCCGACGTGTTCATGCTGCATGTGCCGTACCGCGGCACCGGCCCAATGCTGACCGACCTGATCTCCGGCCGGCTGGATGCTTCGGCCATCGGCGCGGCGGCGATCATCCCGTTCATCAAGTCGGGCAAGGTGCGCTGCATCGCGACCGGATCGTCCAAGCGCCTGCCGCAGCTGCCCGACGTGCCGACCGTGGCCGAGCAGGGCTTCCCGGGCTTCGAGATGACCCAGTGGTACGGCATGCTGGCGCCGGCGAACCTGCCGCAGACGAACCTGGACAAGCTGGCCGTCGAGACCGCCAAAGCGGTGAAGGCGCCCGAATCGCTGAAGCGCCTGAACGCCGACGCGGCCGAGGCGATCGGCGACACGCCGGCCCAGTTTGCGCAGTTCATCGCGTCCGAGCAGGCGCGCTGGCAGAAGGTGATCAAGCGGGCGCAGATCAAGCCTGATTGATTGAGTACATCCCCCCGAGCGGCCGCGCCGCTCCCCCCTTCTCTCGCCCGGCTGCGCCGCGCGGGAAGGGGGGCACAGCCAGTGGACCGGCAGAGCCGGATCCACGGCCGTTCTGAGGGGGGCTTCGCTGCGCTTGCCGCTAGAAGGGGTGGCGGTGCCTACTTTTGCCGCTTAATTCCGCGGCTGTGCTGCGGCTTAGCATCGCCCCATGCGCATCCTCCTCGCCGAAGACGAACACACGCTGGGCACCTGGCTCTGCAAGGCGCTGGAGCATGCAGGCATCCAGGTGGACTGGGTGGACGACGGGCGGCTGGCGGACCGGGCGCTGCAGACGCACGACCACGATGCGCTGGTGCTGGACCTCGGGCTGCCCGGGCTGGACGGACATGCGGTGCTGGAGCGGCTGCGGGCGCGCGACCAGCGGCTGCCGGCGCTGATCCTGACGGCGCGCGACTCGCTCGACGAGCGGGTGCGGGCGCTGAATGCGGGCGCCGACGACTTCCTGGCGAAGCCCTTCGCCCTCGCCGAGCTGGAAGCGCGGCTGCATGCGCTGGTGCGGCGCGCGCGCGGAGTGGAGCATCCCCGGCTGGCCTGCGGCCCGCTGGTCTACGATGGCGCGCGCCGGCAGTTCCTGCTGCACGGCGAGCTGCTGGCCCTGTCGCCGCGCGAGCAGGCGGTGCTGCGGGTGCTGGTGCAGCGCAGCGGCGAGCCGTTTTCCAAGCAGCAGATCCTCGACCGGGTGTTCTCCGACGACGAGGACGTGCACCCCGAGGCGGTGGAGGTGTTCGTGCACCGGCTGCGCAAGCGCCTCGACGGCCGGGGTGTGCGCATCGTCACGCTGCGCGGACTGGGTTATGCCCTGGAAGCCGCCTGACCTGCGCCGCCTGCTGCGCCGCGCGAGCCTGCGGTGGCGGCTGGCGCTGCTGCTGCTGCCGCTGCTGCTGGCGGTAACCGGCACCGAGCTGTGGCTGACCCGCCATGCTGCGCTGGAAGCCGCCAACGCCGCCTACGACCGGTCGCTGCTCGGCGCGCTGAAGGCGATCGACGCGAACATCTCGACCGCCTCGGGCGGGCTGTCGGTGGAACTGCCCTACCGGCTGTTCGAATTCTTCGAACTGACCGCCAGCGGCCAGGTGGCCTTCCGGATCGCGACCTCCGACGGGCTGGTGGAGCTGGGCAGCGCCGACCTGCCGGCGCCGCCCGGCCCGCTGGCCGAAGGCGTACCGGTGTTTTACGACGCCGCCTATTTCGGCGAGCCGGTGCGGCTGGTCGCCTACCGCCGCACGCTCGAACGCGCGCCGGCCGGCAGCAGCGCCCGCACGGTACTGGTCCAGGTGGCCGAAAGCACCGGGTCGCGCCAGGAATTCAGCCGCCGCTTCGTGCAGCGCGCGGCGCTGCGCGACCTGCTGGTGCTGGCGGTGCTGCTCGGCGGCACCGCGCTGGTGCTGGCCGCCGCGCTGCGCCCGCTGGCGCGGCTGGCCCGCGAGGTCGACGCGCGCCGGCCGGACGACCTGACCCCGCTGGCCGGCGGCGACCTGCCCGCCGACGTGCGGCCGCTGGTCGGGGCGGTCAACCGGCAGATGGCGCTGACCCAGTCGGTGGTTGCGCAGCAGCGCGGCTTCCTGGACGACGCCTCGCACCAGCTGCGCACCCACCTTACCACCCTGCAGATGCAGGCCGACTACGCCCAGCGCACCGGCGACCCGGCCCAGGTGCAGGCCGCACTCACTGCGCTGGCCGCCGAGATCGGCCGCGCCACCCGCACCACGCAGCAGCTGCTGGCGCTCGGCCGCAGCGACACCGCCGCCGTCGCGCTCGAACCCTGCGACCTGGCCGCGCTGCTGCGCGAGGTGGCGGTAGACCTGCTGCCGCGCGCCCGCGCACGCCAGATCGACCTGGGCATGCACACCGCCACGCCCGAGGTGCCCGCGGTGGCCGACCGCCACCTGCTGCGCGAGGCGCTGACCAACCTCGCCGCCAACGCCATCGTCTACACCCCTGCCGGCGGCAGCGTGACGCTGTGGGCCGCGGCCGACGCCGCCGGCTGGCAGGTCGCGGTCGAGGACGACGGCCCCGGCCTGCCGCCGGAGGAGCGCGCCACCCTCGGCCAGCGCTGGCGCCGCGGCGCGCGCGCGGCCGAAGGCGGTTCGGGGCTCGGCCTGGCGATCGTGCGGTCGATCGCCGAACGGCACCGGGGCGAGTTGCGGCTGGAGGCGCGGGCCGACGGGCCGGGGCTGCTGGCGGTGGTGTGGTGGCCGCGCGCGGCCGGCTGATCGGCAGGGTGCTTGCACGATCGGCTGACTGCAGCAGCACCGCCGCGGGCAAACCCCGCCGCATAGGCCCCACCACCACGGCCAGAATCCACCGTCCATGATCCCGCCCCTTCCACTGCTGTCTCCCGACTCCGCTGCACGCTTTTTCAGCGCGTTGCCGGCTGCCGCCCGCAGGCTTTGGCTGAAGGCCGCGATCGCTGCGGGAGCCGCGGCACTGGGCGCGCAGGCCAGTGCGGTCGATCCCGCATCCACCCCCGCCACCTGCATCGTCCCCGCCAAGGCCGGCGGCGGTTTCGACCTCACCTGCGCGCTAGCGCGCGACGCCCTGCAGGCGGTGCGGCCGCAGCGGCCGGCGCTCGCGTCGCAGTACCTGCCGGGCGGCATCGGCGCGGTAGCGTTCGACCGGATGGCGACCGGGCGGCTCGGCGGGCCGGACACGCTGGTCGCGTTCTCGGGCGGCTCGCTGCTGAACCTGGCGCAGGGGCGCTTCGGCGCGCATCCGACCTCGGCGGTGCGCTGGGTCGCAGCGCTCGGCACCGACTACGGCGTGGTCGCGGTGCACCGCGACGCGCCCTACCGGCGGCTGCAGGACGTGGTGGATGCGCTGCGGCAGGATCCAGCGCGGGTGGTGTTCGGCGCCGGCGGCACCGTCGGCAGCCAGGACTGGATGAAGGCGGCGCTGCTGGTGCGCGCGGCCGGCCGCGACCACAAGGCGATGCGCTTCGTCTCGTTCGAGGGCGGCGGCGATGCGCTGGCCGCGCTGCGGGGCGGCCACGTCGGCGTGTTCCCGGGCGATGCGGCCGAAGCCCTGCAGGCGATCGCCGCCGGCGCGCCGGTGCGGGTGCTTGCGGTGCTGGCCGAGGCGCGCCTGCCCGGTGCGCTGCAGGGCGTGCCGACCGCGCGCGAGCAGGGCATCGATCTCGTCTGGCCGACGGTGCGCGGCCTGTACATGGCAGCCAACGTGCCAGATGCCGCCGTGCGCGGCTGGACCGAGGCTTTCGCCGAGGCGATGGCCGCGCCCGGCTATGCCGCGCTGCGCACCCGGCACGGCATGTACCCGCTGACGCTGACCGGCGCGCCGCTGGAAGCGCATGTGGAGCGCCGGCTGCAGGACTACCGCCGGCTGGCCGCCGAACTGGGGCTGCGGCGCTGGCCGCACTGACCGCACTCAGGCTCTGACAGCCGGCTTTGCCTCCGGCTGGCTACCATGGCCGCCCGCCCCGGCCGGAACTTCGGCCCGGGCCCGCCCTCCCACCACCGCCATGCCTGCCCACCGTCTCGCCGCCCGCGGCCTCCGCCTCGCGGCCTTTGCTCTTTTTTCGATAGCTGCTTACGCAGGCGATTCGGGCGCTCAAGGCCTTTTTTCCTCAAAACCCGGCGGCACGGCCGGCAGCACGGCCACCACGCCGCACGTCCAGGCGGCCCTGGTCGCCCATGCGCCGCAGGGCATCGTGCCGGGCGGTACCTTCCAGGCCGGGCTCCGCCTCGCCCACCAGCCGGAGTGGCACACCTACTGGAAAAACGCCGGCGATTCCGGCCTGCCGACCCAACTGACCTGGACGCTGCCGCCCGGCCTCGCGGCCGGCGCGATCGACTGGCCGCTGCCGAAGAAGATCCCAATCGGCACCCTCGCCAACTACGGCTACGAAGGCACCGTGCTGCTGCCGGTGCCGGTCGCGGTGGCCGCCGATTTCCGGCCGCCCGCCGGTGCTGCGACCGTCACGCTGAAGCTTCACGCGGCCTGGCTGGTCTGCCGGCAGGAATGCATCCCCGAACAGGCGGACTTCGCGCTCGAACTGCCGGTGCAGGGCGCGACCGCCGCCGACGGTGCCGACTTCGCCGCTGCGGCTGCGGCCCGGCCGACGGATTTCGCCGGGCCGGTGCGCGCCACCGTCGCCGACGGCCAGCTCGCGGTCACCGCCGCCGGTCTGCCGTCGGCGCTGCGCGGCCGTCCGCTGGAACTGTTCCCCGAGACGCCCGGCCTCCTGCAGACTGCCGCCACGCCGGTCCAGGACTGGCAGGGCGCCGACTGGACCGCCCGCGCCCCGCTCGATCCGCACCGCACCGACGCCCCGGCCCGGCTGCCGCTGCTGCTGGTCGCGACCGGTGCCGACGGCCAGCGCCGCGGCTGGCGCGCCGAGGCGGTGGTCGAAGGCGGATGGCCGACCGCAGCGGCGCCCGCAGCCGTTTCGCCCGCGCTGCAGGCCGCGCTGGAGAACAACCGGATCGCCGCGACAGCGCCCCCGTCCGCCGACGTGCAGCCGGCGCCGCTCGCGACCTGGCTGGCCGCCCTGGCCGCCGCACTGCTCGGCGGGCTGCTGCTCAACCTGATGCCCTGCGTGTTCCCGGTGCTGGCGGTCAAGGTGGTCGGCTTCGCACGCCACGGCGGCGACCGGCGCGCCCACCGGGCGGCGGGCCTCGCCTATACCGCCGGCGTGGTGCTGTCGTTCGTGGCGCTGGGCGGACTGGTGCTGGCGCTGCGGGCGGCCGGCGCGCAGGTCGGCTGGGGCTTCCAGCTGCAATCGCCGGCGGTGGTGGCGGGGCTCGCCGCGCTGTTCACGCTGCTCGGGCTGAACCTGGCGGGGGTCTTCGAATTCGGCATGTGGGCGCCGCGCCGCTGGGCCGGGATGGCGCTGCGCCATCCGGTGGCCGATGCGTTCTGGTCGGGCGTGCTGGCGGTCGCGATCGCCTCGCCCTGCACCGCGCCCTTCATGGGCGCCTCGCTGGGGCTGGCGCTCGGCCTGCCGGCGGCGCAGGCGCTGCCGCTCTTCGCGGCCCTCGGCCTCGGCATGGCGCTGCCCTACCTAGCGGCGAGCCTGGTGCCCGCCGTCGCCCGCCGGCTGCCGCGGCCCGGCCCCTGGATGGACACCTTCCGCCGGGCGATGGCGTTTCCGATGTTCGCCACCGTCGCCTGGCTGGCCTGGGTGCTCGGCCAGCAGACCGGCATCGACGGCGCCGGCAGCCTGCTCGCGCTGCTGGTGGCGCTGGCGGCGGTGGTG
>CAJYQL010000029.1 GCA_913776965.1 uncultured Xylophilus sp.
TCGGCCTGCTGCTGGGTACGCTGACCGGCGCGCTGCTGGGCTGGCTGTTCGGCGTGCTGGCGATCCGGCGCCAGGGCATCTACTTCGCGATGATCACGCTGGCGCTGGCGCAGATGGTGTTCTTCGTCGCGCTGCAGGCCAAGTTCACCGGCGGCGAGGACGGCCTGCAGGGCGTGCCGCGCGGCAAGCTGTTCGGGCTGATCGACCTGGCCGACGACCGGGTGATGTACTACGTCGCGCTGGCGATCGTGGCCATCGCCTTCGCGCTGATCGTGCGCACCATCCATTCGCCGTTCGGGCAGGTGTTGAAGGGCATCAAGGAGAACGAGCCGCGCGCGATTTCGCTCGGCTACGACACCCACCGCTTCAAGCTGCTGGCCTTCGTGCTGTCGGCCGCGCTCGCGGGGCTGGCCGGCTCGCTCAAGACGCTGGTGCTCGGCTTCGCGACGCTGTCGGACGTGCACTGGACCGCGTCGGGCCAGGTGATCCTGATGACCCTGGTGGGCGGACTCGGCACGCTGTCGGGGCCGCTGGTCGGTTCGGCCATCGTCGTGGTGCTGGAGAACAAGCTGGGCGAGATCGGCAACGTGCTCGCGGTCGTCACCCAGATCGACTGGTTCCGCTCACTCGGCGAGTCGGTGACGATGGTGACCGGCCTGATCTTCGTGGTCTGCGTGCTGGCGTTCCGCCGGGGCGTGATGGGCGAGATCGCCGCGCTGGCGGCACGGCGCAAGGCGACCGGCATGCCGGTGGCACGACCACCCGCTTGACGCTCCGCTCGACCCGCTCAAGAAAGAAGGGCAGGGACCGCGAGGTTCCTGCCCTTGTGTTGTGGTGCCGGCGCGCCGTGGGCACGCGCCGGAGGGGCCTGCGCCTCAGGCCACAGCAGGCAGGTGCGGCAGCAGCTTTTCCAGCGTCACCGGATAGTCGCGCACCCGTGCACCCGTGGCGTTATATACCGCGTTGGCGATCGCCGCGCCGACTCCGCACAGGCCCAGCTCGCCCACGCCCTTGGCCTTCATCGGCGAGGTGAGCGGATCGGTCTCGTCGAGGAAGATCACGTCGAGGTGCGGGATGTCGGCATGCACCGGCACCTCGTAGCCCGCGAGGTCGTGGTTGACGAAGAAACCGCGCTTCGTGTCGACCGCCAGTTCTTCCATCAGCGCGGCGCCGGCGCCCATCGTCATCGCACCGATCACCTGGCTGCGGGCCGACTTCGGGTTCAGGATCCGGCCGGCGGCACAGACCGCCAGCATGCGGCGGATGCGCACTTCGCCGGTGTCCGCATCGACGCCCACTTCGACGAAATGGCCGGCGAAGGTGGACTGCTGGTACTTCTTGTGCAGGTCGCCGTATTCGATCTTGTCCTCGGTCGACAGGCCGTCGGTACCGGCCGCTTCGCCGAGCGGTACCGTGCGGCCGCCGGCGCGCACCATGCCGCCTTCGAACGCCGCGCCGGCCGCCGGCACGCCCAGCTTCTGCGCTACCGCCTCGCGCAGCTTCATGCAGGCGGCGTACACGCCGGCGGTCGAGTTCTGCGCGCCCCACTGGCCGCCGGAGCCGGCGGAGACAGGGAAGGCCGAATCGCCGAGCCGCACGTCCACGTCCTGCAGCGCGACGCCGAGCGTTTCGGCGGCGGTCTGGGCGATGATGGTGTAGGTGCCGGTACCGATGTCGGTCATGTCGGTTTCCACCGTCACGCGGCCGCGTCCGTCCACCCGCACCCGGGCGCCGGACTTCATCGCCTCGTTGTTGCGGAAGCCGGCAGCCATGCCCATGCCGATCAGCCACCGGCCGTCGCGGCGCTGGCCGGGGCGCGCGTCGCGTTTCGACCAGCCGAAGCGCTCGGCACCGGTCCGCAGGCACTGCACCAGTTGGCGCTGGGAGAAGGGCCGCTTCGGGTCCTCCGGATCGACCTGGGTGTCATTGAGGATGCGGAACTCCACCGGATCGATGCCGAGCTTTTCCGCCATCTCGTCCATCGCGACTTCCAGGGCCATCATGCCGGGCGCCTCGCCGGGCGCGCGCATCGCATTGCCTTCGGGCAGGTCGAGCGGTGCCATGCGCAGCGCGGTGTAGCGGTTGGCGCCTGCATAGAGCAGGCGGGTCTGGGCGATTGCGTTCTCGGCCGAGCCGCCCGGCAGGTTGCCGGACCAGCTTTCGTGGGCGATGGCGCTGATCCTGCCGTCGCGGTCCGCGCCGATGCGAATGCGCTGGATCGTCGCCGGGCGGTGGGTGCCGTTGTTGGCGATCAGCGGCCGCTGCATCGCGACCTTGACCGGCCGGCCCGCCGCCTTGGCGCCGAGTGCCGCCAGCAGCGCGTCGGCGCGCAGGAACAGCTTGCCGCCGAAGCCGCCGCCGATGTAGGGCGAGACAAGCCGCACGTTCTCCTTCGGAATGCCGAGCGTCTTCGCCAGGTCTGCGACGGTCCAGGCGATCATCTGGTTGGACGTCCAGACGGTCACCTTGTTGCCCTGCCAGGCGGCGACGGAGGCGAACGGCTCCATCATCGCGTGGGTGTGGTCCGGCGTGGTGTAGGTTGCGTCGAGCTGCACCTCGGCCTGCGGATACCGGCCGGCGAAGTCGCCGATGGAGCTTTGCGGCTTCTTCTCGGTGGTCGGGATCGTCGCGCCGGCCTTGCCGGCTTCCAGGTCGTAGGCACCCTTGGCGGCGACATAGTTCACCTTCACCAGCGCGGCGGCGGCACGGGCCTGCTCGAAGGTTTCGGCGACGACCAGCGCCACCGCTTGGTGGTAGTGCTCGATACCGGGGCCGCCGAGCAGCCGCGCGGTGTTCTTCGAGCCCTTGCCGAGCTTGCCGGCGTTCTGCGCGGTGACGATGGTGAGCACGCCGGGCGCCGCGCGGGCGGCGTCCAGTTCCATCGACGCGATCCGGCCCTTGGCGATGGTGGAGCCGACGATCCAGCCGTAGGCCTGGTTCGGCGCCACGTCGTGCTGCTCGTAGGCGTAGCGGGCCTGGCCGCTGGTCTTCAGCGGACCGTCGATGCGGTCCACCGGCTGGCCGACCACTTTCAGCTGGTCGATCGGGTTGGTCGTGGCGGGGGTCTCGAATTTCATGCCTGCTCCTTCGCCTGGCGCATCGCGGCGGCCAGGGTGCGTTCGGCGAGCTGCACCTTGTAGGCGTTCTCGGGGGTGGTCCGGGCGCCGGCCAGCAGCCGGGCGGTGGAGGCCTTGGCGCCCTGCGGCAGGGCGGCATCGGCTTCGGGAAGGCGCCAGGGCTTGTGGGCGACGCCGCCCATCGCGACGGCACCGGTGCCGTCGGGCTTCATCACCAGTGCGACCGACACGAGGGCGAACGCGTAGGACGCACGGTCGCGCACCTTGCGGTAGACCTGCTTGCCGCCGACCGGTTTCGGCAGCGTGACCGCGGTGATCAGCTCGCCGCGCTCCAGGGCCGTCTCGATGTGCGGCGTGTCGCCCGGCAACCGGTGGAAGTCGGCGATGGGAATGGTGCGGCGGGCGCCGTCGGGGCGCACCGTTTCGACCGTCGCGTCGAGCGCGCGCATGCCGACCGCCATGTCGCTCGGATGGGTGGCGATGCAGGCATCGCTGCTGCCCACCACGGCCAGCTGCCGGCTGTAGCCGCCGATGGCTGCGCAGCCGGCGCCGGGCTGGCGCTTGTTGCAGGGCATGGCGGTGTCGTAGAAGTAGGGGCACCGGGTGCGCTGCAGCAGGTTGCCGGCGGTGGTCGCCTGGTTGCGCAGCTGGCCGGACGCGCCCGCGAGCAGGGCGCGCGAGAGGACGCCGTAGTCGCGCCGCACCCGCGCGTCGGCGGCGAGTTCGGTGTTGCGCACCAGCGCGCCAATCCGCAGGCCGCCGTCGGCGGTCGGCTCGATCCGGTCGAAGCCCAGGCCGTTGACGTCGATCAGGTGGGTGGGCACCTCGATCTGCAGCTTCATCAGGTCGAGCAGGTTGGTGCCGCCCGCGATGAAGCGTGCCGACGGGTTGGCGGCGGCCGCGGCGGCCGCGGCGGTGGGCGAGGTGGGCCGCTCGTAGGTGAAGGCTTTCATGCGCGCACCCCCGCGGTTTCGGCGATCGCGTCGGCGATGTTGGAGTAGGCGCCGCAGCGGCAGATGTTGCCGCTCATGCGCTCGCGCAGTTCCTCGGCCGACAGTAGCGGCTGGGCGGTCAGGTCGGCGCTGACGTGGCTGGGCACGCCGGCCTTCAGTTCGGCCAGCGCACCGACGGCCGAGCAGATCTGGCCCGGCGTGCAGTAGCCGCACTGGTAGCCGTCGTGCTTGACGAAGGCCGCCTGCAGCGGATGCAGCCGGCCGGGAGCGCCGAGGCCCTCGATGGTGGTGACCTGTGCGCCCTGGTGCATCACCGCGAGCGTCAGGCAGGCGTTGACGCGCCGGCCGTCCAGCAGCACGGTGCAGGCGCCGCACTGGCCGTGGTCGCAGCCCTTCTTAGTGCCGGTCAGGCGCAGGTTCTCGCGCAGCGCGTCGAGCAGGGTGGTGCGGGTGTCCACGTCCAGCGTGCGCGGCTGGTCGTTGACGGTCAGCATCACCCGGACGGTGGTGCCGCCGGCGCCGGCGACCGGTGCGGGGGCCGCCGGAGCGGTCTGCGCATCGGCCGACGAGACCGCGGCGCCCGCCGTGGCGGCGGCGCCGACCGCGAACAGGCCGCGGCGTGAGATCGGGAAATCGATGTCTTTTTCCATGTGGGGTCCTGTGTGGTGGGTGCCTGGGCCGGGCGGCCGCACCTCTGCCCGCAAGGCTAGTGCTGCAGGTGCCGGCGCACGTCACCAGATGCGTCGGATTTCCACCACGCGCCTGCCGAGACACCCGCCGGCGGCGCACCGCGCCCGGGTCAGAGCCGCAGCGTCTCCAGGTAGCCCGTCATTTCCAGGTAGCCGCGGCCGACCGGCGTGCCGTCGGATGCGCGCAGGTCGGACACCCCTTCCCAGTACACCGCGCCGGTGGAGCTGCGGCTGTCGAGTTCCTGGTCGTCCTGCAGCGCGGCGAGGACGAAACGGCCGGCGGGCGTGCGCACCTGCCATTCGACCGGGTAGGCCGCGCCGGTGTGCGGGCTGGTCCAGCGCCGGCCGGGCACGAACGCCACGTCGCCGTTGCCGAAGACCTGCAGCGCGCCGCCCGCGGGCCGCCAGGAGCCGCCGGTCCAGACCGTGCCGCCCTCGCGGCTGCGCAACCGGAAGGCGGTGAGCGCGCTGCCGTCGAACAGGTTGATGCCGATCCAGTCCCAGCCGACGGCGCCGGTCGCCAGCAGCTCGTCGCTCCATTCGTGGTCGAACCAGGCGGCACCGGTGCGTGGCGACGGGGCGTCGAGGGCGACACGCCGGCCGTCGAGCACCAGCGCGCCGCGCGGCGCGAGCTGCGGCAGGCTGTAGTAGTAGCTGGCCTGGCGCGCCTCCGGTCCCTTGCGCGACAGGCCGGCATCGCCCTGCAGCAGCAGCGGCTGGGTCTCGGCGAAATCCAGTTCCAGCGCGAAACCGTCGGCCGGCAGCCGGGCACGGTAGAGGCCGTCGGTGCCGCGGGCGAGCGACCAGTCGCCGATGCGCACCCGCATGTCGTCGGTCGCGGCCTCGGCCGGCCCGCCGGTGGCGGCGGTGCCGTTCCAGCGGGCGATGCGCTGGTCGTGCAGCAGCCGCCGGCCCTGCAGGTCGGTGAGCGCCGCATGGGCGAACAGCAGCTGGCGTGCGGCCAGCCGCGAGGCGAGCGCCTGCGTGCCGGCGATGCGCGAGCGGAAGAAGGTCAGCTGAAAACCGAACGGCCGGCCGCCGGCGGTCGCATGGCCGGTGATGTACCACCACTCGGTGCGGAAGTCCGGATGGGCGCCGAGGTCGCGCGGAAAGCGCAGCGCGACCGGCGGCAGCGCCGCGGCTGTCCGCGGCAATGCGCCAGCCCCGGCTGCAGCGAGCAGGGCGGCCAGCACCTCGCGCCGGGCGCGCAGGGCCGGCCGGCGGGGCGGCGGCATCACCAGTCCTCCTTCACGGCCAGTACCGCGTCGCGGCCGGCGGCCGCGCTGCCGGCGATGCGCGCGGTGAGCGTGCCGGCCGCCACCACGGCCAGCGCGAGCGCCAGCAGGCGCACGCCCGGCACCTGCAGGTCCATCGTCCAGTGGAAGCTCTGGGGATTGACGACGTGCACCAGCACCACCGCCACCGCCAGCCCCAGCCCGACGCCCGCCACCGCGCCGACCGCGGTCCAGGCCGCGCCTTCGCCCGCCACCACCGCCAGCACCTGCCGGCGGGTCAGGCCCAGGTGGGCCAGCAGCCCGAATTCCTTGCGCCGGGCCAGCACCTGCGCGCCGAAGCTCGCCGCTACGCCGAACAGGCCGATGCCGATGGCCACCGCCTGCAGCCAGTAGGTGACGGCGAAGCTGCGGTCGAAGATGCGCAGCGAGGTCGCCCGCAGGGCGGCCGACGAGGAGAACTCCACCGCATCGGCGGCCGGCCCGTCGCCGGTGCGGGCGAGCAGATCGCGCACTGCCTGCTGCACCGCGGCGGGCTCTGCGCCCGGCGCCAGCCAGAGCGCCAGGTCGTTGCTGCGCCGGTCGCCGGTCAGCCGTTCGTAGTCGGTACTGTCGACGACGACCGCGCCGAACTGCCGGACATAGTCGCGCCAGACGCCTGCTACGAAAAAGATAGCTGATGGCGCTTGCTGCGCCTGCGCAGAAGCCGGAAAAGCCTGTGAAAGCGGCGCGAAATCCGTACCGGGCCGGGCGCCGTAGAGGTCGACCATCGCCTCGCTCACATAGATGCCGATCTTGCCGGGCGGCACCGGCAGCGGCGATCCGCGCAGCGGCAGCACGTCGGCCACGCCGCCGCGCGCGGCCTGCAGCGGCCGGGCGATCAGGGCGACAGCCGGCCGGGCCGGATCGAGCTGCAGCCGCTGCAGGCGTTGGGCCTCGACCCGCTCCACGCCCGGCAGGCGGCGCACCGCGTCGGGCAGGCCCGGCCCGAACGACGGCCCGTCGGCGCCGCCCGACGCCATGCCGGCGCGCAGGTACAGGTCGGCCGGCAGCACGGTGTCGAGCCACTGCATCACCGAGCCGCGGAAGCTCGCGACCATTACCGTCAGCGCGACCGCCAGCGCCAGCGCCGCGACCACGCCGCTCACCGCGACCGCCGCCGATCCGCGCATCCGGCGGGCCCGTTCCAGCGCCAGCAGCGGCAGGGCGCGCTGGGCCGCCAGCGGCTGCAGCTGGTCGAGCAGCAGCGCCACCAGCCACGGCAGGCCGGTGATGCCGCCGACCAGCAGCAGCGCGACCGACAGGTAGGCCGCCACCGGCACGCCGCCGAGCGGCGGCGCGAAGGCGAGGGCGGTGCCGCCCGCCAGCAAAGCCAGCGGCCCGGCCACCGGCGGCCGGCCGCCGCCCTGGGTGCCGAGCCCCTTGAGCGTCTGCGCTGGCGGCAGCCGCTCGGCCGCCCGCGCGGGCCACCAGCCGCCGGCCAGCGCCGCCGCCACGCCGAGCAGGCCGTAGGCGACCGCCGGCGTGGCGTCGAGGCGCAGCGACGGCGCCACGCCCGAGAAATACCCGCCGCCCAGGTCGCCGCCCAGCAGCCGCAGCGCGAGCGCCGCCAGACCGGCGCCGGCCGCCAGCCCCACCGCACTGCCGACCGCCCCCAGCACCAGCGATTCCGCCAGCACCAGCGCCCGCCGCTGCCGGGGCGGCAGGCCGAGCACGCCGAGCAGGGCGAACTGCGGCGCCCGCTTGGCCACGCCCAGTGCCAGCACCGAAAACACCAGGAAGGCGCCGGTGAACAGCGCGATCAGCGCCAGCACCGTCAGATTGACCCGGTATGCGCGCGACAGGTTACCGATCCGGTTCTCGGCGTCGCCCGGCACGCTGGCGACCAGGCCCGGTGCCGCGGCCGCCACCGCGCTGCGGTCGGTACCGGTCGCAAGCCGCAGATCGATGCGCGACAGCCGGCCTTCGCGGCCGAACGCCGCCTGCACGGCCGCGACGTCCATCACCGCCAGCGGCCCGCCGCCCGCCGCGACTGTGCCGGCCAGCCGCAGCGTGCGCGGACCGGCGGCGCCCTGCAGCGTCACCGACGCGTCGGCCCGCTCCGTGCCAGCCAGCGCGAGCGCGGACAGCGCCGCCGGGTTGAGGAACACGCTGTCGGGCAGGAAGATCGCGAGCCGGTCGGCGCCTGGCAGGGTGCGCGGCGCCAGGTCGGGCGCGGTGCGCACGACGGCCAGCGTATCCAGCCCGACCACCCGCAGCGCCACCTCGCCGCCCGGGCCGCGCGCGGTCGCGGAAGTCTCCAGCACCGGGTTGGCCGCCTGCACGCCCGGCTGGCCGGCCACGGTGTCGAAGGCCCGGTCGTCGAAGGTCTCCTGCACCGCGCGCAGCGACAGGTCGGGCCGGCCGTCCACGGTCCGCACCGCATTGGCGAATTCGTCGAGGGCCGAGGCGTTGATCAGGTGGACCGAGAACGCCAGGGCCACGCCGAGCATCACCGCCACGACGGCTGCGGCGTAGCGCCAGGGCTGGTGGCGGACCTCCTGCCAGGAAAAGGTGCGGAGCAGGGCGAACATCTGGCGGTATCGAAGCGAGGCAGTGCGGGCGGGCGGCCCGGGTCAGGGCCGCTCGATCATCTCGCGCACCTTGTTCGCGAGCGCCACCACTTCGAACGGCTTGGTCAGCACCGCCATGCCGCGCTCCAGGTGGCCGTT
Organism: uncultured Xylophilus sp.; assembly: GCA_913776965.1. Lineage (GTDB taxonomy): Bacteria > Pseudomonadota > Gammaproteobacteria > Burkholderiales > Burkholderiaceae_C > Xylophilus. The sequence continues at coordinate 8,663 of CAJYQL010000029.1, forward strand.
CCCCACGGCGGCGTTCTCGGCATAGCCGGTGATGAACAGCACCTTCAGCTCGGGCCGGGTGACACGCGCCGCATCGGCCACCTGGCGGCCGTTCATGCCGCCGGGCAGGCCCACGTCGGTCACGAGCAGGTCGATGCGGCGGTCGGTTTGCAGCACCCGCAGGCCGGCCGCGCCGTCTTCGGCGCCGATCACGCGGTAGCCGGCTTCCTCGAGGATTTCCGTGACCAGCATGCGGATGGTGGCCTCGTCCTCGACGATCAGCACCGTCTCGCCGTCGCCCTGCTCGGGCGCCGGGTCGGCGCCGTCGTACACCTCTTCCTCGGCGCTGCCGAAGTAGCGCGGGAAATACAGGCACATGGTGGTGCCCTGGCCGACTTCCGAATAGATGTGCACCTGCCCGCCGGACTGGCGCACGAAGCCGTAGACCATCGACAGCCCGAGCCCGGTGCCCTGGCCGAGCGGCTTGGTGGTGAAGAACGGGTCGAACGCCCGCTGCACCGTCTCCGGCGTCATGCCGCAGCCGGTATCGGTCACGCAGAGCGACAGGTACTGGCCCGGCACCAGCTCGCGGTCGGGCGCGGCGCGGTCGTCGAGCCAGCGGTTGGCGGTCTCGATGGTCAGGCGGCCGCCGTGCGGCTGCATCGCATCGCGGGCGTTGATGCACAGGTTGAGCAGCGCGTTCTCCAGTTGCGACGCGTCGAGCCGCGCCGGCCACAGGCCGCCGGCCCCGATCACCTCGACGGTGACGTTCGGCCCCACGGTGCGGCGGATCAGGTCCTCCATGCCGCCGACCAGCCGGTTCACATCGACCGGCCGCGGGTCGAGCGTCTGGCGGCGGGAGAAGGCGAGCAGCCGCTGGGTGAGCGACGTGGCCCGCCGCACCGCGTCCTGGCCCATCGCGATGTAGCGACCGAGCCCGTCGGTGCGGCCCTTGTCCAGCCGGGCCTGCAGCACCTGCAGCGCCGCGCCGATGCCGCCGAGCAGGTTGTTGAAGTCGTGCGCGATGCCGCCGGTCAGCTGGCCGACCGCCTCCATCTTCTGCGACTGCCGCAGCGCCTCGTGCGCCTCGTCGAGTGCGGTCTGCGCCTCCTTGGCGGCCGAGATGTCGCGGCCGGTGCAGTAGTACCGGCCCTGCTCAGGCACGGCGGTCCAGGACAGCCAGCGGTAGGCGCCGTCGCGGCGGCGGTAGCGGTTGACGAAGTTCACCACCGGCGAGCCGGCGACGAGCTTGTCGAACTGAGCCTGCGTGTCTTCCAGGTCGTCCGGGTGCAGCAGGCAGAACAGGGGCTGTTCGCAGACTTCGGTGTCGGTCCAGCCGAGCAGCCGCTCCCAGGCCGGGTTGACCTTCTCGAATACGCCGCTGCTGTTGAGCACCCCCAGCAGGTCCGGGGTCAGCTGCCAGAACAGGCTGCGTTCGTGCGCCCGGTCGGCGACCTGCCGCTCCAGGTCGGCGTTCAGTTCGCGCAGCCGGTTCTCCGAGCGGCGCAGCGCCAGCTCGGACGCGGTCCGGTCGGTGACGTCCACTCCTTCGACGAAGATGCCGGTCACCGCACCCGTGCCGTCGCGGATCGGCTGATAGACGAAATCCAGGTAGCGCTCAATCACCGGGCCGTCGGGTTCGGGCTGCACCGCATAGCGCGCGCTGGTCGCCGCGTACGGCACCCCGCTGGTGTAGACCTGGTCGAGCAGCCCGAGATAGCCCTGGGCCACCGCGTCGGGCAGCGCATCGGCCAGCCGGCGGCCGACGACCGGCCGGTGGCCGACCAGGCGCTGGTAACCGGGGTTGAGCAGCTCGAACACATGCTCGGGCCCGCGCAGCATCGCCATCACCGTCGGCGCCTGCTCGAACAGCTGGGCGAGCCGTTCGCGCTCGTCGCGCAGCGCCTGTTCGGCCTGCACCTTGGCGGTGGTCTCGACCACCAGCGCCATCACGCCGACCGGCTCGCCCGTCTCGTCGAGCAGGGGCGAATAGTCGAGGTTCATCCAGGCGCGGTCCGCCCGGCCCTCACGGTAGAGCACCAGTTCCTGATCCTGGTAGCGCAGGGTGCCGCCGGCGAGGCCCACCCGCATCACGTTGTCGTTGAAGTCGGCGACCTCGACCCAGCCTTCGCGCACGTTGGATCCGAGCAACTGCGGATGCCGTGCACCGGCGAAGACGGCATAGGCGTCGTTGTAGACCATCACGCCCGGCGCGTACCACAGCATCACCACCGGCACTTCGGACCGCAGCATCATCGCCGTGGCGGTGCGCACGTGGCCGGGCCAGTCCCGGATCGGACCGAGGGCGGTGGTGCTCCAGTCGTATTCCGCGATCAGCGCGGCCATCTGGCCGCCGCCGCGCAGGAAGGGCAGGTCGGAGGGAAGGGGGGCGCTGGGCATGGCGGGGTAGGAGTGATGCGGGCGCGAACGCCGTTATAGCGGAGCCGCCGGGCCGGCGCGCGCGTGGATGTTGCAGGCGGTGCGCCGTTGCGGACGCGGCGCTCAGCCGACGGCGCCCGCGGGCAGGGCGGAGATGCCGTCGGCCCGCAGCTCCAGCCGCCGGTCCGCCCGGTCGGCCGCGGGCGCGGCGTGCGTCACCAGCACCAGCGAGGCGCCGTGGGCCCGGGTTTCGGCGATCAGCAGGTCCATCACCTGCTGGGCGGTGGACGGGTCGAGGTTGCCGGTCGGCTCGTCGGCCAGGATCAGTGCCGGCCGGTGCACCAGGGCCCGCGCGATCGCCACCCGCTGCAGCTGGCCGCCCGAGAGCTGCTGCGGCAGCCGGCCGCCCAGGCCCTGCAGCCCGACCGCGGCGAGCATTGCGGCGATCCGGGCATCGCGCTCGCCGGCCGGCGTGTCCTGCAGCATCAGCGGCAGGGCGACGTTCTGCGCCACGTCGAGGTGCGGCAGCACATGGAAGGCCTGGAACACGAAGCCGACATGGCGCCGGCGCCAGAGCGCGCGCTGCGTGTCGTCCAGGTCGTCGAGCCGGGTGCCGTCGAGCGCAATGCTGCCGGCATCCCAGCGGTCGAGGCCCGCCAGGCAGTTGAGGAGCGTGGACTTGCCGACGCCCGACGGCCCGACGATCGCGACGAATTCGCCGGGCGCGACGGTGAATTCGACCTGGGCGAACACCGGCACCGCGTCCGGCGGCGTGCCGTAATGCTTGGCCAGGCCGCGGACCTCAAGCGCCATCGGTCGCCTTCGTGGCCGCGAGCAGCCGGTCCACCTGCTGCAGCACCGCACCGACCGGATCGGGTGCGTCGGCGGGCACCACGGTGCGGCCGGGCAGGCTGCGCAGCCAGGTGATCTGCCGCTTGGCGAGCTGCCGGGTGGCGGCGGTGCCGCGTTCGTGGAGCAGGGCGGTCGTCGTATCGGCGGGGGTGCCGGCGTCGAGCAGCTCCCAGGCCTGGCGGTAGCCGACCGCACGCATCGACGGCAGATCGGCATGCAGGTCGCCGCGGCCGCGTAGGGCGCGGACTTCGTCGAGAAAGCCGGCGGCGAGCATGGTGTCGAAGCGCTCGCCGATGCGGCGGTGCAGCCAGCCGCGGTCTGTCGGTTCGAGGGAAATCAGCCGTTCTGCGCAGGCGGGACGGTCGCTGGCAGCTATGGTTTTCGTAGCGCCGTGCCAGGCCGACAGCGGCCGGCCGGTGAGCTGCCAGACTTCCAGCGCCCGCTGGATGCGCTGGCTGTCGCGCGGCGCGAGGCGCTCCGCGGTGACCGGATCGACCGCGGCCAGCCGGGCATGCAGGGCTGGCCAGCCGTGGGTCTGCGCCTCGGCCTCCAGCGCAGCACGAAGTGCCGGGTCGGCCGGCGGCAGGTCGTCGATGCCGTCGAACAGCGCCTTGAAATACAGCATCGTGCCGCCGACCAGCAGCGGCAGCGCGCCGCGGGCCCGGATCGCGTCGATGAGGCTCGTAGCGTCGCGCACGAATTCGGCGGCGCTGTAGGGCACGAGCGCGTCGCGGATGTCGATCAGGTGGTGCGGCACTGCGGCCTGTTCGGCCGCGCTCGGTTTGGCGGTGCCGATGTCCATGCCCCGGTACACCAGCGCCGAATCGACGCTGACGATCTCGACCGACCATTGCGGGGCCAGATGCCGCGCAACGGCGAGCGCTGCCGCGGTCTTGCCGGCGGCGGTCGGGCCGGCCAGCGCGATGGCGCGGGGCGCGGGGCGGCCGGCGGGCGGCAGGCGGTCGGGGAGGGGGCCGGACATCCGGCCGAGCGTAGCAGAGGCCGCCCGCGACAGCAGCCCGCGGCCCGGCCGGTCAGAGGGCGGCGGCGACGCTGGAATCGGCCTGCGACGGCAGCGCCGGCTGGGTGTTCAGGCCGAACAGGCTTTTCAGTGCGCCGCGGTACTGGCTCTCGCCGACCGCATTCGTGCTGTGGTGCGATCCGCCGGGCACCAGCACGAACTGCTTCTGCACCTTGGCCGCGTCGTACAGCCGCCGGCCGAGCGCCGCGGGAATCAGGCTGTCTTCCGATCCGTGCACCACCAGCAGCGGCGCCTGGATGCGCTTGACCTTGTCGATCGACTCGAAGCGCTGCGTGATCAGCGCCGAGAACGGCAGCCAGCCCCACTTGAAGGTGCTCACCACGTCGGCGATGTTGGTGAAGGTGCCCTCGACGATCACGCCGCTCGCATCCGGAATGCGGGTCGCCAGGTCGATCGCGATAGCGCCGCCGAGCGAATGGCCGAACACGTAGCGCGAACGGTCGGGAAAGCGCTGGGCAAGCCAGTCCCAGGCGGCCTGTGCGTCTTCGGCCGCGGTCGCCTCCGACGGCAGGCCGGCACTGCTCTTGCCGAAACCCCGGTAGTCGATCGCCAGGACCGAAAAGCCCATCTCCTGCATGCGGCGGATGCGGGAGGCCGAGCCGACCACGTTCCAGCGGGCGCCGTGCAGGTACAGCAGCACCGGCGGGCCGCTGCCGTGGGTCACGGCGGGCACGCCCATCGGCAGGTTGGCCGGCGTGGCGGCGGGCAGCCACAGCGCATGCAGGCGCGCCGGGCCGGCTTCCGCGTCGGACTGGAAGTCGATGTAGACATCCTGCATGTCCTGCACCTGCTGCACGCCGCCCCAGGCCCGGTCGCTGGGCTGGAAGATCCATTCGCGCTGCTTGTAGTCCAGCGTGGAACATCCCGCCAATACGGCAAGGGCGACGGCGACGGGCGCAAAAAGCGAACGTGGGGTCATGGACGGTTCTGAACGGAGAAGGGGCCGCATGGTTCCCCGCTTAACGTCTGGAAACGGGTTGCCGGCCTACACGCAAACCCTGTGCCGTCGCACATTTACATTCATCGGCGGGATTGAGCGGCTTTTGGGGCGCAATTGCGCTTGATGCCTGACGTTCGGCGCCGGACCGGTCGGCCTGACGACGTTCAGCGGCCGCGCAGGAACAGTGCGTCCAGCTCTCGCACCGCCAGCTGTCGCCAGGTCGGCCGGCCGTGGTTGCACTGGTCGGACCGCTCGGTCGCTTCCATCTGGCGCAGCAGCGCATTCATTTCCTCGACCGTCAGCCGGCGGTGTGCCCGGACCGCGCCGTGGCAGGCCATCGTGCCCAGGATCTCGTCGCGGGCCCGCGCGACCAACGTGCTGCCGTCGTGCTGCGCGAGTTCGGCGAGCACGCTGCGCGCCAGTTCCACCGCGTCGCCCTGGGCGAGGGCGGCGGGTACCGCCCGCACGGCAAGCGTCTTGGGCGAAAAAGCGGAAATTTCCAGTCCGAGGGCCGACAGCACCTCCGTCTGCGCCTCGGCGGTCGCGACTTCCTGCGGCGTGGCGGCGAAGGTCGCCGGGATCAGCAGCGGCTGGCTGGCGATAGCCGCATCGGCCATCTGGGCCTTCAGGCGTTCGTACACGATCCGTTCGTGGGCGGCGTGCATGTCGACGATGACTAGGCCCTGCGTGTTCTCGGCCAGGATGTAGATGCCCTGAAGCTGCGCCAATGCCCGGCCGAGCGGCCAGGCGTCGGCCGGTAGATCCGCCGGAGCCGCAGCGGTGGGCGGCGCCATCGTAGCGGCAGGCGGCGCCATGCCGGGCGGCGTGGCGTCCCACAGGGCGCCCAGGTCCGAGACGCGGATGCCCGAGGGTGCGCCGAAGTCCATGGCCGGCTGCACGCGATAGGCCGTCAGCGGTGCGACCGGCGGAGTCGCTGGCGGTCGATCCGTTGCGACGTGCGAGGACACCTCCACCGGCACCGTCAGGCCGAGTGGCACGGTACCGGTCGCAGCGCCCGCGCGAGGCGCGGCCAGGGCACCTTCCACCGCACGGCGCACCGCCTGATGGACTTCACGGCTGTCGCGGAAGCGCACCTCGATCTTGGTCGGATGCACGTTGACGTCCACCCGCGCCGGATCGATCGTGACCTGCAGCGCATAGACGGGCTGGCGCTGCCCGTGCAGCACGTCCTCGTAGGCGCTTCGGGCGGCGTGGGTCAGCACCCGGTCACGTACGTAACGGCCGTTGACGTAGCTGAACTGCTGGTCCGCGCGGGCCCGTGCGGCATCGGGAATACCGGCACGGCCGCGCACCGTGATGCCGCCGGCACCCTGGTAGGACACCGCGACCGAACGGTCCAAAAACTCCTCGCCCAGCACGTCTGCCAGCCGGCGGGTATGGGCGGCCTCCGGGTCGCCGTCGCAGCGCCGCCACTGCTCCACCAGCTTGCCGTCGTGCCAGATCGCGAAGCCCACGTCCGGCCGGGCGAGGGCGTGGCGCCGTACCGCCTCGATGCAGTGCGCCAGCTCGGTCGCATCCGTCTTCAGGAATTTGCGCCGGGCGGGCGTCGAGAAGAAAAGCTCGCGCACCTCGACCGAGGTGCCGGTGGCGCGTGCCGCCGGCCGCAATTCGCCGCTGCGGCCTTCGAGCAGGAACGCGCTCGGCTGGTCGGCCGGGCGCGACAGCAGCGACATCTCGGATACCGAGGCGATCGCGGCCAGTGCCTCGCCCCGGAAACCCATGGTGCCGACGGTTTCCAGGTCGTGCAGGCTGGCGATCTTGCTGGTCGCATGGCGCTTCAGGGCGACGGGCAGTTCGGTGTGCGGAATGCCGCAGCCGTCGTCCTCGACGGTGATCAGCCGTACCCCGCCGGCCGACAGGCGCACCGTGACCTGCGTGGCGCCGGCGTCGAGCGCGTTGTCCACCAGCTCCCGCACGACCGAGCCGGGCCGCTCGACCACCTCGCCGGCGGCGATCTGGCTGATCAGTTCGTCGGGCAGTTCGCGGATCGGGCGGCGGGGTGCAGAAGGTGCAGGATTCACGGCGGAGCATTCTAGGACGCGGTTAGAGTACCCGCCGGGCCGGCAGGGGCGGGCATGGACATGAACGGAACCGATGGAACTGGTGCATTTGCTGATCGACTTCATCCTGCATATCGACCGTCACCTGGAGGCGTTCGTCACGCAGTACGGCGCGTGGGTGTACGCGCTGCTGTTCCTGATCGTGTTCGTGGAGACGGGCGTGGTGGTGATGCCTTTCCTGCCCGGCGACTCGCTGCTGTTCATCGTCGGCGCCCTCGCCGGTGCAGGGCTGCTGCAACTCGGCATTGCGCTGCCGGTGCTGCTGGTGGCAGCCATCCTGGGTGACCAGTGCAACTATGCGATCGGCCGGCATATCGGGCCGCGGGTGTTTCATTGGGAGAACTCGCGTTTCTTCAACCGCAAGGCGTTCGACCAGGCGCACGCCTTCTACGAACGCTACGGCGGCATCACCGTGATCCTGGCGCGGTTCATGCCCTTCGTGCGGACCTTCGCGCCTTTCGTCGCCGGTGTCGCGGTGATGGACCGCGCCCGCTTCACCGCCTACAACGTCGTGGGTGCGCTGATCTGGGTGCTGGGCATCGGTTTTGCCGGCTACTTCTTCGGCAACCTGCCGTGGGTGAAGGAACACCTGGAAAAAATCATCTGGGCGATGATTCTGGTGCCGGGGCTGGTGGCGATCTACGGCGCGTGGCGGGCCGGTCGCCAGAAGGCGGCCACCGCAGCGCCCTAAAAATACACGCCCAAAGAAAAAGCCCCGTCAGGGGCTTTTTCTTTGGGCGTGCGGCGAAGCCACAGATCAGTAGCGACGCTCCGAACGCTTGCCGACTTCGTTGCCGACCAGCGCGCCGGCTGCAGCACCGCCCACGGTGCCTGCGGTACCGCCGAAGAGGGCGTTACCTGCCACGCCGCCCAGCACAGCGCCGGTACCGGTGCCGATCTGCTGGTTGGTCGGGCCGCCTGCGCAACCCGACAGGCCGATGACGGCGGCGGCAGCTACTGCGAAAAGGAGGTTGGTCTTCTTCATGATGGTCACCTTTGATGGAAGTGGAGGACCAGGCCATCGGAGCAGTGCTTCCGGGGCTGTTCGGCCTGTGGAAGCAACTGTAGAAATCCTGCAGCGACCCCTCTGTAGGAATTCGGCGCCGCCGCCTGTCGTCTCCCCGCAACTGGCGATGTCGCCGGAGGGGCCATCGCCCGCATCGCGGCGGTGCGCAGCTGCCGCCTTACAACGTCCGACTGCGCGCGAGCGGCGGGTTCTTCGCGAAGTACCCTTGGATACCCCGCATCAGCGCATCGGCCAACTGCACCTGGTATTCGGGGCTGCGGAGCTTGGCTTCCTCTTCCGGGTTGCTGATGAACGCCGTCTCCACCAGCACGCTGGGTATGTCCGGTGCCTTGAGTACCGCGAAGCCCGCCTGCTCGACCTTCGCCTTGTGCAGCTTCCCCAGGTTGCCGATCTGGCCGAGCAGCGCGGTGCCGAGCTTCAGGCTGTCGTTGATCTGGGCGGTGGTGCTCATGTCGAGCATTGCGCGCTGGACGTGCGCATCCTTCACGCCGACGTTGAGCCCGCCGATCAGGTCGGCGGCATTCTCTTTGTTCGCCAGCCAGCGCGCGGCCGAGCTCGAGGCGCCGCTTTGGCTCAGCGCGAAGACACTGGCGCCGCGGGCGGCCGGCGTCGTGAAGGCGTCGGCGTGGATACTCATGAACAGGTCCGCCTGCACGCGCCGGGCCTTGTCCACCCGCACGTGCAGCGGCACGAAGAAGTCCGCGTCGCGCGTCAGGAAGGCGCGCATCGGGCTGCCGTTGAGGGTGGTCGCGTTGATCCGGTCGCGCAGCAGGTGCGCCACGCGCAACACCACGTCCTTCTCGCGGGTGCCCGACGGGCCGATCGCCCCCGGGTCCTCGCCGCCGTGGCCCGGGTCGATCGCCACGATGATGATCCGGTCGGTCCGTGTCGTGCTGGGCTGCGGGCTGGTCGGCGCGACCGGCGCGGGCGGCCGGGCCGGCGCCGCGGCGATCGCTGGCGGCAGCGGGGGCAGGGGCGCGGGCGGGCGCAGGCCGGGTGCGGTGTTCTGGCGGTCGACCTGCTTGGCGATCAGTTCCTCCAGCGGATCGACGGCGGGCGGTGCCGGAATGCCGGCGCGGGCGTCCTGCGCGTCCTTCAGGCGGCCGGCGATCAGTTCTTCCAGCGGATCGACCTGCTGCGCCGGATACAGGTCGAACACCAGCCGGTGCTGGTAGGCGGCGACCGGCGGCAGCGTGAACACCTGCGGCCGCGCGGCCTGCTTCAGGTCCAGCACGAGCCGCACCACGTTCGGTGCGTTCTGGCCGACCCGCACGCCGCCGATGAACGGGTCGTCGCCCTTCACCTTCGCAACCAGCTCGCGCAGCGCCGGGTTGAGTTCGATCCCTTCGATGTCCACCGCCAGCCGCGGCGGACTGGCCACGAAGAACTGCTTGGCGACCAGGGCGCCGTCGGATTCGATCGTGACCCGGGTGTATTCGGGCGCCGGCCAGACGCGGACCGCGACGATGGTCGCGCCGTGCGCGATCTGTGCGCTGCCGAGCAGCATCAGCAGGCTGCCGGCGCGCAGGGCGGCCCGGCGGCCGGGCGACGGCAGGGCGCGGGTGGGACGGCGGCGTTTCATGCTCCGGCTCCCGCTTTCAGCAGCGCGGCGCCGGCAGCACTGCCCGCGGCCAGGCGCGCGTGCCGTACGCCGGCTTCGTCCACCTCGATCACCACATCCAGGTCGGCCGGCGGCAGCACGCCGCGTGCTTTTTCCGGCCATTCGGCGAGCTTCAAACCCGGCTCCGCGAAGATGTCGCGGAAACCGGCATCGTCCCACTCGTGCGGATCGTCGAAGCGGTAGAAGTCGAAGTGCCAGGCGCGCCAGGAGGCATGCGGCTCGGCTACCTCGTGCGGCTCCACCACCGCATAGGTCGGGCTCTTGATCCGGCCCGCCACACCCGCGGCACGCAGCAGGTGGCGCACAAAGCTCGTCTTGCCCGCTCCCAGGTCCCCATGCAGGGCGATGAAGGCGTTGCGCAGGGCGGGCGACGCGGCCATGCGGCGGGCGCAGGCGGCGGTCGCCTCCTCGTCGGCCCAGCGCAGGCGTGCGGGGGCGGGAAGCGGGGCGGTTTCTACAATTCCGGGGTGATGGTCGGCAGCAGTCAACGAATCGTCTCTCGGATACGGGAATGGGCACGCGAACTGGGATTCTCCCAAATCGGCGTGGCGGGGGTCGATCTGTCCGCGGCGGAGCCGGGCCTGCAGGCGTGGCTCGCCGCCGGCTTCCATGGCAGCATGCACTACATGGAGGCGCACGGGCTGCGTCGCGCACGGCCGGCAGAGCTGGTGCCGGGCACGGTGAGCGTGCTGACCGCACGCATGGACTACCTGCCGGCCGGCACCGAGCAGGGGTGGCGATCGGTCGAGTTCGAGCGCCTCGACCGTCCCGCCGAAGGCATCGTCTCGCTCTACGCCCGCGGCCGGGACTACCACAAAGTGCTGCGGTCCCGGCTGCAGAAGCTGGCCGACCGGATCGCGGCAGAGGTCGGACCGTTCGGCCATCGGGTGTTCACCGATTCGGCGCCGGTGCTGGAGGCCGAACTGGCCGCACGCAGCGGCCAGGGCTGGCGCGGCAAGCACACGCTGGTGCTGCACCGCGAGGCCGGCTCGATGTTCTTCCTTGGCGAGATCTACCTCGACCTGGCACTGCCGCCGAGCGAGCCGGTCACGCCGCACTGCGGCCAGTGCCGCGCCTGCATCGACATCTGCCCGACGCAGGCGATCGTCGCGCCCGGCAGGCTCGACGCGCGGCGGTGCATCTCCTACCTGACGATCGAGCACGACGGGAGCATTCCCGAGGCGCTGCGACCGGCCATCGGGAACCGCATCTATGGTTGCGACGACTGCCAGCTCGCCTGCCCGTGGAACAAGTTCGCACGGCCGTCCACGCTTGCAGATTTCGCGGCGCGGCCGGCGCTGGTGGATCAACCGCTGGCCGTGCTGTTCGGTTGGTCGGAGGCGGAATTCCTGCGCCGTACCGAGGGCGGCCCGATCCGCCGGATCGGCCACGAGCGGTGGCTGCGCAACGTCGCGGTGGCGCTCGGCAATGCGCTGGCGCGCGGCGAGGGTGGCGAGGCCGCACGTGCCGCGCTGCAGGCGCGGGCCGATCACCCGAGCGCCCTGGTACGCGAGCACGTCGCCTGGGCGCTCGCTCAGACGCCGACCAGCGCGAGCGCGAACGGCAGGCTCGCCATGCCCAGCAGCGTCGACATCGCCACCAGGCCCGCGACGTAGGGTCCGTTGTAGCCCATGCGCGCCGCCAGCACGTAGCAGGTGGATGCGGTCGGCAGGGCGGAAAAAGCCATCAGTACGGCCGCCTGCTGCGCGTCCAGTCCGAACAGTCGTCCGGCCAGCAAGGCGACCAGCGGCGACACGACATGGCGGATGCCCAGCACCGACGCCGCGAGCCAGATGCCGCCGGACATCGCGGCGAACTGCATGCCGGCGCCGGCCGACATCAGGCCCAGCGCGAGCGCCGCCGCGCCGATGCGCGAGAAGGTCGGCATCAACCATTCCGGAATCGCAAGCCCGAGCTGGTTGAACAGCAGGCCCGACGCGGTACCCACGATCAGCGGATTGCGCACGATCGAGGCCAGGATGCCGTGCCCCCCGCCCCGCGCCATCGGCAGCACCGCGGCGATGTTGAACAGCGGTACGCCGACACCGATCAGCACGGCGATCAACTGCCCGCCCTGGGGTCCGCCGATGCGCTCGGCCAGTGCCAGCGCGATGAAGGAGTTGAAGCGGAAGGCGACCTGCGCGCTTGCGGCGGCGTCGCGCCGGTCAACCCGGGTGCGCAGGCCCGGCAGGAAGGGGATCGCGTAGGCGAGTGCGATGCCCACCAATCCCATCGTCACGCCGGCGCCGATCAGCCCGCCGAGGACGCCCAGGTCCAACGGACTCTTGGCGATCGACTGGAAGAGCAGCACCGGGAAGAGGAAGTAGTAGACCAGCGCCTCCACCTGTTGCCAGACCGGCCGGCCCAGATGGGTGAAGCGGCAGAGCAGATAGCCGCACAGAATCAGCGAAAAGTCGGGAAACAGCAGGCGGGCGTAGGTCACCGGCGGCAGGATAGCAGCGGGGCAGGGGGTTTTCCCCGACGGATGCGCTGCGTGTACGGTATGTGGGCGGGTACTTCAGCGATTAGGATTTCCCCTTTTCGCCAACGCCGAGGATTTCCAGATGCAAAGACGACCCCTGATCGCCCTGGCCCTGGCCGCGACCGCCGCTGCTGCCGCCGGCAACGCTGTCGCCCAGACCTATCCGAACAAGCCGATCCGGCTGGTGGTGCCCTTCGCACCCGGCGGCACGACGGACATCATCGCCCGCGTGATCGCCGATCCGCTGGGCAAGGCGCTCGGCCAGCCGGTGATCGTCGAGAACAAGGCCGGCGGCGGCGGCGTGGTGGGAGCCAACGAGACGGCGAAGGCTGCGCCCGACGGCTACTCGCTCGGCCTGGCGACCGTGTCGAGCACGGCGGCCAACCCGGCGATCAACCCGAAGATCCCGTACAACCCGATCACCGATTTCACGCCGATCATCAACATCGCGGCGACGCCCAACATCATCGCGGTCAACCCCTCGTTCCCGGCGAAGGACCACAAGGCGTTCCTCGACGAACTGAAGAAGTCGCCCGGCAAGTACTCGTATTCCAGCTCCGGCACCGGCGGCATCGGCCACATGCTGATGGAGCTGTACAAAAGCCTGACCGGTACCTTCGTCACCCACATCCCCTACCGCGGCGCGGGCCCGGCGCTCAACGACACCGTCGCCGGCCAGGTGCCGATGATCTTCGACAACCTGCCGTCCGCCCTGCCCTTCATCAAGGACAACCGGCTGGTGCCGATCGTGGTCGCCGCACCGCAGCGCCTGGCAGTACTGCCGAACGTGCCGACCTTTAAGGAAGTCGGGCTGGCGCCGGTCAACCGCCTGGCCTACTACGGCATCCTCGGCCCGAAGAACCTGCCGAAGGACGTGGTCGACAAGATCAACGCCGGTGTGCGCAAGGCATTGGAGGATCCGGCGGTGCGCAAGCGCATCGAAGACACCGGCTCCCTGATCGTGGCCAACACGCCGGAGCAGTTCGCGCAGGAAATCCGCGCCGAATACGACACCTATAAGAAGGTGGTGCAGCAGCAGAAGCTGACGCTCGAATGAGTGCCGGGACCTCCGGGTCCGCTGCCGAAGCCGCCGGCCCGGCAGGCCCGGCGGCTTTTTTGCCTTCGGCCGCCGCGGACCGTATCGACGCGTTCGTCGATGCCCTGTGGCTGGAGGACGGCCTGTCGCGCAACACGCTGGCCGCCTACCGGCGCGACCTGACGCTCTACGCCGGCTGGCTGGCGGCGCAGGGGCGGCTGCTCGACCAGACGACGGAAGGCGACCTGCATGGCTACTTCGCCGCCCAGCACGCGACCACCCGTGCGACCACCGCCAACCGTCGGCTGACGGTGCTGCGCCGGTACTTCCACTGGGCATTGCGGGAAGGCACCGTCGGGGCCGATCCGACGCTGCGGCTGCAGGCCGCCAAGCCGCCGATGCGGGTACCCGGCACGCTGAGCGAAGCGCAGGTCGAGGCGCTCCTGGCCGCGCCCGACGTGTCGACCCCGCTCGGTCTGCGCGACCGGGCGATGCTGGAACTGCTGTATGCGAGCGGCTTGCGGGTGAGCGAGCTGGTCGGCCTGCGGATGTTCGAGCTGTCCTTGAACGACGGCATCGTGCGGGTGACCGGCAAGGGCGCGAAGGAGCGGCTGGTGCCCTTCGGCGCGATCGCGCGCGACTGGCTGCAACGCTACGTGGCGGATGCGCGGCCGCAGCTGCTGCGGGGCCGGCCCAGCGAGGACCTGTTCGTCACCGCGCGCGAGGGCGCCGCCATGCAGCGCATGAACTTCTGGCTGATCGTGCGGCGCTATGCGACGGAGGCCGGCATCCGCACTCAGCTGTCGCCCCATACCCTGCGGCATGCGTTCGCGACCCACCTGCTCAACCACGGCGCCGACCTGCGGGCGGTGCAACTGCTGCTCGGCCACGCCGACATCTCGACCACGACGATCTATACCCATGTGGCGCGTGAGCGTCTGAAGACGCTGCACGCCCAGCACCACCCGCGCGGCGGATGACGCCCGATTGGTGCACCATCCGGGCCTTCGTTTCTTCCGAAAGCCCATTCGTCATGTCCGTTTTCTCCCGACGCACCGCCCTCGCGGTGCTCGCGGGCGCCGCAGCCGCTGCGCCCCTGTGTGCGGCCGCGCAGGCCCCCGCGGCCTGGCCGAGCCGCCCGATGCGCATCATCGTGGCCTATCCCGCCGGCGGCGTGAGCGACGTGGTCGCGCGTGCGCTGGCAGAGCGCCTTGCCGTGTCGTTGGCCGTACCGGTGACCATCGAGAACAAGGCCGGCGCTAGCGGCGTGATCGGCGTCGATGCCGTCGCTAAGGCGGCGCCCGACGGCACCACCTTCGGCTTCGCGGCGATCAGCCCAGTCGCGCTGAATCCGCACCTGGGCCGTTCGCCCTTCGATCCGGCGCGGGACCTCGTCCCGGTCGCCAGCGTCATGTATTCGCCGGTGATGCTGCTCGCCACGCCTGCGATGGCGGCGCGCGACTTCCGGACCGTGCTGGCCGCCGCGCAGGCCCGGCCGGGCGCGGTGCGCTGGGCGACCTCCGGCCAGGCGTCGCTCGGCCACGTGATGCTCGAACAGCTGAAGGCGTCGGCCAGGCTCGACATCACCCACATCCCCTACAAGGGCGGCGGCCAGCAGATGAACGATGCGCTCGGTGGTCATTTCGAGATTCTTTCGACCAACGCCAGCCCGGCGGTCGCGCAGCACATCCGCGGCGGCCGTCTGGTGCCGCTGGCGATCGGCGCGCCGGCCCGGATGGAATCGCTGCCGACGGTGCCGACGCTCGCCGAACTGGGCTATCCGGCGGCCAACCTGTCGTCGCTGTTCGGTGTGTTCGCGCCCGGTCGCACACCCCCTGCGATCGTCGAACGGATGAACGCCGAGATCGGCCGCGCGCTGCAGGACCCGGCGCTGCGCCAGCAGCTGCTGGCGACGGGCAATGTGCCGACCGGCGGCAGCGCGTCGGATTTCGCACGTCAGATCGCCGCGGAATCGGCGGCGAATGCGCGTATCGTCCGCACCGCCCACATCACCGGCGACTGAACTGGGCCGGGCGGCAGGAAGGGCATCTAGCCGGCGTCGCCCATGCTGTCGGCCCAGCTGAGCGCATTCAGGTGTGCCCAGTTGACCTGGTGGTTCGAGAGCGCGAGCGCGTTGGCGGCCTTGGCAAAGGCGGCTTCATCACCGCTCTCGCAGGCGATCGTCAATTCCAGGAAGGGCGCGAAGATGCCCTTGCGGTGCAGCAGTGCGTCCAGCACCGGCAGCGGCAGGGCGACCGATTCCAGCGCCTTGTCCATCGGCAGGCCGAGCATCGCGTCCAGAAGCGAGAACACGCCGACGACAAAGGCGTTGTCGCATTCCTCCGGCGGCATCAGCTCTGCGGCCAGCAGCTCCATCAGCCGGCCGCGCACCACAGCTGTGGTGCCGAGCGCCGGTGGCGAGCCGTCGCGCGAGGTGGTCATCAGCAAGGCTGCCCAGCGGAACAGCTTCTTCATGCCGAGGATCATCACCGCGTGGCGGAACGAGGTGATCTCGGCGCTCAGCCCGAAGCCCGACGAGTTGATGAACCGCAGCAGGTTGAAGGACAGCGTCGGGTCCTTCTTCAGCAGGTTTTCGATATCGGAGACGTCGGCCTGCTGCCGCACGAGGTTGATCAGCTGAATGATGGTCGCCTGCGCCGGCCGCACCGTGCGGGCCTGCACCAAGGCCGGCTTGGCGAACCAGTAGCCCTGGAAGAACTTGACGCCATAGCCTGCCATCTGGATATGCTGCTCGGCGGTTTCGATGCGCTCGGCGATCACCTGCGCCTGGGTTTGCGAATGCACGAAGCGCACCAGTGGTTCGGCGAGCTGCGGTCGGAAGGCGCTGACGTCGAGCTTCACGAACGCGGCCAGCGGCAGCCAAGCGGCATAGGCTTTCTTGAGCGCGTTCTGGTCGAGTGCGATGCGAAAGCCGCGTGCCTTGATCGACTGCAGTACCGCACCGCGTGCCGCAATTTCGTCCGGATCGTCGCCCGCCACGACCGGCACCTCCAGCACCACCCGCTCGGGCTGCACCAGTTCCAGGTGGCCTCCGGCCAGGCTCTCGTGGGTGCAGTTGATGAAGACCAGCTTCTTGCCGAAGAGGGTGTCGGCATCCGCGCTGGTCAGCGCATTGAAGAGCAGGGCCGCGTCCGAGGCGGCGCTGTGCGCCGCACCCGGCGTCGAACGGTCGAAGAGTTCGTAGCCGAACACCGCGCGGTTCTGGTCCACGATCGCCTGTCGGGCGATCAGGCCTGTGGAAAAGTCGGCGGAATCGGCTGGAGGGTTATCGAGGGACAGCGCAGGGGAAGTGGACATGGAGACGGCCGCAGTAGAGCCCGAGGACAGGCAGCATGCGATTCTAGGAGCCGTACCCCGAACGCCTCCTAGTACTTACTCGGCCGGAATGCCGTCCGACCACGCCAGCGCCTGCAGATGCGCCCAGTTCACTTCCTGGCTGCTGAGTCCCAGCGTGTCCGCGGCCTGACGGAAGACCTGGTCGTCGCCCGTCTCGCAGGCCTCGGTGAGCTGCAGATACGGACCGAGCGGCCCGGTGCGGTGCAGCAGCGCCTCGACCACCTCCGGCGGCAGGGCCAGAAGCGTGACCGCCCGCTCCATCGGCATGCCCAGCATCACGTCGAGCAGCGAGAAGATGCCGGCGACGAAGGCGTTGTCGCGGAGTTCCGGCGGCAGCCGGTCGCCCACCAGCAGTTCCATCAGCCTCCCGCGCACGACGGCCAAGCTGCCGACCGATGGGGGCGATCCGTTCTTCGAGGCCAGCATCAGCAGCGCCGCCCAGCGGAACAGCTTCTTCAGCCCGAGGATCATCACCGCGTGCTGGAACGAGGTCACCTCGCGCGCCAGGCCGAAGCCGGAGGAGTTGATCAGCCGCATCAGGTTGAACGCGAGGCCCGCGTCCTTCTTCAGCACCTGCTCGATCTCCGCGGTGCTGGCCTGCCGGCGGACCAGATTCACCAGTTCGATCGTGGCGGCCTGCGAAGGCGATACCAGCTTCGTCTCGACCACCGACGGCCGTGCGAACCAGTAGCCCTGGAAAAGCCCGAACCCCAGCGTCTTGGCGGCTTCGAACTGCTCGGCGGTCTCGACCTTCTCCGCGATGATCTCGACGCTGTCGAGCGCCTGGGCGCGGCGCACGAGTGTCCGCAGGTCGGCGGGCGCAATCGCGGTCAGATCGAATTTGATGTAGTCCGCCAGCGGCAGCCAGGGGGCGTAGGCCGCATCGAGCACCGACGGCTCGAAGGCGAGCTGGAAGCCGCGTTCCCGCAGTGCGGCGAGCACCGGCACGCGGCTTTCGATCACGCCGGGATCGTGGCTGTCGATCGGCGGCAGTTCCAGCACCACCTTGTCGGGCTGGATCAGGTCGAGGTGGCCGCCCGAGAGGCTGTTGTGGGTGCAATTGACGAAGATCTGCAGCTTGCCGATCAGGTCTTCGGTGCCCGCATGCGACAGCGCGTGGAAGATCAGCGTCACGTCGCTCGCCGCGGTGTGCGCGCCGGCATGTTGCGAACGGTCGAACAGCTCGTAGCCGATCACTGCATGGTGGACGTTGACGATCGCCTGGCGGGCGATCAGGGCCGAGGCGGCCGCGGGCGTGGCCGGCGATGGGTCCGGCGTCGGGGCCGGCGGTGGAGCGAGGGTCATGCGGGGTCTGCGGAAGGGGTCGGGACGACCGTCGCGGCCATTCTAGGAGTGCGGTGCCCTGCAGACGTTACCGTCGGCGCAGCGTGCGGCTCAGTCGCTGGCGAGCCAGGCCATCTCCTCGTCGCTGAAACCGGCGCGCCGCCGCGCCTCGGCGTTGAAGGGCGGCTTCATGCGCGGGGCTTCGTGGCGCACCGTCAGCACGCGGTAGTGGGCGACCGGATCGAGGCCCTCGCGCTCGCACAGCCAGCGGTACCAGTGATTGCCGATGGCGACGTGGCCGACTTCCTCGCGCAGGATGATGTCGAGGATCGCCACCGCCGCCAGCGCATCGGGCGTGCCGGCTTGGCGCAGCTTGCGCTGGATCGGCGGGGTGGCGTCCAGCCCGCGCGCCTCCAGCGTGCGCGGCACCAGCGCCATGCGCGCGACGATGTCGCTGGCGGTCCGCTGGCACATCGACCACAGGCCTTGGTGCGCTGGGAAATCGCCGTAGTCGTGCCCGGTGCTGCGCAGGTGGTCGCGCAGCAGCAGGAAATGGCCGGCTTCCTCGGCCGCCACCCGTGCCCAGTCGCCATAGAAGGCGCGCGGCATACCGCCGAAACGCCACACCGCGTCGAGGGCGAGGTTGATCGCGTTGAACTCGATGTGCGCGATCGCATGCAGCAGCGTGGCGCGCCCGAGCGGCGTGGCCGGCGAGCGCCGCGCCACGGCGGTGTGGTCCCGCAGTTCCGGGCGGGCGGGGCGGCCGGGTAGGGCGTCGGGGTCGGCGGGCGGCACCGGCGATTCGTCTGCTATCGGATCGATAGCTGCTCGCGCAAGCAGGGCCTGCGCCGCAGCCGCTTTTGCATCGGGATCGGACATCAGCAGCGCGTCGAGCGCGGATCGGCGGAGCTCCATCCGACGATTGTCGCGGACCGGCCGGCGGCGTAGGCGCAGCACAGTTCCTAGAATGGCCGCATCTCTTAAGCCACACACCGGGACAAAGGACGACACGATGGCTCTGTATGAACTCGACGGCATCGCCCCGCAGTGCGATGCGGATGCCTGGGTCGCCGACAGCGCGCAGGTCATGGGCAACGTGACGCTGGAGGCGGGCAGCAGCGTCTGGTTCGGCACCGTGGTGCGCGGCGACAACGCGCCGATCACCATCGGTGCCCATTCCAATGTCCAGGACCTGAGCGTGCTGCACACCGACGAGGGCGTGCCGCTGACCATCGGCCGCGACGTGACGGTCGGCCACCAAGTGATGCTGCACGGCTGCACCATCGGCGACCAGACGCTGATCGGCATCGGCGCGGTGGTGCTCAACCGCGCGAAGATCGGCCGCAACTGCCTGGTGGGCGCGGGCTCGCTGGTCACCGAAGGCAAGGAATTCCCGGACGGTTCGATGATCCTCGGCAGCCCGGCCCGCGTCGTGAAGCAGCTCACGCCGGAGCAGATCGAAGGACTGCGACGCAGTGCGGCGACCTACGTCGCGAATGCGCGGCGCTTCCGCCAGGGCCTGCGCCGCGTCGACTGACCGCGGGCGGCCGGTGCGCTTGCCTTCGGCGCATCCGGGCGCATATGGCGGTCAGGGGTGGCGCGGCCACCCTTTCGTTTTCGCCGGCCCATCGGGTCGGCCCTGCAGGAATTGAACGTGTCCGAACTCCACAAATTCATCTTCGACGGCCTGCCAGTGCGCGGTGCCATCGTCCGCCTCACCCACGCCTGGACCGAGATCCTGCGCCGCCGGGCCTCGAACCCCGCCACCGGTCCGTATCCCGCGCCGGTGGCCGCGATGCTCGGCGAGATGGCCGCCGCCGGTGTGCTGATGCAGGCCAACATCAAGTTCCACGGCGCGCTGGTGCTGCAGATCTTCGGCGACGGGCCGGTGAAGGTCGCGGTGGCGGAAGTGCAGTCCGACATGGCGCTGCGCGCGACCGCGTCGGTGATGGGCGAGGTGCCCGAGGACGCGACCCTCAGCGGCATGGTCAACGTCCACAACCAGGGCCGCTGCGCGATCACGCTCGACCCGAAGACCCGCTTCCCCGGCCAGCAGCCGTACCAGGGCGTGGTGCCGCTCTACGGCGACCAGGGCGAGAAGATCGAGGACCTGGCGTCGGTGCTGCAGCACTACATGCTGCAGAGCGAGCAGCTCGACACCACGCTGGTACTGGCGGCCAACGACAAGGTGGCGGCCGGTCTGCTGGTGCAGCGCATGCCGGTGAAGGGCGAGAACAATCTCGAAGGCAGCATGGTGAGCCAGGCCAACGAGGACGAGATCGGCCGCAACGAGGACTACAACCGCATCGCCCATCTCGCCGCCAGCCTGCAGCGCGACGAGCTGCTGACGCTCGACGTGGACACCATCCTGCGGCGCCTGTTCTGGGACGAGAAGCTACTGCGCTTCGCGCCCGAGGACGGCGCCGGCGGGCCGCATTTCGCCTGTACCTGCAGCCGCGAGCGGGTCGCCGCGATGATCCGCAGCCTGGGCCGGGAGGAGGCCGACAGCATCCTCGCCGAACGCCAGGACATCGAGGTCGGCTGCGAGTTCTGCGGCCAGCAGTACCACTTCGACGCGGTGGACGCGGCGCAGATCTTCCAGGACCCGATGGGTCTGCCGCCCGGACCGGCCTCGGTCCAGTAGCGGAAGGTCAGCTGCCGCTGGCGGAGCGGCGGACCCGGTCGAACAGCCGGCGTTCGCAGTCGGCGTCGCCGCAGTGCAGGCAGGCCCAGGCGCGCATCGGCCGATCGCCTTCTTCGGATGCCAATCGGGATTCTGCGCCCGCCGGACGGGCGCATGCAGCTACAGAGTCGATAGCATGCAGGGCCGAGGCCAGCCGCTCCGGCCCTTGTCCGTACACCACCTGGAATCCGATGGCCGCACTGTCGAGCGCCGTGCGGATCGCCGCATCGACCGGCGCCCGGACCTGCGGGCCGTCGCGCTGGATACCGTCCGCCACCCAGGGGAGGTCGAGGCCCATCAGCAGGACGGTGCTGCAGCGGCGCAGGTGCTGCAGCGCGGACGGATAGAGGCTGCGGTCGCCGAACAGCAGGTCGCTGTAGACGGCCGTCATGAGCGGCGTGGTGTCGGCGACCACCCGGTCGATGTCCGGATCGGCCGCCGCGGCATCGATCGCCGCCTGCTGCGCGTCGGCGATCGCCGCCTGTTCGTCGGGCCGTGGCGTGCGGCCGGCGGCATCGCACCACTGCCGCAGGTATTCCGGCACCCCGCGCGTCCGCAGCCCCCGTGCCTGCAGCGCAGCAGCCAGATCGTGGGCGAGCCGGGTCTTGCCGGTGCTTTCTGCGCCGAGCAGGGCGATGACCGGCGCCGTCATGCCGCTGAAGCGGGTGCGGTCGGGCCGGCCGCGGCCGTCACCCGCCGCCGCCAGGCATGCCATCCCACGACGCTCAGCGCGGCGAACAGCGCGTACAGCCCGGTCGTGAGCCACAGGCCCTTGTAGGCGAACAGACCCATCGCCACCAGGTTGACGCCGAGCCAGACCAGCCAGTTCTCCAGGTACTTGCGGCCGAGCAGGATCTGCCCGACGACGCTGGCCGCGGTGGGAAAGGCGTCCCACCAGGGCACGTCGCTGTCGGTGTAGCGGTGCAGCACCGTGCCGATGGCGGGCCACAGCAGGGCGCATGCGGCCAGGGCGATCCACCGTCCGGCCGGCCTCAGCCGCGCGACGGTCAGCGCACTGCCGTCGGGCCGCCGCCCGCGCAGCCAGGCGGCCCAGCCCCACAGGGCGATCGCGGCGAAGAACAGCTGCAGCACCGCATCCGCGTACAGCCCGCTGCGCCAGAACACGAAAAAGTAGAGGGCTGCACTCGCCGCGGCCAGCGGCCAGCCCCAGTGCCGCTCGCGGATGTTCATCCGCACCATCCAGAGGCCGAGCAGGCAGGCGACCAGCTCCGCGCGGCTGACGGGCGCGCCCCAGAGCGTGAAAGCGGTAGAGAAAAGCGGATCGGCCATGCCGGCGGCCGATCAGCGGGTGTACTGGACCAGGATCTCGTTCGGCCGCACCATGCCGAGCTCGTAGCGGGCCTTTTCCTCGACCATGTCGAGACCTTCCTTCAGGTCGCCGACCTCCGACGCCAGCCGCTCGTTCACCGCGAGCGAGCGGGCATTGGCGGCTTCCTGCGCCACGATCTTCTGGCGCATCTGCTTGACCGCCGGCACGCTGCCGCGGCCCAGCCACAACTGGGCGTGCAGCACGCCCAGCACTACCAGCAGCACGACCGGGACGATGCGGTTGACCATGATGACGTGGCGGGGCTGAACCGAAGCAGCGCGCGGCTTACTTCAGGTTGTAGAAGGCGGAACGGCCGGGGTAGCTGGCAACGTCGCCCAGGTCTTCCTCGATGCGCAGCAGCTGGTTGTACTTGGCGATGCGGTCCGAACGCGACAGCGAGCCGGTCTTGATCTGCAGCGCGTTGGTGCCCACCGAGATGTCGGCGATGGTGCTGTCCTCGGTCTCGCCCGAACGGTGCGAGATCACGGCGGTGTAGCCGGCACGCTTGGCCATCTCGATGGCGGCGAAGGTCTCGGTCAGCGTACCGATCTGGTTGATCTTGATCAGGATCGAGTTGGCGATGCCCTTGTCGATACCTTCCTTCAGGATGCGTGTGTTGGTGACGAACAGGTCGTCGCCCACCAGCTGCACCTTGCCGCCCAGGCGTTCGGTCAGGTGCTTCCAGCCTTCCCAGTCGCCTTCGGCCATGCCGTCCTCGATGCTGATGATCGGGTACTTGTCGACCCAGCCGGCCAGCATGCCGGTCCATTCCTCGGCGGTCAGCGACACGCCTTCGCCTTCCAGCACGTACTTGCCGTCCTTGTAGAACTCGCTGGCGGCGCAGTCCAGGCCCAGCACGATCTGCTCGCCGGCGGTGAAGCCGGCCTTGTCGATCGCTTCCAGGATCAATTGGATCGCAGCTTCGTGGTTGGCCACGCTGGGGGCGAATCCGCCTTCGTCGCCGACGGCAGTGCTCATGCCGCGCTCGTCGATGATCTTCTTGAGCGCGTGGAAGACTTCCGCGCCGTAGCGCACGGCTTCGCGGAAGCTCGGTGCGCCGACCGGGATGATCATGAATTCCTGGAGGTCCAGCGAATTGTTGGCGTGGGCGCCGCCGTTGATCACGTTCATCATCGGCACCGGCAGCTGCATGCCGCCCATGCCGCCGAAGTAGCGGTACAGCGGCAGGCCGGCTTCCTCGGCTGCAGCGCGCGCCACGGCCATCGACACCGCCAGCGTGGCGTTGGCGCCCAGGCGGGCCTTGTTGTCGGTGCCGTCGAGGTCGATCAGCGTCTTGTCGAGGAAGGCCTGCTCGGAGGCGTCGAGGCCGAGCACCGCTTCGGAGATCTCGGTGTTGATGTGCTCGACCGCCTTCAGCACGCCCTTGCCCAGGTAGCGGCCCTTGTCGCCGTCCCGCAGTTCGATCGCTTCGCGGCTGCCGGTGGAGGCGCCGGACGGCACCGCCGCACGGCCCATCACGCCCGACTCCAGCAGCACGTCGCATTCGACGGTAGGGTTGCCGCGGCTGTCGAGTACTTCGCGGCCGACGATGTCAACGATTGCACTCATGCTTCTTTTCTCTTTCCTGTGGATGCTGAAAAACGGGGAGACGAAAACGGAAACGGGAACGACGGATGCAGACGGTCAGAGGCCTTCGACCGCGATCATGCGCATGATCGCCGCGCCCTGGCGCGCCGCGCGGGCCTTGTCGTATTCGGGCGACGCGGCGAAGGCCCGGGCCGCGTCGAGACTGGGGAATTTGAGCACCACGATCCGCGACGGCGACCAGTCGCCTTCGAGCGGAACGACCGCGCCGCCGCGCACGCAGACTTCCGCGCCGTGCACCCGCATCGCTTCGCTGGACCACTTCCTGTAGTCCTCGTAGCGCACCGGGTCGGTCACATCGACCCAGGCGATCACGTAGCCGCTGCTCACTGGAAGTCGTCCTCGAGGAAGGGCTGGCGCTTGGTCACCTCGTCGAGCGCGACCAGCATTTCGAGCAGCGCCTTCATCTGCCGCAGCGGCACCGCGTTCGGACCGTCACAGAGGGCGTTGGCCGGATCGGGATGGGTCTCCATGAACAGGCCGGAGACACCGACTGCCACGGCCGCGCGGGCCAGCACCGGCACGAATTCGCGGGCGCCGCCGCTGCTGGTGCCCAGTCCCCCGGGGAGCTGCACGCTGTGGGTAGCGTCGAACACGACCGGCGCGTCGGTGTCGCGCATGATCGCCAGCGAGCGCATGTCGCTCACCAGGTTGTTGTAGCCGAAGCTCACGCCGCGCTCGCAGGCCATGAAGGCGTCGGTCGGCAGGCCGGCGTCGCGCGCAGCGGCGCGGGCCTTGGCGATCACGTTCTTCATGTCGCCCGGGGCCATGAACTGGCCCTTCTTGATGTTGACCGGCTTGCCGCTGCGTGCGACGGCCTTGATGAAGTCGGTCTGGCGGGCCAGCAGCGCAGGCGTCTGCAGCACGTCCACTACCGACGCGACCGTGGCGACCTCGTCCTCGCGGTGCACGTCGGTCAGCACCGGAATGGCGAGTTCGCGGCGCACCTTCGCCAGGATCTCCAGGCCCTTGTCCATGCCCAGCCCGCGGAAGCCGCTGTCGCTGGAGCGGTTGGCCTTGTCGAAGCTGCTCTTGAAGATGAACGGAATGCCGAGCGACGCGGTGATCTCCTTCAGCGTTCCGGCGGTGTCCATCTGCAGCTGCTCGGATTCGACCACGCAGGGGCCGGCGATCAGGAAGAAACGGTGGCGTAGCCCGACGTCGAAACCGCAGAGCTTCATGCGACGGCCTCGGCCGGCTTCGCAGCGGTGCCGCCCGGCTGCACGCCCTTGTGCTTCAGCGCCGCGGCGATGAAGGCGTTGAACAGTGGGTGACCGTTCCAGGGCGTCGACTTGAATTCCGGATGGAACTGCACGCCCATGTACCAGGGATGCACGGACTGCGGCAGCTCGACGATCTCGGTCAGATGCTCGCGCTGGGTCAGCGCCGAGATCACCAGGCCGGCGGCCCGCAGCTGGTCGAGGTACTGCACGTTGGCTTCGTAGCGGTGGCGGTGGCGCTCGGTCACCACGTCGCCGTAAATCGAATGGGCCAGCGTGCCCGGCGCGACGTCCGAACTCTGTGCACCCAGACGCATCGTGCCGCCCAGGTCCGACTGCAGGTTGCGGGTCTTGATCGTGCCGTCGGCGTCCTTCCATTCGGTGATCAGCGCGATCACAGGGCAGGGCGTGGACGGATCGAATTCGGTGCTGTTGGCATCCTTCAGGCCCGCCACATTGCGGGCGTACTCGATGGTCGCGACCTGCATCCCCAGGCAGATGCCCAGGTACGGTACACGGCGCTCGCGGGCGAAGCGGGCCGCGCAGATCTTGCCTTCCACGCCGCGCTGGCCGAAGCCGCCGGGCACCAGGATCGCGTCGTACTTGGCCAGCTGGGCGCCGTCGCCGGATTCCAGCGTCTCCGAATCGAGGTACTCGATCTTCACGCGCGCATGGTTCTTCATGCCCGCATGGCGCAACGCCTCGTTGAGCGACTTGTAGCTGTCCGACAGGTCGACGTACTTGCCGACCATCGCGATGGTGACGTCGTGCCGCGGGTTGTTGGTCTCGTAGACCAGATCGTCCCAGCGCTTCAGGCTGGTCGGCGGCGTGTTGAGGCGCAGCTTGTCGCAGATCAGGCCGTCGAGCCCCTGCTCGTGCAGCATGCGCGGCACCTTGTAGATGGTATCCACGTCCCACATGCTGATCACGCCCCATTCGGGCACGTTGGTGAACAGCGAAATCTTGGCGCGCTCGTCGTCGGGGATGCGGCGGTCGGCGCGGCAGAGCAGGGCGTCGGCCTGGATGCCGATCTCGCGCAGCTTCTGGACCGTGTGCTGCGTCGGCTTCGTCTTGAGTTCGCCGGCCGCGGCGATCCACGGCACGTAGGTCAGGTGCACGAAGGCGGTGTTGTTCGGACCCATGCGCAGGCTCATCTGGCGGCAGGCTTCGAGGAAGGGCAGGGACTCGATGTCGCCCACCGTGCCGCCGATCTCGACGATCGCCACATCGACCGCATCGGGCGTGCCGAGGCCGGCGCCGCGCTTCACATATTCCTGGATCTCGTTGGTGATGTGCGGGATGACCTGCACCGTCTTGCCGAGGTAGTCGCCGCGGCGTTCCTTCTCCAGCACCGACTGGTAGATCCGGCCGGTGGTGAAGTTGTTGGCCTTCTTCATCCGGGTCTCGATAAAGCGCTCGTAGTGGCCGAGGTCGAGGTCGGTCTCGGCGCCGTCGTCGGTGACGAACACCTCGCCGTGCTGGAAGGGGGACATGGTGCCCGGATCCACATTGATGTAGGGATCGAGCTTGATGAGCGTGACCTTGAGGCCCCGCGATTCGAGGATCGCGGCAAGGGAGGCTGAGGCGATTCCCTTGCCCAGGGAAGACACCACACCGCCGGTGACGAAGACGAATTTGGTCATGTCGGGTCGGGAACCGTACTTCCCGGGAGGTGGTAAAGCGAGATTATAGAGTTGGGCTTCCGGCCGTTAGCGGGTGCCATACGAGCGGGCGGTACGGACCGGGACCCTCTGCTACATTGCGCGGTCCTTCGTCATTCCACCCCCGCGGCAGCCGCCCCGGCGGCCCCTGCCATGGACCTTTCCGGCAAGCACATCGTCCTGGGACTCACCGGCGGCATCGCCTGCTACAAGTCCGCCGAACTCTGCCGGCTGCTGGTCAAGGTCGGCGCGACGGTGCAGGTGGTGATGACCGATGCCGCCTGCGAATTCATCACGCCAGTCACGATGCAGGCCTTGTCGGGCCGTCCGGTGTACCGCTCGCAATGGGATGCCCGGCAGCCCGACAACATGCCGCACATCCACCTGGCACGGGCTGCCGATGCGATCCTGATCGCACCGTGCAGCGCGGACTTCGCGGCCCGGCTGGTGCAGGGGCGGTCGGACGAACTGCTGAGCCTGATGTGCATCGCCCGGCCGATCGACCGGGTGCCGCTGCTGCTGGCGCCCGCGATGAACCGCGAGATGTGGATCCACCCCGCAACGCAACGCAATCTGGCCCAGGCGGCCGCGGACGGCGCGGTGGTGCTCGGCGTGGGGAACGGCCCACAGGCCTGCGGCGAAACCGGCGACGGGCGCATGCTGGAACCTGCAGAAATCCTGGAGGAGCTGGAAAGT
This sequence comes from uncultured Xylophilus sp., assembly GCA_913776965.1. Lineage (GTDB taxonomy): Bacteria > Pseudomonadota > Gammaproteobacteria > Burkholderiales > Burkholderiaceae_C > Xylophilus. The sequence goes on from CAJYQL010000029.1 coordinate 35,938, forward strand.
TTCTTCCAGCCCAAGCCGCTGTCTGGCCAACGGATCCTCCTGACGGCCGGGCCTACCTTCGAGCCGATCGATCCGGTGCGGGGCATCACCAATCACTCGTCCGGCAAGATGGGGTTCGCCATCGCGCGGGCCGCACGGCAGGCCGGCGCGGAAGTGACGCTGGTCGCTGGCCCGGTGGCCCTGCCGACGCCCCGCGGCGTGCGGCGGATCGACATCCAGTCGGCCGACGACATGCTGGCGGCGGTGCAGGCGGAGATCGCGTCCGCCCGGGTGTTCATCGCGGCCGCTGCGGTCGCCGACTGGCGGCCGGCAGCCGTCAGCGAGCGCAAGATGAAGAAGGCTGAAGGCGGCCTGCCGCCTGCCCTCACCTTCGTGGAGAACCCGGACATCCTGCGCGCCGTCGCCCTGTTGCCGCAGGCCCAGGCCGGCCGGCTTTACTGCGTCGGGTTCGCCGCCGAGAGCCACGATCTGATCGAGAACGCAACCGCCAAGCGCCTGCGCAAAGGCATTCCTCTGCTAGTGGGAAACATCGGTCCCACCGCATTCGGTCAAGACGACAACCAGCTGGTGCTGATCGACGACAGCGGCGCGCACCCGCTGCCGCGTGCATCCAAACAGTCGCTGGCCCGTCAACTGATCGACGAGATCGCACGGCGCATCGCCGCGACCGCCTGAGCAGCCTGTCTGAACGAAACGACTACTCTGATGGAACTCGACGTCAAGATCATCGACCCCCGTATGGCGGATCAACTGCCCGCATACGCTACGCCCGGCAGCGCCGGGCTCGATCTCCGGGCCTGTCTCGATGCGTCGCTCGAATTGGCGCCGAATGCCTGGCAGCTCATCCCGACCGGTATCGCCATCCACCTCGCGGACCCGTCGGTTGCCGCATTAATCCTGCCCCGCTCGGGCCTGGGCCACAAGCATGGGATCGTGCTCGGCAATCTGGTCGGACTGATCGACAGCGATTACCAGGGTCAGCTGATGGTGAGCGCCTGGAACCGCAGTCCGGTGTCCTTCACCATTTCACCGCTCGAACGTATCGCCCAGCTGGTCATCGTGCCGGTGATACAGGCCCGGTTCCGGGTCGTCAAGGACTTTCCAGCGTCCGTGCGGGGCGAGGACGGATACGGGTCGACCGGACGAGGTTGATGAGCGGTTAGGGCGACGCATCGCTCTTATCCTGTCGGTCCGCTCCTACCGTTGGCGTTTTCCACTTCCGACACTGCCTAGCGCCGCGGCCCGATGCGCTGCGAGCTGGGTTGTTTGTTGAATGAGGGAGCAGCGAAGGCATACCCGCCGCATCGCAAGTCCAACCCGAAGGAGTTCCCATGAACACTCGCATCACCCGTACCTTGGGCACCGCGGTCGGCGTGCTCGCCCTGGCGGGCCTGACGGCCTGCGCCACCGATCCGTATTACGGCACCACCTCTTCGTACCCGGCCTCTTATCCCACTGCATATCCGGCTCCGGTCGCCCAGCCGGCGCCCTACTACGGTTCGCAGCCCTATGGTCAAGCGCCGGCCTATGCCGAGTTCGGTCGAGTTGCCAATATCGAGGTCTTCCAGACAGAGGCCCGCCGGGCGCCGTCGGGCGCGGGTGCCGTGTTGGGTGGCGTACTGGGCGCGGTGGTCGGCAACCAGATCGGCAGCGGCGGCGGACGCGCTCTCGCAACGGGTATCGGCGCCGTCGGTGGTGCTGTTGCCGGCAACCAGATCGAGGGTGGTCAGGGCGGACGGCTGGTCCAGACATACCGGGTGTCCGTACAGGTGGACAACGGCGGGTACCGTTCGTTCGATGTTCCCTCGCCGGGCGATCTTCGGATCGGAGACCGGGTACGGATCGAGAACAACCAGCTCCAGCGCGTCTGATTCGCTGATCCGAGTTCCACATCAATACGGCTGCCTTCGAGCAGCCGTTTTTGTTTGACGGGGCATTCGCACTCAGTGGATGGATCCGCTGCCGGGTGCCGCCGGCTGGATGCGGAAGAAGCCGGTGCCGGCCGTGCCCCGGCCGATTTCCTCCTCCGTCGCCTCGCGCACTGCGTGAACCTGCAGATCGATCCGGATCGCGATGCCTGCCAACGGGTGATTGCCGTCGAGCACCACGTGTTCCGGATAGATTTCCGACACGGTGTAGAGCGCGTCGCGCGGTGCGTCGGGATTCGATCCCGCCGGCAGCGCGTGCCCCTCGAATGTCATGCCTTCCTCCAGTTCCGCCGGGAAGCGGTTCCGTGGTTCAAGGAACAGCATCTGGTCGTCGTAGTCGCCGAACCCCTGTTCCGGTTCGATCTGCAGCTTGAGGCGGGCGCCCGGACCATGACCCTGCAACGCTTCTTCGATAGGCTTGAGCAGGTCGTCGCCGCCCAACAGGAACTCGACCGGCTCGTCGAGTACGTCCAGTTCTTCGCCCAGGGTGTCGGTCAGGGTCCAGGTCAGCGCGACCACGCATTGTTCGGTGATGTCCATGGGGGAGAATTGTCGCAGCCTGTTCCTTCGGACGGCCTGTCGATCGACCTTCTGCTTCCCCTCTATGGATATCCACGCACCTCTGCCGTTGCTCGGCGGTATCAGCCCCGACCGTTTCATGCGCCAGTACTGGCAGCGCAAGCCGCTGCTGGTGCGCAACGCCGTGCAGGACCTTTGCGGTGCGCCCGACCGCTCCCGCCTGATCCGGTGGGCGGCTGATGAGCAGGTGGAGGCGCGGCTGGTGCGCCGCACCGACCGGGGTTGGCAGCTGCGCCAGGGACCGTTCGGCCCGCGGGCCTTGCCGCCGCGGTCGCATCCGCAATGGACGCTGCTGGTGCAGGGCGTCGACCTGCAGGACGATGCTGCCCATGCGTTGCTGCAGCAGTTCCGCTTCGTGCCCGACGCACGCCTGGACGACCTGATGGTGAGTTACGCGACCGATGGCGGCGGCGTCGGTCCGCATTTTGACAGCTACGACGTGTTCTTGCTCCAGACCCACGGGCAGCGCCGCTGGCGCATCGGCCGCCAGCGCGACCTGACGCTGCAGCCGGACGTGCCGCTGAAGATCCTCGCGGACTTCCAGCCCGAGGCGGAATACGTGCTGTCTCCGGGCGACATGCTCTATCTTCCGCCGCGCTACGCGCACGATGGCGTGGCCATCGGCGAATGCATCACCTGTTCCATCGGCTTCCGCGCCCCGAAAACGGCCGAAATCGCACAGGACATGCTGCAACGCCTGGCCGAGGACGCTCTGGAAGGACAGGATGCGCTGTATGCCGACCGGTCGCAGCCCGCGACCGCAACGCCCGGCGCGGTCCCGGCCGCGATGCGGGATTTCGCACGCCGTGCGGTGGAAGCCGCCCTGCAGGACCGCGATGCGCTACCCCGTGCGCTGGGCGAGTACCTCACCGAGCCGAAGCCGCAGGTGTGGTTCGAGACGTCCGACGAGGAGGCCGGCGATGCGATCCTCGCAGCGGGGGTGCGTCTGGACAGGCGCACGCGGATGCTCTACGACGATCGGCATGTCTTCATCAACGGCGAGAGCTATCGCGCGGCGGGTCGCGATGCGACGCTGATGCGGCGGCTCGCAGATGACCGGAAACTCGCACCGAACCATGTGCGCCGGGCCAGCGCGGACGCACAGGACCTGATCGTTTCCTGGTGCGAAGCCGGGTGGGTGCATGCAGGTGATCGCATCGCCTGATAAGCGCTTCGGGCGCCTGCGTCATATGTTTCAGCCGGCCGCAGGCGTGTTACGAAACCTGGAGTCGGCTACCTATAATTTTCGGCGGTAGGTGCAGATCACGTCGGGGCTCACGTTCTCGCAGCCGGCCTCGTCCATCACAACTCGTCGGCAACGACATCCATCAAAGGACCATCACCATGAAGAATTCCCTCGTACTCGCCGCTCTCGTCGCCTCCGCTGCGCTGGCAGCCTGCGGCAAGAAGGAAGAGCCGGTCGCGGTGCCTGCACCGGCTCCGGTCGAAGCTCCGGCCCCGGCGCCGATGGCACCCGCTCCGGCCCCTGCGCCCGCGACCGACATGACCGCGCCGGCGACGACGTCCACGGCACCCGCAGCGGACGCAGCCAACAACGCTGCCAGCGCAGCCAGCAGCGCCGCCGGCGCTGCGAACAATGCTGCCGACGCAGCGAATGAAGCAGCCAAGAAGGCCGCAGACGCTGCCGCGGAAGCCGCCAAGAAGTAAGCGCTTCGCCCTTCAAGCAAAAAGCCACCGCAACCCGGTGGCTTTTTCTTTGGCCAGGCGCGTGGCAGCGTCAGACGTCGATCCAGCCCGTGCCTGTGACCGGGTCGGCGACGACAATCTGTTCCGCGTCCCAGTCGAGTGCCGCGG
>CAJYQL010000030.1 GCA_913776965.1 uncultured Xylophilus sp.
TCTCGGCGATGGTGCGGATCAGCGTCTCGGTGAAGTCCATCAGGTCGCGGTAGTTCCAGTAGGCCGCGTAGAACTCCATCATCGTGAATTCCGGGTTGTGCCGGACGCTGATGCCTTCGTTGCGGTAACTGCGGTTGATCTCGAACACCCGCTCGAAGCCGCCGACGATCAGCCGCTTCAGGTAGAGCTCCGGCGCGATCCGCAGGAACATCTCCTGGTCGAGCGCGTTGTGGTGCGTCTTGAACGGCTTGGCGTTGGCACCGCCGGGGATTGGATGCAGCATCGGCGTCTCGACCTCCAGGAAGTCGTGCGACACCATGAATTCGCGCAACGCCGACACCGCCTTGCTGCGGGCCGCGAAGCGGGCGCGGGCCTGCTCGTCGGTGATCAGGTCGACATAGCGCTGGCGGTACTTCTGTTCCTGGTCGGCCATGCCGTGGAACTTGTCGGGCAGCGGCCGCAGGCTCTTGGTGAGCAGCCGCAGCGAGGTCACCTTGATCGACAGTTCGCCGGTCTTGGTTTTGAACAGCGTGCCTTCCGCGCCGACGATATCGCCCAGGTCCCAGCGCTTGAAGTCGGCGTAGGCCTCTTCGCCCAGCGCATCGCGGGTGACGTAGAGCTGGATGCGACCGGTGGCGTCCTGCACGGTGGCGAAGCTGGCCTTGCCCATCACCCGCTTGAGCATCATCCGGCCCGCGACGCCGGCTGCCGGTGCGGCGGCTTCCAGTTCGGGCGCCTCGGTCGCGCCATGGGTGTCGAGCAGTGCGGCCGCCCGGTCGCGGGGCTTGAAGTCGTTGGGGAACGCCGCGGTGCCAGCATCGGCATGGAAGGCCCGCAGGGCCCGGAGCTTGTCGCGCCGCTCGGCGATCAGCTGGTTCTCGTCCTGCGAGGGGAGGGCGGCGGTGTTCGGAGCGGAAGGTGCAGACATGGGTACGGACAGAGCGAGGGGCCGGACAGGCCAAACCCGCGATTGTAAATTTGTACCTGCCGTCCGCGCCGCCGGCACCGTGCCGGCCGCCACGACTTCAGGGGCCGATGCCGCTGCGCGCCAGGATGTCACCCACCAGCTCCAGCCGCACGACTGGATTCTCGAGGGCCATCAGCTGGTGGCGCAGTTCCAGCGGCAGCGGCAGCAGCTCGGCCCACCGGTTCGCGACCCAGCCGCAGTCGTCGAGCCGCCAGGGCGGCGTCATCGGCAGCGGTGGCGCCTCGGGCTGGTGGATGCGCTGCTCCAGGGTGTCGATCAGCTGGCGCAGCGCGTCGGCATGCGGCTGCAGGTCCTCGGGCACCGCGACCGCCCGGTCGTCGTCGATCTGCCGCACGTCCGCCAGCCACAGGCCGTGCTGCAGCTGCTGGTGCTGTTCGATCCGGAAACGCTGGGTGCCGGTGCAGCGCACCGCGAGCAGCCCGGCCTGCGGCGATTCCACCGACTCGATCACCGCCAGCGTGCCGACGGCCTGGAAGGTTTCCGCCGGCGCGCCGGCCGCCCGCACCTCGCGCCCGCCGGTGAGCGCGACAACACCGAAGGGCGCACCCGCCGCATGGCAGCGCCGCACCATGTCGAGGTAGCGCACCTCGAAGATGCGCAGCGGCAGCAGCCCGCCGGGAAACAGCACGGTGGACAGCGGGAAGAGCGGCAGGGAGCGCAGGCTGAGGTCGGACGTGGTCATGGCGGGCCTCTCGGAGGTGCCGACTATCATCCCACGGCGTCCCATTCCGCGGTGTCCGCGCTCCGAACGACCGTCCTCCATGCTCTACAACATCCTGTCTTTCCTGCTCGATACCGCCGTGGCCATCGTCGGCGGCGCCTGCCTGCTGCGCTTGGTGATGCAGCGCCAGCGGATGCCGTTCGGCAATCCGGTCGGCCGGCTGGTCTTCGCGCTCACCGACTGGATCGTGCTGCCGCTGCGGCGCGTGGTGCCGGGTATCGGCGGCTGGGACGTCGCGAGCCTGCTGGCCGGCTATCTGCTGGTGCTGGCCAAGCTGCTGGCGCTGTGGGGGGTACGCGGGGCGATGACGCCCGGGATGTTCCTGCCGGTGATCGCGCTGTTCGGACTGGCCCAGCTGGCGATCTCGGTCTTCACCGCGCTGCTGATCCTTTATGCGGTGCTGTCGTGGCTGCAGCCGCAGTCGCCGGTCATGCCGGTGCTCGACCGGATCTGCGCACCCCTGCTGGCGCCGCTGCGGCGCAGCCTGCCGTCGGTCAGTGGCTTCGATTTCTCGCCGCTGGTGCTGCTGCTGATCCTGCAGGTGCTCGGCATGCTGCTCGCCGGTGTGCAGGGCGAGGTGCTGCGGCTGATGTTCTGACGAAAAAAAGCCGCGATGGCACGGACCGTGCCATCGCGGCGGTGGGAACCGGATCGGTCAGGCGACGGCGTCGGCCGGCTGGCGCTGCAGCATCGCCAGGGCGCTGGCGATCGTCTTGCGCAACTGGCGGCGGTCGCTGATGAAATCGACCGCACCCTTGGTCTGCAGGAATTCGGCGCGCTGGAATCCTTCGGGCAGCGTGACCCGCACGGTGGATTCGATCACCCGCGGGCCGGCGAAACCAATCAGCGCCTTCGGCTCGGCGATCACGATGTCGCCCACGAAGGCGAAGCCGGCGGAGACGCCACCCATCGTCGGGTCGGTCAGCACGCTGATGTAGGGCAGGCCCTTCTTCGCCAGGCGGGTGAGCGCGGCGTTGGTCTTGGCCATCTGCATCAGGGACAGCAGGCCTTCCTGCATGCGTGCGCCGCCGGTGGCAGTGAAGCAGACGAACGGCACCTTCTGCTCGATGGCCGTTTCGACGCCGCGCACGAAGCGTTCGCCGACGACCGAACCCATGCTGCCGCCCATGAAGTCGAATTCGAAACAGGCGACGACCAGGCTGACGCTGTGCACCGCGCCGCCCATCACGATCAGCGCGTCGGTCTCGCCGGTGGCTTCCAGGGCTTCCTTCAGCCGCTCGGGGTACTTGCGGCTGTCCTTGAACTTGAGCGCATCGACCGGCAGCACTTCCTGGCCGATCTCGTAGCGGCCTTCCGGATCCAGGAAGGCGTCGAGCCGGGCCCGCGCGCCGATGCGGTGGTGGTGGCCGCAGCTCGGGCAGACGTTCTGGTTTTGCTCCAGATCGTTCTTGTAGAGCACCGTCTCGCAGCTCGGGCACTTGATCCACAGGCCTTCGGGCACCTGGCGGCGCTCTGTCGGGTCGGTCTGGGCGATCTTGGGGGGGAGGAGTTTCTCGAGCCAACTCATGGATGGGTCTCCTGGCTGCCGTGTGGAAATGGAGCGGGGCGCCCTTAGTGGGCGCCCCGGCAGGGAATCGGCGCGATTTTACCCGTCGAGGGCTTGGCGGATGCCGGCGATGAACGCGCCCGCGACCGTGGCGACCTGGTCGCGCGGCGCGTCTTCGACCAGCTGGATCAGCCGGGTGCCGATCACCACCGCGTCGGCCACCCGGCCGACCGCGCGCGCGGTTTCCGCATCCCGGATGCCGAAGCCGACGCCGACCGGAATCTTCACATGCTCGCGGATCTTCGGCAGCATCGCCTCGACCGCCGACGTATCGAGATGGCCGGCACCGCTCACGCCTTTGAGCGACACGTAGTAGACGTAGCCGCTCGCGACCTCCGCCACCTGGGCCATCCGCTGCGGCGTGCTGGTCGGCGCGAGCAGGAAGATCAGGTCGAGTCCGTGCGCCTTGAGCTGCGCGGCGAAGTCGCGGCACTCCTCGGGCGGGTAGTCCACCACGAGCAGGCCGTCCACACCGGCGGCCGCCGCATCGCGGACGAACGCGTTCGTGCCGTGCCGGCCGTCGTAGCGCTCCACCGGATTGGCGTAGCCCATCAGGACGATCGGCGTCGTGTCGTCGCGCTGGCGGAAATCGCGCACGATGTCGAGCACCTGCCGCATGCCGATACCGAGCGCCAGCGCCTTTTCGCCGGCGGCCTGGATGACCGGCCCGTCGGCCATCGGGTCGGAGAACGGCACGCCCAGCTCGATCACGTCGGCGCCGGCCGCGACCATCGCATGCAGGATGTCGGGCGTCGCGTCGGCGAACGGGTAGCCGGCGGTGATGTATGGGATCAGCGCCTTGCGGCCCTGCGCGCGCAGCGCGTCGAAGGTGGCGGCGATGCGGCTCATTGTTGCGTCCCCACGCCCTTGGCGCCCGAGGCATCGTGCTCGGCCACCATCGCACCCTTGACCACATGGCCGCGCATCGACGGCCGGTCGTAGAAGTCTACACCCGACAGGTCGGCGACGGTGCCGATGTCCTTGTCGCCGCGGCCGGACAGGTTCACCAGGATCGACTGGTCGCTGCGCATCGTCCTGGCCAGCTTCATCGCATAGGCCAGCGCATGACTGGATTCCAGCGCCGGGATGATGCCCTCGGTGCGGCACAGGTGGTGGAAGGCATCGAGCGCCTCCTGGTCGGTGGCGCCGACGTACTCGGCCCGGCCGATGTCGGCCAGGTAGGCATGCTCCGGCCCGACGCCGGGATAGTCCAGGCCCGCGCTGATGCTGTGCGTCTCGGTCACCTGGCCGTTGTCGTCCTGCAGCAGGTAGGTGCGGTTGCCGTGCAGCACGCCCGGGCTGCCGCGCTGGATCGAAGCGGAATGCTTGCCGCTGTCGAGCCCTTCGCCGGCGGCTTCCACGCCGATCAGCCGGGTGTTCGCATGCGGGATGTACGGATGGAAGATGCCCATCGCGTTGCTGCCGCCGCCGACGCAGGCGACCACCGCATCGGGCTGGCGGCCGGCGCCCAGGAATTGCGGCATCTGCTGCAGGCATTCGGTGCCGATCACGCTCTGGAAGTCGCGCACCATCGCGGGATAGGGGTGCGGGCCGGCGACTGTGCCGATGATGTAGAAGGTGTTCTCGACGTTGGTGACCCAGTCGCGCATCGCCTCGTTCAGCGCGTCCTTCAGCGTCTTGCTGCCCGATTCGACCGGCACCACCTGCGCGCCGAGCAGTTGCATGCGGTAGACGTTGGGGCTCTGGCGCTTGACGTCCTGGCTGCCCATATAGACCACGCATTCCAGGCCGTAGCGCGCGCAGATCGTGGCGGTCGCCACGCCGTGCTGGCCGGCGCCGGTCTCCGCGATGATCCGCGGCTTGCCCATGCGCCGGGCGAGCATCGCCTGGCCGATCACGTTGTTGATCTTGTGGGCGCCGGTGTGGTTCAGGTCCTCGCGCTTCAGGTAGATCTGCGCGCCGCCGATCTCCTGGCTGGTGCGCGCGGCGTGGTAGATCGGCGAGGGCCGACCGACGAAATGCGCAAGTTCGTAGCGGAACTCGGCGAGGAACTCCGGATCGTCGCGGTAGCGCGCATAGGCTTCGCGCAGTTCGTCGATCGCATGGGTGAGAGTTTCGCTGGCGAAGCTGCCGCCGTAGGGGCCGAAGTGCCCGGAAGCGTCGGGCTGCTGGTAGTCGAAGGACATGGTCGGAATCTCGAAGAAGGCCGGGCGCGGAGCCGGCCGGTGATCGCAGAAGGGAGGCTAGGCTGCGTCGGCGGCGCGCACGGCCGCGACGAAAGCCCGGATCTTGCCGGGGTCCTTGATGCCCTTGGACACCTCGACCCCGGAGCTGACGTCAACCGCGAGGGAGCGTCCCCGCGGGCGCAGCGCCGCGATCCCTTCGCCCACGTTTGCAGGCGTGAGTCCACCACTCAAGACGAGGTGAGCGTCGACGTTTGGAGGAAGCAGTGACCAATCGAATGTCTTTCCACCGCCGCCGTAGCCCTCGACATGGGCGTCGAGCAGGAGGCCGCGGGCGCGGGCGTGATCGGACGCGAATTTTACGAGGTCGACCGTCGGCGCGCCGGCGCCGAGGGGAATGCGCGCCGCCCGCAGGAAGGGGATGCGGCCCCGGTCGGATGCTTCCCAGCAGGCTTCGGGCGATTCGTCTCCATGAAATTGGAGGTTTGCGCCCGCCACACCTGCGCAGGCAGCTATCGTTTCAGGAGCAGACGCGTTGACGAACAGCAGCACTGGCGTGACCCAGGGCGGCAGGCGCGCCGCCAGCGCGGCGGCGCGTGCGGCGCTGACGTGGCGCGGGCTCGGCGGGTAGAGCACGAAGCCGACGGCATCGGCGCCGGCCTCGACCGCGGTGTCCAGGTCTTCCTCGCGGGTGATGCCGCAGATCTTGATGCGGGTGCGGGCGGGAACGTGGGGTGGGCGTGGGATCGGTGCGGCGGTCATGGCAGCCAATCGTACGCGGCGGCCGACGACGGCAGGCCCCAGGCCGGGTCGTAGACCGGGCCGACGAAGTAGAGCCCGTCGGGCGCGAAGGTCGGCGCGGCCGCGTCGCGCGAGCGGGCAGCGATCACCTCCGCGATCCAGTCGGGCGATGCGCGCCCGGTGCCCACCGCGATCAAACAGCCCATGATGTTGCGGATCATATGGTGCAGAAACGCGTTACCTTCGAAGTCGAAACGCCAGTAGGCCGAGGATGCGGCGCGGCTGTCCCGGCGGTGGATGTCGGCGCGATACAGCGTCTTGACCGGCGTCAGCGCCTGGCAGCCGGAAGCGCGGAACGAGGTGAAATCGTGCTCGCCCAGCAGGTGCCGGGTGGCCGCGCGCATCGCCTCGCCGTCGAGCGGCCGGAACACCCAGCCGACGCGGCCGGCCTCGACGCTCGGCCGTACCGGGGATTCCAGCAGCACATAGGCATACCGGCGGCGCTGCGCCGAGGCGCGAGCATGGAAGCTGTCGGACACCGGCTGCGCCCACTGCACCGCGATGTCCGGCGGCAGGAAGCTGTTGGTGCCGCGGACCCAGGAGCCCGGCGCCCGGTCGAGGGCCGTGTCGAAATGGACGACCTGCATCAGCCCGTGCACGCCGGCATCGGTACGGCCGGCGCAGATGGTGGAGACAGGCTGCACCGCGAAGGCGCCGAGGGCAGCTTCCAGCCGGTCCTGCACCGTGCGGCCCGACGGCTGGCTCTGCCAGCCTGCATACGATCCGCCGCCGTAGCTGACCCCGAGCGCGATGCGGCTCATGCCGCAGGTCGCGCGGCGATCGCGCGCCGGACTGCAGGTGCCGTCACTGCAGCGAGGCGAGCATGCGCTCGGCGCGTTCGCGCACCGAGCCGGAGGCCTCGGCAATCACCTCTTCGATCAGGTGGCGGGCGCCGTCCACATCGCCGATCGCGTTGAACTCTTCGGCCAGCGCGAGCTTGGTGGCGAGGGCGTCCTCGCCCGAAATCTCGCCGGGCTCGGCATCCGCCGCACCGGTGTCGGCGGGCGCCGGCGTGGGGCTGGGCGGCTCGCCGATGTCGAGCGACAGGTCGCCGAAATCGAAATCCGCCGGCGCGGGAGTGGGTGCGGGCGCATCCGCGATCGGTGGGCGGGCCGGCGGTTCGTCGAGGGTGAAGTCGAGGCCGAAGTCCGGGTCGGCCTCTGCGGCGGCAGCCGGTGCGGTCGGCGGAGGCGCCGGCGGCGGCTCGGAGAACGCGGAGAAATCCAGGTCCAGCGACGGCGGGATATCGATGGGCGGCGGGGCAGGCGATTCGTCCACTTCCGGAACGGGTATAGGCTCGGGCGGCGGCGGTGCGATCGGTGCAGGGGGCGGAGGCGGCGGTTCGATTTCCAGGTCGAGCGGAGGCGGTTCGGCCGAGGGAGGCGCGACGGTCAGTGCGGCAGCGCCGACCGCAGCACCGGCCATCAGACCGGCGCCACCGGCGGCTGCCTGGAACAGCGGATCGGCGGGATCGAGCTGCTCGCCGAGCGCACGGATGCGCTGCCAGTCCTCGCCGATACCGCCGGTCTGCCGGTGCGCCTCGGCGGCCAGCTCCTTGAATGCCGTAATGTCCTTGCGCTTGGCGTAGATCTCGGCCAGCTTGGCATGCAGCGCGGTGCGCGTCGGCTGGTTGCGCAGGGCTTCCTTGAGGATTTCTTCGGCCTGCAGATCGCGGCCGTACGCCAGATAGACGTCGGCCTCGGCCAGCGGATCGACGTCGCCGCCGGCATCGAGCTGGCTGGGCGAATAGGTGGTGGCAAGGCTGGAAGGCGCCCCCTCGCGGGTGTCCACATGCTGGCCGCCGCTGGCACCGAAGAAGGAGTCGGGCGGCAGCTTGCTTTCGAGGAAGCTGCTGTGGTTGTGGGCGGCCCGGCGCCGCTGCACCGTCCGGTAGGAAATAAGTGCGACCAGCAGCGCGACGAGCAGCCCGACGATACCGAGGACCCGCGGATCGCCCAGGGGGCCGCTGTCGAGCGGGTCTTCGGCGGGGGCGGCAGCGGGTGGAGCTGCCTGCGCGGTGGGCGGCGCGACCGGCGCCGCGGTGGGCGTCGGAGCAGGCGCGGGCGCCGTGGCTGTCGCCGGAGGCGATGCCGGTGCAGCCGGCGTCGGCGCGGGCGCAGCGGCCGGTGCTGGAGGCGCAGCGGCCGGCGTCGGTGTCGGCGTCGCCGCGACCCCAAGGCGATTCAGTTCGTTGACGTTGCGCGAGAGTTCCGCTACCCGGGCCGCGTTGTCGCGCGCCTGGCTGGCCTGGGCGATCTGCTGTTCGGCGTCGTTGCCGCCGCGTCCGGTGCCTTTGGACAGGGTCAGCCGGTCCGGGGTGGTGGCAGCCGGACGCCGGTCTTCCACTTGCGTCTGCACCGAGCCGGCGGCCGAGCGCTGCGGCTGCGCGGTTTCCACGCCGGGTGCGCGTCCGGCCAGCCGCCGGCGGAACTCGTTGAAATCGCGACTCTGGGCGACGATGATCTGCCGCGCTTCCGGTGCCGGTGTGGCGGCAGCCTGTGCGGCATCCGGCACGGCGAGGACGGCGCCGGAGCGGACACGGTTGACGTTGCCGCCTATGAAGGCATCCGGATTCGCCTGGAGCAGGGCCACCAGCATCTGGTCGAGCGACACACTCGGCGGCCGGACGCTGGCCGCGATCCGACCAGCGGTGTCGCCGGGGCGAACGGTGACCTGGCCGCCATTCGAGGTGGCCGGCGCCGGAGCGGCGCGCACGGGGGCCGTCCGTGCGGCGGCCGGCGCACGCGGCGGGGGTGCAGCCACCGGGGATGCCGGCGGCGGGGGCGCAGGTGCGATGGCAGGCGCCGGCACCGTCGCGCGAACCGGGGGCATCGGTGCAGGCGCCGTGACGACCGGCGGCGCAGGCGGCGGAAGCTGCGGCGCGACCGGCGCAGGACTGCGGTTCGCGGCGGCCGTCGGTGGATCGAGCAGCAACGTGTAGTTGCGCGAGAGCCGACCGCCGGCCCAGTTGGCCTCGATCAGCAGTTCCAGGAAGGGTTCGTTCACCGGACGGCTGCCGGCGACGCGCAATACCGCGCGGCCCGGGCTGCTGCGGTCGAAGGCGATCTGCAATCCTGCCAGCGCCGCGTTGAATTCGATGCCGGCGGCCCGGAACGCCGCGGGCGACGCCGGTTGTACCGAGAGAGATTCGGCCTCGGCGGCGGTGAGTTCGTTGACCTCGATCTCGGCACGCAGCGGCTCGCCGAGGTTGGAGCGCACCGTCATCCGGCCGAGCGACAGGGCCGCCGCATCCTGCGCCACGAGGCTGGCACCCAGCACGAGTGCGATGGTGGTGGCCGATACCCAGCGGTGGTGGTGGTCGTCGGAGGCAGTCGCTGCCTGCCGCACGCCGCGGCCGGGGATCGCCCCCACTGTTCTCGTCATGTCGCTGCCTGCCTCAAATCCCCCATGGCGGGATGGGCACCATAGCATCAACGTTTTGGGGTGACAAGCAACGTCGGTGCCGTGAGACAGCCGCTGCCGCAGCGGCTGCTCACAGTGCGGTCAGCGCGCCAGCAGGATGCGCAGCATGCGGCGCAGCGGCTCGGCCGCGCCCCACAGCAGCTGGTCGCCGATCACGAAGGCCGACACGTACTCCGGGCCCATGTTCAGCTTGCGCACGCGGCCGACGCCGACCTGCAGTCCGCCGGTGATGGAGGCGGGCGTCAGTTCCTTGACGGTGACCGCACGGTCGTTGGGCACCCACTTCACCCAGGGGTTGCCGGCCTTCACGATCGACTCGATCTCGGACAGCGGCAGATCCTTCTTCAGCTTGAGCGTCAGCGCCAGGCTGTGGCAGCGCATCGCGCCGATGCGCACGCACAGGCCGTCGACCGGAATCGGCGCTGGCGTGTCGAGGATCTTGTTGACCTCGGCCTGGCCCTTCCACTCTTCCTTCGACTGGCCATTCTCTAGCTGGGCGTCGATCCAGGGAATCAGGCCGCCAGCCAGCGGCGCGCCGAAGAATTCGGTCGGCACGTCCTCGCGGATGGTGGAGGCGACCTTGCGGTCGATGTCGAGGATGGCGGAGGAGGGGGTGCGCAGTTCCTCGGCCACCGCGTCGTGCACCACGCCCATGCCCTTGAGCAGCTCGCGCATGTGGTTGGCGCCGCCGCCGGAAGCTGCCTGGTAGGTCATCGAGCTGACCCATTCGACCAGCCCCTGCTTGAACAGGCCGCCCACGCCCATCAGCAGGATCGAATTGGTGCAGTTGCCGCCGATGTAGTTCTTCACGCCGCGGTCGAGGGCGCGCTGGATCACGTCGTCGTTGACCGGGTCGAGCACGATGACCGCGTCGTCCTTCATGCGCAGGGTGGAGGCGGCGTCGATCCAGTAGCCGTTCCAGCCGGCGGCGCGCAGCTTCGGGAAGATCTCGGTCGTGTACTCGCCGCCCTGGGCGGTGATGACGATATCGCACTTCTGCAGCGCGGCGATGTCGTGCGCGTCCTGCAGCGTGGTGTGCTGGCGGGCCTGCGCCGGTGCCTTGCCGCCGGCATTCGAGGTGGAGAAGAACACCGGCTCGATGACGTCGAAGTCGCCTTCTGCCTGCATGCGGTCGATCAGCACCGAGCCGACCATGCCGCGCCAACCGACCAGACCTACCAACTTGCTCATTTTCAAACGCCCCTACAGTGAAGAAACAGTGCCGACCGGGGGTGATCGCCTGGCTCGTCTGGGCCAGGAAGGGCGCACGACGAACCAGGCTGGATCAGCCCGTAATGGTCGTGGTTTTGGTGGTGATTGCGCGCGGCGCCACGTCAGCCAGGGCGGCAGGGACGGTGTTCGGTGCGAACGGGCGGGCGGCAAACATGGGTCGGCATTGTATATGCGGACGCGACAACGCCCTTGGCCTGGCGCGGATATAGTGCCGGGGCCGTCGCAGCGCCACGCCCGCGCGCGCCTCCACTCCAGGCCTCCCATGCCCGAATCCCCCGGCGTTCCGCCCGCTTTCCAGCACGACCTGGACCACCTCCGCGACCTGCTCGACCACAACACCGACTGGATCTGGGAGGTCGATGCGCAGGGGCGCTACACCTACTGCTCGGCGATGGTCACCCAGCTGCTCGGCCGCACGCCGGAGGAGGTCATCGGCCGCACGCCGTTCGACTTCATGCCGCCGGCCGAGGCCGCGCGGGTCGCCGGCACCTTCGGCGAGATCGTCGGCGCACGGCGGCCGTTCTCCGGCCTGGTGAACCGTAATCAGCGGCCCGACGGCAGCATCGTCATCCTGGAGACGAGCGGCGTGCCGCTGTTCGATGCCGCAGGGGCGCTGCGCGGCTACCGCGGCATCGATCGCGACATCTCCGCACTCGGCGAACGGGTCCTGCAGCTCGAGGCGGTGTACGACAGCACGCCGGTCGCGCTGTGCACGGTGGACCGGGACGGCCGCATCGCCATGGCCAACCGCGCGATGGGCGAACTGCTCGGCCGGGGCGCAGCCGAACTGCCCGGCCTGCGCATCGCCGAACTGCTGCCGGCGGCCCTCGACTGGATGGCCGCCGACTTCGCGCTGGCGGACGCCGACAGCGCCGCGCCGCTCGCGAGCCACGAGGTCGAGCACGACGGACGCTGGCTGCACGTCACGCCCCATGCGTTGCGGGATGCGCTTGGCGCGGTAGCGGGCCTGTCGCTCGCATGGCTGGACATCACGGCGCGCAAGCGGGCCGAACGCCAGTTGACCGAGGCGAACCAGCAGCTCAACCTGTATGCCCGTCAGGACTACCTGACCGGCCTCTACAACCGCCGCTACCTCGACGAGCGGCTCGCACGCGAGATCGGCCGCGCGCAGCGCGACGGCCAGCCGCTTTCGGTCTGCATGGTCGATGTCGACCATTTCAAGGATTACAACGACGCCCTCGGCCACCTTGCAGGCGACGCCTGCCTGCGGTCGGTGGCGCGCACGCTGGCGCAGGACGTGATGCGGCCGGGCGACCTGGTGAGCCGCTACGGCGGGGAGGAATTCGTGGTGGTGCTCGCGGCCACCGACGGGGACGGCGCGGCCCGCGTGGCGGAGCGCCTGCGTGCCGCGGTCGCGTCGCTGGGCCTGCCGCACCCGACGGCGCCGGCGGGCTGCGTGACCGTCAGCGTCGGTCTGGTCAGCTGCCGACCGCAGCGCAGCGGCACGGAGCTCGACGTGGCGACCCTGCTGCGGGCGGCCGACCGTGCGCTCTACGCCGCCAAGCGCGCCGGGCGCAACTGTGTCGCCGCCGAACCCGACCAGCGCCAGGCGCACTGACACACGCTCCGGCGGTGCCGCGCGTGCGGCCCGCCAGACACCGACCGTTCAACCGGCCGACAACGCCTTCACCACCGCATCGCCCATCTCGCGAGTGCCGACGCGGGTCGTGCCCTCGCTGTGGATGTCCGGCGTGCGCAGACCCTGGGCCAGCACCTTCTGCACAGCAGCCTCGATCCGGTCGGCGGCCTCGGTCTGCTGCAGCGAGAAGCGCAGCATCATCGCGGCGCTCAGGATCGTCGCCAGCGGATTGGCGATGCCCTTGCCGGCGATGTCGGGCGCGCTGCCGTGGCTCGGCTCGTACAGGCCCTGCTTCCGGTCGTTGAGCGAGGCCGAAGGCAGCATGCCGATCGAGCCGGTCAGCATCGCTGCCGCATCCGACAGGATGTCGCCGAACATGTTGCCGGTGACCACCACGTCGAACTTCTTCGGCGCCTTGACCAGCTGCATCGCGGCGTTGTCCACGTACATGTGGTCCAGCGCCACGTCCGGGTACTGCTTGGCGACCTCGACGACCACGTCCTTCCAGAGCTGGAAGGTCTCCAGCACGTTGGCCTTGTCGACGCTGGTCACCCGCTTGTCGCGCTTCTGCGCAGCCTGGAACGCGACGTGGGCGATGCGTTCGATCTCGGGGCGCGAATAGCGCATCGTGTCGAAGGCTTCCTCGGCGCCGGGGAAATGGCCGTCGGGTGCACTGCGGCGGCCGCGCGGCTGGCCGAAGTAGATGTCGCCGGTCAGCTCGCGGATGATCAGGATGTCCAGTCCCGCGACCAGTTCCGGCTTCAGGCTCGACGCGCCGACCAGCTCCGGATAGCAGATCGCCGGGCGGAAGTTGGCGAACAGGCCCAGGTGCTTGCGCAGGCCCAGGATCGCCTGCTCGGGCCGCAGCGGGCGGTCGAGCGTGTCGTACTTCCAGTCGCCGACCGCGCCGAACAGGATCGCGTCGGAGGCCCGGGCAAGGTTCAGCGTGGCGTCGGGCAGCGGATGGCCGGAGACCTCGTAGGCGGCGCCGCCGACCGGCGCGCTCTCGAGCGTCAGGTCCAGGTCCAGCACCTTCAGCACCTTGACGGCCTCGTCGACGATCTCGGGACCGATGCCGTCGCCCGGCAGAACTGCGATTTTCATGAGTTGCTCTTCTTTTGATAGCGGGGTGCGCAGGAGCCACCTGCGCAGGAGGCTGATTTCCCTCGAAAGATCAGGCGCTGACCATGCTGTGGGCGAGCCACGGCTTCTGCGCCAGGCGCTCGGCCTCGAAGGCCTTGATCTTGTCCTTGTGGCGCAACGTGAGGCCGATGTCGTCGAAGCCGTTGAGCAGGCAGTAGCGGCGGAAGGGCGCCACGTCGAACGGGATCTCCTCGCCCTGCGGGCGTACCACCACCTGGCGCTCCAGGTCGATCGTCAGCTGGTAGCCGGGGAAGGCGTAGACCTCGTCGAACAGCTGGACCACCGTCGCCTCCGGCAGGACGATCGGCAGCAGGCCGTTCTTGAAGCTGTTGTTGAAGAAGATGTCGGCGAAGCTCGGCGCGATCACGGAGCGGAAGCCGTACTGGTCCAGCGCCCACGGCGCATGCTCGCGGCTCGAGCCGCAGCCGAAGTTCTTGCGGGCCAGCAGGATCGAGGCGCCCTGGTAGCGCGGCTGGTTGAGCACGAAGTCCGGATTCGGCTTGCGGCTCGCCGGGTCCTGGCCCGGCTCGCCGTGGTCGAGGTAACGCCACTCGTCGAACAGGTTCACGCCGAAGCCGGTCTTCTTGATCGACTTGAGGAACTGTTTGGGGATGATCGCGTCGGTATCGACGTTCTCGCGGTCCATCGGGGCGACGAGGCCCTGGTGCACGGTGAATTTTTTCATGTCACGTAGTCCTTCGAATATCAGCCGCGCTCGCCTGTCTTCCCCAGCGGACGCCGCGGAACCGGCTCCGCCGGGCCGCCAGCGTCGCCCCCTGCAAGGGGGGAGGCGAAGCACGCAGTGCGCAGCCTGGGGGTTTGCTAGATCTTGCGGATGTCGACGAAATGGCCGTGGATCGCCGCAGCCGCGGCCATCGCCGGGCTCACCAGGTGGGTGCGGCCGCCGGCGCCCTGCCGGCCTTCGAAGTTGCGGTTGCTGGTGGAGGCGCAGCGCTCGCCCGGCTCCAGCCGGTCGGCGTTCATCGCCAGGCACATCGAGCAGCCGGGTTCGCGCCATTCGAAGCCGGCGGCCTTGAAGACCTGGTCCAGGCCCTCGCGCTCGGCCTGGTCCTTCACCAGACCGGAGCCGGGCACCACCATCGCCACCTTCACGTTCTTCGCGACCTTCTGGCCGAGCTTCTTCACCACCGCGGCGGCTTCGCGCATGTCCTCGATCCGGCTGTTGGTGCAGCTGCCGATGAAGATCTTGTCGACGAAGATGTCGTCGAGCGGCTTGCCCGGCGGCAGGCCCATGTAGTTCAGCGCCCGTTCGATCGCGCCGCGTTTGGTCGCGTCCTTCTCCTTGTCCGGGTCGGGCGTGCGGCCGTCGATGCCGAGCACCATCTCGGGCGAGGTGCCCCAGGTGACCTGCGGCACGATGTCCTCGGCACGCAGCTCGACCACCGCATCGAACTTCGCATCCGCATCGGAGTGCAGCGTGTTCCAGTAGGCGACCGCCTGGTCCCACTCCACGCCGGTCGGCGACAGCGGGCGGTTCTTCACGTAGTCGATCGTCTTCTGGTCGACCGCCACCATGCCGGCTCGGGCGCCCGCCTCGATCGCCATGTTGCAGACCGTCATGCGGCCTTCCATGCTCAGGCTGCGGATCGCCGAGCCGCCGAACTCGATCGCGTAGCCGGTGCCGCCGGCCGTGCCGATCCGGCCGATGATCGCCAGCACGATGTCCTTGGCGGTCACGCCGGGGGCCAGCGTGCCTTCTACCTTCACCAGCATGTTCTTCATCTTCTTGGCGAGCAGCGTCTGCGTCGCCATGACGTGCTCGACCTCGCTGGTGCCGATGCCGTGGGCCAGCGCGCCGAACGCGCCGTGGGTGGAAGTGTGGCTGTCGCCGCACACCACCGTCATGCCGGGCAGGGTCGCGCCGGTCTCCGGGCCGATCACGTGCACGATGCCCTGGCGCTTGTGCAGGAACGGGAAGAACGCGGCGGCGCCCAGGCCGTCCATGTTCTTGTCCAGCGTGGTGATCTGCTCCTTGCTCACCGGGTCGGTGATGCCGTCGTAGCCGCGCTCCCAGCCGGTGGTCGGGGTGTTGTGGTCGGCGGTGGCGACGATCGAGCTGACGCGCCAGACCTTGCGGCCCGCCTCGCGCAGGCCTTCGAAGGCCTGCGGGCTGGTCACCTCGTGGACCAGGTGGCGGTCGATGTAGAGGACGGCGGTGCCGTCTTCCTCGGTGGTGACGACGTGCTCGTCCCAGATCTTGTCGTAGAGGGTGCGTCCCATGGTGCTGCTTCCTTCGTGGGGTGGATATTCGTGGGGAATCGGTGTCGAGGCGGTCAGGCGGCGGCCAGCGCCGGCCGTGCCGCCTGCGGCGCGGCCAGGTGGTCGACCAGCATGCGGGCGGTGACGGGCAGGGCGGCGAAATCGCGGGCGAGGATGCGCAGTTCGCGCGCCGCCCAGTCGTCGGTCAGCGCCACGGCGCGCAGCGCGCCCACGCCGCCCATCAGCGCGAAGGCCCGGTCCGGCAGCACGCCGATGCCCAGGCCGTTGTCGATCATGCGGCACATCGCGTCCAGGCCGGTGACCTGGATGCGCAGCTTCAGCGGCTTGCCGGCGCGAGCGGCGGCACGCTGCATCGCCAGCCCGATGCTGCTGTTGGCATGCAGGCCGACGATGTCGCAGTCCAGCGCTGCTTCGAAATCGATAGCATCGTGCGCAGACAGGGCGTGCGCTTGCGGCACGACGAGCACCAGACGGTCCTGGCGGTACGGCTGGCTCTGCAGGTCGGCGGTTCCGCCGGTCCCGGCCGCATAGTGGGCGATGCCGATGTCGGCCGCGCCTTCGCGCACAGCCTGCGCGACGTCGGCGCTCAGATGCTCCTGCAGGTCGATCTTCACCTGGCCGTGGCGGGAAACGAAAGCGCCCAGGTCCTCGGGCAGGAACTGCACGATCGCGGAAATGTTGGCGTGGATGCGCACGTGGCCGCGCACGCCGTCGGCGTATTCGCTCAGCTCGCCCTGCATCTTTTCCAGGCCAAACAGGACGGCGCGGGCATGGTGCAGCAG
Organism: uncultured Xylophilus sp.; assembly: GCA_913776965.1. Taxonomy (GTDB): domain Bacteria; phylum Pseudomonadota; class Gammaproteobacteria; order Burkholderiales; family Burkholderiaceae_C; genus Xylophilus. Next base: position 16,644 of record CAJYQL010000030.1, read on the forward strand.
GTTCTCGCCGGCGGGGGTGAGCCGCACGCCGCGGCTGTGGCGGTAGAGCAGGGGGGTGTCGACCGTGGCTTCCAGTTCCGCCAGCCGCTTGCTGACCGCCGAGGCGGCGATGAATTCCCGTTCCGCCGCGCGGCCGATACTGCCCAGCTCGCACACAGCCACGAAGAGCTGGAGCGAGGTCAGGTCGATGCGGCGCGCAAAACTGCGCTCGGTACTTTTCATGGGGCGTGGGCCATCGCGGTTGGCGACGTGATCCACGATTTTCTCTGCAAAAAGAAACCCCCGCCATCTCTCATGGAGACGGCGGGGGCATCGTGCGACGAGTGCGGCGCTTAACTGAACAGGTTCTTCAGCTTGTCGGTCCAGGTTTCGCCGTTGGGCGAATGCTTGCCGCCACCCTTCTTCAGCGACTCTTCCAGCTCGCGCAGCAGCTTGCGCTGGTGCTCGGTCAGCTTCACCGGCGTCTCGACCGCGATGTGGCAGTACAGGTCGCCCGGGTAGCTGGAGCGCACACCCTTGATGCCCTTGCCGCGCAGCCGGAACTGCTTGCCGGCCTGGGTGCCTTCGGGAATGTCGATCGCCGCCTTGCCGTTGAGCGTCGGCACCTCGATCTCGCCGCCGAGCGCTGCGGTGATGAAGCTCACCGGCACCTGGCAGTGCAGGTCGTCTCCGTCGCGCTCGAAGATGTCGTTCTTCTTGACGCGGATCTCGATGAACAGGTCGCCCGGCGGCCCGCCGTTGGTGCCCGGCTCGCCGTTGCCGACGCTGCGGATGCGCATGCCGTCGTCGATGCCGGCCGGGATCTTCACTTCCAGCGTCTTCTGCTTCTTGATCTGGCCCTTGCCGTGGCAGGTCGTGCAGGGCTCGGGAATGATCTTGCCGGTGCCGTGGCACTGCGGGCAGGTCTGCTGCACGCTGAAGAAGCCCTGGCGCATCTGCACCGTGCCGCCGCCGTTGCAGGTGGTGCAGGTGATCGGCTTGGTACCGGGCTTGGCGCCGCTGCCGTGGCAGGTCTCGCAGGATTCCCAGCTCGGAATGCGGATCTGCGCATCCTTGCCGCGGGCGGCTTCCTCGAGTGTGATCTCCATCGCGTAGCTCAGGTCGCCGCCGCGGTAGACCTGGCGGCCGCCCGCCCGGCCGCGCTGCTGGCCGAACATGTCGCCGAAGATGTCGCCGAAGGCTTCCGCGAAGCCGCCGAAGCCTTCCGCGCCGCCCGGGCCGCGCATGTTGGGATCGACGCCGGCATGACCGTACTGGTCGTAGGCCGCCCGCTTCTGCGGATCGGCCAGCATCTCGTAGGCCTCCTTGGCCTCCTTGAACTTTTCCTCCGCCGCCTTGGCCGCATCGCCCTGGTTGCGGTCGGGGTGGTGCTTCATCGCGAGCTTGCGATAAGCCTTCTTGATGTCCTCGTCGCTCGCGTTCTTCGCGAGGCCGAGCACTTCGTAATAGTCACGTTTCGCCATTGCTTCTCTTCAGGTCTGTCGACAACAGAACGCCGCGCCGGCTTTCTTGCGAAACCCGGCGCGGCGGCACAGACGCTCGAGCGCCCGGTGGGCTGGTCAGCCCTTCTTGACTTCCTTCACCTCGGCATCGACGACGTTGTCGTCGGCCGGGCCGGTGGCGGTGGTGTGCGCCTGCGGCTGCTCGGCGGCACCGTCGCCGCCCATGCCGCCTGCGGCCGCCTGGTCGGCGTACATCTTCTCGCCGAGCTTCTGGCTCGCGGTCATCAGGGCGGTCGTCTTTTCCTCGATGGCCGACTTGTCCTCGCCCTTCAGCGCTTCTTCCAGGTCCTTGGCGGCCGCCTCGATCTTCTCCTTCTCGCCGGCCTCGAGCTTGTCGCCATGCTCGGCCAGGGACTTGCGCACGCCGTGGACCGTGGCCTCGCCCTGGTTACGGGCCTGCACGATCTCCAGCTTCTTCTTGTCCTCGGCCGCGTTCAGCTCGGCGTCCTTCACCATCTTCTGGATTTCCTCCTCGGAGATGCCCGAGTTGGCCTTGATGGTGATCTTGTTCTCCTTGCCGGTCGCCTTGTCCTTGGCGCCCACGTGCAGGATGCCGTTGGCGTCGATGTCGAAGGACACCTCGATCTGCGGGGTGCCGCGGGCGGCCGGCGGGATGCCTTCCAGGTTGAACTCGCCGAGCAGCTTGTTGGCCGAGGCCAGCTCGCGCTCGCCCTGGAACACCTTGATCGTCACCGCCGGCTGGTTGTCGTCGGCGGTCGAGAAGGTCTGCGCGAACTTCGTCGGGATCGTGGTGTTCTTGGTGATCATCTTGGTCATCACGCCGCCGAGCGTCTCGATGCCGAGCGACAGCGGGGTCACGTCGAGCAGCAGAACGTCCTTGCGGTCGCCGGACAGCACCTGGCCCTGGATCGCGGCACCGACGGCCACGGCCTCGTCCGGGTTCACGTCCTTGCGCGGCTCCTTGCCGAAGAACTCCTTGACCTTCTCCTGCACCTTGGGCATGCGGGTCATGCCGCCGACCAGGATCACGTCGTCGATGTCGGATACCGACACGCCGGCGTCCTTGATCGCAGTGCGGCAGGGCGCGATGGTGCGCTCGACCAGCTCGTCGACCAGGCTTTCCAGCTTGGCGCGGCTCAGCTTGATGTTCAGGTGTTTCGGGCCGGTCGCGTCGGCGGTCACGTAGGGCAGGTTGATGTCGGTGCCGCTCGAAGACGACAGCTCGATCTTCGCCTTCTCGGCCGCTTCCTTCAGGCGCTGCAGCGCGAGCACGTCCTTCGACAGGTCGACGCCCTGTTCCTTTTTGAACTCGCTGATGATGTAGTCGATGATGCGCTGGTCGAAGTCCTCGCCGCCGAGGAAGGTGTCGCCGTTGGTCGACAGCACTTCGAATTGCTTCTCGCCGTCCACGTCGGCGATCTCGATGATCGACACGTCGAACGTGCCGCCGCCCAGGTCGTACACGGCGATCTTGCGGTCGCCCTTCTCGTTCTTGTCGAGGCCGAAGGCCAGTGCCGCGGCGGTCGGCTCGTTGATGATGCGCTTGACATCCAGTCCGGCGATGCGGCCGGCGTCCTTGGTGGCCTGGCGCTGGGCATCGTTGAAGTAGGCCGGCACCGTGATCACGGCCTCGGTCACCGGCTCGCCCAGGTAGTCCTCGGCGGTCTTCTTCATCTTGCGCAGCACTTCGGCGCTGACCTGCGGCGGGGCCAGCTTCTGGCCGCGCACTTCCACCCATGCGTCGCCGTTGTCTGCCTTGGCGATGCTGTAGGGCATCAGGTCAATGTCCTTCTGGACTTCCTTTTCCTCGAACTTGCGGCCGATCAGGCGCTTGACCGCATAGAGGGTGTTCTTCGGGTTGGTGACCGCCTGGCGCTTGGCGGAGGCGCCGACGAGGATCTCGCCGCCTTCCTGGTACGCGATGATGGACGGCGTGGTGCGAGCGCCTTCGGAGTTCTCGATGACCTTGGTGGTGTTGCCCTCCATGATCGCAACGCACGAGTTGGTCGTGCCCAGGTCGATGCCGATGATCTTGCCCATGAATTTCTCCTGATCTGAAAAAGTTTGCTTGTCGTCGAGTTGTGGATAACTTTGCACGATTCAAGAGGCGAAATGCCTGTCGATCGCACGGTGCCGCCCTCTGCGGCATCCACGGGAAACGGGTGGCTTACTTCGGCGCCGCGACGGTCACCAGTGCCGGGCGCAGCGTGCGGTCGGCGATGGAATAGCCCTTCTGCAGGACCGACACGACGGTGTTGGCTTCCTGCTCCGCCGGGACCATGCTGATCGCCTGGTGCAGATGCGGATCGAACTTCGTGCCGGCGGGCGGCGCGATCGCGATCACCTTGTTGCGCTCCAGCGCCGAGCTCAGCTGGCGCAGGGTGGCTTCCGCACCTTCGCGCAGCTGCTCGGGCGTAGCTTCCTTCACCGCCAGCGCGGCTTCGAGGCTGTCAGCCACCGGCAGCAGGCTCTCGGCGAAGGACTCGATGCCGAACTTGCGGGCCTTGGAGATTTCCTCCTCGGCACGGCGCCGGGCGTTCTCGGCATCGGCCTTGGCGCGCAGGTACTGGTCGGCGAGATCGGCGCTCTTCTTCTGCAGCTCGGCGAGTTCGGCCTGCGCCTGGGTCAGCGCGTCGTGCGCGTGGGCGTGCAGGGCAGCCTCGGTTTCCTCGGGCGAGGCATCGGCGGGCGGAACGTTCTGGTTCTGGGAGGGATCGCTCATCGGTTCTGCGGAGGTTTCGGGTTGGTACGCGCGCCAGCTGGCGGCGGGCGGCAGGATTTCAAGGGTGGCGTCCGTACAGCCTGCGGTGCGCCGGAACGTCCCGCACATGGCTCTGGTTCGGTCGATTGCAAGGCGGGCTCCCGAACGAAAAAAGCCGGGCTATAATCGCCGGCTTTGCCTTGCCGCACCGCAAACAGACGCTGCGGGCGGCTTCATCCAGAAGGAGATCCGATGCGTCATTATGAAATCATCCTGTTGATCCACCCGGATCAGAGCGAGCAGGTGCCTGCCATGCTCGAGCGCTACAAGGGCATGATCACCGCCGGCGGCGGCAAGATCCACCGCGTGGAAGACTGGGGCCGCCGTCAGCTGGCGTACCTGATCAACAAGCTCGCCAAGGCCCACTACATCTGCATCAACATCGAAGCCGACCAGGCCGTGATGGCCGAACTGGAACATGCGTTCAAGTTCAACGATGCCGTGCTGCGCCACCTGACCGTGCAGCGCAAGAAGGCCGACACCGGCCCGTCCTCGATGATGAAGACCGTCGAGCGCGAGGAAGCCCGCAAGGCCCAGCAGGCCGAGTTCGCCGCTTCCGGCGAGCGCGGTGACCGCGGCGGCGACCGTGGCGATCGTGGTGGTGACCGCGGCGATCGCGGCGGCGACCGCGACCGCAGCTGACGTCTCCTGGGGGAGTGGACAACCGGGTCGTGCTGGCTGCCAGCATTGCCGAAGCCAAAGCCCTTCGTTTCACGCCTGCCGGGTTGCCCGCGCTGGACCTGCGGCTCGAACACGAGTCGCGGTGCGCGGAAGCCGGACAGCAGCGCGACGTGAAGGCCGCACTGAAGGCGGTGGCATTCGGTGCGGTAGCCGAGCGGCTCGCAAGCCAGCCGATCGGCAGCCTCTGGCGCTTCACCGGTTTTCTGGCCACCCCCCGGAACGCGAAGCACGTCGTGCTCCACATCCAGGATTTTCAACAGATCTAATTTCATCAGGAGTCCACCATGCCCGGACCGAAACGTTTCAACAAAGACAAGCGCCCGAAGCGCAACACCCAGTCGCTGCTGTTCAAGCGCAAGCGCTTCTGCCGCTTCACCGTGACCGGCGTCGAGGAAATCGACTACAAGGACGTCGACACCCTGCGCGACTTCATCGCCGAGAACGGCAAGATCATCCCGGCACGCCTGACCGGCACCCGCGCTATCTTCCAGCGCCAGCTCAACACCGCCATCAAGCGTGCGCGCTTCCTGGCCCTGGTCCCGTACAGCGACCAGCACAAGTCCAACTAAGGAGCCACCTGTCATGCAAATCATCCTGCTCGACAAGGTCGTGAACCTCGGCAACCTCGGCGAAGTCGTCAAGGTCAAGGACGGCTACGCCCGCAACTTCCTGATCCCGCAAGGCCGTGCACGCCGCGCGACCGCGGCCGCCAAGGCCGAGTTCGAAGCCAAGCGCGCCGAACTGGAAAAGGCGGCCGCTGCCAAGCTGGCCGAATCCCAAGCCCAGGGCGAAAAGCTCGCCGGCACGACCGTCAAGCTGACCCAGAAGGCCGGCGTGGACGGCCGCCTGTTCGGTTCGGTCACCAACGCGGACATCGCCGAGGAACTGAACAAGAACGGCTACAAGGTCGCGAAGTCGCAGATCCGTCTGCCGAACGGCCCGATCAAGGTCGTGGGCGACAACACCGTCTCCGTGCAGCTGCACACCGACGTGACCGTCGACATCACCGTGACGGTCTACGGCGAAACCGCCTGAGGTCCGCCACTCCGACGCAGAAGCCGCCGCAGGGCGGCTTTTGTGTTTCTGGCGGCGCGACTTATACCGGGTTGCCCCCCGGAACTGCACCGCCTGTCCACCCCTTATCCCCAGCCGGCGCCGGTGCGCCGGCCCGCCGAGGTCGCCATGTCCGCCGTTCCCAGCTACAGCAGCTTTGACGATGCCGCCGACCGCGAGGTTGCGCAGCTGCGGGTGCCGCCGCATTCCATCGAGGCCGAGTCCAGCGTGCTCGGCGGCCTGCTGCTCGACAACGGCGCCTGGGACCGCGTCGGCGACCTGCTGAAGGACGCCGACTTCTACCGGCACGAGCACAAGCTGGTATACGCAGCCATCGGCACCCTGATCAACGCGTCGAAGCCGGCCAACGTGATCACGGTGTTCGAGCAGCTGCAGAGCCTGGGCAACGCCGACGAGGTCGGCGGGCTGACGTACCTGAACGCGCTGGCGCAGTACGTGCCCAGCGCCGGCAACATCCGCCGCTATGCAGAAATCGTGCGGGAGCGTTCGATCCTGCGCAAGCTGGTCAGCGCCAGCGACGAGATCGCCACCAACGCCTTCAATCCGCAGGGCAAGCCGATCGCCAAGATTCTCGACGAGGCCGAGCAGAAGATCTTCAACATCGGCGAGGAAGGCTCGCGGATGAAGCAGGGCTTCCAGAGCATGGACACCCTGGTGGTTGACCTGCTCGACCGGGTGCAGGAGATGGCGGACAACCCGAACGACATCACCGGCGTGCCGACCGGCTTCTACGACCTCGACCGCATGACCTCCGGCCTGCAGGCCGGCGACATGGTGGTGCTGGCGGCGCGGCCGTCGATGGGCAAGACGGCGTTTGCGGTCAACATTGCCGAGCATGTGGCGCTGAACGAGGGTCTGCCGGTGGCGGTGTTCTCGATGGAAATGGGTGCCGCCCAGCTGGCGGTGCGTATCGTCGGCTCGATCGGGCGGATCGACCAGGGCCACCTGCGCACCGGCAAGCTGACCGACGACGAATGGCCGCGTCTCACCGAGGCGATCGAGCGGTTGCGGACCGTGTCGCTGCACATCGACGAAACGCCCGGCCTGACGCCGAGCGAACTGCGCGCCAATGCCCGCCGGCTGGCGCGGCAGTGCGGCAAGCTCGGCCTGATCGTGGTCGACTACCTGCAGCTGATGAGCGGCTCCGGCGGCGCGGGCGGCGACAACCGGGCGACCGAACTGGGCGAGATCTCGCGGGGCCTGAAGATGCTGGCCAAGGAGTTGCAGTGCCCGGTGATCGCGCTATCGCAGCTCAACCGGTCGGTGGAGCAGCGCACCGACAAGCGGCCGATGATGTCCGACCTGCGGGAGTCGGGCGCCATCGAGCAAGACGCGGACATCATCATGTTCATTTACCGCGACGACTACTACAACAAGGACAGCAAGGAGCCGGGCGTGGCCGAGGTGATCATCGGCAAGCAGCGGAACGGCCCGACCGGCACGGTCAAGCTGGCCTTCCTGAAGCCGCTGACGCGCTTCGAAAGCCTGATGACCGGTTCGTCGGACGACTTCTGAGGCCGTTTCGCACGAAAAAGAGCGCCCTGCGCCCGTCCGACGGGCGCAGGGCGCTCTTGTTTCGATAGCAGACGGTCAGCGGCCTGACGCCCAGACGATCAGCACGACCACCGCCACGAACAGGACGGCGCAGGCGATCGTCAGCAGCCGGGCGCGGGCCCGCAGGGTGCCCAGCGCCTGGACGACCATTTCGTGCTGCTCGGCCAGCGACTCCATCAGCGCGGCCGACGCCTGTTGCTCCTTCTCCAGCACCTGCACCCGCTCGTGCAGTGCCCGGGCGAGGGTGGCGATCGCCTCCGGGTCGTGCGAGCGCAGCACGTCGGCCGACACCTCGGCACCGGGCGGCGCGGGTTCCTTGCTGCTGCGGAACAGCTGCTTGGCCTGGCGCACCAGCTTCGGTGTCGCCTTGATCACGTCGTCCCAAGGGACGAGCTTGAGGGCGGTCATCCACAGGGCCATGGCCGCCTCCTGGTCAGAGCACTTCGCTCGCGAAGTCCGCGAGGCGCGAACGCTCGCCGCGGGCCAGGGTGATGTGCCCGCCGTGCGGCCAGCCCTTGAACTTGTCGACCGCGAAGGTCAGGCCCGACGATCCCTCGGTGAGGTAGGGCGTGTCGATCTGCGCCAGGTTGCCCATGCAGACGATCTTGGTGCCGGGGCCGGCGCGGGTGATCAGCGTCTTCATCTGCTTGGGCGTGAGGTTCTGCGCCTCGTCGATGATCACGTAGCGGTTCAGGAATGTGCGGCCGCGCATGAAGTTCAGGCTCTTGATCTTGATGCGCGAGCGGATCAGCTCGTTGGTGGCGGCCCGGCCCCATTCGCCGGCGTTGCCGCCGTCGCCCTTGGCCAGGAATTCGAGGTTGTCGTCGAGCGCGCCCATCCAGGGGCCCATCTTCTCTTCCTCGGTGCCGGGCAGGAAGCCGATGTCCTCGCCGACGCTCACCGTGGCGCGGGTCATGATGATCTCGGTGTAGCGGCGGTCGTCGAGCACCTGCGTCAGGCCGGCAGCGAGCGCCATCAGCGTCTTGCCGGTGCCGGCGGTGCCGGTCAGCGTGACGAAGTCCACTTCCGGATCGGTCAGCAGGTTCATCGCGAAGTTCTGCTCGCGGTTGCGGGTGTTGACGCCCCAGACCGCGTTCTTCGCGGAGCCGAAATCCTTCAATGTCTGCAGCACCGCGGTCTTTTCGCGGATCTCGGTCACGCGGGCGTAGAGGCTCGGCTCGCCGGGCGCCTCGAAGTACACGAACTGGTTGACCAGCAGGCTGGGCACCACCGGGCCGTTGATCCGGTAGAAGGTGCTGCCGCCGCTCTGCCAGCTCTCGACGCTCTTGCCGTTCTTGGTCCAAAAGTCGGGCGGCAGCGCCATCGCGCCGGAGTACAGCAGGTCGCCGTCTTCCAGCACCTTGTCGTTCTGGTAGTCCTCGGCGTCGAGGCCAAGGGCGCGCGCCTTCACGCGCATGTTGATGTCCTTGGACACCAGCACCACCTTGCGCGGTGCATGCTTGTCGCGCAGTGCCTCAACGACGCCGAGGATCTGGTTGTCGGCCTTGCCCTGCGGCAGGCTGGTCGGCAGGCTGTAGTCGAGCGCCTCGGTCTGGAAGAACAAACAGCCGCCGGCCTCGCGGTGGCCTGTGGTGTCGAGCTGCAGGCCCTTGGCGATGTCGGCGCCCTGCGCACCGGCCAGCGCATCGAGCGTGCGGCTGGTCTGGCGGCCGTTGCGGGCGACTTCGGTCATGCCCTTCTTGTGGCCGTCGAGCTCTTCCAGCACGATCATCGGCAGATAGATGTCGTGCTCCTCGAAGCGGAACAGGCACATCGGATCGTGCAGCAGCACGTTGGTGTCGAGCACGAACAGCTTGGTTTGTGCGCTGTCGGCGGCGGTGCGGCCGCGGCGCGCCTTCGGTGCGGCGGGTGCGTCGGCGCGGGTCATGCGGCCGCGAGCAGTCGATGGTGCGGTGGCCGGGGGCGCGACGGCGGGGGCCGGCGCCGCGGGGGCAGGCGCCTTCGCGCGCGATGCGGGGCGGCTGCCGCTCGGATGCGCCGTCAGCAGCGATGCGGTGGCCGGGCCGGCGGTCGTGGTGGACAGGACCTCGGGCACGGTCGGCGCCTCGACCGTGTCGGTGCGGTCGAGCGTATCGCGGGTGACCGGCACGGCCTGCAGTGCGACGGCCTCGGTGCGGCGTGTGCGCTTCTTCGCAGGCGCAGGCGACTGCGGCTCCACCGCGGCGGCGGTGTCGCGGGGCGTGCGGCCGGCTTGGGCGTCGGCCTCGTGGTAGGCCGATACCGGCAGGACGGTGGCGCGCTTCGAAGGGGCGGGAGGCAGGGGCATGGCGGTCAGTCGGCGAAGAGAACCGGAACAAATTCCGAAACAAAAAAGCCGTCTGGAAGCAGACGGCTTTCGGGGGCGATCGTGTCGGTGCGGACCAGGGTCATGAACCCATTATGCAGTCCCGCCGAATCGGTCGAGCGCCAGTTGTTGCAGCGTATGTCAGGCCGCCTGGCGGTTCAGTTCCTTGACCGCGGCGAGCACTTCGTCCACATGGCCCGGCACCTTCAGGCCGCGCCATTCGGCCCGCAGCACGCCATCCGGGCCGATCAGGAAGGTGCTGCGCTCGATGCCCTTGACCTTCTTGCCGTACATGATCTTGTTCTTGACCACGCCGAACATGTGGCACATCTTCTCTTCGGTGTCGGCGATGAGTTCGAAGGGCAGTTCGACCTTGGCCTTGAAGTCGTCGTGCGACTTCATGTTGTCGCGCGAGACGCCGAACACGGTGGCGCCGGCCTTCACAAACTCCTGGTAGTAGTCGCGGAACTGCATCGCTTCGGTGGTGCAGCCGGGCGTGTTGTCCTTCGGGTAGAAATACAGCACCATCGTGTGACCGAGGTGGGAGGTGTTGGAAACCTTGATTCCGTTCGTGGCGTTCGCTTCGAATTCGGGAATGAGCTTGTTGACAACGATCGCCATATGAGTTCTATTTCCTGTGACGGGACCTGGCCGTTGAAAAGCCGGGGGCGGGGACGCCGCAAAGGACGTCCTGCCGCAACACACCAGGCGCAAAAGCATCGCCGCTCGCTTTGCGCCACCCGGTAGCAACCGCTTATTTTACCATTCGCAGCCCGCTGCGCGGACCACGCATCGGATGGGAACGACCGCTTAAGGGGTTTCCAACAGCAGCGCGGCCACCACGCGCCGTCCTTCGCCCGCAAGGATGTTGTAGGTCCGGCAGGCGGCCGACGTGTCCATCGTCTCCAGGCCGATGCGCCGCGCGATCAGCGGCTGCAGCCAGGCCGGCGGCGGAAAGCGCAGCTTGAGCCCGCTGCCGAAGATCACCAGTTCCGCATCCAGTTCGGCGAGCCGCGCGAAGTGGTCCGGGCCCAGGTCCGCAAAGGTCGCGCAGTGCCAGTCGAAACGCTCGCCGCGGGCGCCGATCACGACGCTCTGCATGACCTTCTCGGTATCGATCGCGATCCAGCCGGGGCCGTAGCCGCCGATGGACTGCACGTCGAGCTTGTCGGGCTGGAGCTTCATGGATCAGGGAGGGGGATGAGCCGTCGGCGCGGGCCGTGGCAGGTGGCCGACGGGCAGGCGCCGGGTGCCGGAGGCGGCGGGGAACTGTGGTCCAATTATAGGTTTCCCCGCTGTTGCACCGCCCCCGGGAGGGACTTTGAAAGCGATCCAGAAATCCGCCAAGCTGGCCAACGTCCTCTACGACATCCGCGGTCCGATCATGGACCGCGCCAAGCAGATGGAGGAAGAGGGCCAGAAGATCATCAAGCTCAACATCGGCAACCTGGCGGTGTTCGGCTTCGATGCGCCCGAAGAAGTGCAGCAGGACATGATCCGCAACCTGCCGAATTCGGCAGGTTACTCGGACAGCAAGGGCATCTTCGCCGCGCGCAAGGCGGTGATGCACTACACCCAGGAGCAGGGCGTCGAGGGCGTGACGCTCGAGGACATCTACCTCGGCAACGGCGCCTCCGAACTGATCGCGATGGCGACCAACGCGCTGCTCGACGACGGCGACGAGCTGCTGGTGCCGATGCCCGACTACCCGCTCTGGACCGCCTGTACCAGCCTGTCGGGCGGTACGCCGGTCCACTACCGCTGCGACGAGGCCAACGGCTGGATGCCCGACCTGGCCGACATCCGCGCGAAGATCACCCCGCGCACCAAGGGCATCGTCGTCATCAACCCGAACAACCCGACCGGCGCGCTGTATTCCGACGAATTGCTGAAGGGCATCGTCGCGATCGCACGCGAGCACGGCCTGGTGCTGCTGGCCGACGAGGTCTACGACAAGGTGCTGTACGACGACGTGCGCCACACCGCGATCGCCAGCCTGTCGGAGGACGTGCTGACGCTCACCTTCAATTCGCTGTCGAAGAGCTACCGGTCGTGCGGCTACCGCGCCGGCTGGATGGTGGTGTCGGGCGACAAGAAGGCGGGCCGCGACTACATCGAGGGCCTGAACATGCTCTCGAACATGCGGCTGTGCGCCAACGTGCCGGGCCAGTGGGCGGTGCAGACCGCGCTCGGCGGCTACCAGAGCATCAATGAACTGGTCGGCCCCGGCGGCCGGCTGCGGCGCCAGCGCGACCTGGCCTACGAACTGATCACCGCGATCCCGGGCGTCAGCTGCGTCAAGCCGCAGGCGGCGCTCTACATGTTCCCCCGCCTCGACCCGGCGGTCTACCCGATCAGGGACGACCGGCAGTTCTTCCTGGAGCTGCTGCAGGAAACCCGGGTGATGCTGGTGCAGGGCACCGGCTTCAACTGGCCCGATCCGGACCATTTCCGGATCGTGTTCCTGCCGCACGAGGACGATCTGCGCGAGGCCATCGGCCGCATCGCCAAGTTCCTCGAAAGCTATCGAAAGCGTAGCGCCTGACGCAAGCTGCACCGGCGCTCGACCCGTTTTTCCATCTCACAATTCCAAGAGTTCCATGAAACCGATTCAAGTGGGCCTGCTGGGCATCGGCACCGTCGGCAGCGGCACCTTCAACGTGCTGCGCCGCAACCAGGAAGAGATCCGCCGCCGCGCCGGCCGCGGCATCGAGATCACGATGGTCGCCGACCTCGACACCGAACGCGCTCGCGCTGCGGTGGGCGAAGGCGTGCAGGTGGTCGGCGACGCCCGCCAGGTGGTCGCCAACCCCGAGATCGACATCGTGGTCGAGCTGATCGGCGGCTACGGCATCGCCAAACAGCTGGTGATGGACGCCATCGCCGCCAGCAAGCACGTGGTGACGGCCAACAAGGCCCTGCTCGCGGTGCACGGCACCGAGATCTTCGAGGCGGCGCACAAGAAGGGCGTGATGGTCGCGTTCGAGGCCGCGGTCGCCGGCGGCATCCCGATCATCAAGGCGCTGCGCGAAGGCCTGACCGCCAACAGCATCCAGTGGCTCGCCGGCATCATCAACGGCACCACCAACTTCATCCTGTCGGAGATGCGGGACAAGGGCCTGGACTTCGACGTGGTGCTGAAGGAAGCCCAGCGCCTCGGCTATGCCGAAGCCGACCCGACCTTCGACATCGAGGGCGTGGACGCCGCGCACAAGGCCACGCTGATGTCGGCGATCGCCTTCGGTATCCCGGTGCAGTTCGACAAGGCGCACGTCGAGGGCATCACAAAGCTCGGCGCACAGGACATCCGCTATGCCGAACAACTGGGGTACCGCATCAAGCTGCTGGGCATCGCCAAGCGTCGGGACAATGGCATCGAACTGCGGGTGCACCCCAGCCTGGTGCCGGCCAAGCGGCTGCTCGCCAACGTCGAGGGCGCGATGAACGCGGTGATGGTGCAGGGCGACGCCGTCGGCACCACGCTCTACTACGGCAAGGGCGCCGGCAGCGAGCCGACCGCCAGCGCGGTGATCGCCGACCTGGTGGACATCGCCCGCCTGCACACCGCCGACCCCGGCAACCGCGTACCGCATCTCGCCTTCCAGCCGGACGCGATGAGCGACCTGCCGGTGCTGCCGATGGCCGACGTGGTCACCGGCTACTACCTGCGGCTGCGCGTGGCCGACCAGGCCGGCGTGCTGGCCCGCGTGACCGGCCTGCTGGCCGACGCCGGCATCAGCATCGACGCGGTGCTGCAGCGCGAGGCCGACGAAGTGGCGGGCGAGGGCGCGACGCAGACCGACGTGATCATCCTGACCCACGACACCCGCGAAGGCACGATGGACGCCGCCATCGCCCAGATGCAGGCGCTGCCGACCGTGCTGGCGCCGATCGTGCGCATCCGCAAGGAAGAGCTGGCCTGATGCAATACCTCTCCACCCGCGGCCACCCGGACCGCAAGCGCTTCTCCGACATCCTGCTCGAAGGCCTGGCGCCCGACGGCGGCCTGTACCTGCCGGAGCACTACCCGCAGGCCGATGCCGCGACGCTGCGGCAATGGCGCACCGTGTACGACCAGCAGGGCTACGCCGCACTGGCATTCGAGATCCTGTCGCTCTACATCGACGACATTCCGGCGGCCGACCTGAAGGCGATCTGCGAGAAGACTTACACCCAGGAAGTCTTCGGCACGAAGGAAATCGTGCCGCTGCGCGAACTGGAGGACGGCGTGTACCTGGAGGCGCTGTCGAACGGCCCGACGCTCGCCTTCAAGGACATGGCGATGCAGCTGCTTGGCAACCTGTTCGAGTACGAGCTGGGCCGCCGTGGCGAGGAACTCAACATCCTCGGCGCGACCAGCGGCGACACCGGTAGCGCCGCCGAATACGCGATGAAGGGCAAGCGCGGGGTGCGCGTGTTCATGACTTCGCCCAAGGGCCGGATGAGCCCGTTCCAGCAGGCGCAGATGTTCAGCCTGCAGGACGCCAACATCCACAACCTGGCAATCGACGGCGTGTTCGACGACTGCCAGGACATCGTGAAGGCGGTGTCGAACGACCTGGATTTCAAGCGCCAGTACAAGATCGGCACGGTCAACTCGATCAACTGGGCGCGGCTGCTGGCGCAGGTGGTGTACTACTTCGCCGGCTACTTCCAGGCGAGCCGCAGCAACGACCAGAAGGTCAGCTTCTCGGTGCCGAGCGGCAACTTCGGCAACGTCTGCGCCGGCCACGTGGCGCGGATGATGGGCCTGCCGATTGCGCGGCTGGTGGTGGCGACCAACGAGAACGATGTGCTCGACGAGTTCTTCCGCACCGGCGTGTACCGGGTGCGCGGCAGCGCCGACACGCACGAGACCTCCAGCCCGTCGATGGACATCAGCAAGGCGAGCAACTTCGAGCGTTTCGTGTTCGACCTGCTCGACCGCGACGGTGCGGAAGTGAAGCGGTTGTTCCAGGACGAGCTGGGCCGCCACGGCAAGTTCGAGCTGCACGAGCACCGCTCCTTCGCCGACGCCTCGGGCAAGTACGGCTTCGCGAGCGGACGCAGCACCCATGCCGACCGGCTGGCGACGATTCGCGACACCTGGACGCGCTTCGCCACCATGATCGACACCCACACCGCCGACGGCCTGAAGGTGGCGCGCGAGCAGCTGCAGCCCGGCGTGCCGATGGTGGTGCTGGAAACCGCGCTGCCGATCAAGTTCGCCGCGACCATCGTCGAGGCGCTCGGCCAGCAGCCGGAGCGGCCGGCGCAGTTCGAGGGCATCGAGGAACTGCCCAAGCGAGTGACCGAACTGCCGGCCGACACGGCGGCGGTGCAGGCGTACATCGCCGCGCACTGCGCCTGAGCGGACGCGTGCTGGCGGCACTTCGGTCTGTGGCGGATGCATACACAGCCGCCAAGTCGAACGGCTGCGTCTCGTTTTGCTTCGAAAATCGGCCATTTGCGCAGGCAGGACGTGCGCCACGTGCTATGAAAAGATGAGCGAACAGCAATGCGCGTCGTAGGCTTCGCCGGCTATTCCGGCGCCGGCAAGACCACGCTGCTGGAGCAGGTGGTGCGCCTGCTGGCGACCGGCGGCGCCCGCGTCGCGGTCATCAAGCACGCCCACCACCGCTTCGACATCGACCACGAAGGCAAGGACAGCTGGCGCCACCGCAAGGCCGGCGCGCAGGAAGTGCTGGTGGTGTCGGACATCCGCATGGCGCTGATGCGCGAATTCCTCGCGCCGCGCGAGCCCGAGGTGCATGCGCTGATCGCCGAGATCGACCCGGCGACCGACTGGCTGCTGGTCGAGGGCTTCCGCGGCAGCGACCTGCCGAAGATCGAGGTGTGGCGCGCGCCGTCGCCCGACTTCGACGCCCGGCCGGCGCGCTACCCCGACGACCCGCAGGTGCGGGCGATCTGCACCGACGCGACCCGCGACCGGCTGCCGGTGCCGACCGACCTGCCGCTGCTCGACTGGACCGACGCGCCCGCCGTCGTCGCCTGGATGCAGGCGCACGCTGCGGCCTTCGACTACTGCCCGCCGGCGGGCGCATCGGCATCCTGAAAGGCAGCGCCTGCGCACCGTGCAGCGCGCCGCCAAGAGCCGCCAGCAGGCGCCCCGGCATCCTGCCGCACCCGAACTCCTGATTCCATAGCGCACTGCGCAGGCCCCACCTGCGCAAAATCATGATTCGCCTCCGAATCTTCCGGTTGCGGCACCACGCCCCGCCGCGCCGACAATCGGGGCATGACTGAACCCCTTTCCCCCGCCGCCGCCCAGCCGCTGTCGGCCGGCGCGCCCCGCAAGGCGCTCACCCCGCTCGACGACGCACTGGCCGAGCTGCTGTCGCATGCCGCGCCGCTCGGCGCGCTTGAATCCGTCTCCACCTTCGACGCCGACGGCCGGGTGCTGGCCGAGGACCTGCGGTCCGCCCTGCAGGTGCCGCCGCAGGACAACAGCGCGATGGACGGCTACGCGGTCCGCGCGGCCGACATCGCCGCCGCCGGCACCGTGCTGCCGGTCGCCCAGCGCATCGCGGCCGGCCAGGCGCCGCAGCCGCTGGCCGCCGGCACGGCCGCCCGCATCTTCACCGGCGCGCCGATCCCGCCGGGCGCCGACGCCGTCGTGATGCAGGAGCACTGCACCGCCCTGGACGGCGGCGCGGCCGTCCGCATCGACCGACCGGCCGCCGCCGGCACCGCGATCCGCCGCGCCGGCGAGGACGTGGCGCTCGGCGCCGTCGTGCTGTCGCGCGGCACCCGCCTGACCCCCGGCGCGCTCGGCATGGCCGCGAGCATCGGCCGGGCAGAGCTGACCGTCGCCCGCCGGCCGCGCGTCGCACTCTTTTCCACCGGCGACGAGCTGGTCATGCCTGGCGAGGTGCCGCCCGAGGCGATGCCGCCCGGCGCGATCTACCACTCCACCCGCTTCTTGCTGCGCGCGCTGCTGCAGCGCGCCGGCTGCGCCGTGACCGACCTGGGCATCGTGCCCGACCGGTTCGACGCGACGGTCGAGGCGCTGCGCGGCGCCGCCGCGTCGCACGACCTGGTGCTGACCAGCGGCGGCGTCTCGGTCGGCGAGGAGGACCACGTCAAGCCCGCCGTGCAGGCGCTGGGCGAGCTCACGCTCTGGCAGATGGCGATGAAGCCCGGCAAACCCTTCGCCTACGGCCGCGTGGCTGGCGCGCATTTCATCGGCCTGCCGGGCAACCCGGTCTCCAGCTTCGTGACCTTTTTGATGATGGTGCGGCCCTTCGTGCTGGCGCTGCAGGGCGCGGCCCGTGTCGCGCCGCAGCCGATGCGGCTGCCGGCCCATTTCGCCTGGCCCAAGGCCGACCCGCGGCGCGAATTCCTGCGCGTGTCGCGCAACGACCAGGGCGGGCTGGAGCTGTTCGCCCACCAGGGCTCCGGCGTGCTGACCTCGGTAGTCTGGGGCGACGGGCTGGTGGACAACCCGCCGTCCACCCCCATCGCGCACGGCGACCTGGTGCGCTTCCTGCCCTTCGCGGAGCTGCTGGCATGACGACGACAACGACCACGACGACGACCGACACGCCCACCCCCCGGACCCTGACCGTGCGCTACTTCGCCTCGGTCCGCGAGGCCGTCGGCACCGGCAGCGAACACCTGCAGACCGCCGCCGCGACTGCCGGCGCGTTGCGCGACGAACTGATCGCCCGCGGCGCCCCCTGGGCCGACGCCCTGGCCCGCGGCCGCGCCGTGCGCATCGCCGTGGACCAGACGATGGCGCGCGACGACGCACCGCTCGCCGGCGCGGCCGAGGTCGCGTTCTTCCCGCCGGTGACGGGGGGCTGAGCGATGGCGGATACGCAGCGACACCCGCAGCAGCCACGCGTGGCGGTCCAGACCGCCGACTTCGACCTGAGCGACGAGGTCGCCCGCCTGCGCGCCGGCGACGGCGGCGTGGGCGCGGTGGTCGCTTTCGTCGGCACCGTACGCGACCGGGGCGGCGACCTCACCGTGTCGGCGATGGAGCTGGAGCACTACCCCGGCATGACCGAGAAGTCGATCGAGGCGATGGTCGACGCGGCCCACGCCCGCTTCGACATCCGCGCCGCCCGGGTGGTGCACCGCATCGGCCTGCTGCAGCCGCAGGACCAGATCGTGCTGGTCGCCGTCGCCTCGGCCCACCGCGGCGAGGCGTTCCAGGCATGCGAGTTTCTGATGGATTATTTGAAGACCCAGGCGCCGTTCTGGAAGAAGGAGACGACGCCGGAGGGGGCGCGGTGGGTGGATGCGCGGGTGGCGGATGATGCGGCGTTGGCGCGGTGGGGGATTGAGGTGTCGCGGAATTGATGGACTTACTATGACCGCCTTCGGCCAGAAGCAGTCATCGGAAATGCACCTTTCAAGCGGCACGGATGAAAGAGACTTCGCGATCACCGCCGCGTATTTTCATCTCGGCTTAGAAGCAGGCATTTTCTGTGTCGAGCAAGTTCGAGATTGGGCACTCGCGATAGTCGAATGCGCGGTGCGCGCCGCCACTTGAAATTGTCGAGGTTTTGGCGAGTAGAAACCTTCTCAATTTGATTGAGGCGCTAAAGGCCGTTCCCGGTGTTAGGGATGTCGAGTCGGCTGCTAGATAGCTGTTGTATACACTGAACCGCGAGCTTGCCTCCGATGGTCATGGAGCGAGGACGGTGCTATAGCAGGTGCTTCAAATCGCTCAGTCGACTGGTCTAGATGAGGAGATCCGGTTTGCATTCGATGGCATTGATGACAGCTTCGCGCTGGCACAGTCAGGCACTTACGGGACGTTTGAGGACTGCAAGAGCGAGCTGCTGACCGCCTTGTTGCGGTGGGGAGCAACACCGGCTTTGCATCTTTCCTAACTTCTGCTTCGGAGCGTCACCATGGTCGGCTTTGGGCCCAAGGCAGCCCCGCTCCGGTTAGCGATTTTAACCAGATAAGCCAATTAAAATTGGTTGCCAAACAAAGAATGAGGCTATTATAGTAATTATGAAAAAAGTGGCCCTGGTTTTGACCGCTTTGGTCTGTGGACTGTTTGGGATTATGCTCGGATCATTTGCCATTGAAGGTCTTGTGGCGCAAGAATCAGCGCGCTCATGGCCAACTACTGCGGGGGTTGTGCGCTCAGAAAAAATTCATCCATCTAACGGACGCATGGGGCTGCACTGGTGTGTTAGCTGGAGTTACGAATACACAATAAACGGAAAAATTTATACTGGTGATCGGCGAACATTTGGAGCATTCGATTGCCATAGAAGGCGGAAAAATGCTGAAAATGAAGCGCATTCACTTCCTGTCGGT
The DNA here is from genome assembly GCA_913776965.1 of uncultured Xylophilus sp. GTDB lineage: Bacteria > Pseudomonadota > Gammaproteobacteria > Burkholderiales > Burkholderiaceae_C > Xylophilus. The sequence continues at coordinate 35,764 of CAJYQL010000030.1, forward strand.
ACCCGCGTCGTGGTTTTTTACCAGCCAGAAGCGCCGTCCAATGCAACTCTAAGCGCGACAAGCGAAAGCTCGTTCCTTTGGTGGCTTTTTGTCGCCGTCGCTGCAGCCTTCGTAACGATAGCTGTGTTGATAGTCTTTCAGTCGAAAAAACTAGACATGAAATTAGTGCGTAGCGACGCGAAAGAAACTTAGCAGTCTGCTTTGGGCCCAAAGCAGACTTTTGATTCGCTCAAAGGCGTACACAGGACCACGCCCAATGCTAGGCTGGGCGCGTTTGCAGCGCCCGTTTGGTCGCCAATAACCGAGCAAGCATATTCGCGTCATTGTGGAGTATTTTGGGCGACTTGCCGAAGTCCAGCCACGCATGCTCTGAAACCCACTCACTATTGCCCCACGTCGATTTTTGGGACGGACTCTTCGGAGTTGGCTTCTCCGCGATGCTATGACCATCCTCAAGATGGTTTAACTCAAAACCTCTGCTCCCCAGCCGGAACCAGAGCGTTACCAAAGATACAGCGCCCGGGGGCGCCTCGCCCGCAACTGTTGATCCCTGCTCTGCCGCCATTGAAGTGGCTCCAAAAGGCAGCATGCTGCCAGATAAACCTGGGCTGGAATGCGATGGCGCATGACCGCTCTTGGCCGAAAGCGGTCATCGGATAGATTCAATTCAAAGAATATAAGTCGCTCTTGTCGACCTATCGATCAATTTGGCGCTTCGGTGTCATATCGGAAGCGCAATTGAATCCACGCTGGGCTGTTGACAGTGCACCTGCCGCCCGTTGCACTTCTATTTCCTGCTGCGCCAGTCCCCCCTGCGCCCGGAAGACCGCATCACTCTGCAAACGCGCCACAGCCGCAGCCCCCACCAGCATCCCCGCCTCCACATCGCTCGGCCAGTGCACGCCGCAGATCGCCCGGCTCTGCGCATATTGCCGGCCGCGGTGCAGCAGCGCATCCGCGCGGTCGGGCGCGATGCCGGTCAGCACCAGCGCCCAGGCCCAGCCGATGGCGGCGTGGCCGGAGGGGTAGGAGCCGTCTTTCGACAGTGAGGCTTCCTCGTCCGGCGTGCAGCTCGGCGCGTTCAGGGCGGCGTAGGGGCGGGTGCGGCGGTAATGGTCCTTGGCGGCGTAGGTCGGACCGGCGGCATCGACGAGGGTGCGGCGCAGCAGGGTGTAGAGGTGCGGCGTCGCGGTTTCCGACACTTGGACGCCCAGCGCGCAGGCGAATGCGTTGGCGGCGGCGGGGAAGTGCAGGTCGGCGTCGCGCACCGCCAGCGCGCCGCGCGGGGTGGCACGCAGGGCGCCCAATTCCTGCAGGCCGGCCAGGTCGGCGGCGAAGGCGGGCGTGCCTGCGGCGGGCGGGGGCGGCAGCAGCGCGCGGCTGTCGGGCCAGGCGGTGCGGGGCAGGTAGCCGTTGAGGTAGCCGGGCCACATCTCGCCGATGGCGGCGGGGTCGGTCGGGGGGAGGGCGGTTGCCGGCGCGGCGGCAGGGACGGTGGCGACCGCCGGGGCGGGCGGCGCGGCCGGTGCAGGCGTGGTCGCCAGCGGGCCGCACGCCGCGGCCAGGGCCGCACCACCCGCCAGCAGCAGCGCCCGGGCGGCGGTGCGCGCCGTCATCACTGCGGCTGGAATCCGCTGGTGCGGATGATCCGGGTCCACGACTGGGTATACGCCTTTTCGCGGGCTGCAAACTGCGCCTGCGGCAGGTAGCCGACGGCCAGGCCCAGGTTGGCGAAACGCTCGCGCACGTCCTGCATCGCCAGCACCTTGGCCATCGCGTCGGAAAAGCGGTCGATCACCGGCTGCGGCGTGCCGGCGGGCGCAAACACGCCGTAGTACGGCATGTCCTCCAGCCCCTTCAGGCCGAGTTCGGCGAAGGTCGGCACCTCGGGCAGCAGCGGCTGGCGGCGCTCGCCCACCACCGCGACGATGCGCAGCTTGCCGGCCTTCTGGTTCTCGATCAGGTCGGGCACCGAGCCGATGCCGGCGGGGATCTGGTTGCCCAGCATGTCGGCCACCATCGGCGCGCTGCCGCGGTAGGGCACCGGCTGCAGGTCGAGCTTGTTGGCGTCGGCCACCAGCTTGACGGTGAATTCGGGCGTACTGGCCGGCGCCGGGATGCCGACGCTGCTCTTGCCGCCCTGCGACTTCACCCAGGCGACGTATTCGGCATACGTCCGGGCGGGCGTGCCGCCCGACACGGCCAGCGCGTTGGCAAATGTGGCGAAGCCGGCGACCGGCACGAAGTCGCGGGCCGGCTCGAAGCCCGGGTTCTTCACCACCAGCGGCAGGACCGAGATGGTGTGGTCGTGCGTCACGAAGAAGGTGTGGCCGTCGGGTGCGGCCGCCTTCAGCGCCTGCGCGGCGATCTGGCCGCCGGCGCCGGCGCGGTTCTCGACGATCACGGTGTTGCCCAGCAGCGGCTGCAGCTTCTCGGCCAGGGTGCGGGCGATGGCGTCGGTGCCGCCGCCGGGCGGGAAGCCGACCAGGAGCCGCACGGGGGTGTCGGCCTGAGCGGTGCCGCCGGCGAGGCAGGCCAGCAGGCCGCCGAGGGCGAGAAGACGTCGTTGCATCGAGAACATGGAAAGGCTCCGTCGAAGGGGAAGACAGCGGGAAGGGCGAAAGGGGCGGACGTGTGGCGGCCGGGCCGCAGGTTGACATTCGGCAACTGTCGGCATCGGCAACGCTTGAATCATTTCTGCCGGTCCTCAATTGTTACGGCAACAGGAGATTCCCGATGCGAACCGACAAACTGACAACCAAATTCCAGGAAGCGCTGGCCGACGCGCAGAGCCTCGCCCTCGCCAACGACAACGCCTACATCGAACCCGCCCACCTGCTGGCCGCCATGCTGCGGCAGGAAGACGGCCCGCGCGCGCTGCTGGAGCGCGCCGGCACCAACGTGCCAGGCCTGCTGGCCGCGGCCGATGCGGCGATCAAGAAGCTGCCGCAGGTGCAGGGCCAGGACGTGACCGTGGGCCGCGACCTGGGCAGCCTGCTGCAGGCGACCGAGAAGGAGGCGCTCAAGCGCGGCGACCAGTTCGTCGCGGGCGAACTGTTCCTGCTGGCGGTGGCCGACGCCAAGACCGACATCGGCACCATCGCCAAGGCCAATGGCCTGACCCGCAAGTCGCTGGAAGCCGCGATCGAGGCGGTGCGCGGCGGCCAGGGCGTGGACAGCGCCGACGCCGAGGCGCAGCGCGGCGCGCTGAAGAAGTACACCCTCGACCTGACCGAGCGCGCCCGCGTCGGCAAGCTCGACCCGGTAATCGGCCGCGACGACGAGATTCGCCGCGCGATCCAGGTACTGCAGCGCCGCAGCAAGAACAACCCGGTGCTGATCGGCGAGCCTGGCGTCGGCAAGACCGCCATCGTCGAGGGGCTGGCGCAGCGCATCGTCGCGGGCGAGGTGCCGGAGTCGCTGAAGAACAAGCGGGTTCTGTCGCTCGACATGGCCGCGCTGCTGGCCGGCGCCAAGTTCCGCGGCGAGTTCGAGGAGCGGCTGAAGAGCGTGCTGAACGAGCTGGCCAAGGACGAGGGCCGCACCATCGTCTTCATCGACGAGCTGCACACGATGGTGGGCGCCGGCAAAGCCGAGGGCGCGATGGACGCGGGCAACATGCTGAAGCCCGCGCTCGCTCGCGGCGTGCTGCACTGCGTGGGCGCGACCACGCTCGACGAATACCGCAAGTACATCGAGAAGGACGCCGCGCTGGAGCGCCGGTTCCAGAAGATCCTGGTCGGCGAGCCGACGGTGGAAGCCACTATCGCGATCCTGCGCGGCCTGTAGGAGAAGTACGAGCTGCACCACCAGGTCGACATCACCGACCCGGCCATCGTCGCCGCGGCCGAGCTGAGCCACCGCTACATCACCGACCGCTTCCTGCCCGACAAGGCGATCGACCTGATCGACGAGGCCGCGGCCAAGATCAAGATCGAGATGGACTCCAAGCCCGAGGTGATGGACCGCCTCGACCGCCGCACCATCCAGCTGCAGATCGAGCGTGCCGCGGTGGAGCGCGAGAAGGACGAGGCTTCGCAGCGGCGGCTCGCGCTGCTGGACGAGGAGATCGCCCGGCTGCAGAAGGAATACGCCGACCTCGACGAGATCTGGCAGGCCGAGAAGGCCCAGGCCCAGGGCAGCGCGCACATCCGCGAGGAGCTGGACAAGCTGAAGTTCCAGATCGCCGAGCTGACCCGCAAGGGCGACTTCAACAAGGTCGCCGAGCTGCAGTACGGCCAGCTGCCCGCGCTGGAAAAGCGCCTGAACGATGCGCTGGACACCGAGTCGAGCAAGGGCGCATCGAACACGCCGCAGCTGCTGCGCACCCAGGTCGGCGCCGAGGAAATCGCCGAGGTGGTGTCGCGCGCGACCGGCATCCCGGTGGCCAAGATGCTGCAGGGCGAGCGCGACAAGCTGCTGCAGATGGAAGGCAAGCTGCACGAACGGGTGGTGGGCCAGGACGAGGCGGTGCGGGCGGTGTCGGATGCGATCCGGCGCTCGCGCTCGGGCCTGTCGGACCCGAACCGGCCGACCGGCAGTTTCCTGTTCCTCGGCCCCACCGGCGTCGGCAAGACCGAGCTGTGCAAGGCGCTGGCCGGCTTCCTGTTCGACAGCGAAGACCACCTGATCCGCATCGACATGAGCGAGTTCATGGAGAAGCATTCGGTGGCCCGGCTGATCGGCGCGCCGCCCGGGTACGTGGGCTACGAGGAGGGCGGCTACCTGACCGAGGCGGTGCGGCGCAAGCCCTACAGCGTGGTGCTGCTCGACGAGGTCGAGAAGGCCCACCCGGACGTGTTCAACATCCTGCTGCAGGTGCTCGACGACGGGCGCCTGACCGACGGCCAGGGCCGCACGGTGGACTTCAAGAACACCGTGATCGTCATGTCCAGCAACATCGGCTCGCCGATCATCCAGTCGATGGTCGGCCGGCCGAACGAGGAGGTGAAGGACGCGGTCTGGGACGAGCTGAAGAACTACTTCCGCCCCGAGTTCCTGAACCGGATCGACGAGACGGTGGTGTTCCACGCGCTCGACGCGAAGAACATCGAGTCGATCGCCGCGATCCAGCTGCGCACGCTGCAGCAGCGGCTCGCGAAGATGGAGCTGTCGCTCGACGTGTCGCCGGCCGCGCTGGCCGAACTCGCGAAGGTCGGCTTCGACCCTGTGTTCGGTGCGCGGCCGCTCAAGCGGGCGATCCAGCAGCGCATCGAGAACCCGCTGTCGAAGCTGCTGCTCGACGGCAGCTTCGGGCCGAAGGACACGATCCACGTGACCACCGACCCGATCCATGCGCCGGGCCGCTTCGGGTTCAGCCGCGACGGCCAGCCGCCGCTGGTGATGGACGCGACCGGGGAACCATCGGCACCGATGGCGTCCTAACCCGGCATGCTGATGAATTTCCTGCTCCGGGTGGTGCTGTTCGTGGTGGGCGCGGTGGTCGCGCTCAGCCTGGCGGCGCTGATGATGGTGCTTGCGATGGTCTGGATGCTGCGTGCCGGCTGGGCGCGGCTGACCGGCCGGCCGGTGATGCCGTGGACGATGCAGGTCGATCCGCTCGGCGGTTTCGCCCGCTACCGGGCGGCGCAGGCCCGGGCCGCACAGCCGGAAGAGCGCCGCTACCGGCCCGGCACCGAGCCGCTGCACATCCGCGGCGAGGGCGGCGACGTGACCGACGTCAAGGCCCGTCCGGTGCAGGACGGCCACTGACCGGCCCCACGCGCACCTTGCTATCGTTTGTATAGCTGGTGGCGCAGGAGGGACGGGCGAAGAAGCCGTATTTCCTTCATGAAAAGCCGACGACGGGGCCCGCGGCCCCGTCGTCATTTCCAGAAGCCGACGTGGCTTTCGCTCGCCTCGTCCACCAACGCCGGGCCGATGCAGTCGATCGGATGCGGCGAGGCGGCGAACACGTCGCGGCACGACAGTTCGGCGTCGCGCTGCTCGGCCCGCTCGCCGCGGAACACCCGCAGCCGCACCGCGTCGATGCCGAACACCACCCGGCCGACGTTGGACCAGAAGATCGCGCCGGCGCACATCACGCAGGGTTCGGCCGAGGAATACAGCGTGGCGGCGGCCATCTGCTCGCGGCTCCAGCGGGCGCTGGCTTGCCGCACCAGGTTGGTTTCGGCGTGGCCGGTGCAGTGGCCGGTCTCGGTGGTGTTGCAGTAGGCCTCGCCCATCGTCGTGCCGTCGGGCGCGACCAGCACCGCACCGAACGGCCGGTTGCCGCGCTGCCGGGCGACGCCCGCCCAGCGGATCGCATCGCGCAGGTAGCGGCCGTCGCGTGCGTCGAGTTGCGCGGGTACCGGCAGCGCTGCGGCGGCGCGGGGCGCGGCCATCGGCATCACGGCGGCGCTCATGCCTTGACGGCCCGGTCGGCCTGCGCCGGCAGGAAGCTGCGGTTGAAGAGCGCATCGGCCGACGGCCGGTTCTTCAGGCCGAACACCTCCACCACCTCGTCGACCTGTTGCTCCAACGTCAGTTTGCGGATGTCGCCGAGGCCGTGGCCGCGGGTGTCGGCGGCGGCCACGTACTGGGCGGTGATGCCCCAGCGCTGCAACTCGATCTTCTCGTCGAGGATCGGCTCGCGGCTGCGGATCGCGGCGATGCCGGCGGCCGGATCGACCAGCATCTCCTGGATGGCGCGGTTGGTGGCGCGCAAAAAGCCGGCGACCGCCTGCGGCTGCTGCACGATCAGCGCGTTGCTCGCGAGGATCGCGTTGCCGTAGAGGTTCACGCCCGCATCGGCGTACTTCAGCACCGCCAGGTCTTCCTGCTTCATGCGGGCGAACAGCGAGATGGCCGAGTCGTGGAAATAGGTGGCGGCATCGACATCGCCGCGCACCATCACGTTGTCGCGGGCCGAGAAGTCGGTGGTGGACCAGGCGAACAGATCGGACGGCAGGCGCTGCTTGCGCGCGACCATCGGCCAGGCGCGCCGGGTCGATTCGACGGCCGCGGCGGCGACCTTCTTGCCTTTCAGGCTCGCGAAGTCGGTGGCCACGCCACGGTCGCGCCGGCCGATGATCACGAACGGTGCGCGGTTGTAGTACTGGTAGACCGCCTGCACCGGCGGGGTACCCGGGTTCTGGGCGTTGAACTCGACCAGCGAGCTGATGTCGCCCAGCCCCATCGGATAGACGCCGCTGGCGATCCGGGTGATCGACGCGACCGAGCCGGCGCCCACGTCGATCGACACGTCCAGCCCTTCGGCGCGGTAGTAGCCCTTCTGCAGCGCCAGGAAGAACGGCGCGGTCTGGCCGTTGACGCGGAAGTCCAGGGTGAACTTGATCGGCACCAGCTTGCCGCCGGCGGGCGGCGCGGACTGGGCGTGCAGGCCCAGCGGTGCGAGGGCCGCGGCGAAGGCGGCAGCGGCGGGGGTGGCGAGGAAATGGCGGCGTTGCATGGCGGGCGCTCCGGGAAACGGCAGGCAGCTTGAGGAAACCGGTGCCGGAGGTGGCGCCGCGCCGTCTGCAGGCGGCTGCAGGGGCGAAGCGGTCACCGGCCGGCAGCCGGTGCATCAAGAGCAATTTCCGGGCGTCGCCTCCCCATCGGGGTGCGGGCGCTGAACGCTTCTACTCTCTCGCAGCGGGCTTTGCAGGTTGCATGCCAGCGTGGCCGGGCAGGGCCTGCGGGCAGCGGATGCGGCGGGCTGGCCCGGTCCTTGCACGCAGGGACGGCGAGAGTAGAAGCGTCCACCGTCCGTCCTGCCCCAGGCAGTGCGGGCGACCGGGAATTGCTCTCCGGACCCGCGCGGCGCGGCACCTCCGGAGGGCACGATGCACTCCTGTCGGGCATCACCGTCGCGCAGGAGCCGCCCATCCATCCTCTCGACGGAGTTTTCCGATGACGCTAGCCCTGATTTCCTCTGACGCCGTTTCCGCCCCGCACGACGCGGCCGACGCTTCCTCTTCCTCCTCCTCCTCCTCGGCCGTCTGGGCCGAACTGCAGAAGGAGTCGCGCATGGGCGCGCTCGGCGCCGAGACCGGTCGGCGCGAGATCCGCCGTATCAGCCTGGCCGACTTCGACCGCCGCCGCGACGAGATCGCCGCCCAGCTGTGGGATGCGGCGGTGGACGTGGGCTTTTTCCAACTGGTGGACCACGGCCTGCCGCTCGACACCATCCGCGCCGCCTTCGCCGAGGCCGAGCGCTTCTTCGCGCTGCCCGACGCGGTGAAGGCCCGCCGGCCGCTGCAGAAGGCGCTGAACGCTGGCTGGGAAAGCAAGGCGCAGGTGCGGCCCTCCACCGGCACGCCCGACCAGAAGGAGAGCTACCAGATCACCCGCCCGCACATGGACGGGCTGTGGCCGACCGAGGACGAACTGCCGGGCTTCCGCACCGCACTGCTCGCGTTCGAGGCGCAGAGCCGCGCGATCGGGATGCAAGTGTTGTCCTGCTTCGCGGACCGGCTCGGGCTGGCGCGCGACTTCTTCGACCGCGCCCACAACCCCGACAGCCCGCACTACCAGAGCACCCTGCGCCTGCTGCACTACTACGCCATCCCGCCCGAGGCGCAGGCCAACCTCGACCTGTGGCGCGCCGGTGCGCACACCGATTTCGACTGCCTGACGCTGCTCTACCAGCGCCAGGGCCAGGGCGGCCTGCAGGTCTGCCCCGGGAAGGAGATGGATGCGCAGGAATGGACCCCGATCCCGCCGGACGAGGACGCGATCACCTGCAACATCGGCGACATGCTGATGCGCTGGAGCGACGACCAGCTGCCGAGCAATTTCCACCGGGTGAAGAACCCGCTGCCCGGCGAATACATGGGCCCGCGCTACAGCTTGGCGTTCTTCTGCCAGGCCGACAAGGACGTGCTGATCGAGAGCCCGTCGGGCAAGTACCCGCCGATCACCGCCGGCGACTACCTGAAGCAGCGGGTGGCCGCGAACTTCAAGGCGTACTGATCGGGACGGGGCAGGGGCGCGGGCGGGCGGTCAGGCCGGCAGGCAGACCAGCTGCAGCCGCGGCGATTCGAGCTTCTCGGCGTAGAAGCCGTCGCGCGCGGGCGAGACCAGCGCCCGCAGGCCGCCCATCAGGTCCACCGTCTCGCCGGACTTGCGCTCGCGGTAGCACTTGCCGAGCGTCTCCACGCTGCGGCGCAGGGCGGCGGCCTGCGCCTTGTCGGTCTTCTCGAGCGCCTGGGCCTGCGCGGCCAGCCACTGCTCGTAGCCGGCGAGCGACTTGTCCTGCAGTTTGGCGTCCTCGGGGGCCGGGACCATGCTGGCATAGAGGGCGCGCAGGCTCTCGGCGCCGTCCTGCGCCAGCTTCAGGGCCACGTCGTAGTGGACTTCGTAGGCCGGCTGCCGGTACACCACCCGGCGGACCGCGTACTGCAGGGTGCCCTGGTCGCCGCCGAGCCGCCGCACCAGGTCGCGCGCCTGGGCGCTCGACGGGTCCTGCGCATAGTCCTCCTGCAGCGCCTTGGTGATCTGCTCGTCTTCCGGATAGGCCGGGCCGGCGGCCCGGCCCGGGGGCGTGCCCACCGGGTCGCAGCCGCTCAGGGCGGCCAGGGTGCCCAGCACCAGGGCGGTGCCGGTGCACCGGCGAAGGACAGGTCGAGCAGATCGGAAAAGGCGCATGGCGGGCAGAAGCGGGGCTGAAAAGGGCCGGCCAGTGTGCGCGAGGCCGGGCCGTGCGCGACGTGGGAAGGCTCCTACACGTCTCAAAACCGATGAAGTTGTGAGCAGGCGCTAATGGAAATATCCGGGGCCTGGCGGTCGCTCCGCGCCGTGGCGATGTTGGCGCATGCTTACGATAAATCTACCGTGGATTCAAGCGCTTTTGCCGATTTTCACGGTGCGGTCGGGCAGGGGCAAAACCGTGCCGGCAGGGTGCGACCGTCCTGAACAGGGCTTTACAACTAAGTCAGAACCGCTGCAGGACCCGGCCTACAGTGCGGCCACGGCCCGGGCACCGGCGCCGTTTTCCACACCACCGGGCCCTTGCGCTCGACCGACCCAGGAGTACGCATGAACAAGTTCACCGCCGCCACCATCGCCTCGGCACTCGCCCTCTGCGCCGCCTCGTCCTTCGCCCAGAGCGGCTCCGGCAGCATCCCCGGCATCGGCAAGGGCTCCGGCTCCGCCGGCTCCGACATCGTCAACAGCCGCATCACCGTGGCCGGCAACAAGGCCACCGACGTGATGGCCATCGGCGGCTCGGCCGGCGTGATGAAGCTGGCCGGCAGCGTCGACATGGCCGGTACCGCCAACGTCAACAGCGTGAACATCACCGGTTCCCGCCTGAACAACGCCGACATCACCGTCAGCAACAACGAAGCCACCGGCATCAAGGCGATCGGCGGTACCGCCAACGTCAACAGCGTGAACATCAACTAAAGGAGAAAGGCCGCCGCATGCCGCCGATGACGCGCCCGTCGCCCCCGCACCGCATCCGTCCGCTGGCCGCTGCCGCACTCGCGCTGGCCGGCGCCGCCAGCGTCTGGCCCTCGGCCGCCCCCGCACAGTCGGTGCTCGGCTGGAGCCAGGTGCAGCGCGCGGGCAGCCAGGTCGAGCAGAGCCGCGCCACGGTCGCGGGCAACCGGGCCGATGGACCGGTCTCCGCGACGGGCGGGGTGCTGTCGTCGGGCTCGGGCGTGGTCGGCGCGCTGGCGCTGTCGGCCCAGGCCCAGGCGAACGCCATCGGACTGACCGGCGTGGAGGCGCGCAACGCGCGGCTGCAGGTGCTGCAGAACCAGGTCGGCGGCTTCGTCGAGGCGCTCGGCGGCACGGCTGCCGCCAACAGCGTGCTGGTATCGGCCGGCGGCGGCCGCCAGCCACTGACCGACAGCCAGCTCGTCCTGAGCGGCAACCGCGCCGGCCGGGTGCAGGCGACCGGCGGCATCGCCAGCGCGGCTGCAGGCCTGGGTGCGGTGCAGGTCGGCGCGCAGGCGCTGGCCAACAGCATCGGCGCCGACCAGACGGCGCTGCGCAGGGTGCAGGCGACGCTCGCCGACAACCGTGGCGACGGTGTGGGCGCCCTCGGCGGCACGGCACGGGCCAACGGCCTGTTCGCCGCCCGCAGCACGCTCGACGATGTGCGGGTCACCCAGACGGGCAACATCGCCCAGGAGATTTCGGCCGCAGGCGGCAGCGCCAGCCTCGGCTACGGCGCCGTCGCGCAGGCGGGCCTGGACGGCAGCGCCGCGGCGAACGCGGTGCTCGCGACGCAGAGTCGGATCGCCGGCGCCACCTTCCAGCAGCAGGACAACACCGCCCGCAACCTGTCGGCGCGCGGCGGCGCGGCCTGGGCCAACAGCATCGGCCTGCAGCAGGTCGATGGCGACCTGCGCCAGTACCGCGCATCGGTCGCGGGCAATACCGCCGACGGCGTGCGTTCCGAAGGCGGTGCCGCCTCGGTGGCCGGCGGAGTGCTGGCGGAGCTGCAGGTCGCGTCGCTCGCGCTGGCGAATGCGGTGTCGGTCCAGCAGGGCCAGCTGCGCGGGTCCGCGCAGCACACCGTCACCGGCAACCGTGCGCAGGACATCGTCGCCCGGGGCGGCGCCGCGGCGGCTAACAGCCTCTGGCTGGCCGATGCGACGCTGCAGGACACCGACGTGCGCATCGACGGCAATACGGCACGCGGCGTGCAGTCCGGCGGCTTCTCGGGCAGCGTGGCCGGCGGGCTGGGCGCCTCGGCCCGGCAGAACGGCAGCGCCACTGCCAACAGCGTGGCGGTCGCCGGCTCCGAGGTGCGCGGTGCGGCGCTCACGCTGTCGAACAACACGGCCACCGACCTGTCCGCCCAGGGCGGCGCTACCCAGGCCAACGCGATCAGCGTGGAGCGCGGCGACGGCGGTGCATCCCGGCTGGCCGCGCGCACCACGGTCACCGGCAACACGGCATCGCAGATGTCGTCGCGCGGCAGCAGCGCCTCGGTCGCGGCAGGACTCGCCAGCGCCGACAGCAATGCCCGCGCCGCGGCCAACGCGGTCGTGCTGAAGGACGATGCGCAGGTCGACTGCGGATCGCCGCTCGCGCTGTCCACCAACACGGCGCGCGGCATCACGGGCCATGGCGGCACCGCGCTGGTCAATGCGCTGGCGCTCTACCGCGGCGCGCGGCTCGGCGCCAGCCCGGTCACGATTTCCGGCAACACCGCGACCGACGTGGCCAGCGGCGGCGGCAGCGGCCAGGCGGTCGGCATCGGGTCCGCGAAGAACGGCATCGCCGTCGCCAACGGCCTGTACATGGAAGGCTCTGGCGCAGTGCGGCTGCAGGAGTCGCCGCTGACCGTCTCCGGCAACACCGCCGCGGCGCTGAACGCCGACGGCGGCCGGATCAACGCCAATGCGGTCGCGCTCAACGGCGCGGCCGACGTGCAGGGCAGCCGGCTGACCGTCGGCGGCAACACGGCGCGCGGGATCCGCAGCCGGGGGCAGGAAGGCACCGTCGCCGGCGTGGCGGTGATCGACCGTGGCGTCGGCACCGCCAGCGCCAACGCGCTGCAGGTGCTCGGGCGGCTGCAGTCGGCAGCGCTCACGCTCACCGGCAACACGGCGACGGACGTGTCGGCAGAGCAGGGCTTGGCGCTCGCGAACGCCGCCACGGTGGACGACGGTGCGCGGGTCGAGGGCGGCAGCACCACCATCGCCGGCAACACCGCATCCGGCGTGCAGGCGGCCGACGGACGGACTGCCACCGCCAACAGCGTCTACCACCAGGGCCGCGCGGCCGACACGCAGGTCGCGGTGACCGGCAACCGCGGCGGCGCGCAGGCGGGCGGCGGCAAGGACGCGACCGCCAACAGCGTGCGCAACCGCGACGGCGCCCGCATGACGGGCGGCAACGTCACCGTCGCCGGCAACCAGGGCAACGCCGCGCGCGGCGGCACCGTCAACAGCGTGGACAACCAGGGCCGGCTCGAAGGCGGCAGCATCACCGTGCTGAACAACCGCGGCTCGGCGGCCGACGGCGGCATTGCCAACAGCGTGGCCAACGACGGCCGCATCGCCGGCGGCCGCATCGCGATCATCGGCAACCAGGGCGACGCGCGCGGCGACGGTAGCCTGGCGAATGCGGTCTCCAACGCCGGGCGCATCGTGGACAGCAACATCCTGATCGCCGGCAACACCGGCAGCGCGAGCGGCGGCGGCATGGCAAACGCGGTGCGCAACAAGGGCCGCATTTCGGGGGCGAGCATCACCATCAGCAACAACCGCGGCACAGCATCGGGCGGCGGCGTCGTCAACAGCGTGGACAACCGCGGCACGCTGACCGGGCGGGTCGTGATCGCCGGCAACAGCGGATCGGCCTCGAACGGCGGCACCGCGAATTCGCTGGTCAACCACGGGACGATGAGCGGACGTGTCGCGATCGTCGGCAATCGGGGCAGCGCCGCGGGCGGCACGGTGAACTCGGTCGTGAACCGCGGAGTCATCACCGGCGCCGTAACAATTGCAGGCAATGGGGGTGGGGCGGTGAGCGGTATAACGACCAACACCGTACGCACCAGCATGGGCGGGGTGCTCACCGGATCGGCCGCCGTGTCCGCCGGCATCCCGAGCGTCGCCAATCCGGGCATCACCACCCTGCGGCCCTCCACCGGCGTCATCAACCATTCGGTGACCGTGGGGCCGGTGACCAACCGGGTCAACCTCTAGAACGACCGATCGGCGAGGAGCACACGATGGATTCGCAACACCCATTTCCGCGCGCGGCGCTGCGCGGGCTCGGCCTGGCCGCGCTGGTGCTGGGCGTCACCGCGGCCCAGGCGCAGCTGGTGAACTACGGTGGGCCGATGGCGGCCTACAAGGACCAGCGCGACGGCGGCATCAAGCTGCTCGACAGCGTGACGCCCGGCGTCGCGGCCAAGACCACCGTCAACCGGGCGCTGCTGCGCAGCCAGGTCACCGACCAGGCCGCGCTGGTGCAGCCCGACGGCACCCTGAAACTGCCGGCCGACCAGACCAACCTGGTCGTGCGCACCGGCTACGACAACGTCACGCAGGGCGCGGACGGCGTGGTGCGCATCGCCAGCCCCAGCATCCAGGGCAACGTGACCGGCAACGTGGTGCTGTTCGTCGACGGCAAGGGCGTCGAGAACATCACCGTGCTCAACAACGGCCGCTGAGCGCGCAGCGCGCGCCACGCACGGCGCCGGCACACCGCTTCGGGAGGGGAGCGTGCCGGCCGCCCCGGCCTCGGGTTTCCAACCACCTGCATCCGCCAGCATGACAACGAAGAACAACGCCAGCAGATTCCGATCCACCCTGTTCCGCACCGCCACGCTCAGCCTCGCGGCCGCGCTGCTCGCCGGCTGCGCCAACACCGCCAACACCCTGCGCGACGCCGACGACCTGTACGCCGAGCGCGAGGCGGCCAAGGCGCTGCCGACCGCCAACCTCAGCACCTATGCGAATGCGCTGCAGCGCTTCGGCTACATGCTCGACATCTACAAGGATGGCGATCCGGTGGTCTACATGCAGACCCGCAACATCCTGGACGCGACCAACCTGTCGAGCCCGTTCGTCGGCGCCGAGATCCCAGGCGACATCACCGAGATGGTCCGCACCGCGGTCAACCGCATCGGCGCGCGGGTGGTGTACGTGCCGTTCCATCCGGACTACCTGATCTCGCAGGCGCAGCTCGGCGCGAAGTTCGGCGTGACCATGCCCGACTACCTGATCACCGGCGCGCTCACCGAGTTCGACCGGGCGCTGTCCGGCGCGGGCCGCTCCAACACCGCGTCGGCCACCTTCGGCAGCGGCCGCGGCGAGACGGTGCTGGGCGCCAACCTGACCCGCACCGCCATCCTGTCGGCGCTGGCGCTCGACCTGAACCTGGTGAGCTTCAGTACCCAGCAGATGGTGCCGCGGGTGCAGGCCTCGAACGTGGTGAAGGTGCTCAACTTCAGCAGCGAGAACAACGCGAGCCTCGGCTTCTACGGCGACTCCTTCGGCTTCAAGATGGAAGGCAAGTACCTGCAGGGGCGCCATTCCGCGATCCGCACGCTGGTCGACCTGAGCGTGCTGGAACTCGTCGGCAAGGCCACTAATACGCCGTACTGGCGCTGCATTCCCAATGGCCGTCCCGACCCGATCGTGATGGAGAACATGCGCATCGCCTTCAACGGCCTGACGCCGGAACTCAAGCTCGGCATGGTGCAGGTGATGCTCGCCAAGTACGGCGAGCCGGTGGCGGTGACACGCCAGCTCGACGAGCCGACCCGGCTGGCGATCCGCAACGTCTACACCACGCGGTTCCCGCAGTTCGGCGACACGGTGGACGTGCTGTCGTGGCAAGGCTTCGAGCCGCTTTTCTTCAACGTGCCGATGCCGTGGGAAGCGACGACCGCCTCCGCCGGCGCCGTGGCCGCGCCGGTGGTGCTGCGCCCCGACGCGGCAGGCGCCGCGCCGGCTGCGGCCCCGGCCACACCGGCTCCGGCGAGGACCGGCGCATGACCGCCGCTGCGAAGCCGCCGTTCCGCCGCTGGGCCGCCTGCGCCGTCGCCGGTGCCGCATGGGCGCTGGCGGCCGGGGCGCAGGCCCAGCCGGCGGTGCTGACCGGCACCATCACCGGGCCGGGTGTCGCCGTCGGTACCGGCGCCGGCACGCCGGCGGCATCGGTGACCGGCATCGGATCGGTCAGTGCCGAGGCGGCCCGTGCCGCCGCCGCCAGCGGGGCTGCCGGGCCGGCCGGCACCGCCGCCGCGGCGGG
>CAJYQL010000031.1 GCA_913776965.1 uncultured Xylophilus sp.
CTACGGCACGGCCAGCGGCACGGTGACCTCCTCGGGCATCACCTCGGGCGGTGCAGCCGGCAACTACGACGCCAAGCTGTCCTCCGGCACCCTGTCGATCACCGTCAGCGGCTCCACCGCCGTCGACCTCGGCGAGATCAAGGCCGCCAGCTCCGCCGACGAGCGCGTCGGCCAGATCGTCGCGGCCATCAACGCCAAGACCAACGACACCGGCGTGACCGCGTTCCTCTCGAAGGACGATGCGGGCACCGTCTCGATCTCGATCCGCTCTTCGGCCCTGACCTCCGCCGGTACCGCCCAGACGGTCACGCTCTCGGGCTTCACCTCGGGCAACTCGGGCTTCAGCCTGACGACGACCTCGGCAGCCACCGGCACCGACACCACCGGCATCGACAACGTGAGCGTCTCCACCCAGGCCGACGCCTGGACCGCGATCAAGAAGATCGACAGCGCGATCAACCAAGTCAACAGCTCGCGGGCGACGCTGGGTGCGGTGCAAAGCCGGTTCGAGAACGCGATCGACACGATCGACGTGCAGAGCGAGAACATCTCCGCGTCGCGCGGCCGGATCGTGGATGCGGACTTCGCGAAGGAAACCGCCAACCTCTCGCGGGCGCAGATCCTGCAGCAGGCCGGCACCGCGATGGTCGCCCAGGCCAACCAGCTTCCGCAGAGCGTGTTGTCGCTGCTCAAGGGTTGACGATGGCCGGGCGGTCCGCCGCCCGGTACGGCGCCGCAGCGAAAAGGCCGGACCTCTTGCGAGGCCCGGCCTTTCAGCATTCGGGGCGTCCGATCTCTCTATATAGAAGCGGAAGGAGAAAACAAGGCGGTCTGGAGGCAGGCCGCGGCGTCCCTCTCGGATCGTCTGTCTGTTCAGCGACCGGTCCAGGCGTCGCGCCAGGCCCGCAGATGCTCGCCTTCCAGCATCCAGTCCCGCAGCACCTCAGCGCGCAGGGCGTCTCCGGCCCGCGCCGCGGCATCGAGGTCGTGGATATGCATGCGCACCGCATCGACCCAGTCCTTGAAACGGTTCTTCACCCGTGTCACCGGCAGCGCGTTGCGGTAGCAGGCGATATCGCTGCACACCACCGGCACGCCGCAGGCGCCGTACTCGAGCAGGCGCAGGGTGCTCTTGCATTCGTTGAAGCGGTTCTGCTCGAGCGGCGCGAGCGCCAGGTCCAGGTCGAGCGCCGCCAGGGCCGCCGGGTAATCGTCGATCGGCACGCCGGCATGGACCTCGTGCACGAACGGCCGGATCCGGTCCGGGCAGAGACCGAAGAACACCCATTCCACTTCGGTCGCCAAGGCTTCGACGACGCCCGCGATCAGTTCCAGGTCTCCGGTATGCCCCATGCCGCCGGCCCAGCCGACCCGGGGCTTGTGGCCGCGCCGCCTGCGCGACTGCAGCCCGCGCCACCAGACGGGCGGCAGGCGGTTCTGCACCACGCGGATGTCTGGATGCAGCCCCCGGAAGCTCTCGGCCAGTTCCTCGGTCGAGACGACGAACCGGTCCACATAGGACAGGCCGCGCCGCAACACCTTGATCACGTCCTGCCCGATGTCGCGCTTGTGGACGCTCTTGACCGGCAGGTTCGGCAGGTAGTCGTCGAGCTCGTAGATCTTGAAGGACCGGGAAAACGCCTTGACCAGCTTCATGTTCTCGAGCTGATGTGGCTCCAGCTGGCGCTGGAACACCAGCGTGTCGGTGTCGTACCGCTCCATCTGCACCGGCGACAGGAAGTGGCCCGACAGCATGCCGTCGAGCAAGCCCTGCTCCTTCATCGTCTCGAAGGGCTTGATCATGCGGTAGTGGCCGCAACCGAAGCGGTCGGCCGGAAAGACCAGGGCCGTCGGTACCGGATGCCACGGCAAGGGGCGCCACGCCAGGGCGGGGTCGGGCTCGAGCTCGAATCCCGGCCCGTCGAGCGTGAGGTGGCGGTTGTAGGCTGGATCGCGCGCCAGAAAAGGCAGCCACCGCGCGTACATCGTCTCCTGCTCCATCCCGAAGCGGGCGGCCTTGGCATCGGTCGATGCCGCGTCCATCTGCGTCTGGCTCACCGAGCCTTCGTGCATCACGACCGCGTGCGGCGACCAGACGACCAGATGGCCGGCCGCGCGCACCTTCAGGCAGAGGTCGACGTCGTTGTACGACACCTGGAAAGCCTCCTCGTCCAGGCCGCCAACCTCGTCGTACACCGACTTGCGCACCATCAGGCACGCGCCCGTGACGGCACTGTAGTCCTGGTCCACCTGCAGGCGGTTCATGTAGCCCGCAGCCTCCATCGGCTCGGCGTGGAAGGGATGGTTCGCAGGGCCGCGCAGGCCCAGCAGCACGCCCGCGTGCTGGATCGTCCCGTTCGGGTAGAACAGCTTGGCGCCGACGATACCCACCTCCGGCCGCAGCGCATGGTTGAGCAACGCCTCGAGCCAGTCCTCGCGCACGATGGCCGTGTCGTTGTTCAGCAGCACCAGGTACTCGCCCCGGGCGGCGCGCGCCGCCAGGTTGTTGATGGCTGAGTAGTTGAACGGGTGCGGGTAGCGCAGGATGCGCACCTGGTCGCTGCCCATCGCCTCGACGCCGTCGAGCCAGCGCAGGGCGTCATCGTCCTCGCTGGCGTTGTCGACGATCAGCACTTCGTAGTGGCGGTATCGTGTGGTCGCTAGCAGGCTTTCCACGCAGCGCTGCAGCATCGGCAGCTGGTCCCGGGTGGGAATGATGATGGAGACGAGCGGCTGCGCCGTGTGGCCGTACTGAATCCGGTACCGGCCCGGCAACGACGACTCGACGGTCGCTGCCTCATAACCGCGTCGCGCCAGATGGCGTTCCAGCACCAGCCGCTCGGCAGGGCTGTCCTGCAGCACGGGCGCATCGGTGGTCATCAGGGCCTCGTCGACATGGGCGAGGCCGTCGAGCCCTCCGCTGTCGATGAGCCGCGTGATCAGCTCGAATTCGAGCGCGTCCGCGAACGCCGGGTCGTAGCCGCCCGCCTGCACCAGCACCTCGCGTTGGACGATCCAGTGGCGCGCCATGGCCGCCGGCTGGCTCAACAGGAGGTCGAGGTTGAAGCCGGGCCGGAAGGCCGCCCCCAGCCCTCCGTCGGGCAGACGGCGAATTTCGTCCGCATACACGGCACGGCATTCCGGCAGCTGCATCAGTTCCAGCGCGACCTTCAGAAGACCGTCGCGCGTGAACACATCGCCCGCGTCCGCCACCAGAACCCAGTCGTGGGCGGACTGGAGCATCAGCATGTTCAGGACGTCGACGTACCGGGTGGCCTCGACCTGCACCAGATGCAGCTTGTCGCCTGCCGTCGTGCCACCCGCCGCGCGGGTCGTGAGCACGACGATGCCGATGTTGGCGTACAGGCATTCGCCGTAGGTCAGGCTTGCCAGCGTCTGCACCAGCTTTTCCTGGTCGCCTGCGAGGTCCCGCACGAAGATCGTGAACCCCGGTCCGCCGTCGTGCGCGGTCAGGTATTCATCGATCAGACGACCGCGCGACTGCGTCGGCACCTGCGCATCGAGCCATGCCCGCAAAGGCTCGACCGGCGTCATCTGCTGGACGGCTTCCGCTTCCGCATCCAGGCACCGCAGCGCGAGGGCCCGGCCCTGCACGACCGCGTCGGTCAGGTGTTCGGGTTCGCCATGGGCCGCATAGATGCGACGAAACAGCGCCGGAAACTGCGGTCGCTGGCGGCGCGACACGTTGTCCACCGCTTCACGGATGCGGACCTCCACGCTGACCTGCGGTACATGCCGAAAAGGCACGATGCGCGCCAGCCGCAGCAGCAGCTCCCAGTCCTCGAGGCCGGCCAGCGTCGTGTCGAAACCGTCGACGGTGCGCAGGGCCTCGGCTGGCACCGCCACCGTGTTGACCGGGATGTAGTTCCCGACGTAAAGGCGGGCCAGCGAGAAATCGCCATGGAGGTAGGGCGTTTCGCGACGGATCTCGGCCCGGCGGCCGTCCTCCAGCCGTTCGATGATGCAGCAGGCATCCGTATAGACCGCCTCGCCTGGCGCCTGGACCGCCGCATCGTGCAATACCTGCAGGTGCCCGGGCAGCATGCAGTCGTCGTCGTCCAGGAAGCAGATGTACCGCCCCGCCGCCAGGCGCAGCGCTGCATTGCGGGCGGCCGACTGGCCGCTGTTGCGGGCCAGGCGCAGGCTTTGGACCGGCAGCCCGGCCCCGGCCACGACGGCGTCGACCGGATCGCCATGGTCGTTGACCAGCACGACTTCGTAGTCCGTGAAGGTTTGCGCACGGATGCTGGCCAGCGCATCCACCAGCAACCGCGGCCGGTCGTAGGTGGTGACGATCACGGTGAAGAACGGCCGGTCGGCATGGCGCGATAGGTCGAGCCCATGGGCGTACTCCGCCCCCTGCGACTGCACAGCAGGGATCGCCGATGAGGGCGCCGGCCGCACACCACCTAGCGTCGGCTGCATCAGCGACGCCCCTGACAGGTCGCGCAATGCTGCCAGCACGCTCTCGTGGTTCTTCAGTACGACCGCGTGCCGCTCGGTCGCCGATGGATCCCGGTGCTGCAGGTAGTGCTCGTACCGGCCCATGTACAGCGCGACGATCTCGGGCAGCGCCGCACCGATCCGCAGCAGATTCGCGGTCACCGCGTAGCGCAGCAGGACGTGGCCGTGCTCCAGCACCGACAGTCCGGATGCCACATATTTCAGCCCCGACGACGCCTGGGCCACGTGCACGCGGAAGACCGACATCGCCTCGTTGACGAACGCGCCCTGCACGTCCCGCCGGCTCAGGTCCAGCATCAGGTCCCAGTCGGTCGCGCGGAAGAACCGCTCCTCGGGCACCGCGCGCAAGGTGTCGTCGAAGAACGCCGGTCGCAGCGCCAGGGTTTCCCGGCGGAAGAGCACTGTCCCGAGGTTGATGTAGAGGTCCTGGCGCAGCAGGTCGGCAAACTCGTTGCGGCCGCCCGCGTAATCCCGGCCCGGCCAGCCGGGATGCTGGATCGCGTGCATCGTCCCGTCCGACTCCAGCATCGTGTAGCGGCCGTAGGCGTAACCGCATTCCGGATGGGCCTGCAATGTCGCCCGCAGCGTCTGCAATGCGCCGGGCGCCAGGAAGTCGTCGGCGCCGATCAGCAGCTGGTAGTCGCCGCGGGCCAGCGACATGCCGTAGTTGATGTTGCCGACCGCGCCGAGGTTCTTCTCGTTGCGGTAGTACCGGATGCGCGGGTCCGACAGGTAGGGCGCGAGTCGGGCTTCGGTGTCATCGGTCGACTGGTCGTTGCAGACGATCACTTCCAGATCGTCGATCCCCTGCGACAGCACGCTGTCGATCGCCTCGGTGACGAAATGGCCGTAATTGAAGGTGGGGATGACGACGGAGATCATGCGTGGCGCGTGCGGTCGGTCAGATGAAGTTGATGTGCTCGGGCGGGTGCTTCAGGTCCCACAGGAACTTGTTGACGTAGTCCTGCCGGCAGCCCACGGCGCAGTCCTTGTGCACGTCGACCGAGGACGTGACATCGTGGTGCACCGCCCAGTAGCGGTCGCCCATCACCATGTCGAAGAAGCTCTGATCGTGCAGGTCGCCGATGTAGAAGCGTTCCTTGTTGAAGAACGGCCCGCAGGGATAGATCTTGCCGTTGCCGGAAATCTGCAGCAGGAAGGGCGTGCCGTGGCAGACGTCGTACTTGCGGAAGCCGCCTTTGTAGAGCGCCGATTCCGCAGCCGCATTGATCTTGTTCCACTTCGCCTGCACGACGTAGTCGGCGGTCGAGTAGCTCTCGGCCTCCTTGAGCACGTCGCCGATGGTCAGGTAGTCGTCGTAGTTGATGCCGATCTCCTTGTATTCGGAGTCGGAGCAGTGCTTGATGACGAAATAGTCCACGCCCAGCTCTGCACCCAGCCGGGCTTCCTTCAGCACCTGATCGAAACATTCCGGGATCAGCACCATCTGCAGGCCCAGCGTGCACTTGTAGCCGAACTCCTTCTTGATGCGGACCAGCTCGCGGATGTTGTCGATCAGCACCTGGAAATTGGATTCCTTGCTCTGGTGGACCCGACGGAAGCCTTCCGCATCGCCGGCCGACAGGTTGAACCGGATCCAGCTCATGTTCTTCAGCAGGTCGTGGGCCCGGTCCATGTCGATCAGCAGGCCGTTGGTCGCCATGGAGGTATCGACGCCGAGGCTGCCGGCCAGCACCGTCGCGTCGTAGAGCGCCGGATTCAGCGTCGGCTCGCCGTCGCCGATGAAGCCGATCGACCGCACGCCGAGCCTGCCGCAATCCTCGATGTAGCGCAGGAGCGCCTCCCGGCCGATCATCGTGCCCTGCGTCATGTTCTGCACCACCGCGTAGCAGTAGACGCACGCGGTGTTGCAGAACTTGGTCAGCCCCATGTCGATATGGATCGGCGCGAACCGCTCGCCCCGCTGCCAGGCCTGGATGCGGTCGAGGTGGTGCATCATCTTGTGGCCGTCGAAGCGGAAACGCTGTGGCGGGTTGCGGTAGCTCGGCCCGGTGAAGCTGTTGGGCGCCTCCGGCACATCGCCCGCATCGTCCTGCCCGAGCCGGACCACGCCGATCTGGCTGCCGCTGGTCACGAACTGGATCTTCTGGCCGGTGCGCTTGTCGAGCTTGTAGCTGTCGAGCAGGGCCTTCTCGTCGGTGAGCGCTGCCCGGTTGACGATGGTGTTGGATGTGCGCAGCTTGTGGCCCGGATTGCGATTCAGCGGCGCATCGTCCGGAATATCCGTCCGGGCTTCGAACCCGAATCGGTTGGTGGTGGCCTTCTGCTTGTCGTCGTCGGTCATGACCGGCTCCTGTGGAATTAGAACGGACCGGTGAACCAGTCCCCGGGAACATCGTGGTGCGGCCGTGCCGGCGGCAGGTGCTGCAGCGGCGCATCGGCAAGGCCGACCATCGCGGCAACCTCCCGGACGATGTCGGCCGCCGTCACATAGAAATCCTGGGTCAGCCCATAACTGGTGGGCTCGGGGCAGTCGGGCGCGGCGAGGCGGCGGGGAGCTGCACGGAAGGCACCCCACTCCTCCATCGTCAGCCGGGCGATGATCTCGCCCGCGACGGAGCCGGTCGCCACGCCGGTATCCAGCACCAACAGCCGACCGGTCTTGCGCAACGATGCGCGGAGCGTGGCCCAGTCGATCGGCCGCACGCAGCGCAGATCGACCAGGTCGCACGAGACGCCGGCTGCCTCCAGTGCACGGCAGGCATGCTGCGCCTCGGCCACGAGGTAGGACATCGCGACGATGGTCAGGTCCCCACCGTCGCGTACGGTCCGGGCCTGCCCGATCGGCACCCGCCAGTCGCCCTCGGGCACATGGTCGCGGTGGTTGTGGATCCACCGGTGCTCCAGGAAAACCACCGGGTCGTCGTCGAAGATCGCGGACAGCAGCAGTCCTTTGGCATCCGCGGCGTTGGACGGCATCACCACCTTGAGCCCGGGAATATGTGCGAACCAGGCCTGCAGGTTCTGCGAATGGGTCGGGCCCTGGCCCCAGCCCCGGCCCATGATCAGGCGCAGGGTGAGCGGCACCCGGTGCGCGTCACCGAAGGTGAAACGCCACTTGGCGGCGTTGTTGACCAGCTGGTCCATCGCCAGCAGGAAGAAGTCGAGGCGCTGATGGCACATGACCGGTCGTGCGCCCATCAGGGCGGCGCCGATGCCGATGCCGGTCATCGCGTTCTCGGACGTCGGCATGTCGAACACCCGGCGTGCACCGAACTGGTCCTGCAAGCCGGCCGTCGTGCCGAAGATGGCCTTCGGATCGTCGACGCCCAGGCCGTAGCAGATCACCGCCGGATCCTGGGTCATCGCGAGCTGCAGCGCCTCGTGGATCGCCGCCGCAGCATGGAGGACGCGTGTCATGGTGTGCTCCAGGGGCCGCTGGCGTACTGCGCCTCGGCACCGAAGTGCGCCAACGGGAAGGGCGCCGCGACCGCCGCATCGAAAGCCGCCTCGATCTCGGCGTCGATCGCTGCCACGACCGCAGTCTGCGCAGCTTCCTCGATGCCCGCCCGGCGTGCCTGCAGCGCGATCGGGTCCTGCGTCTGCCACGCCTGCAATTCGCCGGCCGGCCGGTAGCCAAGTGCATCGTCGTCGCCCGGGCCGCAGTGCTCTAGCCACCGATACGTCGAAAGCTCCAGAAACGCCGGGCCGTCGCCGGCACGTACCCCCGCCACCAGGACGCGCGCGGCATCGGCCACGTACTGCACGTCGTTGCCGTCGCCCTTCTCCGTACGCAGCCCGATGCCTTTCGCCAAGTCGACGGGCGCACGTCCGGCGGGCTGGCGTTTGCTGAGCGGCGAATACACCGAATACAGGTTGTTCTCGCAGACGAACAGAACCGGCAGCCCGCGCACAACGGCGAAGTTGGCCGATTCGTAGAAGGCGCCCTCCTCCAGCGCACCGTCGCCCAGGAAGACGCAGGCGACCGCCGGCTGCCCGGCCAACTGGATGCCGAGGGCTGCCCCCACCCCCACCGGGATGCTGTTGCCGACGATGGCGGTGCTGGCCAGAAACCCGCATGCACGATCGGTCAGGTGCATCGAACCGCCTCGCCCGCCGGAGCAGCCGTCCGCCTTGCCGTGCAGCTCGGCGATCAGCCCGCGCAGGTCCCCGCCCTTGGCGAGGTAGTGCGCATGCGCACGGTGGGTGCTGACGGCCTGGTCCTGCGGAGTCAGGGCCGCGCACACGCCCACGGCGGCCGCTTCCTGGCCGATGGACAGATGCACCGGGCAGCGCATGCGCTGCTCCGGATAGGCACGCGCGATCGCCTGTTCCACACGGCGGATGCGCAGCATGGCGTGCCACAGGTCGCGCGAGGACGCGGACATTGCGCTCATATGAAATTGACGTGCGGCACGCTGTCCGTCATCAGGCGGTCGAGATAGCGGTTGACCTCGTCCATCCGGCAGTTGCGCCGGCATTCGCGGATATCCATCTCCTGGCGTACGAAACGGAAATTTTCGCGGCGCTTGTCGCTTTCCCAGATGGACTGGAAGGACGCATCGTTGAGGTTGCCGTAGTCGAAGCGGTCGTCGAGCAAATACGCGCTGCAGCCGAAGACGCGGCCGTCGGCCATCACGTAGCCCCAGAGGAACGGCGTCGCATGGCACTTCTGGTAGCGCTGCGCCGGCTCCTCCTGGTACTTGCGTATCGTGTGGCCCCGGTAGATCACCTGGAAGTCGTCGGTCGAATACGGCGCCAGTGCCGTTTCGAGATTCTGGTAGCGGTCGTAATTGAGTTTTTCGTACAGGCGCGTCTCGCTCGACAGATGCTGCGAATAGGGCTTGATGACCAGATAGTCGGCTCCGATGTCGTCACGGCAGATCCGGGCCAGTTCCACCATGTCGCCCGCGTTCTCGGGCAGCAGTACCGCCTGGACCCCGATCGTCGTCTGCAGGCCATGGGCACGCTTGAACGCGACGGCGCGTCGCAGGTTGTCCACCACCCGCTCGAAGTCACGGGCCTTGGTACGGTGGATGGCAGCATAGCTGTCGGCCGTTCCCGCATTCAGCGACACCTTGATCCAGGACACGTGGCCCAGCGACTGCTCGATGAAGGCATTGTTGAGCAGCACGCCGTTGGTCGTGAACGACACGTCGATGCCCGACGCCTTCGTGAGCGCGACGATGTCGTTGATCCGCTTGTGCAGCAGCGGTTCGCCTTCACCCGCGTACATGATGCTCCTGACGCCCAGGCGCCCCATCTCCGGGATCCGCTGCGACAGCATGTCGTAGTCGAGCATCACCGCCTTGTAGCCGATGTAGTCCACCGCGCAGAAGGTGCACCGGTGGTTGCAGGCGCCGACCGGCGCCAGCTCCATGTAGATCGGGTAGACGCTTCGCGCACGCTCCCAGGCATCGCCGACGTCGAGCAGATCGGCGACGCGACGCGGGTGGTAGATCAGCTTGTGGCTGTCGATGAGGAATTTGTCCATGCGGATATCCTGAGCAGGCTCCTTGCGGATGATGCCGCGCGCCAGGATCGCCGTGCCGCCGAACAGACCGGCAATGGCTCCCGTGTTCGGTCGATCACTTCAGGAGGGTGGTGGCGTATTTGGCGAAGAGCACCGGGTCCACCGGCTCCCGGTTGCAGACGATCTGGACATCGAGCGCTGCCGCAATGCTGCCGGCGAGCGCCGCGATCGCACCAGGATAGCCGGCGCCCATGCAGGCCCCCGCCAGCGACAGGAACGCATCGCCGGCACCGATGCGGTCGACCACCCGCGACGACAGCGCCGGCACCGCCAACGTGCTGCCGCCTTCCACCAGCAACGCACCCTGACCGCCCCGGGTGACCACCATGGCGGCAGCATCCAGGCGCGCCGTCAGGTCGGCGGCGATCCGGTCGAGGGGCGCCGTCCGGTCGTGCGCGGCCAGCCGTGCCTCCGGCTCGTTCATGCAGAGGAAATCCGCGGTCGGATACCTAGTGATCACGTGATACCCCCGGTTGCCGCTGTTGATCTGCGCATTGACGGCCAGATAACGGGCCCGCTCCGACAGCTTCGCCGCGATGGCGTTGGAGATGAAGCCGTTGCCGAAATCGGCCACGATGACGACATCGAAGTCCGCGGCATGGGCATCGATCCAGGCGATGGTCGACGCGTCCAGCGCCGTTCGGTCGGCCTCTTCGCCACCGTAATACACCTCGAACAGGCGCATCAGGTCCTGGTCGACAAAGCGCCGCTTGACCAGCGTCTGCGCGGTCGCCAGCGTCTGCGCATGCAGTTCGACATTAGACCGCAGCTTGGACGCGACATAGTCCATCGAATCGTCCTGGCGCGACAGCGCCGTCAGCAGGCCGACGGTTCCGCAGAAGCCTGCGACATGGTTGGCCACCGCCACGGCGCCGCCCGCGAAGCGCTCCTCCGATTGGTAGCGCACCGCCAGCGTGTTGCCCTTGCCGGTCTGGCCGAGGGAACTGACGTAGTGGTACTCGTCGATGATCGCGTCGCCGACCACCAGCACGCGCAGCCCCGCCAGACCCTTCACATAGGCGAGGAATTCGTCGAGGCTGCAGCGCCGACGGAAATCCTCCAAGAATAGCTTGGTTTCCGGCGAAAAAACGTCGAAGTGGTTGTTGAGCAGATGGGTCGAGCTGAAGGTGATGTCGTCCGTGAAATGCACGTCGCCGCCGGCGCGCCGGACCGCCTCGACTTCGTCCCGGATATTGCCGGTCAGGTCGGCATTCGCATCGACGTAGTCGCTGCCCTTGACATACAGGTCCGGCCGGATCGCATCGATCAGATTGATGGCAGTGACCGCATGGTTCACATGGACGTAATCCACGCATCCGAGCGCCGCCACGCTCTCGGCCCGCAGCATTTCGCCGAAGACCGGACGACCCGGCCCCTTGCGCACATACGCATCGGCGGTCAGCGTCACGATCAGGATGTCGCCCAGCTTGCGGGCCTGCTGCAGGTGCCGGATGTGCCCGGCATGCATCAGATCGAAGGTGCCGTGGCAGTGCACGACTTGCCGCCCGGCGGCCCGCGCTTCGGCAGCGATCTGCCCGAGCGCATCCAGGGTCTTCAACTTGTCGTCGATCATGCGGACGGCCCGAGCATCCAGTCGACCAGACGGTGCAGCACGAAGAGGTGGCCGATCTCGACTTCGCCGTAATCGGACGAGGGCAGCCACAGGTTCAGATCGCCCGTGGCGCGCAGCGGATTGTCGGCACCGAAACCGGTCAGGGTCAGCACCTGCATGCCGCACGTTCGTGCGGCCTCGACGGCGGCGAGCATGTTGGCGGACCGGCCGGAACTGCTGATGGCGACCAGCAGGTCTCCCCGGCGGCCCATGCGTCCGACCATGCTGGCGAACGCCGCCGGGTAGCCGTAGTCGTTGCTCATGCACGTCATCACCGATGGTTCGTGCAGCACATGGGCACGCCAACGGAGCTTGTTGACCAGGTCGTTCTGGATGTGGGAACACACCGCCGCACTGCCGCCGTTGCCGATCAGGAAGCACTGGGCGTCGTCTCCGCGGGCACGGGAGAGCATCGACACGAGGGCGTCGAGCCCGCGGGGCTGCCCGTCTCCCGCAGTGACTTCCAATGCCGACAGGACGGAGGTGAACGCCTGAAGCGCCGGTCCGAGCGTCATCTGCTGCTCCATCTCATTTGCTCCCCAGGTAGCGGAACCAGCTCTTCGTGGCGTCGGCAATGGTGTCGGGCGTCCACGCCGGCGCCGAACGCCATTCCGGCAGTTCCTCGACCATCCGCGCTACGCCCTCCTCGAAACTGACCGCCGGCGTCCAGCCCAGGTCGCGCCGGATCGCCGTCGTGTCGGCGAAGGTGCAGTCCGGCTCGCCGGGCCGCTTCGGAATGGTTTCCCGCGGTCCTCCGAGCAAATTCGCAAGATGGTTGACCGAGTAATGGCCGCCGCTGCCGACGTTGAAGACGCGCCGTGTCAGCGACGATTCGGCAGCCGCCTCGAAGGCCGCGGCGACGTCGGTCACGTAGGTGAAATCCCGCGTCTGCTCGCCGTCGCCCACGATCGTCAAAGGCAGACCCCGGCTGCGCTGGCCCAGGAACACGCCGAATACCGCTCCGTAGCTGCCGGACGTCCGCGCCCGGGGCCCGAACACATTGAACAGCCGCAGCGATACGGCAGGCATGCCGTACAGCTGCGCCCAGTGCAGCACCAATTCTTCGCCCTGCGCCTTGGTGAGTGCATACGGGTATTCGGGCTGCACCGGCGCGGTTTCGGGCGTCGGGAATGTCGTGGCAATGCCGTAGCACGACGAGGACGCGGCATAGATGAATCGCCGTACGCCATGATGGCGGGCCGCCTCGAGCACGTTGAGCGTCCCGGTGACGTTCACTTCGAAATAGGTGACCGGGTTCTCGATGGAGGGCACGATGTCCGCCCGGCCCGCCAGATGGAATACCCACTCGCGCCCGTCGCAGGCCGCCTCCACTGCCGCGCGGTCACGAATGTCGCCCACCACGCAGCGGCAGCGGCCGGTGGCGATCGCCGCTTCCAGATTGGCTTTGCGCCCCGACGACATATCGTCCAGCACCAGGACCTCATGGCCGGCGGCGACCAGCCGTTCGGTCAGATGGCTGCCGATGAAACCCGCCCCTCCGGTGACCAATACCTTCATGTTCGTATGCGTGTGTTCGTTGGCGCGATGCGCCTTTCGGGGGCGACGGCATGCTGATCGGCGAGTCGCCGGACGGACGCGGTTGTAGCATGCACGGCGCCGCGTCAAAGCCTGAACTGGCGTGCAAAGACCCGCCTGACGGTTTCCGTCGCCCTGCAGGGGCGGTGCTGCGTGCCGCGGCGGGCGCGGCGGACCCGCCTGGGACCGTTCAGCGAATAGCACCGTGTTCCGGCGCCAATTCCAGACCATGGCGCGAGAAGTGCTGCGGTAGCATCTCGGTACATAAGGCGGGCTGCCGCCACTGCGCTCTGGGGGCAAGGCCCCTTACCCACCGCTCGACCGACTCCTCCATGCTCGTCATCATCGGCTACGTAGTCTGTCTCGCCTGCATCTTCGGCGTGTACATCGCCCATGGCGGCAACATCGGCGTGATCCTGCATGCGCTGCCGTTCGAGATCATCACGATCCTGGGCGGCGCCCTGGGCGCCTTCGTGGTGAACAACCAGGCCAAGGTGCTCAAGGCGACGCTCAAGACCCTGCCGCAGGCCTTCAAGGGCTCCAAGTACACCAAGGCCCGCTACCTGGAACTGATGTCGCTTTTGTACGACATTCTGCAGAAGGCCCGCAAGGACGGCCTGATGGCGATCGAAAAGGATGTCGAGGCGCCGCACGAGTCCGAGGTGTTCAAAAAGTATCCCGCGGTCGGTTCCGACCACCACGTCACCGAGTTCATGACCGACTACCTGCGGATGATGGTTTCGGGCAACCTGAATTCGCACGAAATCGAGGCGCTGATGGACAGCGAGATCGAGACCCACCACCAGGAAGCGCACGCTCCGGTCGCGGCCCTGGCGCGCCTTGCCGGCGCACTGCCCGCCTTCGGCATCGTGGCTGCGGTGCTGGGCGTGGTGAACACCATGGGCTCGGTGGGACAGCCCCCGTCGGTGCTCGGCGGCATGATCGGCTCGGCCCTGGTGGGCACCTTTCTGGGCATTCTGCTGGCCTACGGCGTGGTGGAACCGCTCGCCGGTCTGCTGGAGCAGAAGTCCGAGGACGGCAGCAAGGAACTGGTCTGCATCAAGACCACGCTGCTGGCGAGCATGCAGGGTTACAACCCGACCACCGCCATCGAATTCGGCCGCAAGGTGCTGTTCTCGGACGTGCGTCCGAGCTTCAGCGAACTGGAAAGCCACGTGAAGGGCAAGAAGTAGGCGGTACCCAGCATGGCCGACAAGAAGCTCCAGCCGATCATCATCAAGCGGGTCAAGAAGGCCGGCCATGCCGCGCACGGCGGCGCGTGGAAGATCGCCTATGCGGACTTCGTCACCGCGATGATGGCGTTCTTCCTGCTGATGTGGCTACTGGGCTCCACCGCCAAGGGCGAGCTGCAGGGGATCGCCGCGTACTTCAATTCGCCGCTTCAGGTAGCAATGGCGGGCGGCAACGGCGCCGGCAACAGCTCCAGCATCATCCCGGGCGGCGGCAACGACCTGAGCAAGGTGCACGGGCAGGTCCGGCGGTCGGACTCCGACGCCGAGAAGAAGTCCAAGATCACGCCGGAGCAGGCCAAGGCCGAGGTCGCCAAGCAGGATGCCAAGCGTATGGGGGTCCTGAGGGCCAAGATCGAGTCGCTGATCACCGAAAACCCGCGGCTGCAGGAATTCCGCTCCCAGATCCGCATCGAGCAGACGCCGGACGGCCTGCAGATCCAGATCGTGGACGACCAGAGCCGGCCGATGTTCGACAGCGGCAGCGCCCTGGTCAAGCCGTACATGCGCGACATCCTGCGCGAGATCGGCAATGCGCTGAACGGGGTGGAGAACCGCATCAGCCTGGCGGGCCATACCGATGCCTCGCCGTACGGTAACGGCGACCGCGGCTACAGCAACTGGGAACTGTCCGCCGACCGGGCCAATGCCTCGCGGCGCGAACTCGTCGCCTCGGGCATGCCCGATGTCAAGCTCGTGCGGGTCGTCGGGCTGGCGGCGAGCGACCTGCTGGAGCCCGACAAGCCGCTGGCGTCGGCCAACCGGCGCATCAGCATCACCGTCATGACGCGCGACGCCGAGGAGCGTCTGCTCGGATCGGGGCGTCGGCCAGCCGTGCCGCCCGCCGAACTCGCCGACGCGGTGTCGCAGGCCGAAGCAGCGCCCCGTACCGCCGCCGCGACAGTTGCCGCCCGCCCGCCATCGGCCGCGGCGACAATGGCGGCAGAGCCGACCGCTGCGCCGGCCCGTTAGGCTTATCCGCCGTGCCTGCGCCGTTCCTATTCTCTTCTTCCCACCGAAAGGGTCATCCGTGGCCACAGCCCTGCGCTTCCTGATCGTCGACGACTTCTCCACCATGCGCCGCATCGTGCGCAACCTGCTCAAGGAAAGCGGCTACGCCGACGCGGACGAGGCGGAAGACGGCGTCGCGGCCCTGCAGAAGCTGCGCAACGGCCGGTTCGACTTCGTAGTCACCGACATCAACATGCCGAACATGAACGGCTTCGAACTGCTGACCAACATCAAGGCGGACGAGAAGCTGAAGCATCTGCCGGTGCTGATGGTGACGGCCGAGGCCCGCAAGGAAGACATCGTCGCCGCGGCCCAGGGCGGCGCCTCCGGCTACATCGTGAAGCCGTTCACCAAGGCAACGCTGGAGGAGAAGGTCACCAACATCCTGAAGAAGATGGGGTTGGCCGCATGAGCACGTCCACCAGCCTCGCCGCCGAAGGGGTGGAGTCGAGCCCGCCGGATGTCCACACCAAGATCGGCCAGCTCACCCGCCAGCTGCACGATTCGCTCAATGCGCTGGGCTACGCCGAGAAGCTGCGCGACAGCGTGGGCGAGCTGCCGGATGCCAAGAGCCGCCTGTCCTATATCGCCCGCCTTACCGGCGAAGCCGCGGAAAAGGTGCTGAACCGCGTCGAGCAGGCGAAGGCCCAGCACGACTACATCGCGTCCGAAACCCGGCGGATGGTGACCGACCTGGTCAAGGACCCGGTCGCCGCGGTGGCTACCGGCCAGATCATGAACTTTCTGACCGACATGGAGCGGGTCACGAAGGAGGCCGACGACCATCTGACCGAGATCATGATGGCCCAGGATTTCCACGACCTGACCGGCCAGGTGATCGCCCGGGTGGTGGCCCTGGCGGCCAACATCGAGGACCAGCTGGTGCAGCTGCTGATCCAGACCGCTCCGCCCGGCAGCACGCCGCCGGAAGCGGCCGCGGCCGCCACCGCCGCCACGGCAGCAGCGGCCACGGCGGCAGCCGCGACCGTCACCGCCGTCGCCGAAGGCGTACGGGAACCGGCGCCCAGCCTGCCGAAGCCGCAAGGCCCGACGGTCGACCCGAACAACACGCCCGACGTCGTCACCAGCCAGTCCGAAGTGGACGACCTGCTCGCCAGCCTCGGGTTCTGACGGCGGGCTGCGCCCACCAGGGGCGCAGTCGAATAACCGGCACGAAGGCCGCTTTATCGGCCTTTTGTGCCGACGAGCCTTTCCGACAATGGCAGGACTCCCCTCCTGCCCATGGACTCCAGCCAAGACCGCCAACTCCCCGCCACCGCGCAGAAGCTCGACCAGGCGCGCAAGGATGGGCAGGCCCCCCGCTCCCGTGACCTCGCCCACCTGGCGGTCCTCGGCACCGGAGCGGCGTCTGTGCTACTGCTCACGCCCGTGGTCTTCGAGCGTTTCCAACTCGCCCTCCGCGACCAACTTGCGTTCAATGCCGCGACGCTCCAGAACCCGGCCGGCATGCTGGCGCGTATGCAGGAGGTGGCGACCCTCGGATTGCTGATCAGCTTGGCCTTCGCGGTGATCATCGGTGCCGCCAGCGTGGTGAGCGCCGTTGGCTCCGGCGGCTGGATCACCAGCCTGAAGCCGATCACCCCGGACCTGAGCCGGCTCAATCCGCTGTCGGGCCTGGGCAACCTATTCAGCAAGCAGCAGGCGGTCAACATCGCCAAGATGTCGTTCCTGACGGCGATCCTGGGATTTACCGGCTATGTCTACCTGCGCGACAGCGTGCAAAAGGTGTCCTCGCTGGTCATGCAGCCGTCCTCGATGGCGCTGCGCGACATGGGCGACTGGCTGGTGGGCGGCGTCAGCATGCTGCTGCTGGTGGTGTTCATCGCCGCGGTGATCGACGTGCCGCTGCAGGCCTTCTTCCACCGCTCGCGCCTCAAGATGAGCCACGAGGAAGTCAAGCAGGAACACAAGAACGCCGAAGGCAACCCCCACATCAAGAGCAAGATCCGCCAGCGCCAGCGGGAGATGTCGCAGCGCAAGAGCATCGCCAACGTGCCCAAGGCGGACTTCGTGCTGATGAACCCGACCCACTTCGCGGTGGCGTTGCGCTACGACGAGGCGACGATGGATGCGCCGCAGGTCGTGTCCA
The DNA here is from genome assembly GCA_913776965.1 of uncultured Xylophilus sp. Taxonomy (GTDB): domain Bacteria; phylum Pseudomonadota; class Gammaproteobacteria; order Burkholderiales; family Burkholderiaceae_C; genus Xylophilus. The sequence continues at coordinate 17,499 of CAJYQL010000031.1, forward strand.
AGGGCGCCGACCTGCTGGCGATGAAGATCCGCGACATCGCCCGCGAGCACGACGTGCCGGTGGTGCAGTCGCCGATGCTGGCGCGGGCGCTCTACGCGCATGCCGAGCTGGACCAGGCGATCCCGTCCACCCTGTTCACCGCGGTGGCCCAGGTGCTGGCCTACGTCTACCGCCTCAAGGCCGCCCTGCGTGGTGAAGGTCGCATGCCCGATGCGGTGCCCGAACCCTTCGTGCCGCCCGAGCTCGATCCCCACCATCCCGCCGCCGCTGCTGCAGCTGCGGCTGCCCGGTCCGGAGACACCGCATGAACACCCAGGTCGTCCGCGCCCGCGCCTGGATGGGCCGCAACGCCGCCTCCCTGCAGGGGCTCGCGGTGCCGCTCTTCGTGGTGATGATCCTCGCCATGATGGTCCTGCCGATGCCGGCATGGCTGCTGGACGTGTTCTTCACCCTGAACATCGCGATCGCGCTGATGGTGATGATGGTGGCGGCCTACATGGTGCGGCCGCTCGACTTCGCCGCCTTCCCGGCGGTGCTGCTGTTCACGACCCTGATGCGGCTGTCGCTCAACGTGGCGTCCACCCGCGTGGTGCTGCTGGAAGGGCACACCGGCGCAGGCGCAGCGGGCGCGGTGATCGAAGCCTTCGGTCATTTCCTGATCGGCGGCAACTTCGCGGTCGGCCTGATCGTGTTCGCGATCCTGGTGGTGATCAACTTCGTGGTGGTGACCAAAGGATCGGAGCGGATCGCCGAGGTGTCGGCCCGCTTCAGCCTGGATGCGATGCCCGGCAAACAGATGGCGGTGGATGCCGACCTGAACGCCGGCGTGATCGACGAAAAGGAAGCCCGCAAACGCCGCCTGGAGATCGGGGAGGAAGCGAACTTCTTCGGCTCGATGGACGGCGCCTCGAAGTTCGTGCGCGGCGACGCGATGGCCGGCATCCTGATCCTGCTGATCAACATCGTCGGCGGCTTCGCCATCGGCGTGCTGCAGCACGGCCTGTCGGCCGGCAAGGCGGCCGACACCTACATCCTGCTGGCGGTCGGCGATGCGCTGGTGGCGCAGATCCCCGGCCTCCTGATCTCGGTGGCCGCCGCCATGGTGATCTCCCGCGTCGGCAAGGAAAGCGACGTGGGCGGCCAGATCGTCGACCAGCTGTTCATGTCGCCCCGCGTGATCGGCATCGCCGCGCTGATCCTGGTGCTGGTCGGCCTCATCCCCGGCATGCCGCACCTGGTGTTCCTGGGCATCGGCGGCGTACTCGGCTACCTCGCCTGGACCCTGGCCAAACGGCCGCCGCCGGCCGATCTGCAGGCCGAGGCGCCCCCGGCCCCGTCCGACGGCGAGGCGAGCTGGGACGACCTGCAGCCGGTCGACCTGCTCGGACTGGAACTGGGCTACCGGCTGATCACGCTGGTCGACAAGAACCGCCAGGGCGATCTGCTGAACCGGATCAAGGGCGTGCGCCGCAAGTTCGCCCAGGAAGTCGGCTTCCTGCCGCCGGCCGTCCACGTGCGCGACAACCTCGAACTCAAGCCGAGCGGCTACCGGATCACGCTGCGCGGCGTCATGGTGGGCGAGGGCGAAGCCTTCCCCGGCATGTTCCTCGCGATCAACCCGGGCGGCATCTCGACGCCCCTCATCGGCACCCCCACCACCGACCCGGCCTTCGGTCTGCCGGCCCACTGGATCGACGAACGGCAGAAGGAAGCGGCGCAAATGGCCGGTTTTACCGTCGTTGATTCCGAAACCGTGATGGCCACGCATCTCTCACACTTGATGCAGGTGCAGGCAGCCCGTCTGCTCAGCCGTACCGAGACCCAGCAACTCGTCGAACACGTCGCGAAGCTGGCCCCGAAACTGATCGAGGAAGTGGTTCCGAAAATGGTGTCGATCGCCGTGTTCCAGAAGGTTCTCCAGCTGCTGCTGGACGAGTCGGTGCACATCCGCGACATCCGCACCATCGTCGAAACCCTGGCGGAACACGCCGGCGCGACGCAGGACCCGGCCGAACTGGCCCGCCGCGTGCGCGTCGCGCTGTCGCCGGCCATCGTCCAGCAGATCTATGGGCCCACCCGCGAACTCAGCGTGATCGCGATCGAGCCCGGCCTGGAGCGGCTGCTGGTGCAGGCGCTGGGCAATCCCAACGGCCCTGCACTGGACCCGGGCGTAGCCGACATCCTGACCCGCACCGCGGCCGAGGTCGCGATGAAGCAGGAAGAAATGGGCCTGCCCGCCTGCCTGCTGGTCCCCGACCAGATCCGTACCTCCATCGCCCGCCTGGTGCGCCGTGTGGCGCCCCGCCTGCAGGTCCTCGCGCACAGCGAGATCCCTGAAACCCATTCCATCCGCATCGGCCCGATCCTCCGAGGTGCCTCCGCATGAACATCCAACGCTTCCACGCCGCCACCTCGCGCGAGGCCCTCGCCAAGGCCCGCGCCGCATTCGGCGAAGGCACGCTGATCCTGTCGAACCGCCCGACCGCCAATGGCGTCGAGGTGGTGGCGACCGCGGAGGACTCGCTGTCCAGCCTGGAACAGGGTGGCGGACTGGCGCCGGCGCTGGCTCCGGCCGCGCCGTCGGCGCTGCAGGCCCGCGCCGCCGCCCAAATGGACCGTCCCCTGCTCGGCGGCGCCCGCACACCGGCCGCACGGCCGTCGACGGCCCGTACGCCGGCCGCAGCGCCCCGCAATCCGGTGCAGGAAGACACCGAGCAGCTCGCGATGAGCACCCTCTCTTTCCAGGACTACGTGCGCGAACGCATGCTGCGCCGCCGCCACGAAGCGCTCAACGGCCAGGCCGAAGGTCTGCATGCCGACGAGGCCCTGGCCGACCCCCAGCCGGTCCGTGCCCCGGCGCCCGCACCGGCGCCGCTGTTCGCCACTGCACCGGTAGTGGAGACGCCGCGCCGCGCCGAGGCCCCGGCACCGCGCCGCGCAGAGCCCGCTCCGCAGCGCACCCGTGCGGCCGCCGCTGCACCGGCGCCCGCCGGCGCGCCGGCCAAGGGCATCGTCGACGAACTCCAGTCGATGAAGGAACTGATCGAGGAGCGCTTCAACACGCTCGCCTGGCTGGGCCAAGCCCGGCAGGACCCGATCCAGTCGAATCTGATGCTCAAGCTGATCCGCGCCGGCTATTCGCCCGCGCTGGCCCGGGCGATCCTGGAGCGCCTGCCGCAGGACACCGGCGCCGCCGAAGCGGTGCGCTGGCTGATGGACGTGCTGGAGCGCAACCTGCGCACCGCCGACGATGCCCTGCCGCTGGCCGAGGAAGGCGGCATCTTCGCGCTCGTCGGCGCCACCGGCGTCGGCAAGACCACCACCGCCGCCAAGCTGGCCGCCCAGTGCGCCCGGCTGCACGGCCCGGGCAGCGTCGGCCTGATCACGCTCGACACCTACCGGATCGCGGCCCACGAGCAGCTGCGCACCTACGGCCGCATGCTCGGCGTGGTGGCGCACCTGGCGCACGACCGCGCCGCGCTGCAGGACCTGCTCGGCCTGCTCGCTGGCAAGAAGATGGTGCTGATCGACACCACCGGCGTCGCACCGCGCGATCCGCGCAAGCGCGACATGCTCGACGTGCTCGACCTGCCGGGCGTGCAGCGCCTGATGGTCCTGAATGCCGGCGGCCATGGCGACATGCTCGACGACGTCGTGGCGTCCTTCAAGACCAGCGGCGCCCAGCAGGCGATCCTGTCGAAGGTGGACGAGGCCGTGAAGCTGGGCCCCGCCCTCGACGCCCTGATCCGCCACCAGCTGGTGCTGCGCGGTGTGACCAACGGCCAGCGCGTACCGGAGGACTGGGAAGAGGCCGACGCCGGCCAGCTGGTCCGTGCGTCGATGCGTTCGCCTGCCAAGTCGGCCTTCGACCCGAAGGTCGGCGACCTGAACTTCTTCTTCTCGCCGGGTACCGGCGAGAACCGGACGCGGAGCCTGCTCGATGCTTGATGCCGCCCTTGACCAGGGTGCCGGGCTGCGACTGCAGACGCCGCAGTCCACGCCGCGCATCGCCGGGCTGGTGGCCCAGGGCGATACCGATACCGAGCTGCCGCTGCTCTGGCAGCTCTGCGACGCCCTGCAGACGCTGGGTTATCAGGTCGCGGTGCTGGACGCCCACAGTGCCGAATCCGCCGATGCCCCGGGCCTGTGCGAGCTGCTCGAGGGCAGCCTGGGCATGGAGGATGGTGCGGCGCAGGCCGATGACTGGACCGGCATGGCCGTTCTGCCCGCTGCGGCGGGCTTGGCCCGGCTGGTCGCTCCGCACGGCGGCGACCCGCTGCCGGCAGCCCCGGCACGGCTGGCGCGCGTCCTGCGGCCCTACGACATGGTGCTGCTCTACGCGGCCGCACCGCTGCTGGCCCGCTGGGCCCGGTACTGCGGCATGACCCCGGTGCTGGCGGCCGCGCCGCGGCAATCGGGCGTGCTGGCGGCCTACCAGTCCCTCAAGGCGCTGGTCGATGCGGGCGTGGTGCCCACCGTCGCCTCGGTCGTGACCCGGGCAGGTGTCGCCACCGCGGGCACCGCACAGGCTGCCCGCGAGAACCTGGCCCGCTGCGCCGACGCCTGGCTGGGCTGCCGGCTGGACGTGCTGCGGGTGCGCACGTCGATCGACGGCGAACGCGCCTCGGGCGACGTGCAGCGGCTGGCCTTGCGGCTGATCGAAGGGGCGGCTACCCTGTCGCACGCGAACGCGTCGTCCTACGGACAGCGGTCAGTGGCAACCCCGGCAGCCGACGAAGAAGCACTCCCAGCCGTCCTGCCGATCCGCCGCTCACCGCTCGCCCGCGCATTCGACCGTTCCGCCCGGAGCCACTGATGTACACCGCCAAAGGCCATCTCGATCGCGACGCGATGCTCCGCCAGTACGTGCCGCTGGTGCGTCGGCTGGCGCACCACATGATCGCCAAGCTGCCGCCGAACGTGGAGGTGGACGACCTGATCCAGGTCGGCATGATGGGCCTGGCCGAAGCGCTGTCGCGCTTCCAGGCCAGCCAGGGCGTGCAGTTCGAAACCTTCGCGACCCAGCGCATCCGCGGCGCGATGATCGACGAGCTGCGCGAAGGCGACTGGATGAGCCGCGGCTCCCGCAAAAGCCAGAAGGACATCGAGCATGCGGTGCGCAGGCTGGAGCAGGTGCTCGGACGCAGCCCGCTGGAATCGGAGATCGCTGCCGAGCTGGGCATGCCGCTCGACGACTACCAGAGCCTGCTCGCCAAGGTGCGGGGCACCCAGCTGGTCTACCTGGAAGACATGGCGGCCGGCCAGGAGGACGACAGCTTCCTCGACCGCCACGTGGGCGACGGCGATGCCGACCCGATGCAGCAGCTGCGCGACCAGCGGCTGCGCCAGTCGCTGGTGGAAGCGATCAAGGGCCTGCCCGAGCGGGAGCAGTACATCATGAGCATGTACTACGAGAACGACATGAACCTGAAGGAGATCGCCGCGGTGCTCGGCATCACCGAATCGCGGGTCTGCCAGCTGCACAGCCAGTCAATCGCCCGCCTTCGCGCCAAGATGCGCCACCACTGATCGGCTTTGGGCCTTTCCCATGCAAAACGGCTGCCGCGGCAGCCGTTTTGCATGGGAAAGGCCCAACAGACAGGGCGCCGGCGTCACCGTCAGGAAAAGCGCGAACCGAACCGGCCGGCACCGTAGCCGCCCATGCCCGGGGCGCGGACGTAGGTCGCGACGTCGTCCGACGGCAACAGCGAGGCCAGGGTACGGTCCACCGCAGCGGACCGTCGGGCCAGGTTATCGCGGTAGGTCGCCAGCCGCTGGCCGATCCGGCCGATCCGCGCCTGCAGTTCCGGCTGGCGGGCGAAGGCATCCTGGGGAAGGGACGACAGCACGAAGGACACCTCGGCCGCCGCGTCCCGCAAGGCGGTGGTGTCCATCTTCAGACGCGCGCTGTCGCCTGCCAACAGGGCGGTGGCGACGGCGTCCAGCTGCGCCTCGACGGCCGTCAGACGATCGTGCAACACCTCGGCCGGCTTCATGCTTCGATCGCGCCTCTCAGCCTTGCGCCTTGCGCAGAACCTGCTGCGCATTCGATAGCAGCCGGTCGGCGATGGCTTCGGCGTCGACCTTGTACGTTCCGTTCTCGATGGCGGTGCGGACCGCCGCCACCTTGGCGGTATCGAAGCTGGCGCTGCTGTTGCCCAGTGCCGCCTGGCCCAGCGTACGGGCGAGGTTCGACACGGTGACCGGCGTACCCTGGGTCGCGGCCGGCGCGGCGGCCGCAGGTGGGGGAGCCGACGAAGATGCTGCGGCCGTACCGGTGCGCGGTGCTGCCGGGGTGGGCACCTTCAGGGGCAATTCGGGGTTTTGGCCAATCTTCATCGCACGCTCCACGACCCTCCGCAGGGTCTCGTAGGTAAGTCTTCGGCGGTTCTGCGCGGGACTTTAGTGCAATTTTTTGGCGGGCCGTCAGATGTCGAGCCGCACTGTACGGGCATCCAGCACAGTGCCGGTCATCATCCGCCCGCCCTCCATGCGGACCCGCACCGGCTGCCCCACCACGCCAGCAGACACGGCCTGACCGTCGGAGGTGACGGCAAAACCCGTGCCCTGCGCCACGATCCGCACCTGAGCGCCCGCCTGGAAGGCGGTGGCCGCACGGACGGCCGACTGACGCAGCGCCTGACCGGCATTGAGCGACCGGGTCAGCACGGCACCGACCCACTGCGACGCATCGGCCAGCACGGGGGACGCCTCGTCGGCCCAGTCGACCTCGGCCTGCATCGCATCGTTGGCCGACAGCGTCGCGCCGGCCACCACCGGTCCGCGCACCACCCAGGCCGGGCCGAACGCCTTGACCTGGATCGGCAGGAACACGTTCCAGCGGGTCTGGCCCTCGACGCAGCGCAGGCCCAGCCGGGTCTTGCCCCAGAGCCGCATGCCGACCGGGATGTACGGCTCCACCTTGGTGCACGGTGCGAGCCGTAGCCGGCTGTCGAGGCTGCCGACCGTCACCTCCATCCGCAGGGGCATCTGCCCGCCCGCGGTCGCCTGGGCCTTGTACACCTCTTCATCGACCCAGCGCCGGCTGCTTTCCAGCACGTCGGCGCCGACCTCCAGAGCGACGGCCTGCGCTGATGCCGGGCCGGCTGCGGCGAGCAGGCCGGCCGCGGTCCACACGCCCAGCCAAGAACGGGAGCGCGACAGGAAGGAAGGACGATGGAAGCGCAGCAGCATGGTGTTCTCCGCAAACAGGTGCTTCGCCGCGACGCGCGGCATGCCGGGACGCGGCACGGCCCCGACCGAAAACTATAGGCACCGGCCGGCCGCGCCAATGCGCGAACTGAGGGCGTTTTGGCCGCTTCATCCCGGCTTACCGGCAGGAGGCGATTTCCATAATCGCTCCACGTCCCGACTCCACCGCCACTGCTGCGCCCGACCTGCCATGCTCGACAAACTGACGAACCAGCTGGACTTCCATGCGAAGGGCCTGCTGCTGCGCTCGGAGCGGCAGCGCGTCATCGCGAGCAACATCGCCAACGCGGACACGCCGGGCTACGCCGCCCGCGACTTCAATTTTTCCGACGCCATGGAAGCCGTGAACGCCGGCAGTGGCGGCAGCACCGCGACCGGCAGCCTGCGGCTGGCGGCGCCCGGTGCCGCGGCCCCGGGCGGCGGCAACAGGGGCTTCATTCCTCTGGGCGGAAGCGGCTCGACGATGGGCAACTTCGCGATGGGTTACGTGACGCAGACCCAGACCGCCATGGACGGCAACAGCGTGGACCTGGACCGCGAACGCGCCGCCTTCGCGGACAACGCGGTGCGCTACGAAGCCACGCTGCGCTTCATCAACGGCTCGGCCAAGACCATGCTGACCGCCATCCAGGGCCAGTGACGGCGCCCCTCCCGCACGTACCGGAAGTCCACCATGTCCATGTTCTCGATCTTCAGCGTCTCTGGCAGTGCCGTGAGCGCGCAGTCGCAGCGGCTCAACGTGGTGGCCAGCAACCTGGCCAACGTCGAAGCGGTCGCCGGCCCCGACGGCAAGGAATACAAGGCCCGCCAGGTCGTCTTCCAGACCGTTCCGATGGGCGGCGAAGGGGCCGCCGGCGTCAAGGTCAATGCGATCACCGAGACCCAGACGCCCGGCCGCAAGGTGCACGACCCGAACAACCCGAGCGCCGACGCGCAGGGGTATGTGACGCATTCGAACGTGAACGCGGTCGAGGAGATGGTCAACATGATCTCCGCCTCCCGCGCCTACCAGAACAACGTCGAAGTGATGAATACCGCCAAGACCCTGCTGCTGAAGACGCTGCAGATGGGCCAGTGACCGACTTCCGAGGACCGCCATGACCGCCACCACCGCCACCGACGCGCTCACCTCCACCACGGGCTACACCTACACCCGCAAGAGCGAGGCTGCCGGCACCGATGCCAGCGGCAACACGGTGACCAACCAGAGCGAGGCGCAGGACCGATTCCTGAAGCTCCTCGTCGCGCAGCTGAACAACCAGGATCCGATGAATCCGCTGGACAACGCGCAGATGACCTCGCAGATCGCGCAGATCAACACCGTCACCGGCATCCAGCAGCTCAATTCCACCGTCACCAGCCTGGCGACGCAGATGGCGGCGATGCAGGGCATCCAGGCGAGCGCACTGGTCGGCCGCGAGGTGATCACCGAAGGCAAGACGCTGTCGATCGACACCACGGCGAAGAAGGGTACCGGCACTTTCGAGCTGTCGGGCGACGCGAGCAACGTCAAGGTCGACATCCTGAGCGCGAGCGGGACTGCGCTCGGTACCGTGCCGCTGGGCCGACTGGCGGCGGGACGCCACGAGTTCGCCTGGGACACCGGCAGCTACGGCGCCAAGGACGGACTGCAGTTCAAGGTGACCGCGACCAGCGGCACCACCCCGGTCGGCACGACATCGCTGGTGCGCAACAAGGTCGCTTCGATCGGCTCGGACACCGGCGGCGCCCTGACCCTGCAGTTCCAGAACGGCACCTCTGCGCCGTACACCGCCGTCAAGTCGATCCTCTGACCGGCACCCGCCCCTCCACACCCCCAAAACGCAGCGCCTAGGAGCACACCATGGGATTCCAGCAAGGTCTTTCCGGCCTGAACGCCGCCAGCCGCGGCCTCGACGTCATCGGCCACAACATCGCCAATGCCAACACGACCGGCATGAAGTCCTCGCGTGCGGAATTCGCCGAGCTGTACGCCTCCAACCTGGGCACCGGCGGCGGCGGCAATTCGCCTGGCATCGGGGTGACGACGGCGGCGATCTCGCAGCAGTTCAGCCAGGGCAACCTGAGCACCACCGGCAACGACCTCGACCTGGCGATCAACGGCGCCGGCTTTTATGCAGTGCAGATGCCCAGCGGGGAGATCAACTACACCCGTGCCGGCACCTTCAAGCTCGACAAGGACGGCAACATCGTCACCAATGCCGGTGCCAAGCTCCAAGGCAATCTGTTCGACCCGCAGACCGGCGCGGTCAGCAAGGGCAGCCTGCAGCTGCCCACCGGCAAGGGCATCCAGGGTCAGGTGACCTCGACCATCACGGCCGTCGCCAACCTGGACACCGAGGCCGTGGTCGCCTCCAGCACCACCCCTCCGACGCCGGTGACCAAGTACGGTACGTCGCTCACCGTCTACGACACCCAGGGCGCGGCCATCCCGGTGGGCCTGTACTTCCAGAAGACGGCAGCCAATACCTGGGACGTGTTCGCCGACTATCCGAACGGCAGCAGCACCGGCACCATGGGCACCGCGCTCGGGTCGATCGCGTTCGATTCCGCCGGCAAGCTGACCAGCGGCTCACCCATGACCCTCACCGGCGTGACCGTGCCCGGCGGGGCCACGGCTGCATTCGACGTCGCGCTCAACCTCGACGGCATGACCCAGAACGCCAGTTCGTTCTACGTCTCCACGCTCAAGCAGAACGGCTACGCCCCCGGCGAGCTGACCGGCGTGAAGATCGAGGAGGACGGCATCATCACCGCCCGCTATTCCAACGGCGAAACCCAGGCGGCCGGCCAGATCGTGCTGGCCAACTTCCGGAACGTGCAGGGCCTGGAGCCGACCAGCGGCACCTACTGGAAGGAGACGGCGGCGTCCGGCGCGCCGCTGAAGAACACGCCGGCATCCGGCAACTTCGGCAAGATCGCCTCGGGCACGCTGGAAGACTCCAACGTCGACCTGACCGCCGAGCTGGTGAACATGATGACGGCGCAACGCGCCTACCAGGCGAATGCGCAGACGATCAAGACGCAGGACCAGGTGATGTCCACCCTGGTCAACATGCGCTGATCGCCGCCGGGAGCCCTGAGCCATGGACCGCCTGATCTACACCTCGATGACCGGTGCCGGTGCCGCGCAGGCGCGGCAGGCGGTGCTGGCCAACAACCTGGCGAACGCCTCGACCAACGGTTTCCGCGCGGAGTTCTCCACCTTCCGCTCGGTGCCGGTGCGCGGCGACGGCGCCACCACCCGGGTGTTCGCCTCCGAGGCGACCGCCGGCCACGACAACACGCCCGGCATGCCCCAGCGCACCGACCGTCCGCTCGACGCGATGGCGCAGGGCAACGCCTGGTTCGCCGTGCAGGGGCTCGACGGCACTGAGGCCTACACCCGCAACGGCGGCATGGAGGTCACGGCGCAGGGCACGCTGATCAACAGCGTCGGCCTGACCGTGCTGTCGGCCGACGGGGCACCGATCGACGTGCCGCCCGGCTCCCAGATCACGCTCGCGCTCGACGGCACGATCACCGGCAAGGTCGAGGGCCAGCCGCCGGCCACGCTCGGCCGCATCAAGATGGTCACGCCCACGGCCGAGGACCCGCTGCGCCGCAGCGAGGACGGCCTGTTCCGCACCGCCAACCGCGAGCCGCTGCCGGCCGATGCCACCGCCCGCCTGCAGACCGGCGCGGTTGAAGGCTCCAACGTCAACTCCGTCGCGACCATGGTCGCGATGATCGAAGCCGCCCGGCAGTTCGACTCGCAGGCCCGGCTGATGCAGGCCGCGGAAAGCGACGACAAGGCGGCGGCCCAGCTGCTGTCCATCGGCTGACCGGCTCCCTCCGCAGAAAGCGCACCATGATCAATTCGCTCTGGATCTCGAAGACCGGCATGGAAGCCCAGCAGACCCAGCTGGACATCATTTCCAACAACCTGGCCAACGTCTCGACCAACGGCTTCAAGCGGGCGACGGCCGTGTTCGAAGACCTGATGTACCAGAACCTGCGGCAGGTGGGTGCCAACAGCACCGAGCAGAACCAGCTGCCGACCGGCCTGCAGGTGGGCCTGGGCGTGCGCACGGTCGCCACCTCGCGCTCCTTCGCGCAGGGCAGCCTGCAGCAGTCGGGCAACGTGCTCGACGTGGCGATCAAGGGCAACGGCTTTTTCCAGGTCACGATGCCCGACGGCACGCTCGGCTACACCCGCGACGGCTCGTTCCAGGTCGATGCCCAGGGCCGGCTGGTCACCTCGAACGGTCTGCCGATCGCCAACGGCGTGACCGTGCCTCCCAACGCGCAGAGCATCACCATCTCGGCCGAAGGCGCGGTGGCGGTGGTGCTGCCAGGCAACGTGGCGCCCCAGCAGATCGGCACGATCGCGCTGACCAACTTCGTGAACCCGGCCGGCCTGGAGCCGCGCGGCCAGAACCTCTACAGCGAGACCGCGGCGTCCGGCCAGCCGCAGGGCGGCACGCCGGGCACCAACGGGCTGGGCTCGCTGTCGCAGGGCTTCGTGGAAACCTCTAACGTCAACGTGGTGCAGGAACTGGTCACGATGATCCAGACCCAGCGGGCCTACGAGATGAACTCCAAGGCCGTGCAGACCTCCGACCAGATGCTGCAGAAGCTCGCCCAGCTGTAGCCATAGGCCCATCCCGTGGCGGCCCTGGGGCCGCCTTCCCCTCGAGGGGCGGCCGCATGCAGGCCGCATCCGGAGAAACGTATGAACGCCCGTACCGCAACCGTCCTGCGCACCCTGCTTTCCGCCGCCGCCCTGCTGCTGGCCGGCTGCGAGACGCTCCAGCCCCGGCCCCAGGTCGACATGCCGGCGACCACGCCGCCGCCGATGACCTACGCACCGCTGCCGGCCACGACGCCGACCGGCGGCCTGTTCCGCACCGCCAGCTACCGCCCGGCCTTCGAGGACCGGCGTGCGCGTCTGGTCGGCGACACGGTGACCATCACCATCGTCGAGAACGTCAGCGCGAGCCAGAAGTCCACCTCGACGGTCGACCGCAGCGGCAGCGTGAAGGCGGGTATCACGGCCCTGCCCTTCTTCGGCGCGGCCTCGCTCGGCGCCAAGACCAACATCGGCGCGTCGGATGCCAACAGCTTCTCGGGCAAGGGCGGCACCGAGAGCGCCAACACCTTCTCCGGCGCGATCACCGCCACCGTGATCCAGGTGCTGCCCAACGGGCATCTGGTCGTAACAGGCGAGAAGCAGATCGGCGTGAACCAGAACGTGGACGTGCTGCGCTTCTCGGGCACCGTCGATCCGCGTGCGATCCAGGCCAACAGCATCGTCTCGTCGACCCAGGTGGCCAACGTGCGCATCGAGTCGCGGGGCCGCGGCCAGCAGGACGAAGCCCAGACAATTGGCTGGCTTTCCCGCTTCTTTCTGACCGTTCTGCCGTTCTGAGTCCTCGCAGAATCGGTGCCATGACCACCGTTCTGCGTTTCCTGTCTTCCGGATGCCTCCGCGGCGCTGCCGCGCTGCTGCTCACGCTGGCCGCCATCGCGCCGGCCCAGGCGATGCGCATCAAGGAAGTGGCGGCGGTCCAGGGCGTGCGCACCAACCAGCTGACCGGCTACGGCTTGGTGGTCGGTCTCGACGGCACCGGCGACCAGACGACGCAGATGCCGTTCACGACGCAGAGCCTGTCGAACTACCTGCAGCAGCTCGGCATCACCCTGCCGGCGGCGACCGCCTCGCAGCTCCAGCTGAAGAACGTGGCGGCGGTGATCGTCACCGCCCAGCTCCCCGCCTTCGCCCAGCCCGGCCAGGCGATCGACGTCAACGTGTCGTCGATGGGCAATGCCAAGTCGCTCAAGGGCGGCACCCTCATCACCACCCCGCTGCGCGGCGTGGACGGCGAGATCTACGCGCTGGCCCAGGGCAACGTCGCGGTCGGCGGTGCCGGCGCCGCCGCCGGCGGCAGCAAGGTCCAGATCAACCACCTGAGCGCGGGCCGCATTCCCGCCGGCGGCCAGGTCGAACGTGCCGTCGCGACACCGCTGCAGGAAGGCGACTCGATCAACCTGGGCCTGAACGCCTCGGACTTCCAGACCGCCCGGCGGGTCGCCGACGTGATCAACCGCCGCATGGGCAGCGGCCTGGCCCGTGCGCTCGACGGCCGCACGGTGCAGGTCCAGGCACCGACCGACCCCAGCGCCCGCGTCAATTTCATCGCCGATCTGGAAGAGCTGCCGCTGGAGATCGCCGCACCGGCGGCCCGCGTGGTGATCAACGCGCGTACCGGCTCGATCGTGCTCAACCAGGCGGTCACGCTCGGCCCCTGCGCGATCGCCCACGGCAACCTGTCGATCACGATCAGCTCCACGCCCGTCATCAGCCAGCCCGCGCCGTTCAGCGGCGGCCAGACGGTGGTGGCGCAGAAGAGCGACATCGCGATCAAGCAGGAGCCCGGCATCCTGATGCAGGTGCCGGCCTCGCCGCAGCTCGCCGACGTGGTGCGGGCCCTGAATGCGCTGGGCGCCACGCCGCAGGACCTGCTCGCCATCCTGCAGGCGATCAAGGCCGCCGGTGCCCTGAATGCCGAACTGGAAGTGATCTGACCGCCGGAGCGACGCCATGGCCATCCAGCAACTCCCTTCGTCCACCAACGCCCTGGCGGCCGACGCCCGCACGCTCAACAACCTGAAGCTGCAGGCCGGCAGCAGCGATCCGGCGGCCACCAAGGAAGCGGCCAAGCAGTTCGAGTCGCTCTTCATGCGCGAGCTGATGAAGACGATGCGCCAGGCCACGATGAAGTCCGGCATGAACGACAGCGCCGGCGAGAACATGGCGACCGACCTGCTGGACCAGCAGTTCGCGGTGCAGATGTCCGGCATGCCGGGCGGCCTGTCCGACCTGATCGCCAAGCAGCTGTCGAACCAGACCACCACTACCCTCGACGCGCCCAAGACCGCCCTGCCCTCGACCCTGTCGCTCGCCCGCACGCCGGCGGCCGCACCGGCGGCGCCGACCGGCAGCCCCTCGGGCGACTTCGTGCAGCAGCAGCGCGAAGCGGCCGAGAAGGTCAGCCAGGAGAGCGGCATCCCCGCCTCCTTCATGCTCGGCCAGGCCGGCCACGAGACTGGCTGGGGCCGCTTCCAGATCAAGATGAAGGGCGGCGATCCGTCGTACAACCTGTTCGGCATCAAGGCAGGCGCCGGCTGGACCGGCAAGGTGGCCGAGGTGACCACGACCGAATACATCAACGGCACGCCACGCAAGGTGACGGCGAAGTTCCGCGCCTACGACTCGTTCGAGGACTCCTTCCGCGACTACGCCCGGCTGATCAACGAGAACCCGCGCTACGCCACCGCCCGGCAGAACACCGGATCGGCCCAGGCCTATGCGACCGAACTGAAGCGGGCTGGCTATGCGACCGACCCCGCTTATGCGTCCAAGCTGAGCCGCGCGATCGCCAGCGCTGCGCAGTGGCAGCAGCGCAACATCTGAGCGCAGGGTCATGGGTCTGCTCAACGTCGGCGTCCGCTCGCTGCTGGCCAACCAGGCCGCGCTGCAGACGATCGGCCACAACATCTCCAACGTCAACACGGCGGGTTACTCCCGCCAGGGCGTGCTGCTGGAGACCTCGGGCAGCCAGTACACCGGCGGCGGCTACATCGGACGCGGCGTCACCGTCGCCAACGTGCTGCGCAGCCACAGCGACTTCCTCACCCGACAGGCGACGCTCGCTGCCTCGGCCGCCGCGTCGGACCAGGCCCGCGCGTCGCGGCTGACGCAGCTGGAAGACATCTTCCCCGGCGGCGCGAGCGGCCTGGGCGCGGCGGTGACCGACATGCTCAACGCCTTCACCGACGTGGGTACCGCGCCGACCGACCTGACCGCGCGTGCGGTGGTGCTGACGCGGGCGCAGGAGATGTCGAGCCGCTTCAACGGTGCGGCCACCCGGCTCAACGAGCTGCAGACCGGCACCCGCCAGCAGCTCGAGGATGCGGTCACGGCCGCCAACGGGCTGCTGCAGCGCATCGCCAAGGTCAACGACCAGATCGCGCTGGCAGCCGGACAGAACCAGGCACCCAACGACCTGCTCGACCAGCGCGAGACGCTGATCAAGGACCTCAACCGCTACGTGCAGACCACCCAGGTCGCCGCCGACGACGGCACTACCGGCGTGTTCATCGGCAGCCAGCCGGTGGTGCTCGGCATCGCGACCGCCACGCTGTCGCTGGTGCGCGACCCCGGCGGCGACCCGTCCAGGGTGAACATCGCCATCGGCCGTGCCGGCGCGGTCACCCACATGGACGAGAACGGCCTGAACGGCGGCGAGATGGCCGGTCTGCTCAAGGTGCACAACGGCGACATCCCGGAAGCGCGCAACATGCTCGGCCGGATCGCGCTGGCGACCACCACGTCGGTCAATGCCCAGCACGCCGTCGGCCTGAACCTCGACGGCACCAGCGGCGGCAATTTCTTCAAGCCGCAGACGTTGGCCGACGGCTACAAGGCTGCGGCCAATACCGGTACGGCGACGGTCCAGGTGGCGGTGGCCGATGCCAGCCTGATGGCGGCATCGGACTACCAGGTGCGCTTCACCTCCGGCACCGCGGGGGAAATCGTGCGGCTGTCCGACGGCAAGGTCACCGCGATGGGCAGCGTGCCGGGCGCGACGGTGGTGGACGGCCTCACCTTCACCGCGTCGGCCGGCGCGAATGCCAACGACAGCTTCGTCGTCAAGCCGTTCGCGCTGGCGGCGACGCAGATCGGCACGCTGTTGACCTCGCCGCGCGAACTCGCGGTCGGCAACCCGGCCGTGGTCTCCGCCGCGCCCGACAACCAGGGCACCGTCGGTGTATCCGGCTTCACCGTCACGCCGCAGTTCTCCGGCCCGGCCGCGGACGTGGTGATCACCTTCGACACCCCGACCAGCTACACCGTCACCCAGCCGCCCGCCGCACCCGGCGCCAGCCAGCCCTACACGGCCGGCGGCACCATCGCGCTGAACGGCTGGCAGCTCACGCTCAAGGGCACGCCCAAGGCGGGCGACCTGCTGGTGGTGCAGGCCAACGACAGCAGCATCGCCACGCCGACCCGGGCGGCGGCCGGCTGGCCGACGACCCCGACCGCCACCCCGGTGGCGACCATCGGCGGCCCGATCAAGACCACCGCCGGCAACGCCGACGCGCTGGCCAACCTGCGTGATCAGACGATGTTCGACGGCTCGCCGCTGTCGGATGGCTATGCGGGGCTGATGTCGCAGATCGGCGTACGGGTACAGAGCGCCAGCTACAACGCCGGCGTGTCGCAGTCGATCCTCGGCAGCGCGCAGGGCGACGAGGCGGCGGTCAGCGGCGTGAACCTCGACGAGGAGGCCGCCAAGCTGCTGCAGTACCAGCAGGCCTACCAGGCCTCGGCCAAGATGATCCAGATCGCCCAGGGCATCTTCGATTCGGTGATCGCAGCGATCGCCCGCTGACGCCACCGCACGCAGGAGCACGCATTCCCATGTCCTACGCCAACCGCCTCGGCAGCGCCACCACCTACGCGAGCGCGATCCAGAACATTGCGCGCCGGCAGGTCGAGCTCGCCGGCCTGCAGGAGAACATGACCTCCGGCAAGCGGGTCAACCGCGCGAGCGACGATCCGACCTCGGCCGCGCAGGCCGAACGCGCCACTACCCGCATCGCCCGCATCGCCGCCGACCAGCGGGCACTGGCCGCGCAGCGCGACACGATGGCGCTGGCGGAATCGACGCTGGGCGACGCCCACTCCGCGCTGCAGGATTTCCGCACGCTGGTGGTCAATGCCGGCAACGGCACCCTGACGCCCACCGACCGCGCCAGCATCGCGCAGCGGTTGACGGCGCTGCGCGAGCAGATCTACGGCTATGCCAACCAGCAGGACAGCAACGGCGTGCCGCTCTACGGCGGACTCGGCGCTGCCGACACCGCGTTCTCCAACACCGACCCGGTGCAGTTCCAGGGCCTGGGCGGCCAGCGCACCGGCGGCAATGTCTCGGTCGCGCCGACCATCGACGGCCAGGCCGCCTTCATGAACGTGCCCACCGGCAACGGCGTCTTCACCGTGGCCACCGGCGCGGCCAACACCGGTACCGCCTGGGCCGATGCCGGCACGGTGACCAACCCGACCGCGGTAACCGGCCACGACTACAGCATCGCCTTCGCGGTGGACGCCACCACCGGTGCCACCACCTACACCGTCACCGACACGACCGTCGGCACCACCACGCCCGCCGCGGCGTACAAGGAAGGCGCGGCGATCGTGTTCGATGGTCAGTCCCTGGTGGTCAAGGGCAAGCCAGCGAACGGCGACAGCCTTGCCGTCGCGCCCAGCGACCGCAGCGACGTGTTCAAGGTCATGGACCAGGCGATCGCCGACATCACCGCCGCGAAGACCACGACCGGCGCGCTGCCGACCCAGCTCGCGCAGTCGCTCGCCCAGATCGATGCCGGGCTCGCGCGGCTGCAGACGGCCCGCGGCCATGCGGGCAACGTGCTCAACCAGGTCGACCGCATCAGCGACGGCCAGGAGGCGCGCAGCACGCAGCTCGAAGGCGAGCGCTCCGCGGCGGAGGACCTCGATATGATCCGGGCGATCTCCGATTTCCAGAACCGGCAGACCGGTTATTCGGCGGCGCTCAGTTCGTACGCGCAGATCCAGAAGCTGTCGCTGTTCACCTTCATCGGCTAGGGCTTCCGTACTTTCCCCGGCGCGGAGCGCCCACCGCTCGGGCACCATCGCAGCATGACGGCCTCCGTTCTCGACTCCGTTACCTTCACCTACCAGCCGGTCTGGAACGCACAGCGCACGCTGGGCGCCGTCGCGCTGCATGTGCGGCCGCTGGTGCGCAAGGACGTGCCGGAAGGCCCGCTCGATGCGCGCCACCTGCTCGACGAGATGCGCGACCGGCTGCCGCACGATGCGCCTCCGGTGCTGTTGGTCGCCCAGACGGCGCGGATGCTGGTCGAACTGCTCGACACGGTCGAGCCGCCGCCGGCCGCCCGGGCGCCTGTCTTCGCCACCAGCGGCTTCTTCGCGCCGACGGTGGTGGTCGCCGCCGGCCTGCTGGAACGCAACGCCGACGTGGCCGCCGCCGTGCGGCGCGCGGCCCGGCGCGGACTGCCCCTCGTCTGGCAGGGCAGCACCGACCGGCCGCCGGCCGAGGACATCAAGACCTGCTTCCAGCGATACTGGCTGACGCTGCCGCCGCCCTGGGCCGCGGCGGCGCTGCAGGACGCGATGCGGCCGGTGCCGCCGGGCGACCGGCCGCCTCCCGGCCGGCTGCCGGCCGGACACATCTTCGGCGGCATCGAGAACCGCACCCTGATGGAGTACTGCCTCGACCGCTGCGGCGCGGTGGGCATCGCCGGCTGGCCCGCCGAGGACGTGGTCTACAGCCTGCGCCATACGCCGTCCGAACCCGACCATGCGGTCGTGCTCGCGACGCTGAAGGCGCTCGAATCCGACCGTTCGGCCGAAGCGGTGCAGGACCTGATGGCACACGACCCGCTGCTGGTCTACCGCTTCCTCATCTTCGCGAATTCGCCGGGCCTCGGGCTGCGCAATGGCGTCGAGTCGGTCCGGCACGGGATGATGATGCTCGGCTTCGACACCCTGCGCAGCTGGCTCGGGGAGCAGCTGCCGCACGCCAGCCGCGAGGCGGCGCTGCAGCCGATCAAGGCGCAGACGGTGATCCGGGCACGGCTGATGGACCGGCTGATCGATGCCGGCGTCGAGGACACCCTGCGCCGCGAAGTGACGATGTGCGGCCTTTTCTCCGGCTTGGACCTGCTGCTCGACGAGCCGCTCGCGACCATCCTGGCGCGGCTGCCGGTGTCGGGCCGGGTGCGCGAATCGCTGGTGCAGCGCACCGGCCCGTACGCCGGCGAGCTCGCGATCACCATCGCGCTGGAATCGCCCGACACCGACGCGCTGCGCAAGCTGTGCGACCGCCACGACATGGAGGCCGGCGACGTCAACCGGGCGCTGCTCGACGTGGTGGGCGGGCTGCAGACGGGCAGCGCCACCGTCTAGCACACGCATCCGAAAGGTTCATTCGCCGGGCTGCGCGCCGACTTGCTGCGAAGAACACGCTAGCCCGGCCGCGCCGCCGACAGCCCGTCCCGCGCCGCCCGGAACGCCTCCCAGAACGCCGCGTCCTGCGTGTTCGCGAAATTGATCCGCATCGCGGACGAGGGCTGGCGGCTGGCGTGGAACAGCGCGCCCGGCGCCAGCAGCCAGCCGCCGTCGAGCATGCGCTGCGCGAGCAGGTCGGTGTCCACGCCGGTCTCGAGCCAGCCGAACATGCCCGCCGGCTCGGCGAGGAAGGTGCAGCCGGCCGCGCGCGCAAGCCGGGCGCTGCGGGTGCGCGCCGCGTCGAGCCGGCCGCGGACCCGCTCGGCGTGCCGTCGCAGCGCGCCCTGTTCGATGCAGATCGCGAGCGACTGCTCCAGCAGCGCCGGCGTGGTGAGCGTGGCCAGCAGCTTGGTGTCGAGCAGCCGGTCGACCAGCGGCGCCGGCGCTGCGAGGAAGCCGACGCGCCAGTTGGGCGCCAGCAGCTTGGCGAAGCCGCCGATGTAGAGCGTGCGCCGCAGCCCGTCGAGCGAGGTGAGCCGGGTGGCGTGCTCCGGCGCGATATGGCCGTAGGTGTCGTCCTCGGCGATGTGGAAGTCGTGCGCTTCGGCCAGCTGCAGCAGCCGGTGGGCGGCGCCGGGTGTCAGGCAGTGGCCGGTCGGGTTGTGGAACACGCTGACGCTGATGAAGAGGCGCGGCGCATGGGCCTCGCAGTAGCGCGCCATCACCGCCAGGTCGGGGCCGTCGGCATGGCGTGGCACCGTCAGGATGCGCAGGCCGAGCGATTCCAGCCGCGCGAACTCGACCGACCAGCCGGGCTCCTCCACCATCACCGGATCGCCCGGCTTCAGCAGCGTGCGGCTGACGATGTCGAGCGCGTGGGTCGCGCCGACGGTGGTGATGATCTGCGCGGCCGGCGCCGGCACCTGCAGCGCCGCGAGCCGGTGCGACAGCACCTCGCGCAGGCCGGCGTCGCCGAGCGGCTCGCCGTAGAGCCGGGTGCCGCGCGCCCAGGCGGCGCTGGCCGCGACCTTGCGCACCGCGGCCGGCAGCGCCGGCAGGTCCATCCAGTCGGCCGGCAGCATGCCGGAGCCCGGCTGCGGCCGGCCGGCGGCGGTCTGGAACATGCCGCGGATCAGCGCCGTGGCGTGGATGCGGGCGCCGGCCGGTAGGCCCAAGGGCACGCTTGCTCCGCTTTCGATAGCAGCTTGCGCAGACAGGACGGGCGCAGAAGCCCGATTTGCCTGCGAATCCCGGACGAAGAAACCGCGCTGCCGTCGCGCCTCCACCAGCCCCTGCGCGAGCAGCATGTCGTAGGCCGCCACCACCGTGTGGGTGCTCACGCCCTGCTGACGGGCGCATTCGCGCACCGAGGGCAGCCGGGTGCCGGGCGGCAGCAGCTGGTCGCGGATGCGGGCGGCGAAACGGCCGGCGAGCTGTTCGGTCAGGGTGAGCGACGGGTTGCGGGTGAGCATGGGCAAAACGGCGATCCGGTGGGCTGTGCCTGCGACACGACCGATACAGATATGGTGCCTGTCGGCCTGTCTGTAGCGGTTCTGTGATGGTCTGCGACTCTAGAGTAGCGGCCATGAACCCGCAACCCGCGCTGCCCCTGCCGCCCCTCGACCCTGCGGGCACGGGCGCCGCCGAGCGCCGCCGCCGCGACGAGACCCGCGGCATGTGGCTGGGCGTGCTCGGCGTGGCGATGTTCGCGGCCACACTGCCGATGACCCGGCTGGCCACCGGCACCCAGGACGCGCCGCAGCTCTCGCCCTGGTTCCTGACGCTCGGCCGCGCCGCGCTGGCCGGGCTGCTGTCGGCGGCGGTGCTGCTCGCGGTGCGGGCGCCGCTGCCGCGGCGGCACCACTGGCTGCCGCTCGGCATGGGCGTGGCCGGCAACGTGCTGGGCTATCCGCTGCTGCTGGCGATCGCGCTGCGCACCGTGCCGTCGAGCCATGCGGCGGTGGTGACCGCCCTGATGCCGCTGGCGACGGCCGCGATCGCCGCGCTGGTGCTGCGCCAGCGGGCGGCGCGCGGCTTCTGGTGGTGCGCGGTGGCGGGCGCCGCGCTGGTGGTGCTGTTCGCGGTGCTGCGGGCCGCCCGCGCCGGCCACGGCTTCCTGCCGGGCCTGCCCGACCTGCTGCTGGCCGGCGCGGTGCTGACCGGCTCGCTCGGCTACGTCTACGGCGCCCGCGCCACCGCCGAACTGGGCGCCGAGCGCACCATCTGCTGGATCACCGTGCTGTCGCTGCCGGCCACCCTGCCCTGCGCGCTGTGGCTCTGGCCGCAGCAGCCGGTCGCGGCCTCGGCCTGGGGCGGCTTTCTGTACTGCGGGCTGTTCTCGATGTGGATCGGCTTCTTCGCCTGGTACCGCGGGCTGGCGCTCGGCGGCACGCTGCGGGTCAGCCAGACGCAGCTGCTGCAGCCCTTCTTCGCGATCCTGTTCGCGGTGCCGCTGCTCGGCGAGCCGCTGGAGCCGGTGACCCTGCTGTTCGCCGGCGGGGTGATCGCCACCGTGCTGCTCGGCCGGCGCCTGGCGCGGCCCGCCCCATGAACCCGCCCGACCGTCGCCCCCACCCTGCCGCTTTCCCTATCGTGCACACGGTGCATTGCGCCTACCCTACGCTCCTTCGTTTTCGCCGCAGCCTCCGCTCGCCGCGTCCCTGATGTCTCCTGCTCCCGAGGACTTTTTCCCATGACCTGGACCCTGGCGGCCCGCACCCGCAAGATGACCTCCTCCGCGATCCGCGACCTGCTCAAGCTCACCGAGCGGCCCGGCATCATCAGCTTCGCCGGCGGCCTGCCGTCGCCCCAGGCCTTTCCGGTCGAGGCCTTCGCCGCCGCCTGCGACCGCGTGCTCACCGCGGGCGACAGCCGCGCCGCCCTGCAGTACGCCACCACCGAAGGCCTGCCCGCGCTGCGCGAGGCGGTCGCCGCCAGCCTGCCGTGGAACGTCGATCCGGCCCAGGTGCTGATCACCACCGGCTCGCAGCAGGGCCTGGACCTGGTCGCCAAGGTGCTGATCGACCCGGGCAGCCCGATCCTGGTCGAGACGCCCACC
Organism: uncultured Xylophilus sp.; assembly: GCA_913776965.1. Classification (GTDB taxonomy): domain Bacteria; phylum Pseudomonadota; class Gammaproteobacteria; order Burkholderiales; family Burkholderiaceae_C; genus Xylophilus. Next base: position 39,827 of record CAJYQL010000031.1, read on the forward strand.
TACCTCGGCGCGCTGCAGGCCTTCCAGCCGATGGAGCCGTCCGTCGTCGCGGTGCAGAGCGACACGGGCGGCATCGACGTGGACGACCTCGCCGCCAAGGCGGCCGGTGCACGCTTCCTGTATGCCCTGCCCAACTTCCAGAACCCGACCGGCCGCACGATGGACGAGGCGCGCCGCGTCGCGCTGGTCGCCTGCGTGCAGCGCCACGGCCTGCCGGTGATCGAGGACAACCCCTACGGCGAGCTCTGGTTCGACACGCCGCCGCCGCTGCCGCTCACCGCCCGCAACCCGGCGGGCAGCATCTACCTCGGCAGCTTCTCGAAGGTGCTGGCGCCGGGCCTGCGGCTGGGCTTCGTCGTCGCGCCGCCCGAGATCCACCACCGGCTGGTGATGGCCAAGCAGGCGGCCGACCTGCACAGCCCGAGCTTCAACCAGCGTGTCGTCGCCGAGGTGCTGAAGGACGGCTTCCTCGACCGCCACGTGCCCACCATCCGCGCGCTCTACAAGGCCCAGCGCGACGCGATGCTGGCCGCACTGGCCCGCGAGATGGAAGGCTTGGGGGTCGAATGGAACACCCCCATCGGCGGCATGTTCCTCTGGGCACGGCTGCCGGCGGGCCTCACCGCCGCGGCGCTGCTGCCCAAGGCAGTCGAGAAGGGCGTGGCCTTCGTGCCGGGCGAGCCGTTCTACGCCGGCGCGGCCGATCCGCGCACGCTGCGGCTGTCCTTCGTGACCGCCACTGCCGCCCAGATCGACACCGGCATCGCCGCGCTCGCCGCAGCGGTCCGCGAGGCGCTGCCGCAGGCGGCCGCCGCCCGCACGCCCGCACCGCTGGAGGCCTGACGCCATGCTGCATCTCTGGGGCCGGCTCAGCTCGATCAACGTGCGCAAGGTCGTCTGGACCGTGCAGGAACTCGGCATCACCCTGCAGCGGACCGACGCCGGCGGCGCCTTCGGCCTGGTGCAGGAGCCCGACTACCTGGCGCGCAACCCGAACGGGCTGGTGCCGCTGCTGCACGACGAGGACGGCGACGTGGTGCTGTGGGAATCCAACGTGGTGGTCCGCTACCTGTGCGCCCGCTACGCCTCCGAGACGCTCTACCCGCAGGGCATTCCCGAGCGCTTCGAGGCCGAAAAGTGGATGGATTGGCAGCAGACCACCCTCAACCCGGCCGGTCGCGACGCCTTCCTGCAGTGGATCCGCACCCCGGCCGACCAGCGCCGGCAGGACGCGATCGACCGCTCGGTCGCCGCGATGGAGCCGCTGCTCGGCATGCTCGACGCGCAGCTGGCGCAGCGGGAATTCCTGGCCGGCGATCGCTTCACGATGGCCGACATCCCGGCCGCCTGCGAGGTGCACCGCTGGTTCGGCCTGCCGCAGCCGCGCCCGTCGTGGCCGCACCTGGAGCGTTGGTTCCAGGCGCTGTCGGCCCGCAGCGGCGCCGCCGGCGTGCTCGACCAGCCGCTGGCCTGACCGGCGGCCGCTGCCCCATGACCGCACCGCGCCCCTTCCGCCAGGTCGACGTGTTCACCGACCGCGTCGGCTACGGCAACCCGCTGGCGGTGGTGCTCGACGGCACCGGGCTGGACGATGCGCAGATGCAGCGCTTCGCCGCCTGGACCAACCTGTCGGAAACCACCTTCCTGCTGCCGCCGACGCAGCCCGGCTGCGACTACCGCGTCCGCATCTTCACGCCGGCCGGCGAGCTGCCCTTCGCCGGCCATCCGACGCTCGGCAGCTGCCACGCCTGGCTGGCCGCCGGCGGCGTGCCGCGGGATGCGCGCACCGTGGTGCAGGAATGCGCGGCCGGTGCGGTGCGCATCCGCCGGGGCGGTGGGGCCGGCGACGGCGGGCGGCTCGCCTTCGCCGCGCCGCCGCTGCGGCGCAGCGCACCGTCGCCCACGCTGCTGGCGCAGGTGGCGCGGGCGCTCGGCCTGCAGCCGCAGGAGATCCGCGCCGCCCAGCTGCTGGACAACGGGCCGGTGTGGCTCGGGCTGGTGCTCGACAGCGCCGGCACCGTGCTCGCGCTGCAGCCCGACCATGCCCGGCTGAAGCAGTCGGGCACGAAAGTGGGTGTAGCGCACGTCCCGCCTGCGCTTTCAGCTCCTGATTCGATAGCAAACGATGCGCCGATGGTCACGGTGCGCGCCTTCGCCGCCCCGGTCGGCGTGGCCGAGGACCCGGTGACCGGCAGCCTGAACGCCGGCCTGGCTGAATGGCTGATCGCCGACGGCCTGGCGCCGCCGGCCTACGTCGCCTCGCAGGGCGAATGCCTGGGCCGTGCGGGGCGGGTGCATGTGGCGCGCGACGACCGCGGCCAGATCTGGGTCGGCGGCGACGTGGCCGACGGCATCGCCGGCACGGTCCAGCTCTGAGCCTGGCGCCTGCCGCCGGCTGCGCGCCTCAGTCCGGCGGCAGGCGGCGCGGCGCGGCCCGCGGCAGGTGCCAGCGGTAGTGCACCGACAGGTAGCGCAGTACGAAGCACACCGCCAGCGCGCACCAGGTCCGCAGATCCGACTGCCAGCCGAGCATCTGGCCCGCCACCTCGATCGCCGCGCCGAGCAGCGCGGCCGACGCATAGATCTCGCGGCGCAGGATCACCGGTACCCGGTTGAGCAGCACGTCGCGCAGCACGCCGCCGCCGACGGCCGTCACCATGCCGAGCAGGATCGCCACCTCGGCGTTCTGGCCGAACGCCATCGCCTTCTGCGCCCCGGTCACGGCGAACAGGCCGAGCCCGATCGAGTCGAACAGCATCACCGGATGCGCCAGCCGTTCCACCAGGGTGTGCGCGGCCAGCGCCATCGCGGTCGCGACCAGCACCACCGTCAGGTAGCGCCAGTCCGCCAGGCCGGCCGGCGGCACCGCGCCGATGCACAGGTCGCGCAGCACCCCGCCGCCGCAGGCGACCGCGAAGGCGATCGCCACCACGCCGAACCAGTCCAGCCCGCGGTTGCGGGCCGCCACCGCGCCGCTCAGCGCGAAGGCGAAGGTGCCGGCGAGGTCGAGCACCGTGAACAGGTGCCGGTCGTTCAGGCTCGACAGAGCCCAGTCGTAGACATTCATGAGGACGGATGGCGAAGATCGGTCCCGTAGCGGCTGCTGCGCCGGCGGGGCCGCGCGATGCTACCCGCACGGCCCCTGCCGCTGTCCGTCGATGCCGCCCGGGGCGGCGGCGCCCGTCAGAAGGTGTGGATCAGGCCGACGGTGGCGCCGGTGCCGGTCGGCTTGTTGGCCGCGCCCTGGAAGTTGTCGCGCCAGCGGGTGCGGTCGAGTTCCGCATACAGCCGGCTGCGGCGCGAGAGCTTGTATTCCGCGAAGAAGATCGCGCGGGTGTAGCCGTCGTCGCGCTGGCCGGTGCGCTGCCGGTTCAGGCGGTAGACCGCCGCGGTCAGGTCCACCGCGGACGTCACGCCCCAGGTGCTGCCGAGCGATTGCACCTGCTGCACGGTGCGGGCGGTGGCGGTCGTCTCGGCCTCGCTGCGGCCGGTGTTGGCCGCCAGGCGCACGGCGCCCCACTGGTAGGCAGCGCCGACCGTGGCGGCGTCAAGCGTCAGGCCGGCCGGCGACCGGAAGGTCTGCCACGCGCCCGACAACGCCAGGCCGCCGTCGGCATAGGCCAGGCCCGCGCCGGTGGACGACTGCGGCCGGGTGCCGGCCAGGTTCTCGCCGAATCCGTGCATCGCGCGTGCCGTCACCGGGCCGAAGCGGCCGGTGTACTTCACCGCGTTGTCGAGCCGGTAGGAGCCAGTCGTGGCACCGGCCGATCCGTACTCGATGCCCAGGCCGTGGGCGCTGAGCGCGGTGGTGGCGATGTTGGGGTTGAACGCGGCGAAGCGCATGCCCACCGGATCGACCGGGCCGATCGCGTCGGCCAGCAGGTTGGTCTGGCGGCCGGCGGTCACCGTGCCCCAGCCGCCGCCGAGGCCGACGGTGGAGGCGCGGTCGAAGAACTTGGCGTTGGCCGGCAGGCCGGTGTCGAGGTTCAGGCCGGTTTCCAGGTTGAACACTGCGAACAGTCCGCCGGCCAGGTCCTCGCGGCCCCGGAAGCCGAGCCGACTGGTGTTGTTCACGCCGCTGGCGAGCGCCGTGGCGGAGCCGGACGGCACGGCGGCGTTGGCCGCGCTCAGGCCGGAGGTGCGGCGCACGGCGAGGTCGGCGATGCCGTAGATCGTGACGCTGCTCTGGGCGCAGACCAAGGCCGGCACGGCGAGGGCCGCAGCCGCGGCGAGGGGGCGAAGGAGGTTCATCGGATGCTCGGGGGTGCGGAAGACGGGCAGCGCTCCGCCGCACCGGACGGGACCGGCGCGGCACGGAAGGCGCGGAGTTCGGAACGGGTCGGCACGCGGCGTGGCGTGCCCGGCGGGCCGGCGATGCGCGCTGCGCAGCCGGCAGCGCGGTCAGCGGGCGGCGGCGGCCGGCTCCATGCCGGTGCTGCGCACGATGCCGGCGGCCGCCGGCGACGCCAGGTAGCGGATCAGGTGGCGGGCCGCTTCCGGATCGCGCGCGCCGACGGCCAGGCCGGCCGAGAAGAACACCCGCTGCTGCACCTCGTCGGGCAGCGGGCCGACGAAGTCCAGCTCCTTGAACGGCAGCAGTTCGCTCACCTGCTGGAAGCCGAGCTCGGCATCGCCGCGCAGCACCACCGCGCCGACGCGCTCGCTGAAGATCTTGGTGGCCTTGGTCTTCATCTGCTCGGCCACGCCCAGGCGCGGGAACAGCTCGTTCGACAGGTAGGTGCCGCTGGCGCTGGCGGAATACGCAACGCTCTTGGCGTTCAGCAGCGTCTGCTTCAGGGCCTCGACCGTGCTGATGTCGGGCTTGGGCGTGCCCTTGCGCACGCTCAGGCCGATCATCGAGCGGCCCAGGTCCACGCGGCTGCCGGGCTGCACCTTGCCTTCGGCGGCGAGCTTGTCCAGCGCGGAGTCGGCCAGGATGATCACGTCGAACTGCTCTCCGCGTGCCATTCGGCTCGGGATCGAGTCCGGCGCGTTGCCGATCGAGGCGCCCCGCTCGGTCACCACCTTGTGGCCGGTGGCCTGTTCGTACAGCGGCACCAGCTGGTCGTAGGCGGCCGAGAAGCCGCCGGAGGTGACGACCCGGATCTCGCCGGCCTGGACCGCGGCAGGTGCGGCCGCGCCGAAGGTCAGGCCCAGCGTCAGGGCGGTGCCGAGCAGCGCACCGACGGTGCGGCGGCGCAGGCCGGCGGGCGGCAGCGGGGTGGAGGCGATGGACGTCATGGCGTGTCTCGGTTGTGGTTGTGGTGGTGATGGGTGCTGCTGGTCGGGGGGTCGCTGCGGTGCGGCCTGCGCGTCAGTCCGCGGTGATCTTGCGTTCGCGGATGATCCGGCCCCACTTCTCGTTCTCGGCGACGATGAACTTGCCCAGTTCCTCGCGGCTGCCCGGCGCGACGGTCTGGCCGTGCTTGAGCAGCGCTTCGCGTACGTCCGGCGCGTTCAGCACCTTGACGATCTCGGTGTTCCAGCGGTCGAGCAGCGGCGCGGGCGTCTTGGCCGAGGCGACGAAGGCGTACCAGTTGGTCGCGTTGAAGCCGGGGAAGGTCTCGGCCACGGTCGGCACCTTCGGCAGGTATGCCGGGCGCGTCAGGCCGGTGGTCGCCAGCGGGATCAGCTTGCCGCTCTCGATGTGCGGCAGCGCGGTGGGCGGTGCGGCGTAGAACGAGACGACGCGGTCGCCCAGCACGTCCTGCAGGGCCGGCGCGCCGCCCTTGTAGGGCACGTGCACCACATCGATCTTGGCGACGTCGTTCAGCAGTTCGCCCGCCAGGTGGGAAGCCGAGCCGGGGCCGGTGGAGGCGAAGTCCAACCTGCCCGGCTCGCGCCTGGCCTTCGCGACGTACTCGCCGAGGGTCTTGATGCCGGAACTGGCCGGCACCACCAGCACGTTGGGGAAGGACACGCCCATGCTGATCGGCGCCAGGTCCTTGACCGGGTCGTAGCCGACCTTCATAAAGTGCGGCGCGATGCTCAGCGGGCCGATCGAGCCGAACAGCAGCATCGAACCGTCGGACGGGCCGCGCGCCACCTGGACGTGCGCTAGGTTGCCGCCGGCGCCCGGCTTGTTGTCCACGACCACCGACTGGCCGATGTTCTCGCTCAGCTTCTTGGCGATGATCCGGGCCGCGATGTCGGCCGAACCGCCGGCGGCGAAGCCGACGACCAGGGTGACCGGCTTCTTCGGCGGAAAGTCCTCGGCGTGGGCGGCCGGGGTCAGGAAGGAAAGACCGGCCGCGAGGGCGCAGGTCAGGGCAAGGGTTCGGCGTTGCATGCTGTCTCCGTGAGGCGCGGTGGAGCCGGAGGGGCTCCGAAACGGCCGCGATCGTAGGCAGCGCGTACTATTCTGTGAATTGCAATTTACAGAGACACTGTTGCATGCAGCGCATCAAATTCGACCTGGGTGAGCTGATGGCGTTCGTCGTGACCGCCGAGAAGGCCAGCTTCCGGCACGCGGCCGAGACATTGTTCCTGTCGCCGCCCGCGCTGAGCCGGCGGGTGGAGCGGCTGGAAGCCGCGGTCGGCGCCCGGCTGCTGGAGCGGACGACGCGCCAGGTCGAACTGACGACCGTCGGCCAGGAATTCCTGCGTGAGGCGCGCACGGCGCTTGCGGGGCTCGACCAGGCGGTGCAGCGGGTCGGCGACCAGTTGCGTCTGGGCCACGGAAAGGTGGCGATCGCCTGCATCCCGTCGGTCGCGACGCATCTGCTGCCGCAGGTATTGCGCTCGTTCACGCAGCAGCATCCGGAAGTACAAGTGCAGGTGATCGACGAGAGTGCGCCGCAGGTCCGCGATGCGGTGGTACGCGGCGATGCCGATTTCGGCATCAGCTTCACCGGCAGCCAGGAGCCGGAGCTGCGGTTCGAGGCGCTGATGCGCGAGCGCTACATGCTGGCCATGCCGGCCGACCATCCCTGGGCCGGGCGCGAGGCCGTCGCCTGGTCCGAACTGGCGGGGCAGCGGCTGGTGTCGGTATCGCACCGCAGCGGCAACCGGCTGCTGCTCGACCAGGTGGTGGCGGAGCTGCCGGGCCAGCCGGTGGCGTGGCACGAATGCAACCACCTGGCAGGCGCGCTGGCGCTGGTGGAGGCCGGCCTGGGCCTGGCCGCCATGCCGCAGCTGGCCCTGCGCCCGGGCCATGCGGCGGTCTGCGGCGTTCCGCTGGTCGACCCGCCGGTGTGGCGCACCCTCGGCGTGCTGCAGCGCCGCGACCGCACGCCGGGTCCGATGGCCGAGGCGCTGCGGCAGCACCTGCTGCAGGCGCATCCCGCGCGTTGAGCCGCCGCAGGCGGTATCAGGCGGCGGGCGTCGCCCGTGCGGCCCGCTTGGCGATCTCCAGCTTGGCGATCGCGTTGCGGTGCACCTCGTCCGGGCCGTCGACGATGCGCACCGTGCGCTGGTGGGCATAGGCTTCAGCCAGCCAGAAGTCCTGGCTCACGCCGCCGCCGCCGTGGGCTTGGATCGCCCAGTCCACCACCTTGCACGACATGTTGGGCGCGACCACCTTGATCATCGCGATCTCGGCCCGCGCCTCCTTGTTGCCGACCGTGTCCATCCGGTGCGCGGCGTTCAGCACCAGCAGGCGGGCCTGGTCGATCATGCAGCGCGACTCGGCGATCCGCTCGTGCCAGATCGACTGCTCCGACAGCGGCCGGCCGAAGGCGACCCGGCTGCGCAGGCGGTCGATCATCATCTCCAGCGCCCGCTCGGCCGCACCGATCGAGCGCATGCAGTGGTGAATTCGCCCCGGGCCGAGGCGGCCCTGCGCGATCTCGAAGCCGCGCCCCTCGCCGAGCAGGATATTGGAGGCCGGCACCCGCACGTTCTCCAGCAGGATCTCCATGTGACCGTGCGGCGCGTCGTCGTAGCCGAACACGTGGATCGGCCGCACGACGGTGACACCCGGCGTGTCGCGCGGCACCAGCACCATCGACTGCTGCTGGTGCTTGGGCGCCTCCGGATCGGTCTTGCCCATCACCACGAAGATCTTGCAGTGCGGCACGCCCGCACCGGACGAGAACCACTTGCGCCCGTTGATCACGTATTCGTCGCCTTCGCGGCGGATGGTGCACTGGATGTTGGTCGCGTCGGACGAGGCCACCGCCGGCTCGGTCATCAGGAAGGCCGAACGGATCTCGCCGGCGAGCAGCGGGTCGAGCCACTGGCGCTTGTGCTCCTCGGTGCCGTAGCGCTCGATCGTCTCCATGTTGCCGGTATCGGGCGCCGAGCAGTTGAACACCTCGCCCGACCAGCTGACCCGGCCCATCACCTCGCACAGCGGCGCGTAGTCGCGGTTGGAAATGCCGGGCACGCCCTTGTACTCGTGCGGCAGGAACATGTTCCAGAGACCGGCCGCCCGCGCGACCGGCTTGAGCTCCTCCACCACCGGGACGTGGCGCCAGGGATCGCCTTCGCGCCGCATCGCGTCGAGCTCACGGGCGTAGCGCTCCTCGTTGGGATAGATGTAGGCGTCGAAGAAGGCGTTGAGCCTCTGCAACAGATCCTGCGTCTTGGCGGAATGGTCTCCGAGCATGGGGGGCTCCTGGCGGTGGGAAATCGGCGGCACGCGCGGTGCCTGCAGCCCGGATTGCACACCGCCGCCGCCACGCCGGCAGTCCCGCGCGTGACGCGCGGCGCCGCCGCGACGGTGCGGGGGACTGCGCCGGAGCAGTGCCGGCAGAGTGCCGGGACGTGGGGCTCAGTCCTGCCGGATCGCCTCGGCCTGGATGCGCAGCTGCACCGTGGGCTTCATGCCCATGTCGAGGCCGAAGGTGATGCCGAAATCGCCGCGGTTGAAGGTGCCGCGCAGGTCGGCGCCGCAGGTTTCGCGCTTGTTGATCGGATGCTCCGGCACGCAGCGGAAGCTCACCACGTCGAGCTTGACCGGCCTGGTGACGCCGTGCAGCGTGAGTTCGCCCCGCACGGTGCGCGGCATGCCGTTGCGGAAATCCGTCAGCCGGCCCTTGTAGGTGGCGGTGGGATAGCGGTCGGTGTCGAAGATGTCGGCCGCGCGGGCATGGCGGTTCATCTCGTCGTGGCCGAAGTCGATCGAGGTGGTGTCGATCGTCACGTCCACCGTGCCGGTGCCGGCGGCACGGTCGAGCTCCACCGTGCCGCTCGAGCGGTTGAACTTGCCGCGCCAGATCGACAGGCCCATGTGGTCGGCCTCGAAACTGGGATAGGTGTGGCCCGGATCGAGTTCGTACCGCACCGGGGCCGCCAGAGCGGTGACGGACACGAGTACGGAGGCCAGGGCTCCCAGGGCGCGAACGGAACGGGTGGACAGGGTCATGGCAAGGGACTTTCGTGGAAGGCGGTTTTGTGGGGGACGAGCGCAAAGTGTAGGAACGCCTCCGTCGGCACCGGTAACGGTCGCCGCAGGGACACGCCCGCGTCCGTGCCACGCACCAGAATCGCCGCATGGGAACGCTCTACCTCGTGCGCCACGGCCAGGCGTCGTTCGGCGCGGACGACTACGACCGGCTCAGTCCGCTCGGGCACCGGCAGGCCGAGCGGCTCGGTGCCTACTTCCGGGAGCGGGGCGTGGCGTTCGGCGCGGCCTTCACCGGCACCCTGCGCCGCCATGCCGAGACGTTCGAGGGCATCGCCCGCGGGATGGGCGGCGGGGCCGCGCCGGCCCCCTCCGCCCTGCCCGGCCTGAACGAATACGACAGCGCTGCGGTCATTGCCGCGTTCCACACCGATCCCCTGCCGCCGGCCGACACGTCCGACGGCTACCGCCACCATTTCCGGCTGCTGCGCGAAGGGCTCGGGCACTGGATGGACGGCCGCACCGCGCCGGCCGGCATGCCTACGCACGCGGTGTTCGTCGAAGGCGTGGTCGCGGCGCTCGATGCGGTGCGCGGCTGCCAGGGCGACGTGCTGCTGGTGTCCTCCGGCGGTCCGATCTCGACGGCCGTCGGCCATGTGCTCGGCACGCCGGCGGCGACGGTGATCGAGCTGAACCTGCGCATCCGCAACACGGCGGTCACCGAATTCGTCTTCAACCCGAAACGCCACAGCCTGCTGAGCTTCAACACCCTGCCGCACCTGGACGCCGACGAGCACCGCGACTGGCATACCTACGCCTGACATTGCACGCGCGGCGCGTGCATCGTGGTCGGCTGCCTCCTACAGACGGGCGGCGCCCGGCGCTACGGGGCAGGCCGACCGGCACTTTCCACAATCGCGAATCCCCACAGGTTCCGCAAGAAAGACCGCCGCCATGGACCAGGCCCCTTCGCAGTCCCCGCCCGTCGCCCGCGCCGGCAGCCTGCCGCCCTCGACGACCGTGCGATTCACGCTCAACGGGCAGCCCGTGCAGCAGCAGGTCGAGCCGTGGACCACGCTGCTCGACATGCTGCGCGAGCGCTGCCGGCTGACCGGCACCAAGAAGGGCTGCGACCACGGCCAGTGCGGCGCCTGCACCGTGCTGGTTGACGGCCGGCGCATCAACAGCTGCCTCACCCTCGCGGTGATGCACGAGGATGCTGACATCGTGACGGTCGAGGGCCTGGCCGACGGCGAGGCGCTGCATCCCCTGCAGCAGGGCTTCATCGACCACGACGCCTTCCAGTGCGGCTACTGCACGCCGGGCCAGCTGTGTTCGGCGGTCGGGCTGCTGCGCGAAGGCCATGCGCAGAACGAGGACGACGTGCGCGAACAGATGAGCGGCAACCTGTGCCGCTGCGGTGCCTATCCACACATCGTCGAATCGGTGGTGCAGGTGCTGCGCGACCCGGCGGCCCGCAACGCCGGCGGCCGGACCTGGGAGCCGGCCGCATGACGCCCTTCGCCTACGAACGCGCCACCAGCGCCGACGACGCGGTCCAGCGCGCGGCCGGCCTGGCCGGCGCCGTGCGCTTCATCGCCGGCGGCACCAACCTGCTCGACCTGATGAAGGAAGGCGTGACGACGCCGGAACGGCTGATCGATATCGGTCGCCTGCCGCTCGCCGCGATCGAGACGCTGCCCGACGGCGGGCTGCGGATCGGCGCGCTGGTGCGCAACGCCGACTGCGCCTGGCACGCCGAGGTGCGGAGCCGCCATCCGCTGCTGGCGCAGGCCCTGCTCGCCGGCGCATCGCCCCAGCTGCGCAACATGGCGACGACCGGCGGCAACCTGCTCCAGCGCACCCGCTGCTACTACTTCTACGACGTCGGCACCCCCTGCAACAAGCGGGCGCCGGGCACCGGCTGCGGCGCGGTCGGCGGCGTCAACCGCATCCACGCGATCCTGGGCGCGAGCGAGCACTGCATCGCGGTGCACCCGTCGGACATGTGCGTCGCGCTGGCGGCGCTCGAAGCGACGGTCGAGGTGCAGGGCACGTCCGGGCCGCGCACCATCCCGATGGCGGAATTCCACCGCCTGCCGGGCGACCGTCCGGAGCAGGACACCACGCTCGGCGACGGCGAACTGATCACCGGCGTGGTGCTGCCGGCGCCGCGCTTTGCCCGCCACACCGCCTACGTCAAGATCCGCGACCGCCGCTCCTATGCGTTCGCGCTGGTGTCGGTCGCCGCGGCGCTCGACCTTGCCGACGACGGTTCGATCCGCGCCGCGCGGGTCGCGCTCGGCGGTGTCGCCCACCGGCCCTGGCGCCGGCCCGAGGCCGAGGCCCTGCTGGAAGGCCGCCCCGCCACCGATGCCGAGTTCGGCCGGCTGGCCGACGCGCTGATCGACGGCGCGCGTGGCCAGGGCCAGAACGACTTCAAGATCGACCTCGCGCGCACGACCATCGTCCGCGCACTCGCAGACGCAGCCGCCGCGGAGGCCCTCGCATGAACGACTCCGGCTTCGACCGCCCCGACATCACCCTGCCGCGCCCGTTCGGCGACGCCGTGCCGCGGGTGGACGGCCGCGCCAAGGTGACCGGCACTGCACGCTATGCGGCCGAGCATTTCGCCGACGACCTGGCCTACGGCGTAGTGGTGTCGAGCACCATCACGCGCGGCCGGATCCGGCGGATCGACTGCAGCGCCGCGCTCGCCTTTCCCGGCGTGCTGGACGTGCTCACCCACGAGCACCGGCTGCCGATGGCGCGCCACGACCTGTTCCACAAGGACATCGATGCGCCGTCGGGCTCGCCGTTCCGGCCGCTCTACGACGACCTGGTGCATTCGGCCGGCCAGCCGGTGGCGCTGGTGATCGCCGAGACCTTCGAGATCGCCCGCCATGCGGCGCGGCTGGTGGAGGTGCACTACGAAGCCGGGCTGCACCGCAGCGACCTGGAAGCCCACCTGGGCGATGCCTACCAACCCAGCCGGCTCAAGCTCGGCTACCAGCCGCCGCCGAAGCCGCGCGGCGACGCGGCCGCGGCGTTCGCCGAGGCGCCCTTCAAGGTCGCGGCCGATTTCCATGCGGCGGCCGAGTACCACAACCCGATGGAGATGCACGCCAGCACCGTGATCTACGACGGCCCCGGCCGGCTGACGATCTACGACAAGACCCAGGGCGTGCAGAACTCGCGCATGTACCTGGCGCATGCGCTCAAGCTGCGCAAGCACGACATCCGGGTACTGGCACCCTTCATCGGCGGTGCCTTCGGCTCGGGCCTGCGGCCGCAGTACCAGCTGGTGCTGGCGGCGATGGGCGCGCTGATGCTGCGCCGGCCGGTGCGGGTGGTGCTGACCCGCCAGCAGATGTTCACTTTCGGCCACCGGCCGGAGACGCGCCAGTCGCTCAAGCTGTCGTGCGATGCCGAGGGCCGGCTCACCTCGATCCGCCACAAGGCGATCGCCGAGACCTCGCGCGCGGAGGACTACGTCGAGATCGTGGTGAACTGGTCCGGCCTGCTCTACCGCTGCGACAACGTCGCGCTCGACTACAAGGTGGTGCAGCTCGACCGCTTCACGCCGCTCGACATGCGGGCGCCGGGTGCGGTCACCGGGCTGCATGCGCTCGAGTGCGCAGTGGACGAGCTGGCCGCGGCGGCCGGCGTCGATCCGCTCGAATTCCGGCTGCGCAACTACACCGACCGCAACGAGGCCGAGGACAAGCCCTTCTCCAGCAAGGCCCTGCACGACTGCTATGCCGAGGCGGCCGAACGTTTCGGCTGGGCCCGGCGCACGCCGGAGCCGGGCTCGATGCGCGACGGGCGCACCCGCATCGGCTGGGGCTGCGCCACCGGGGTTTGGGACGCGATGCAGATGCCGGGTTCGGCCCGCGCCGTCCTGCAGGCCGACGGTTCGCTCGACGTGAGCAGCGCGACCGCCGACATCGGCACCGGCACCTACACCGTGATGACGCAGATCGCGGCGGCGGCGCTGGGCCTGCCGCTGGACCGGGTCCGCTTCGCCCTCGGCGACTCCGAGATGCCGATGGCGCCGATCGAGGGCGGCTCGATGACCGTCGCCACCATCGGCACCGCGGTCGAGGCGGCCTGCCGCAAGGTCGCGAAGAAGCTGTTCCGCCTGGTGCGCATCCTGCCGGACGCGCCACTCGGCAAGCCGCTGTTCTCCGAGGTGGAGTTCGTGGGCGGCACGATCCGGCTGAAGGCCGATCCGTCGCGCGCCGTCGCCTTCACCGAGTTGCTGCAGCGCAGCCGCCTGCAGGCGATCGACATGAAGACCACCACGCTGCCGCACCTGCTGCGCCAGCGCAAGTACACCCGTTCCACCCACTCGGCGGTGTTCGTCGAGGTGCGGGTGGACGAGGACTACGGTACCGTGGAAGTCAGCCGGGTGGTGAGCGCGATCGCAGCCGGCCGGATCGTGAACCCGAAGACCGCTGCCAGCCAGATCGAGGGCGCGATCGTCTGGGGGATCGGCAAGGCACTGCACGAGGACACGCTGCATGACCACCGGCTCGGCAAGGTGATGAACCACAACCTGGCGGAGTACCACATCTCGGCGAACCGGGACATCGGCCGCATCGAGGTGATGTTCGTCGAGGAAGAGGACGCGATCGTCAATCCGCTGGGTGTGAAGGGCGTGGGCGAGATCGGCATCGTCGGCGTGTCGGCCGCGATCGCCAACGCGATCTGGCATGCGACCGGCCGGCGCATGCATGCACTGCCGATGACGCCGGACCGGGTGCGGCCGCCCCAGGCGGCTCCCGTGGGTGCAGCGCCGGTCGGGCTGTAGCGCGACCGCCGGCCGGGACCGGCGGCAATCCCTTGCTACAACTGCGCCCCGGCGGGCCGCCACCCCGCCGGTATCATCCGCGCAGCCATGCTCGAGCAACGTATCCACCAGCATTTCATCGACAGCGCGGACCTGAACTACCAGTCCGCAGAGGCGCTCGGATCGCCGATCGCCGCCGCCGTGCAGGCGATCCTGACCAGTGTGACCGGCGGCGGCAAGGTGCTGGCCTGCGGCAACGGCACCTCCGCGGCACTCGCCCAGGTGCTGGTCGCTTCCTTCGTCGGCGGCTTCGAGCGCGAGCGCCCCGAACTCGCGGCGCTGGCCCTGACCACCGACGGTGCGCTGCTCACCGCCACCGGGCCGGAGCCCGACGCGTCCCCGCTGTTCGCGCGGCAGGTGCGGGCGCTGGGCCATGCGGGCGACGTGCTGGTGGCGCTGTCACCCGGCGGCAACTGCGCCAACCTCCTCGCCGCCATCGACGCCGCGCACGAGCGCGACATGACCGTGGTGGCGCTGACCGGCCGCCACGGCGGCCGGATCGCCGGCCTGCTGCGCGAGACCGACATCCACCTCTGCGTGCCGCATGACCGCGCGGCACGCGTCCACGAAGTCCATGCTCTGGCCCTCCACTGCATCTGCGACAGCGTGGATGCCCAACTGCTCGGCGAACAGGACATCGCACCATGAACCGCTTTTTCTCTCCCTCTGCTTCCACCGGCTTCTCTCGCATGCCGCGGACGGCCTGCATCGCCCTGGCCGCCGGCCTGCTGGCCGGCGCGCTGTCCGGCTGCGTGCCGCTGGTGATCGGCGGCGCGGCCGTGGCCGGCACCGGCCTGGTCGTGACCGACCGCCGGACCGCCGGCACCCAGCTGGAGGACGAGAGCATCGAGCGCCGGGCCGGCAATGCGATCAGCACCAGCGCGGCCGAAGCCCGCGTGCACGTCAACGTGACCAGCTACAACCGGCAGGTGCTGCTGACCGGCGAGGCGCCGACCGAGGCCGACCGCCAGCTCGTCGAGCAACTGGTGGCCCGCGTCGAGAACGTGCGCGGCGTGGTCAACGACATCGCGATCGCGCCGCCCTCCAGCCTCGCCGACCGGTCGCGCGACGCCTTCATCACCGCCCAGGTCAAGGCCAGCTTCGTCGATGCGAAGGACATCTACGCCAACGCGTTCAAAGTGACGACGGAACGCAGCACCGTCTACCTGATGGGCCGGGTCAGCCAGCGCGAGGCGAACCGCACCGCCGAGATCGCCCGTGGCGTACGGGGCGTGACCAAGGTGGTCCGGGTGTTCGAGCTGATCAGCGAGCAGGAACTGTCGAACATCGGCCGCCAGCAACCGCCTGCGCCGTCGTCGGAAGCGGCGATGCCCGCCGCAGCAGCACCGGCGCCTGCGCCGCTGCCGGCTCCGGCCCCTGCACCGGCCCCGTCGGGTGCGGTGGTGACGCCGGTGCGGTAGGCATCGGCGCGCCCTGCGTGCGGGCGGCCGATCAGCGGCCGTGCCCTTCCCGCAGGGCCATCGGGCCTACAGCCGCTTGATGAGGCTGGACGTGTCCCAGCGCTGGCCGCCCATCTGCTGCACGTCGCCGTAGAACTGGTCCACCAGGGCCGTGACCGGCACCCGGGCGCCGTTGCGACGCGCCTCGTCGAGCACCAGCCCCAGGTCCTTGCGCATCCAGTCCACCGCGAAGCCGAAATCGAATCGGCCTTCCACCATCGTCTTGCCGCGGTTGTCCATCTGCCAGCTCTGGGCAGCGCCCTTGCCGATCACGTTGAGCACCTGGGCCATGTCGAGGCCCGCCTTCTGGCCGAAGGCGACCGCTTCGGCCAGGCCCTGCACCAGCCCGGCGATGCAGATCTGGTTGACCATCTTCGCCAGTTGGCCAGCGCCCGCCTCGCCCAGCCGCGTGAAGGCGCGCGAGAAGGCGGCTGCCACCGGAGCCACCGTGTCGAAGGCGGCTGGGTCGCCGCCGCACATCACGGTAAGCGCGCCGTTCTGCGCGCCCGCCTGGCCGCCGGACACCGGCGCATCGACGAAGTGCAGGCCGGCCGCACGCGCCGCGGCGTACAGTTCGCGGGCGACGTCGGCCGAGGCGGTGGTGTGGTCCACGAAGATCGCGCCTTCGCGCATGCCGGCGAAAGCGCCGTCGTCGCGGCGCTGGCCGTCTTCCCTGGCGGTACCGAGCACGATGGCGCGCAGATCGTCATCATTGCCGACGCAGCAGAACACGATGTCCGCGCCGTCCGCCGCCGCACGGGGCGTCGGTGCGGTGCGTCCGCCGAACTCGGCCGCCCATGCTTCCGCCTTGGCGGCCGTGCGGTTGTAGACCGTGACCGTGTGGCCGGCGCGGGCCAGATGGCCGGCCATCGGTCCGCCCATCACCCCCAGCCCCAGGAAGGCGACGGTGCGCGAAGGCGTGACGGCGTAGCTCTTGGAAGCGAGTGTGGACATGGCGTGGACAAAGAGGGAGGGAGAGAAGACCGCGGCACGGGGACCGGGAGGAGAACTGCCTGTGGGAAGAGATGCATCCCGCAGACACAGGGGACGCAGAGGAGGGGCTATTGTTCTTTTCGGCTGGGCCACAAGGGGGAGCCGCACGTAGTGAGTGCCGCTTCTTCTTCCTCTGCGTCCTCTGTGCCCGCAGCGGAAGCGGGGAGAACGAAACCGCAGGCTATCACAGCGCTGGGGGTGTCCTGTAGGCGCAAACCCCTGTTACACGATTTCCAGATGTTCGGTACCGCCCAGTAGGTCGAGCGACTTGGCCCGCTGGCTGTTGAGCTTGATCTGCAGCCGCAGGTCGTTGACCGAATCGGCGTTGCGCAGCGCATCTTCGTAGGTGACCACGCCGCCCTCGAACAGGTCGAACAGCGCCTGGTCGAAGGTCTGCATGCCGAGGTTGCGGCTCTTCTTTATGATCTCCTTGATCTCCGACACCTCGCCCTTGAAGATCAGGTCGGAGATCAGCGGCGTGTTCAGCATCACCTCGACCGCCGCCGCCCGGCCCTTGCCGTCCTGCTTGGGCAGCAGCCGCTGCGAGATCATGGCGCGCAGGTTCAGCGACAGGTCCATCAGCAGCTGCACCCGCCGCTCTTCCGGGAAGAAGTTGATGATCCGGTCGAGTGCCTGGTTGGCGCTGTTGGCGTGCAGCGTGGCCAGGCACAGGTGGCCGGTTTCGGCGAAGGCGACGGCATGCTCCATCGTCTCGCGGTCGCGGATCTCGCCCATCAGGATCACGTCCGGCGCCTGGCGCAGCGTATTCTTCAACGCGGCTTCCCAGTTGTCGGTATCGAGGCCGACTTCGCGCTGCGTCATCACGCAGTTCTTGTGCGGATGCACGAATTCGACCGGGTCCTCGACGGTGATGATGTGGCCGAAGGAATTCTCGTTGCGCCAGTCCACCATCGCCGCGAGCGTCGTCGACTTGCCCGAGCCGGTGGCGCCGACCAGGATGCAGAGACCGCGCTTGGTCATCACCACGTCCTTGAGCACCTGCGGCACGCCCAGGCCGTCGATCGTCGGGATCACGGTGGGGATCAGCCGCAGCACCATGCCGACCTTGCCCTGCTGCACGAAGGCATTGACGCGGAAACGGCCCACGCCGGCGGGCGAGATCGCGAAATTGCACTCCTTGGTGCGTTCGAAGTCCGCTGCCTGCCGGTCGTTCATGATCGAGCGTGCCAGCGCCAGCGTGTGGCCCGGCCCGAGCGGCTGCGGCGACACCTTGGTCACCTTGCCGTCGACCTTGATCGCCGGCGGGAATTCGCTGGTGATGAACAGATCGCTGCCACCGCGGCTGACCATCAGCTTGAGCAGGTCGTTGATGAATTTGCTGGCCTGGTCGCGTTCCATCGCGTCGCCTTCGGTACTGGATGTGCGGGGAGGAGTGAGAACGGGCGCGGTGCCGGCGCCGTCAGCTGCCGTCGCCGAGCCGGGCGCTGACGACGCGCAGCCGCAGCGACAGCTTGCGCGCGAGCAGCGCGATCAGGTTCGCGGCGAGCTGCGGTTCCGCATCGACCATCCGGTCGAGCGATTCCGCCGTGAGCACCGCGATGGCGCAGTCGTCGAGCGTGGTGCAGGTCGAGAAGCGGATGCCGCTGTCGAGCAGCGACATCTCGCCCAGCACGTCGCCCGGCCGCACCTCGGCCAGGCGCAGGTCCTCGCCCCAGGGCTGGCGGCGGTCCACCGCGATGGTCCCGTCGACCAGCATCACCATGAAATTGCCGTATTCGTCCTGGCGGATCACCTGCTGGTGTGCTGCGACCGAGGCGAACGAGAAGAAGGGTTCCAGTCGCGCGATCTGCCCGTAGGTGAGGCGGCCCATGTGGCGGTCGTGCTGCCAGGCCTGCGCCAGCAGCGCCATGCCCTCGGCCGTCGGCAGCGCCTGCGCATCGATGCCGGCGGCCCGCGCGGGCCACGACACCAGCCGCGACATGTCCACGCCCAGGTCGTCGAACGCCCGGGCGAAGAAGCCGCCGACAGGACTTCCGCCAATAAGGCCGGTCGGCAGGGTCGTTTCGGAGTGTCGGGTCGGATCCATGGTGTCTGCCGTGCCGCCCCGCATCAGCCGGGGAAGTTGTCCGGGATCTTCGCCTTGCTGCGCGCTTCGGCCGGCGAGATGAGGTTACGCCGCACCAGGTCGGTCAGGTTCTGGTCAAGCGTCTGCATGCCGACGCTGTTGCCCGTCTGGATCGCCGAGTACATCTGGGCGACCTTGGCCTCGCGGATCAGGTTGCGGATGGCGCTGGTGCCCAGCATGATTTCGTGCGCCGCGACGCGGCCGCTGCCGTCCTTGGTCTTGCAGAGCGTCTGCGAGATCACCGCCTGCAGCGACTCGGACAGCATCGCACGGATCATTTCCTTCTCGTCGGCCGGGAACACGTCGATGATCCGGTCGATCGTCTTGGCGGCCGACGAGGTGTGCAGCGTGCCGAACACCAGGTGGCCGGTCTCGGCGGCTGTCATCGCGAGGCGGATGGTCTCCAGGTCGCGCATCTCGCCGACCAGGATCGCGTCGGGGTCTTCCCGCAGCGCGGAGCGCAGCGCCGCCGCGAAATTCTTGGTGTGCGGTCCGACCTCGCGCTGGTTGATCAGGCACTTCTTGGACTGGTGCACGAATTCGATAGGGTCCTCGACGGTGAGGATGTGGCCGTACTCGTTCTCATTGAGGTAGTCCACCATCGCGGCGAGGGTGGTGGACTTGCCGGAGCCGGTCGGGCCGGTGACCAGCACCATGCCGCGCGGCTTGAGCGCGAGGTCCGCGAAGATCTTCGGCGCCTTGAGCTCCTCCAGGGTCAGGATCTTCGAGGGAATGGTCCGGAACACGGCGCCCGCGCCCCGCTGCTGGTTGAAGGCGTTGACCCGGAAGCGGGCCAGGCCTTCGATCTCGAACGAGAAGTCGACTTCCAGGAACTCCTCGTAGGCCTTGCGCTGGCTGTCGTTCATGATGTCGTACACCATGGCGTGCACGCCCTTGTGGTCGAGCGCATCGACATTGAGCCGCCGCACGTCGCCATGGACCCGAATCATGGGCGGCAGGCCGGCCGACAGGTGCAGGTCGGAAGCCTTGTTCTTGACGCTGAAAGCCAGCAGCTGGGTGATGTCCACGGAGGTCCTCGGGCACGGGTCGTTTGCTACGCTCGAACGATTATGACAACGATCGGTAACAACCTTGCGGCCGTGCGCCAGCGCATCGCCGCAGCCTGTGCGGCGGCCGGCCGCGACCCGGCCGGCGTGCAGCTGCTGGCGGTCTCGAAGACCTTTGGGCCGGAGGCGGTGCAGGCCGCGCGCGACGCCGGCCAGCAGGCCTTCGGCGAGAACTACCTGCAGGAAGGCGTGGCCAAGGTCGAGGCGCTGCGCGCCCTCGGCCTCGTCGGCGTGGAATGGCACTGCATCGGCCCGGTGCAGTCCAACAAGACAAAGCTCGCCGCGGCCCACTTCGACTGGGTGCAGTCGGTCGACCGGCTGAAGATCGCCGAGCGGCTGTCGGCCCAGCGGCCGGACCACCTGCCGCCGTTGCAGGTCTGCCTGCAGGTGGATATCGACGGCGGCGCCAACAAGTCGGGTGCCGCGCCGGAGGACGTGCCGGCGCTGGCGCGCGCAGTGGCGGCGCTGCCGCGCCTGCAACTGCGCGGCCTGATGACGATTCCCGAGCCGCAGCCCGACGCCGCCGCCCAGGAGGCGGTGCACCGCCGGGCCCGCGCTCTGTTCGACCGGCTGGTGGCCGACGGGCTGCCGCTGGACACCCTTTCGATGGGCA
>CAJYQL010000032.1 GCA_913776965.1 uncultured Xylophilus sp.
GTAACTCCATTCATCGCACCGCCCCCTCGATCTGCTTCACCACCTCGCGCAGCGCCTGCACCATCTGCTGCGGACTGCTGGCGTCTGTGATTGCCTCGTGCGCTTCCATCGCGGCCGCCATCACCTGCAGGCCCGGGCCGTCGAAGCCGAAGCGGCCGCGGGTGTCGTACCGAGCCGCGCAGGCGTTCATGGCGTCCTGGGCGCGCTCGATCAGGTCCGCCAGCGTCTCGTCGATCGCGATCGCGCGGACCTTGGCGATGTTCAAGGCCATGCCGACCCGGTCGAAGTCGTCGGTGCTGGCGGTGCCGTCGAGCAGCCGCTCGTAGGCGGCGCGGGTCTTCAGGTGCTCGACGGTCGTGTCGCCGTCGGCGTAGGGGCGGCAGCGGTCGAGCAGGCGCAGCGGGTCCAGTTCCTGCGGCGGCTGGTACTGGCCGCGACGCTGGGCGCGCTTGTAGTGCGATGCACGGCGTTGGGCGCGGTTCATGGCCGGCCTGCCTTGCGCGGCGCCGCGCCCGGCCGGTCCTGCACCCACCACACACCGCCGAATCCGTCCGGGCAGTGCTTGCGGCTCAGCACGCGGCCGGCGATCTTCTTGTCCTTCAGCCAGGTGCGCAGTGCATTCGACACCGGGTTGGTCATGTCCGGCGGGCACTTGATGCGGCGGTCGGGCTGCAGCTCGTCGAACAGGGCGTCGTACTTGCGGCCCTTGCGACAGCGCTCCATCGGCGGCGGCTCGTTGACGATGCTCAACTGGGTCAGGTCCACGCGCGGGCCGTTGCGCCGGGCGGGCTTGTCGGTCTTCGGCCAGGGCGCGCCGGCGGCGAGGGAGGTCTGGGGGCGGGCGGTCATGGGGCGGTCCTCGGTTGCGACCGGCGGGCCCGGCCGTGGCGGTAGACGGCCATGCTGGCGACGATCCCGAAGGGACCGCCGGCCAGATAGGCCGCGATCTCGACGCCGCTGGCGTCGGGGGCGAGCTTGAACAGCACCAGATTGCAGGCGCCGATGCAGGCGCTGTTGACGAAGGCGCCCAGGTAGTGGCCGTTGTTCACCAGCTGGCTCTGCAGGCCGAGCGCGAACACCAGCGCAAAGGTGCTGGCGAGCAGGTAGAGCGCCGTCATGCCGGCACCTCGACGCGCAGGCCGCGCAGGCCCGAATCCTGGCCCCACACCTCGGCCAGCGCGATCTGCGCCAGGTGCCGCACGTCGTGGCAGTTGTTGATCACCAAGTCGGGCGCGAAGGCGCTGCCGTCGGTCGCGCTGGCGTGTTGGCCCTCGGTCGTGCTCTGGCCGCCGATGCCCGGGCGGTTGATCTGCCAGATGCGGCCGGCGCGGCGGCGCACCGTCTCCGCTTCGTTCCCGAAGCGGCAGTCGGGGATCACGAACCGCTGCGTGCCGAACTCCTGGCGGTAGTAGCCCATGCGCTGCACCAGGGCGCGCGTCCAGTACGACGAATCGCCGGCGCGGCGGTACTCGGTGCCCCACCACTGCAGGATCTGGCGCGGGCTGCGCGGCTGCTCCAGCGCCTCGACGAAGGTCGGCGTGCCGCGGCCGGGCAGCACGCCGGCCAGCAGCAGGGAGCCGAGGAAGGCGACCGGCGCGTTCTCCAGCGCCATGTGCGGGGACGGTCGTTCCTTGCCATCACGATCGGTCAGCATGTCGAGCGACACGCCGAAGGCTTCCGACACCTCGGCGCGCAGCGCATCGGCGAAGGCGACCTTGCGGAAGCCGCAATGCGCGACCAGCAGGTCGGCGACGGTGTCTTTGCCCGTGCCGGCGAATCCGGTGAGCGCGATAAGCTGGGGTTTAGTCATGTGGTCGGGGCTCATGGGGTGCTATCGATTCAATAGCTAGGTGCGCCCACCGCGTCTGCGCGGGCGGCGGATTTCGTGGCGATTTCAGGCGCAGCGCCGGGGCGTGGCACTTCGGTGCTGCGCGGCATCAGCCGGCAGGAGACGATCTCGGCCGCGATGTGGGTGACGATGTTTCCGGGCCGGTCGCCGGTGTGGCCGGCGCGCAGGTCGCGCAGCTCCAGCTCCAGCGGCTGGCCGGGCGTGAGGCGGTCTTCGTTGGCGCGCCAGAAGGCTTCGGCGTCGGCGCCTTTCCACAGCGCGGCGTAAGCCTCTCGCGCGCCGGTGCTGGTGTCGGTGTTGACGTGCAGCAGCAGGCCGAAGGCGCCGGTACGGCCGGGGCCGGCCTTCGGACGTTGGCGCTGCAGGAAAAACAGGCCCTTGGCGGTGCAGGACATGGCGGTGCTCCTGGTGGCGGGTCAGTCGATGGGCGCCGCTGTCGTAGCGTCCCAATCGGGGGCGGTCGGTGCGGCGAGCGGTCGGGCAGCCCGCACGCGCCGCCGCTCGACGCCCGGCAGGCAGCTGCTGGCGCCCCGGCTGCGGCTGCCAGGGCGCAAGCCCGCGGCTGCCATGGCGGCGAAGCGGCGACGCTCGGCGTGCTCGAGCAGCGCGACCCAGGCGAAGGCGGCGCCGCCGGTAAGGGCGACGATGACGGCTACGCCGATCAGCAGGGTGGTGAGCGGGCCCATCAGTAGCGGATCCCGTCGAGCGCTGCGACCACGTCGCAAGGCATGAGCAGACCCTCACCGCCGTCGAAAGCGAATCGAGCAGCGTTGTTACCGATCCCATTGGCGAACCGAATGCCCGGCAGATCGGCCAGTGCGGCCAGATAGGCCGGTTGGAAGCGCTGCGAACCGCACGCGATCGGCAGGGTGACTGCGTCCATCTGGTATCCGGTCCGCGCGCACATGTCGCACTCCGTATCTCCGTCCACTCCGGCCATCGCCGGCACGAGCCCGGCGCCGTTGCAGGACTTGCAGTCGTAGGTATGGCCGTCGTGCATGAATACGCCACTACCCTCGCAGTTTGCGCAGTCGGCCGTGGCGCGCTTCAGTGTTCCATCGCACTCCGGGCAGCGCTCGATAGGCGGCAGCGCCGGCAGGGCGCCGAGCACGAGCCCAGCGGCGCCATCGAACAGCGCCGTTGCGATCCGCGGATGCTTGTCAGGATCGAACGCAGGAAAGTCGCCGACATTTGCTGCGGGCATGCGCGCCATCCAGTGGCCGTTGCTGGCGTAGGCGTACGGTCCGTTCAGCCACGGGGTGTGCAGGTGCGCGCGCGGATCGCGCGAAGGCAGAGCACAGAAACGCTGCAGCAGGGCGCGGGCGTCCATCAGCGGCGCTCCCCGGCGGCGGCCACGACGGTGGATGGGTGCGCGCGCCGCGCCGGCAGATCGGCCGACGGGTGGCGCGGCCGGCCCGCGGCGGCGATGCGCTCCGCGGCCTGGGCCGCGACCTCGTCCTGCACGTCCTGCTCGGCCTGCAGCTCGTCGGGCTGGCCGTCGAGCATCGACTGCAGGACCAGCATCGCCAGGCCGAGGAACATGGTGACCGCGACCAGGCGGATCACGTCGAAGGCGGGCTTCATGCAGCGCTCCCCTGAAGATTGCCGACGGCGGGTGTGGCTAGGTCGGCCTCATCGCCGTGCTCTTCAGCCTGCAGTGAGGGACTATGCTGCGAAGTGCCAACACAGGAGCCCTTGCCATGGGTGCATTGCACTTTCTCGACCATGACTTCGATCTCGTCGACTACCACACCCAAGGCGTGAAGCACACGCTTGAGCTCTACGAAACCGGAGGCGAGCTTTTCCTGCGGTTGTGGATCAACGGCAGGGGTAGCGACATGCCCGTGCTCTGTCGCGTTACGCGAGATCAGGCGAAGGAATTGGCTGCCGGAGCGGACTACTTCGCAACCCGCCTGGGTGGCGCGTAGAGGGCTGACGCCGGTCTTGCAGACAACGCGGAGACCAGTCACCTCCCGCACGCCGCCGCCCAAATCAGCCCCGTAGCGATGGTCGACGACGACCAGTGTGCGCAAGGCGTGCAGCGCGTCCAACAGGGCGTGGTCTGCAGCGCACTCGGCGTCGATGGTGAAGGCGTGCCCGCCCACTGCCTGGACCTTCACGCGGCACCGCCTTCCACCCGCTCCACCGAATGCACCGGCAGCCCGCTGGTGGCGCCGGCCTTGACCATGGCGTCGGCGCAGCGGGACGCCTTGAGGCGCAGCTGCTTCAGGCCGCCGGCTGCGGCAAGGGTTTCAACGTGCTCCGGCAGGACGCCGGCGGGGATGAGGTGTGCGCGATAGCTGCGCAGGGAGCAATTGTTCAAAGCCATCTCCAGCCGGCTTTGGTGCCGGTGTCCATCGCTGCGGATGCAGCGATGGACCAATTATCGGCATGCCGATATTGATGTCAACGGTTTGCCGATGGATAAGGCACGATTTTTATCGGCTCACCGATGCTTTACCTTTCTGAAGGACGAAAAAAAGCCCGCGCGAAGCGGGCTGGGTGACGATGCGGTTTTTCTAGCGCACAGTCGCAGCTGACTGGCTGGGCTCGGTTGCGGCTGGATCTCCAGCCCCATCACTGCTCGGCCGGGTTCGAGGGGTCAGTACCGACAATCCAAACATCACCGGGCCGTAGGGCTGTCGCGAGGTGAGCCACATGACGGCCTCGCGTATCGCTCCGAAAAGCACACTGTGGGCCGTGATGGTGATCCCACGTTTGGCCTCTTCCGGAGAAAGGTCCTCACTGGCGTGAAGCATGGCGACTGCTTCGACGTCGATGAGGTAGGGCATGGCAGCGTCGCCCTCGAGATTACATACAGAGTGCATCACCGCCTGGTATACACATTTGTCCGTCAAGTCCTGGCGCACGTTGATGCTGTTCTGCGGCTTCATATCGACGGGTTCATCCGTCGGCTCGTGTTCTCCGATGGCTTCTACCCTGACACGCGTGAAAAACAGGTGCCCCAGATGAATGGGGTGGTCGTTGGGATTGCTCATGCCGCGAGACGTTCGCACGGGGCCAGCCAGTTGTGAGTGTTCGCTGCGGGGAGATCGGCTGATACCACGGTTTCGCTCGCGCCCGAGACAGTTCTGCGAGGGCCCACTCTTAGTCGGCTGGAGTCTTTCCAGAAATGAACACTCGCGGCAACGCTGGTGTCGATGAGGCGGATATCGAGTTGGCTGCCGGTTGCACGGGCAAGCTTGACCATTGATTCGATCGTGACGTTGCTGTCGCCTCTGAAGACCTTGCTGACGTAGGGCTGGCTGACGCCGATCTTGTCTGCCACGTCTTTGTAGCTCATGCCGCTGGCGCGGCGTCGTTGCTCGAGCGCTGTCGAAAAGTCGAGCTTGGCCTTCTCGACCCAGTAGCCATCGGTGAGCTTCGCTTCTTCAATAAATCGTTTGATGGATTTAAGCATCTTCATCTGTGATCACCTCGATGTTCGTACCTGCTGCCTCGTAGGCATCTTTCAACTTTGCCGACTGGCTGACCAGCTGCTTGTCAGCCTTCTGCCCCTTCTTCATGCCGCCGACAGTACACACGACGATCTGGCGGCCGTTGCCCTTGAAGAACATGAGGCGGAGGTCGCCTTTGATGAATTCATCGATTCCTTGTTCCTTGTTGGCGGGGTGGGTCCACTTGGCAGGGGTTTCCGCAAGTCCGTGTTCGGCAACGTGCGCCAGCATCTCGATAAGGCCGGTTCTCGATGCTCTGGTATTTGCCTCTCCAGCCAGCAAAAATTCCTCTGCCGGGCATGCATCACCATCCATGCAGGCCACGATCTGGTACCGATCATCGAAAAATTGCTTGACCTGCAAGGCTTAACCTATGGGTTAATTGTAGGGGTTAAAGCGAACACGCGGCTCAGTCGTACGGCTCGACATCACTCAGCACCTGGACTTGATCTTTCGCCGCGGCACTGGGTGGGCGACGTAGTAGACCCATGACACTTCATCGACGGAGAAGTGCAGGGTTTCCTGATTGTTGTAGCTGCCGAAGCGCCATCCGGCGCGTCGCGATAGCAGGCGCTTGATCATCGTCTCGCCGGTGGCAAGTCGGACCAGGACGTCGTCCTCCAATTCTGGCTCAGTACCAGGCTCGACGAGTGCAAATTCGCCGGGGTGGTAGCGATTGACCATGGAAGTGCCCTGCACCTCCACAAGAAAGGCCTCGGCGTCGTTCGTGGCAATTTCGGCGCAGGCATCGGTTGCCCCCACGGGGTAGTCGCCGTCCGTCCAGATGCGCTCAGGCATCGCGCCGCCGTTTCCTCTCCCTACGACGTATACATGCCGAACTTTGGAGGGGTTCATGACGATCGCATCAGCAGGACGGGCCGACGCAGTGTCGAGCATGTTGCCGGCGCCGGTCGCAAGCCACTGTGCATTGACGCAAAGAGCCGCGGCGAGTTGAGTCGTGCGCGAAGAGCCTTTGCCTTCCCGCTCAAGGCCGGCAATCGTACTTTGGGATATCCCAACTTTTTTCGCCAGAGTGGTCTGGGTCAGGCCGGCGTGAACGCGCGCCTGCGCGAGACGCTCTCCAAAGTCCGTCCTATCTCTGCTCTTTTCCATATCGCGCACAGTACGGAATTCCGATATCGGCAAACCACTTGCTATGAAATCGGCATTCCGATATTCTTTGCGGATGGACTGGAAATTACTCATCGCCGAACTCCGAGAGGCCGGATTCAGCAGATCGCAGGTCGCGCTGCAATGCGGCTGTGGGCAGGCCACCATCAGCGAGCTTGCGACGGGCCAAACGACTGACCCGCGGCATTCCTTGGGCGAGCGTTTGCGAGCGTTCCACAAAGCAAACGTCAAGCCTCTTGCGCTCCCGGCGCCAACGAAAGGCACTGCTGCCCAATTGGCGCCGGCTGGCACTCACGCCTCTTACGCAGCGTCGGAGGCGGCCCATGCCTGAGTCGCTCGTCTTCCCTTTGCCGATGCATATCCGCGCGGTCGTGCTGCATTCCGGCGCGCTGGCCTTAATGGTCGACCTCGCCAGCAACGAAGAGTCGTTGTGGATTGCGCTCGTCGCGGACGGCAAGGACGAGGACGGCCCGGTGATCGGGTACGTGCGCATGGAGAAGCGTCTTACGCAGCGACCTGGGCTAACAACGTACGCAGCAGTGGAAGTGCGTCCGTCGCATGATCCACCGCCCAATCCAGCATCTTTTCGGACACTTTTTCGATGGCCTTCGCTGGGAGCTTGCGTATCGTTGCTGCAATGGAGGACCGTTCCTCGTGGCTGACGCCTTCCATCTTTTCGACGCGGCTGGCGAGGTGTTCGGCCCACTGCTCGGCGTCGAGGCGCACGGTGACCACGCCGAGGATGGCGCCGAGTCCACCATCGGCCGCCAGGAAGTCGAGGCCTTTGGCCGTGATCTCGGTGCGGTCTGCTGCGTACCAGCGGGATCCACCGCCGATGTAGTCCTGTCGGTTGAGTCCGCTGCGCACGAGACCGTGCTCAGCGAGGTAGATCACGGTGTTAATCAGGCTGGCATTCTGGTCCAGCGGCCCGGACGAGTCGTCGATTACGTCGTCGACCCCTTCGATCTCTTGATCGAATTCGTAGGTGCCGTCAGGCCGCGCCGCTGCCAAGTAGCGCAGAACCCTCAACTGCAGGTCGCGGTCGAGAAATTCGTTATTGGGCAGTTGTTTCATTGCTTCTTCTGCTCGGTTGCGGGCGTCACCAGGACGCTTTTAGCTATCAAATTTGAAGTGACTGAGGTGGTCCATGCCTGACCTCGACACCGCGGATATCCACCGCGCCTTCACCGGCTCCAATCTTCGCGCCCTGTCGGCCGCCATCGGCCAGCCGATGCGCAGGGTGCGCGCCGCGATATTCCGCGCCGAGCGTGAACGCCTCGCGCTGCTCAGCCTGGTGAAGGCGGGCGCTTCGCTTTCGCCAGCGCAGCAAGCGCGTCTCGACCGATTGCAGGCTCCTGTGCCGCGGTCGGGCCATCTGCCTCGTCCAGGATGCGCGTCGTGAGTTCGCCGATCGCCACCATCTGCCGCGCACTCGCCGAACCGTGTGCCCGCATGCGCCCGATGCAGATCTGCATCCAGCGCCCGAAAGACTCCACCGTGAAGGGCGTGTCCTCCCCGTCCGCCGCTTCCTGCGCCGTGAGCCGGGCCAACGTCCCGGGAAGCATTGCATCGATCACGCTCTCCAGCCGCGCCAGCCGTGCGCGCTGGGACTCGCTCTCGGCTTCCAGAGCGATCAGCAGCTGTCCCACGAAAAATTCCATCGCGTCGAGGCGTTCCTCGGCGGTGGCTGTGGTGTTCGGTCTGTCCATTTCCGGATTCTTTCCTCTGTATGCGCCCGTTGGGTGGGCAGTTGTTGCTATCAATTCCGAAGCGCTGCAGGTGGCCCATACGTGAGCTCTGCAGCAGTATCGCCAGCGCTGCAAGCTGTCTTCCAGCGTCGCCGCATCGGCGCTTTCGTCTTTCCTCCTAGGGGTGTGATCCATGCGAGCAACTATCTCGCTCCCGCGCAGTCTTGACCATGTCGCCGAGGGGCTCCCGGCCGACAGTCCCGACAGCCTGACGCCGGAAGATGCCGCCTACCAGACGGCGCACGGCTACCCGGGCGGCGTGTCGGCGATCGCGGCTCGGCTGGGCATTCCGGCGGGCACGCTGACGCATAAGGTCAACCCGCACAACACGACGCACCACCTGTCGTATGCGGAGGCGGTCAGCCTGGCGCACCTGGCGGGTGACGCGCGCATGCTGCACGCCTTCGCCGCGCGCTTGGGCTACACCTGCACGAAGGCGATGCCCGACCAGGCCGGCGGCGATCCGGTCGAGGCGACGGTGCAGCTGCAGGGCAAGTTCGGCCTGTTCATGGAGCAGACTGGCGAGGCGATGCTGCGCAGCCTGCGCGGCATCCCACCGTCGCGTAACGACATGCGGCGCTGCACCGAATACGCCGGCGACCTGATCGCAGCGGCCAACGACATGCTGTCGGCCCTGCGCGGCCGCATGCGGCCCGAGCCGCCGGCGGAGGGGTGATGCAGATCACGCCGACGTTTCAGGGGCTGGAGAAGGTGCAGACGGCGTTGCGGCGCCTGAGCGGTGCGGAGGCGCGCGGCGCGTTCGCCAAGGCGCTGAACGACACGGGCTTTCATGTGCGGCGCGCGATGCAGACCGAGCTGGGCAGCGTGTTCGATCGTGCGACGCCTTACATCCAGAAGAGCTCATACGTGGACATGGCGACGCCCGACAAGCTGGTCGTCGAGATCCTGCCGACGTACCAGCGGCTCAAGGGTATCGACCCGCAGCAGATCCTGGCCGCGCAGGAAGCGGGCGGCCGGCGGCGCGACAAGCGCAGCGAGGTGGCGCTGCAGCGTGCGGGGCTCCTGCCGCGCGGCTATCAGACGGCGATCCCTGCGACACCCTATCCGGGCAGCGACGACGGCCGGGGCAACCTGCGCGGGTCGTTCCTCGTGCAGCTGCTCGCCTACTTCGAGGCGTTCGGGGAGCAGGGCTACAAGTCCAACATGAACGACAAGGGCCGCGCCCGCGTGCAGCGCGGCACGAAGCGGCAGGCAGGGCGGCGGTATTTCGTGAGCTTCGGCCGGCTGCGCGGCGGTACCCGCAGCGACCACCTCGCGCCCGGCATCTGGGCGGCATCCGGCCCGGGCGGCGTGGACGTGCGGCCTGTGCTGATGTTCGTCCGCCGGGCCAACTATCAGCCGCGCATCAGCACCGCGCGGGTTCTGCAACAGGCCGGCGCCGAGGAATACCTGGCGCGGCGCATGCGCTTTCGCATCCGGGAAGCGGCGGGGGTGTGACGCGGTGAACTTCTACAAGCACCACATGGGCGACTACGCGGCCGACACCCAGCATCTGAGCTGGGACGAGGACTGCGCCTATCGCCGGCTGCTCGACCAGTATTACAAGCGCGAGGTGCCGATCCCGGCGGACCTGCGGCAGGCATGCCGGCTGGCACGTGCGGTGAGCAAGCCGCAGCGGCGGGCGGTGGAGACGGTGCTGCGCGAGTTCTTCGACCTGCGGGATGATGGCTGGCACCAGAAGCGCTGCGACGCGGAGATCGGCCGAGCCGATGCCGCGAGCGGCTCGCCTCTCGCAGCCGATGATGCGGATTCGTCGGGCGGCGCGCCGGGGCCGGCTGGCGGCGAGCTGACCCGGTCGGCGCGGCACAAGGCTCGGCGCCGGGAGATGTTCGCGGCGCTCGATGCGCGCGGCGTGGTGCTGCCGCGCAATGCCAGCATGGACCAGTTGCAGGATGCTCTGGTGCGCGTCACCACGGGCGGCGCAGCGTCGCCGGTGTCGCCTGCAGCGTCGCCCGAGGCGTCGCCGGTGTCGCCATCGGCGACGGTGACACCGTCCCCCGAAGCGTCGCCGGGAACGTCGCCGCTACCGTCCCCCTCGCGTCCCCAGACAGACACCAGACTCCAGACGCCAGACACCGAGAAGGACGCGCACCCGCACCCGCAGGCGCATCCGCCCGCACCCGTGCCCCCGCCCGCACCCGAGCGCACGAGCACACCCGCAGGCGAGGCGTGCCGGGCGATGCGGGCGGCAGGGCTGCCGGATGCCAATCCATCGCACCCGCGCTTGATCGCGCTGCTCGCTGCAGGGATGACGGTGCCCGAGCTGGAGGATGCCGCGCGCACCGCCGCGGATCGAGGCGCGGGCTTTACCTACGCGCTGAGCACGGCAGAGGGCCGCCGGCGGGATGCCGCCAGGGTCGGCCCTCTGCCGCCCGCGCCGCCGCCGGGTGCCGTGCACGGTCGCGCCGCCCCTGCTGCCAGCTTCCTGGCAGCCATCAGCAATCCAACCCTGGGAGCCAGCCATGCAGCAGCTGACCGACGTCCTTTCGTCGATGCCGATGCCCGCGTCGTCGCCTGACCGCCTGCCCGTGCGGGCTGGACAGGATGGCGTGCTGAGCCGTCTGTCCGATCCATCGTTGATGCCTGCGCCGCAGGAGGTGATCGCGTCGGTGTTCGGCAGGCTGTCGGCCCAGCTGGGCGGCAAGATGGCTGTGCTGTACGCCGGGGTCGATCCCCTGACGCTACAGGCGGAGTGGGCCGAGCGGCTCGCGGACCTGCATGACCACGAGCTGCGACGCGGCCTGCGGGCGTGCGCCGATCGCAAGTTCGCGCCGACGCTGGGCGAGTTCCGCCAGTTCTGCCGGCCGTGCCTCGATCCCGAGATCGCCTGGCTGGAGGCGGCTACCGGACTGGCCGACCGAGAGCAGGGCAGGGTGGGCGAATGGACGCATCCGGCGGTGTACCGGGCCGCGTGCGTGATGTCGCATGAGGTGCGCACCGGACGGTTTGCGGACTACCGGCGCCGGTGGGAATGGACGATGCAGCGAGAGCTGCAGGCCGGCTGGGGTGAGGCCGTGCCTGCGCCTGCGATGCGCATTCAGGATCAGCGGCGCGTCGGGCCTCCGCCTGCGCACATCCGGCACCAGGTGGCGGGCATCCTCGCGGCGGCCCGCCAGTCGGGGAGGGCGTCGGCATGACCCCAGACCGTTGCAGGGGCGCCACGGGTCGCGGGTCCCTCCCAGGGGGGTCCAGTGCGGGTAATTCGAACCGCCCTCTCGGACTGTTTCGCATGGTCCCTAAGGGGGTTAAGTGAAGGTCATCCCTCTGCTGGAGCAGTCGATTTCGCAGTCGGAGTTCGCGCAGCTGATCGGCGTGAGCGAGGCGCGCGTCAGCCAGTTGGTGGCCGACGGCGTGCTCACCCGCGGCGAGACGGCGATCGAGTGGCTGTGCGCTTACTGCGAACGGCTACGCGACCAAGCCGCCGGCCGCCTCGGCGAAACCGGCGGGCTCGATCTGGTCCAGGAGCGCGCCGCGCTCGCCCGTGAGCAGCGCGAGGGCCAGGCCATCAAGAACGCCGTCGCCCGTAGGGAGTTCGCGCCGGTCGGCCTGCTGGCCGATGTGCTCGGCCAGGCCGCCAGCGCAGTCGTCGATCGCTTCGACCAGCTGGAGGGCGCGCTGCGCAAGGCCTGCCCGGAACTGCCCGACGAAGCGAAGACGACAGTGCTGCAGGTGATTGCCTCTGCCCGGAACGAGTGGATTCGCTCAACCGAGAAACTGGTCTCCGACGCCGTCGACGAGATGCTCGCGCGCGCCGCCGACGACGCCGAGCCGTCGGCCGAGGACGACTACCTCGCGGAGGGCTTCCCCGCGTGAGCCGCATGCCGCCCGTCCTGCACGCCGAGACAGCCGCCGCCATCAAGGCCGCGGTGCGCCTCGGGTTGGAGAGCCTGCGCGCCGAGCCGCCGCAGCGCCTGGGCGACTGGGCGCGCGAGAACTTCAAGCTCGCCGGCGAAAGCAGCCATCAGAAAGGCGCATGGGAAGCCTGGGCCTTCCAGGTCGGAGTGCTCGACTTCATGAGCGACGACCGGATCGAAGAGCTCGATGTCATTAAGGCCAAGCGCGTCGGCTACACGAAGATGGTGACGGCGTACATCACCTACAACATCGCCCACCGCCGGCGCAAGCAGGCGATCTGGCAGCCGACCGACGACGACCGCGACAGCTACGTCAAGAGCGAGATCGATCCGCTGCTGGACCCGCTGACCGGCGTGCCGGCGGTCAACAAGGCGCGCCGCCGCGGTAGGGGCGCGCACGACGAGACGATCAAGTACAAGCCGTTCCGCGATAGCGCCCTGCACCTGCTGGGCGGCAAGGCTGCCCGCGCCTTCCGGCGCATCACCGTCGCGGTGTCGATCCTTGACGAGATCAGCAAGTTCGACCGCAGCGTCGAGAAGGCGGGCCCGCCGCGCGGTCTGGCGAAGGGGCGGCTCGAAGGCGCGCCGTACCCGAAGCTCGTCTGCGGCTCGACGCCGCTGCTGAAGGGGCTGTGCCACATTGAGGATGCCGTCACCGAGGCCGAGGGGCTGGTCCGGTTCCACGTCGAATGTCCGCACTGCGGCGCCGATCATCCGCTGATGTGGGGCGGCAAGAGGCTCGCGCACGGCTTCAAGTGGACGCGCGGCCAGCCCGACACGGTGCACCACGTGTGTCCGCACTGCCGCAAGAGCACCACCCAGGCCGACTACCTGCCCGGCGGGGTGCCGGTGGGCGGGACGTGGATCTGCGAGCGCACCGGCAAGCGGTACGGCGCCGACCGTGTCTGGCGCGACAGCGCCGGCATGCCCTGCAATCCGCCCCGAAGCCTGGGCGTGCACATCTGGACGGCCTACAGCCCGCAGCGCAGCTGGGCCGACATCGTCACCGAGTTCGAGAATGCCCTGATCGCCCTCGAGAAGGGCGACGTCGGCCCGATGCAGTTGTTCGTGAACGAGACGCTCGGCGAGACGTGGGAGCTCGCCGGCGAGCGCACCGACGAGCATGCGCTGCAGGCGCGGGCCGAGCCCTACAAGCTCTGCACCATCCAGCGTGGCTGCCTCTACCTGACCGCCGGCGTCGACGTGCAGCGCAACCGCTGGGAGATCACCGTCTACGGTTGGGGCCGCGGCATGGAGTCCTGGGTCGTTGAAGCCCATGTGATCGAGGGCAACCCTGCCGTCGACGACGAATGGGACGCCGTCACCCTCTGGCTGCAGCGCCGGTATCCGCAGGCTTGGCCCGGCGGGCTGACGCTCGGCATCAGCGCCACCAGCGTCGACTCGTCGGACCAGACGCAGGCCGTCTACAACTGGGTTGCGAAGGCCCAGCACATCCTGCCGAACCTACGTGCCATCAAGGGCGACGGCAACGACAACGTGCCGATCGTCGGGCCGAGCAGCCTGCAGGAGATCAACTGGCGGGGCCGGAAGCTGCTGCGCGGCATCAAGCTCTGGCGGGTCGGGACAGACGCTGCGAAAGACCTGCTGCTCGGCCAGCTGTCGATCGAGCAGGCCGGACCCGGCTACGTCCACTTCAGCGACGAACTGCCGCGCGAGTTCTACGAGCAGCTCACCGCTGAGCAGCGCGTGATCGCCAAGGTGGCGGGCCGCGACGCCTACCGCTGGATCAAGCGCCGCCCGCGCAACGAGCAGCTCGACAACCGCAACTACGCCCTGCACGCCGCGATGGGGCAGGGCCTGCACAAATTCACCGACCAGCGTTGGCAGCAGCTGGAGGCCAGCGTGCAGCCACCGGTCGATCTGTTCTCTGTCCTGGCGCTGCCAGTCGATCCGCAACACCACGCTTCAGTTGAAGCGGTCGATTTGCATAAGGCCTCCGCTCATCGCGCAACATCCGCTGCGGACGATGCTCTCTTCTCGCCAATCGCCATCTAACTCATGTCGCAGACCCGTAAACCTGACCCTCATGACCCGCTTCGCATACTGCTTGAAGAGGCGGCCGCCGTTGCTCGGGCGTTCGGTTTGGCGAGCGGAGATGATCTGAGCCGCGCGCTCGTGGACCGATTGATGTTGCGTCTCGGCGGCTCCTACCTTTATGTGCCCAGGCGTGTCGGTGCCGACCGGCAGCGCGTAAGAGAAGAGGTCGCCCGTAGGTTCGACGGCACTAATACGCGAGCTCTTGCTTTAGATCTCGGTGTGACTGTTCGCTACGTTCAGCAAATCGTCAAAGATGCGCAGCGAAGAACGTGATCGGCACTAGATTCGATCTGATTGGTCAGGTGGCGCACTTCATTTTCATAGCGACCGCCATCTCGCGTTCCCAGCGTTCGCGGATTGATTTATCGCATTCAAAATTTGGATGAAATTCAAGCTGTCGCACTTTGGCAACCTGGGCGTGACAGGCCGTTCCCTTTTTGTTTGGGTTGGTATTCCAACTGGGGTCCACAGTCGATTGGCACTTTTGTGCAAAAGCGATATTCGCAACCATCGATAAACAAGCCGAGACCAATAAAGCTTTTTTCATAAAGTATGTTGAAAGGGTGGGTAGAAGAGCGATTAGCGGGGTCACTCAAGAACTGAGTTTAAGGGCGAACAGAAATAGAGAAGTGTTCGCATGGACTGTTCGCATCTCGCGCCGGCATTCTGCCGGTCATGTCGATCTACAGCCACTTCACGGATGAGCAGCTCGTCGCCACGCGCGACCAGTTAAGCGCATCGCTGCAGGCTCGGCTGACCACGCCGACCAGTGTCGGTTTCAACGGTCGCACGGCATCGTTCCAGCAGCAGACCAGCGAGATCCGCAAGGAGATCCAAGCGGTGACGCTGGAGATCGACCGCCGGGCCGGTACTTCGGCCACGGCGCGTGCGCCGATCTATCTGGTGTGACTGGCAAGACATGAGCCGCCGCACCCAACGCCTCGCCCGTCGCCAGCCCGTCGCGTATCCCTCCGCGGGTACCGGCACCGGCGCGTCGGGCGCGTCGATGGCTTCTCACAGCGGCGCTGCGGGAAATGACCTTGCGATGCTGGACTGGAACCCGCTCGCAGCCAGTGCCGATGCGGACCTGCTGCCCGATCTCGGCACCCTGACTGCGCGGTCGCGAGACCTGGCCCGCAACAACGGGCTGATGGCTGGCGGCCAGCAGACGCTGCGCGACAACATCGTCGGCGCGGTGCTGCGTCTCGCCGCCACGCCGGACTACCGCATGCTGGGCTGGACTCGCGAATACGCCCGGGAGTGGGGCAACAACGTCGAGGCACATTTCCGTTCCTGGGCGGAGACGACCGAATGCGACGCAGGCCGGTCGCTCACGCTGCTGGGCCTGACGCTCCAGGCGCTCGGTGGGGCGATGACGAACGGCGACGCGGTCGCGCTGCCGCTCTGGCTACCGCGGCCCGGACTTCGCTGGAACACTCGGCTGATGGTGGTCGAATCCGATCGCCTGTGCACGCCACTGCCGCTGGAGCACCGCGAAGACATCCGCGGTGGTGTGGAAATGGACGCCTACGGTGCGCCGGTGGCGTACCACGTGCTCAAGCGTCATCCCGGCGACCGCATCGGCCTGTTCGGCGCGGGCGCTGGAATGGCGCTGGAGTGGGAGCGCATCCCCGCCTTCACCACTTGGGGCCGCGCGCGCGTGCTGCACCTGCACGACAAAGAACGCTCCGGACAATCGCGCGGAAAACCGATCGTGTCCGCCGTGATGCGCGAGTTCCGCATGGCGGGCAAGTACGCCGAGAACGAACTGCAGGCCAGCCTCGCAAACTCGCTTGTCGCCGCCTTCCTGGAGTCCGACCTGGACCAGGAATCTGCGGCCACATTGTTCGGGCAGGACCCCCGTGCCTCGTGGGCACAGTCGGTCGGCCAGGCCCGCAACATCCGGCAGCTGAAGGGCGCCGCCGTCATTCCGCTGCCGGCGGGCGCCAAGATGAGCAGCTTCACGCCGGGGCGGCCGAATCAGGCATTCGACGCCTTCATGGTCAACGTGGAGCGGCGCATCGCGGCGGGCATGAACATGCCTTACGAGCTGCTGATGAAGGATTTCAGCAGGACCAACTACAGCAGCGCCCGCGCCGCGCTGCTCGAAGCCTGGCGCTACTTCCACGGCCGTCGCCGCTGGCTCTCCGACTACTGGCTGCGCTCCATCTACGAGCTGTGGCTCGAGGAGGCCGTGAACTCCGGCGCCATCGATGCGCCCGGTTTCTACGCCAACCGCTATGCCTACTGCCGGGCTCGCTTCATTTTCGGCGGCCGGGGCTGGGTAGATCCCGTCAAGGAGGCCCAGGCGTCGGCGCTGCGCATGGAAAAGGGCATCTCCACCCTGGAGATGGAGTGCGCCGAGCAGGGCCTCGACTACGAAGAGGTGCTCGACCAGCAGCAGCTGGAGGCGCGCATGCGCGCCGAGCGTGGGCTGCCCCCGCTGTCGCCCATACAGATCGTGCCCGAGCGGCCGGCGCGCGCGGACGACGAGACCGACGATGAAGACGAGGACGAAGGCCAGACCGCATGAGCACGACCCGCTATCCCCACTTGGCCGCCCGCGTCTTCAACACGCCGCTGCTCATCCATCCGCAGAAGCTCGACGCGATCGTCGCGGGCCTCGGCTCGCGGCTGCTCGGAGCCTCGATCGAACAGGCCGTCGCTGCGCTCGCCGCGACCGCGGCGGGGCAGGGCGACCAGCCCGTCCGACCTGGAATGTTCTCGACCCGCCGTGGCGAGCAGGCCGAGCGCGGCTACCGGATCGTCGACGGCGTCGCCGTGCTCAACATTTCGGGGGCGCTTGTCCACCGATCGCAGTTCCTGATGGCCGACAGCAGCTTCCTGCTCGGCTACAACGACCTGGCCGCTGACCTCGAAGACGCGATGGACGATTCCGAGGTCCACGCCGTGCTGCAGGTCTACGACAGCCCAGGCGGTGAAGCGCAGGGCGCCTTCGAGTACGCAGACCGGGTCTTCGGTCTGCGCGGCAAGAAGCCGCTGGTCGCCATCTGCGACGGCATGGCCGCTTCGGCTGCCTACCTGGGCGCCAGTGCCGCCGACGAGGTGGTCGCCACCGCCACCGGCTACGCCGGCTCCATCGGCGTCGTGATGCGGCACGTGGACCTGTCGCGTGCTCTGGCAAACGACGGCATTGCGATCACACACATCTACGCCGGCGACCACAAGGTCGACGGCAATCCCTTCGAGCCGCTGCCCTCGGCTGTGCGCGCCGACTTCCAGGCCGAGATCGACTCGCTCATGGGCATGTTCGTCTCCGCCGTAGAGCGCAACCGCGGCATCACCGCCGATGCGATCCGCCGCACCCAAGCCCGGTGTTTCCAGGGCGTCGCCGGCGTCGGCGCGCGTCTGGCCGATCGCATCGCCACCACCGACCAGCTGATCACCGAACTGGCCGCGCTCCGTGCGCGGTCGTTCCCCGCCGGGCCGACCGCCCGATTCACCGCCAACGAAGGAGCATCCATGTCTGGCATAACCCCAGGCGGTCAACCGGCCGCCTCAAACGCACCGGCCACCGCGCCGGCCCTCACCCAGGAGCACGTCGAGCGTGCCCGTACCGAAGGCCATGCCGCCGGCGTGCAGGCCGAACGCGAGCGCGCGTCGGGCATCTTCGCGCACGAGGCGGCCACCGGACGCACCGCGCTTGCCATCCAGTGCGTCAGCACCGGCCTGTCGGTAGAGCAGGCCGGCGCGATCTTGGCGGCGTCGCCCGCAACGCCGGCTGCTGCCTCCACTCCCGCAGCCAACGCATTTGCAGCCGCAATGGGCGCGGTGCCGAACCCCGCAGTGTCCGGTGTCGACGCCGGCGCCGACACGCCGCAGGCGCAGGAGGCCGCAGCCGCGGCCGGAATCCTCACCCTGTTCCGCGGCGGCCGCTGAGCGCGCTCGCGCTCCCACCAGACCACCCTAGGAGATCGACATGTCGACCACTTATCGCGCCGGCGTCACCGACGAAGGCAATTCCGCAGGCGTGCAGCTCGTCGCCGGCAACGCCCATCTGCTGGTCGGCCGCGTCGTCACGCTGTTGGCCGGCGCCGTCTACCCCGAAGGCGCGCTGCTCGGCAAGCTGACCGTCGGCGGCAAATACAAGGTCAGCGCCTCCGCGGCCAACGACGGCAGCGAGGTACCCGACCTGGTCCTCGGCGAGCCGGTCGATGCGACGGCAGGCGATCGCCAGGCGATGGCTTATTCCCGCGGCGACTTCAACGCCAACGCCATCACCTTCGGCGCCGGCCACACGGTGGCGAGCGTGCGCGAGGGCCTGCGCGTCAAGGGCATCCAGTTGCTGCCGTCCGTTCCGGCCTGACACGGCGCTGCCTTTCCACACCCCATTCCCAGGAGCTTTCCCATGGACA
This sequence comes from uncultured Xylophilus sp., assembly GCA_913776965.1. Taxonomy (GTDB): domain Bacteria; phylum Pseudomonadota; class Gammaproteobacteria; order Burkholderiales; family Burkholderiaceae_C; genus Xylophilus. Next base: position 18,496 of record CAJYQL010000032.1, read on the forward strand.
TCTTCTCCCCCGGCGTGCTGGCTCGCGTGGTCGCCGAGCTGGCCCCGCCCGCGCCCTTCTTCCTCAATTCGTTCTTCCCGGCCGTGCAGACCGAGACGAGCGAGGAGATCCACTTCGACCTGCAGAACGGCAAGCGCCGCCTTTCGCCTTTCGTCGCGCCAATCGTGGCCGGCAAGATGGTCGAGTCGCTCGGCTACAACACGAAGTCCTTCAAGCCAGCCTACGTGAAGGACAAGCGCGTCTTCGATTCGAGCCGGCCCTTCCGCCGCGCCATCGGCGAGCGCATCGGCGGCGAGCTGAATCCGGCACAGCGCATCCAGGTGCTGCTGGCGACCGAACTCGAGGACCAGCTGGGAATGCTGGCCCGGCGGCAGGAGGTGATGGCGATCGAGGCACTGCGAACCGGCCGCATAACCGTGAGCGGCGACCAGTACCCGACGACCGTAGTGGACTTCGGCCGGCACGCCGATCTGTCGGTACAGCTGGCGAACGCAGCCCGCTGGGGTGAGGCCAACGTGAAGCCGCTCGAGGACGTGCAGGCCTGGTCGATGCTGGTAACCCAGCATTCCGGCTCCACTGCCAACACCATCGTCATGGACGTGAAGGCATGGCGGCTGTTCAGCGCGAACGCCGACGTGATCAAGCTGCTGGACCGCTTCCGCGGCAACGACCAGTTGAACCCTACGGTAACGGGCGAGGGCGGCCGGTACATGGGCAACATTGGCGACCTGGACATCTGGGTCTACGCCGGCTGGTACGAAGACCCGGAAACCGGCAACACTGTGCCGTTCCTGCCGGACTACACGGTGATCGTCACCGGCCCGGACCTGGAGGGCACCCGCGCGTACGGCGCGATCCGCGACGAGGAAGCTGGCTTCCAGGCCGTGCCTTACTACTCCAAGTCGTGGGTGGAGAAGGACCCTGCCGTACGCCTGCTGCTCCTGCAGTCGGCTCCTCTGCCGGTGCCTTATCGCGTCAACGCCGCAATGTCGGCCACGGTGCGCTGACGCCATGTCGCTGGTGCTCGCGCCCGTCGCCGCCGTCGAGGCGTCCGTGGATGCGGGCGTCATCGGCGTCCTCGCCAACTGCACCGCCTCCATCGCTGGTGCGCCGTCGGTCGGCGGCATCTTCGACCGTGAATATGCCCAGGCCAACGTTGGCGATTACGGAATGGCTTCGACCGCGCCGGCGCTCACTGTGCAGCGCGCCGTAGTGCCGGTGCAGCCCTACGGTCTTGTCGTTGTGATCGACGCTACCGCCGCACTGGAAGACCGCGGCCGCTACATCGTCCGGGAGGCCCGTCCTGACGGCGGCCTGATCGTGCTGCTGTTGGAGCTCGCACCGTGAGCGCCACCGGCTTCCAGCGGCTGGCGGCCGGCATCGTCGCCATGCTCGGCGGCGCTGTGCCAGTCGCGGCCCACGTGGATCGTGCACGCGGCCGGCCAATCCCGCAGGGCGTGCCGTCGGCAGTCGTCGTACGTCTGCGCGGCAGCACCGCAGAGAGCGGTCGGATGGCGTTTGCACCCGTGGAATGGGCGACACAAGTCCTGGTCGAGTGCTACGCCGCCGCGCCTGGCTCCGCCGCTGGCGAGGCCCTCGTAGATCCCCTGCTTCTGGCTGTGCACGACCGGCTCGCCGCTGACCCGCAACTCGGCGGCCTGGCCCGCGACAGCGAGATCCAGCAGATCGCCTGGGACATCGATTCCGCAGACCTACCCGCCGGCTGCGCCGGCCTGCTGCTGCTCGTGCGCCACCGCACGCCCGCCGCCTCCATCTTCTGAAGGACCCCATCGTGAAAAACCGTCTCTACGCCGTCCGCGTCCTCATGGCCGCCGCCTCGCTCGCCTCCGGCGGTGGTGGCTTCGCCGCATCGTCTACCTCTACGCGGGCCACGACTGCCGAGCCGGCGGGCGAAGCGCCCGCGGGCACCGTCGACGCCGAGCCGGTCGTGGCCGATCCGGCGTCTCCGGTCCTGGGCGTTGTTGAAACGCTGGCCCATGCGCCCGGCCCAAGCGAGCAGCTTCGGGCCAGCATGCCCGCCACCGGTGCCGAGACGGCGCTGCCCGTCGTGCTTCTGCATCCCGACGCTGACCCGGTAGTCGCAGAGGCGGCACCGGCCGTCGAGCCGCAGCGCCCCGGCACCACCGCGCCGTCCACGGTCGCACGCCCCGAAGCACCGCAGGCCACCGTTCTCCCGCAGGACGAGTTTCACGGCCTGGGCGGCGACTACGTCATCGGCGCCGACGGCGTGCGCCGCCCCGACACCCCGGCCGCTGCCGCCTGACCGCCCGGCGCCGCCCACCCACCTGACCCATCCGAGGACACGACCATCATGGCCAAGAGCATGAAGAACATGGTGCTGCTCGCCGCAGTGCAGACGGCGGTCGATACCGACCCGCTTCCGACCGGCGCAGCCAACGCGATCCAGTGCCGCGCGCTGATGCCCAAGCCGATCAGTGCCGAATTCGTCGAGCGCAACCTGACCCAGGGCTACAAGGGCAACTTCGGCTCCCTGGCGGTGGGTGTTCACCGCGAATTCGAGTTCGAAGTCGAGCTTGCCAGCTCGGGTACGCCCGGCACCGCGCCCGCCTGGGGCCCGCTGCTGAAGGCCTGCGGGTTCTCGCAGACCATCGTCGCCACGACCAGCGTCGCCTACGCGCCGGTCAGCTCGGGCGAGCCGCTGCTGTGCCTGTACGGCTACATCGATGGCGTGCTCTTCAAGATGCTCAACAGCAAGGGCACCGTCTCGTTCGAGATGAACCCCAAGAGCATCCCGGTGATGAAGTTCCGCTTCGTCGGCGAGTACAGCATTCCGACCGACGCGCCCCTGCCGTCCGGCACCGACTACAGCAAATTCATCCAGCCTCAGACCGTCGGCCGGCTGACCACGCCGACCCTGTCGATCCACGGCGTCAACGCCTGCGTCTCGCAGTTCACCTTCGACATCGCCAACTCCCTCGTGTGGCGCGACCTCGTCAACTGCGGCGGCGCCTACAGCGCGGACCGCAAGCCCGCCGGCAACGTGACGATGGAGCTCACCAGCGTCGCGGTCAAGAACTGGGCCGAGACGGTGCGCACCGGTGCCAAGGGCGCCCTGCAACTCGTCCACGGCGTCGGCGCCGGAAACATCGTCCAGATCGACGCGCCGGCCGTGCAGTTCACCGGCGAACCGAGCCTGTCGGACGACAACGGCGTCGCGATGCTGGCCGCCGGTTTCAGCATGCAGCCGGTCGCCGGCAACGACGAACTGGTCATCACGCTTAAGTAATCAGCCCGGCCGCAGGCGGGCGCTACCTGCCTGCGCCACTGGTCCCACCACCTTTCACCCACCACCGGATCCACCATGGCCTTCAACCTCGCACCCACCGAAACCTTCGAGGAAACCGTCACCGTCAACGTCAAGCAGAAGGGCGGCGCCTGGAAGCAGGAATCATTCATCGGCGAATTCAAGCGTGCCGAGGAATCGGATCGCGAGCGCCTGCTGGAGATGAAGCACGTCGACCTGGTGCGCGACCGCCTGGTCGGCTGGAAGATGAAGGACGACCAGCGCAACGAGGTTCCCTTCACGCCCGAGAACCTCGAGGCCCTGCTGAGCATGACCGGCGCCGTGCGCGAGGCGGCCATCGCCTTCTGGAAGGCCAACACCGGGGCGAAAGAAAAAAACTGATCGGGGCGGCCCGGCACTGGGCCGGCGTTCGCGAGGCACCCGCACCGGTGTTCGGTGTCGATACCAACGTGATCGCAGGGCTCCGCGCCATGGGTGCGCCGGACGAGGTGATCGAGGCGGCGGAGCAGCGGCTGCAGGCCGCGAAGGATGCGACGGAGGTGTACGGCGTCTGGGCAGACAACTGGGACACGTGGCTGCTGTACCTGACGGTGCAGACCCAGTGGACCTACCTGCCGATCCAGACCGCCAATCACATCGAACTGCGGCGCATCTCGCTCCACTACCCGGGCATCGAGTCCCACTTCCGCCTGGCGCGCCTGCCGCGCGCCGACTGGCCGGCCCGATGGGCCGACCTGCAGCTGATAGAGCGGGCCGTGCTGGCCGCCGATGCAGAGACAACGTCGCCCACCTCCTGATACCGCCATGGCCGACTCCCTCGGTTCCCTCGTCGTCAAGCTCGCACTCGACTCCACCCAGTTCAAGGGTGGCGCCGACGAGGCGCAGCAGCGTGCGACTGCTCTGGCCCGGGGCGTGCAGGACAGCTTCGAAGGCATGAAGGGCAGGGTGCTCGGCGTGGCCGGCGCCATTGCGGGTGGCCTGGCCGCCGGCTTCACGCTCAGCGCATTCAAGGGGCTGATCGGTGGCGCGATCGAGACCGGCGCCGCGCTCGACGATCTGCGGCAGGAAACCGGCGCGACGGTCGAGGCCCTGACCGGTCTGGCGGCCGTCGGCAAGTTCAACAACATGAGCGCCGAGCAGATCGGCGGCGCGATGAACAAGCTGGCCAAGAACATGGCCGGCGCTACCGAGGAATCCAAGGGCACCGGCAAGGCCCTGGAAACCCTCGGCATCAACTTCGACAGCTTCAAGCAGTTGAAGCCCGAAGAGCAGATGATGCTCGTCGCCAAGCAGATGAGCGGCTTCGCCGACGGCGCCGGCAAGTCGGCCGTCGCCATGGCCCTCTACGGGAAAGAGGGCGCGAAGATGGTGCCCTTCCTGAATGACTTGGCCACCGTCGGCGATCTGCAGGCGAAGGTGACGGGCGAGCAGGCGGCGGCCGCTGCCAACTTTGACGACAACCTCACCCGGCTGAACGCGAGCGGCGACGCCTGGAAAAAGGAGCTGGCGATGGGGATGATCCCCGCGCTGGACCAGGCCCTGACCTCGTTCATGGATGTGACCAACGGCACCGGCGGCCTGCGCGAAGAGATCCGGCGCCTGTCGAAAGACGGCACCATCGCCACCTGGACCCGCAACGCGATCACCGGCTTCACCTACCTGATCGACGTCGGCCAGGGGCTGATCGGCATGCTGCGCATCGTGGGCACGGTGGTGGCCGGGCTCGTCGCCAACTCGGTGACCGCGTTCACCAGCATCGGCGAGGCGGCGGCGAAGGCGGCTTCCGGAGACTTCAGCGGCGCCTGGTCGGCGATGAAGGCGGGCGCCGCCGGCATCAAGGCAGTGGCGGTCGATGTCAGCGCCGACGTGGCGAAGATCTGGAACGAGAAGCTGCTGGGCGAACGCTTCCGCGAGACCCTTGCGAAGAACGTGAGCGCGGCCCAGTCGAGCGGCGACGCCGCCAAGAAGTCGCTCGACTTCACCAACGTGCTCGACAAGAACAAGAAGGGCGCCGACGGCGCGGCCGATGCCATCGGCGCGATGACGGCGGCCATCGACGGGCTGGACAAGATCCAGCAGCTCGCTGCCAAGGAAACCGTGGCGGACCTGCAGTCGGCGCGCAAGCGGGGCGCGCTGGGCGAGATCGAGGCGGCGGGCGTGCGGTGGCGCACGAGCAGCAGCAGGCCGGCGCAGCCGGCGGG